>JBBRXA010000010.1:0-65716 GCA_038248855.1 Bacteroidales bacterium | reverse complement strand
TGTTATGGCTCTGCGAAAAATCCTTCATCAGTAGCGGATTGCGGTCCAGAAGGCTTTTAATCCCTTCAAGTCGCATTCTGGCATAATCCCTGACTGTCTTCTCCGGTGTAATTCCCGATGAGACAATATCTTTCAGAGGGGATGTGATCAGCGCTATTTCCCTGTCAACCACCGCATTGTATATCTCGGCCTTGTTTTCGAAATACATATAGACGGTGCGTCTGCCCCGGCCGGCAGCTGCCGCGATGATCTCCATCGTAGTACGCCTGAATCCTGCTGTGGCAAAAAGCTTTGCCGCAACTTCGAGAATCAGGTCCCTTGTACTTTTCTTTGCCATTGCACAAAAAATGAAATATGTGCAAAAGTACAATTTTTCCTTATTTTTTGCCTTAACTTTAACCCTTTCTTTCATTGATTAAGGAATATGAAAAGACTATCAATCCTGTTTCTGATACTACCCCTGTGTATTTATACAAATGGGCAGGTCATATTTCAGACTCCGTTAAGTCCGAGAGTAACTGGCTATGACATAATTGGTTCTCTCAACACAAAGGATCACACTGTTTCCGGAAAAATACTTGCCTGGTGGGTCAACACCTCAGCATCACCTGTTCCTGATGCCTTGCTGCATATGTACCTGAATGCATTCAGCAGCACAAAAACATCTTTTGCCGGCGAAGGACGCTGGATAGCAGCCGGTGATGACGGATGGGGATGGGTGAAGATCAGGTCTTTAACAGACGGGGAGGGGAATGACCTGTCGGGTAAAATGAAATACATATCTCCTGATGACGGAAACGTTTACGATAAAACCGTGCTGCAGGTGCTACTGGCAAAACCCGTGGCGCCCGGTGACACATTAAGGCTGAACATTGAGTTTGAATCGAAGCTCCCGTCGCCCATAGTCAGGACAGGCTTTGCGGAGGATTATTATTTTGTCGCCCAGTGGTTCCCGAAGTTCGGGGTGTATGAAACGGCAGGGATGAGGCAACGCGAAGCTGACGGGTGGAACTGCCATCAGTTCCATCCCAATTCTGAGTTTTATTCGAACCATTCAGTCTATAATGTCTCCGTGACAATGCCTTCTGAATATGTTGCCGGTTCAGGGGGAATTCTGATTGAGGAAATTGACAACGGCGACAGCACGAAGAAAGTAGTCTGGCGGGCTGAAGATATTGTCGACTTCGCATGGACAGCCTGGCCGGGTTACAAAATTGTGAAGGACAAGTGGAGAGGTGTTGACATTACTTTTCTTACTTTTCAGAAAGGTCTCAGGATCAAGGACAAACAGCTGGAGGCTGTGAAATTCGCACTTGAATACCTTGATTCAAGGGTGGGGCCCTACCCGTGGCCGCACCTGACGTTTGTGGATCCCCCGGCAGCAGGTGCAGGAGCAGGCGGGATGGAGTACACAACACTTTTCACCTCCGCCGGAGCCGCAATGGTACCCGCGTTTTACAGGATGCCTGAGTCAGTGACAATTCATGAGTTCGGGCACGCATACTTCATGGGCATCCTTGCCAGCAATGAGTTTGAGGAGCCATGGCTTGATGAGGGGGTCAACTCATACTGGGAACAGCGGATCGTTGATAATTATTACGGTGACGGATACGGGATGGTACGCCTTCCGTTTCTGAAAAGCTCAGACACCGATCTGGGAAGGTCATCTTATATCTCATCCCCCAGCAGGGCAGCAGCCACCAATGACCTTCCTTCGTGGATGTATCCGCACGGGACCTACTCTATGATGTCCTATATGAAAGCTTCGACCTGGCTTCATACACTTGAGGGGATAATCGGGACTGAGACCATGGATGATGTGTTCAGAGAGTATTACAGGCATTGGGCTTTCAGGCATCCTTCAGGACGCGATTTTATTAATGTCGTCAGTGAGGTGGTAAAGAAGGAGCACGGAGACAGGTTTGGCGAAGATATGGACTGGTATTTTGACCAGGTGCTTTACGGAAGCGGGATATGCGACTACAAAGTGATCAACGTTTCAAACAGCAAGATCAGCGGCTACACCGGAATCATCGAGGGCGACACGGTTGCCTTTGCTAGGAGTGACCGCAAAACGGACTCTCTCTACAAAGCTAAAGTTAGAATCGAGAGGATCGGGGATATGATGCTCCCCATTGAGGTGCTGGTAGGATTTGACAACGGCGACGAGGTGAGGGAGCAGTGGGACGGAAAAGCGCGTTACATTGATTTTGAATATGAGGGTACGCGGAAGGTTGTCAGGGCAGTGATTGATCCGGAAAACAAAATCGATATGGATGTAAACCGTATCAACAATTCCTGGGGCAGAGAAGATAATTTCCCGGCCTCCCGGAGAATGATGACCAAGTATATCACAATCATTCAGTTGCTTATATCAATGATCACCATTTAATTTTCAGACGATGAGACTCTTTTCGGTATTGAAAAAAGGCGCTGCCAGGGCAGCCGGTTCATATAAGCTTCTGATTACAATGTGGGTAATAACACTTGTAATGATACTCCTTGTAGCAATGCCGCTAAAGCTCGGATTAAAGATGATTTTCACTAAAAGCTTTGCAACTGACGGCCTTCTCGGCGGTTTTGACACAGGACTCACAGGAGACATGGGTCCCGCATTCGGCAACCTGCTAGGGTCAGCTACCTACGGCGGTTTTCTGCTCCTGATAGCCGGGTTCCTGCTGTATACATTTTTTGCGGGAGGGCTTTTTGTCTGTTATACCACTGCTTACGGCAGCTTCAAGGTTTCAGCATTTTTAAAATCATCGGCACATCATTTTATTACTTTTCTGGGGATAGGGGTTATTATGCTTCTTTTGATCCTTGCCTGGACCCTTGTCATCATTGGCATTCCGGCCGGGATTACCGGAACTGCTGCAAAGGATCCCTTTACGGTACTTGTCGTTTCAAAGATAATGACAGTAGTATGGTTACTGGGATTACCTCTTTGGTTCCTGGTTGCTGACCGTGCACGTGTCTGGGTGGCAACAACCGGCATCCGCAGGGTGTTCAAAGCCCTGGGTGCAGGCTTCTCCTCGCTGCGGAAAAACTTCGGAGTCTCCTACCTTGCGGTGCTCATTGTTTTTATTGTGAACCTGGTTTTCCTTGGTCTGATGTTTACATTCACTGCCGTCGCAATGCCTGAAAAGGGGTTGATGATATCTCTGTTCTTTATTTTAGCGCAGGCGATGTTTGTCCTCCGGATCTTTCTGAAGGCTTGGAGATATGCTACGGTTTCTGAACTGACTTTGGAGTCCGGGGAGGTACAGTAACATATCCCGGGAAAACATAATAATAAGCAGTAAGACTGTAGTCGATTTTTGTTTTGACCCAGTGCCACAGCTCGATGTCAGCCCTGATGGCGTTTTCAAACGGAATGGCATCAAGAGCCCTGTATCTCATGTTTACCGTCATTCCGGGATAGAAATTGCCTTCTCCGGCAGGCTGTGAGATAAAGGGATGGGAGAAGGGTTCGGGCCGGCACCACGCATAGCCGTAATAGTCTTCAGTGCCTGTTCCTATGGAGGAAGGAAAAGTCTCATTGTCAACATATATTTTCTCATCGCCTTCACCCCACCAGGCATCAGCGGTATTGAATACCGTGACCGCATCTCCCGCATAAACGCCCTTTCCCTCAAGGCCGGTAATAGCCAGGTCGATGTGCCTGCCGGTGCCGCCGGTATTTTCGGATCCTGCAGTCTCTATACCGGAGTACTCATTCCATGATGCCCCGAAATACATTGAATGTTTGTCCCAGCGATAAGGGACAGTGGCAGCCACCAACTCAATCCCGACTGTATCACTGCTTTCGTTAACGACAGAGACAGTGCATTCTTCACGGAAAGGCATGCGCCGGCTGAAAGTCATTTTCCCGGTGCTGTCAGTGCTGCTGAAGAGTGTCCGGTAAGGATTAACAGAATAACCCGTTCCGAAGAAATTGCCGGCAGGGACATTCACGTTTTCGATACCGTCGAATGTTATTATGACGCGTGTGTTGCGAAGTGCGGAAGCGGTATCAGCGGCTTCAAGGCGCAGAGCAAGGCTCTCAAGCGCTTTGTTATTTTCATCGAAAACAAGTGTGCAGGCCGTCCCCGGAGGGTACCGTCCTTCAGAAGAACTGACAGACTCACCTCTGGCATCCGGCGCTGTTATTCCTTTCAGCACATTGCAGCACTCAGCTATTGCCAGGCTGTCAGCCAGAAGCATTTCCCGGGTAAAGGAGATCACCCTGGCGCCCTTTTCATACAATCTTGAGCAGATATTGTAATATATTGACGGGGTACGCCTTTCCGGAGTTATAACCACCGAACTGTTTGTCAGTGTGATCTTACAGCTCTTTGAGAAAGGGATCGGGAGGTAGAGATTGTATCCCTGACGCTGCGGTTCAGTCAGGGGTGAGACAGCAGCGCTCAGCGGCGCGGGAGCAAGAAGTCCGCCCCCGACAAGTGCAGGAGCCATTCCCTCCAGTACCGGAACCGGATTGCCGTCAAGATACACCCTGATGTATGAATCCAGTGCCTCCTGATTCCCGAATGTCATCCACCACCTTACAATCGCCCCGGGTTCTTCAGCCTCGAACATCACGAATTCACGCCGGCCTTCATTCTCCTCTTCGCGGATAAAATGAGTATAATCATTGTTTGCAAACCATCCGGTACTGTCGGGTGAAACGGTTCTCCGGTCATAGGAGCTCTGCTGGATAAGCCTGTAAGAGGGATCTGGAAAGCGGGTGATTGCTTCAGTGTCCGTTATTTCCACCAGCAGGGAACGGAAGGAAACAACTTTGTCACGGGTGCAGGAACTCAGAAGCAGCGTGACTAATGCGGAAATGAGGATGTACTTAAACGGTCTGGAGGCTTTCATAAATCAGGAATTTGCAACTGTAAATTCAATAAACCGGGAAATTAAAGATGGCTTATCCTTTTCAAAACACATAAATTTAACAATAACTTGTTAACCGAGGGTCTCATGAAAAATATTATTCTGCTCATTGCTGTCATCGCCCTGGTTGCATCATGCAACAAGCCTCAAAATAATGAGATTAGTTCTCCCCACAGTCTGCCTCCTCCCTAAAATTGTCTGCCTGCTGGCGGACCACCGGATAATTTCTTTACCCTCGCACCTCTATTGTCTACTGCCTGAATAGGTATAAATACCCCTTCCAAAATAGGCTTTAATCCTGCTCCGGTTCTGACGGACAAAGGATAATTTTGAACTTCCGGATAAAAGGAAGAAGAATGGAAGATCTCTATACAAGGTTAATGAAGGACGTAAGGTTTGAGGAGGGTCTCAATGCCTGTATGAACTGCGGTGTTTGTACTGGCATATGCCCGGCAGCGGAGTACTACAACTATGACCCCAGGAGGGTAGTGGATCTTGTACAGACCAGAAACAACGACACAATCCTGCAACTCCTGAAAAGCGAAACAATCTGGTACTGCGGTCAGTGCATGAGCTGCAAGACCCGCTGCCCGCGCGGCAACACCCCCGGTATGGTCATCATGGCACTGCGCAAAGTCTCGCAGGAGCTCGGCTACTTTACAGATTCAGAAAAGGGGAGGCAGCAGTTTGCCATCAAACGGACCGTAGGTGACAACATTCTGAAACACGGATACTGCGTGGTATCATATGATGTGGACCCGAACTCTCACCCTGAACAGGGCCCGGCATGGGAACACTATTTTAATCACATGGATGACTCACTCGCACGCGTCGGGGGTGAACTTAACGGTAAAGAAGGCCCGACGCGCAAAATTAGCGACGACGTATTGCAGGAACTGAAGAATATTTTCGAAGTGACCGGCGGCCAGGATCTCTATGACGCCATAGAGGAGGCTTCCGAACTGAAGGCCGCGGAAATGAATCTGGAGTTTAAAAGGGAAGGCCGGGATTTTGAATATTTCCGGCATGTAGTTACTGCTGACAGCGGTAAGCACCAGATTGAAATTGAGGAAGTTATAAGTAAAGGACATGCAACTGGAAGGTAAAAAGAGGATCTGGGCTGAATACCAGAAGAATATCCCCGATGATCATTTCTTTTATGTCAGGTCATGTATCAGGCAGACATTCTTTGCCGGCTCTGAGCAGATATTTCTGAAGATCATGCGCGATGACCTCGGCAAGGATATTTTCGAGGACCCAAGACATACAACCTGTACCGGCATAGGTTATCACGGTGACATTGTGCCTTTTGAGACGATTTCCACGGTTGTCGCCCGCCATTTTGCGCTTGCCACCGAGGCAGGATACAAGAATATCGCTATCTCCTGTGTCACCTCCTTCGGCATTTATACCGAGATACTTGAGACATGGAAGCATTTTCCGGAGCTGCTGGCAAAAACCCGGGAGAACCTGTTTAAAGCAACCGGCCGTCAGTTTGACCTACCGGAATCAATAGCTCATGCAAGCGATGTTATTTACAAATTCAGGGATGAAATAGCCCGCAAGGCGAAGTATCAACTCTGTGATATTACCACCGGCAAACCTTTGAAAGTGGTGGAGCATATAGGCTGTCATTATGCCAAAATGTTCCCCAAACACGGGATCGGCGGAGCGGAATTCCCGCACGTGCTTGTAGGGATGATCGAGTCATGGGGAGGCGATGTCATCGACTATCCAGAGCGACGCCATTGCTGCGGCTTCGGTTTCAGACAGTATCTGGTGCAGGCAAACAGGGGCTACTCCATTTCGGCTTCGCGCAAGAAATTCGAATCAATGGAGCCCTACAAACCAGATATGATAGTAGCTAACTGCCCTGGTTGCGCTATGTTCATGGACCGGTGGCAGTATACCATAAAAGAGATTGACGATGTGACATACGGAGGTTACAATGCAGGCATCCCGGTTCTGACATATGAGGAGATGGCTGCCCTGGTCCTTGGTTATGATCCATGGATCACAGGGTTACAGTTCCATAATGTTCAGGCTCTCCCCCTGCTGCGTAAAATGGGCATCAAGGCCGATCCTGAAAAGAGATTCCTGGCAAAGGACGGCAGCATGTTGCCGGAACCTGCCAATCTTATCAATTCATGATCGTGATGTCAAAGCATGTAATCATTGCCGGCGGCGGCGTCGCGGGGATCGAGGCGGCGGGAGTCCTTGCCGATTTGGGTCACTCGGTCAGTATTTTGGAGAAGGAGGGAAATCCGGGCGGACATGTTTCAAAGTGGCATGCCCTCTTCCCTGACAGAAGGCCTGCCGGTGAGGTTACAGGGTACCTTGAAAAACGGATCGAAAACGAAAATATCAGATTCATCGCCGGGACTTCAGTGGAGAAGATCGAGCGGTACGGCGGCGGTCTTACTGTCTTGATTTCAGGCGGCACAACGATGAAAGCCGATGCCGTCATTGTGGCAACAGGCTTCGATCTCTTCGACGCACGGCGCAAGGAAGAGTACGGTTACGGAATCTATGACAATGTCATAACCTCCGCCGACCTCGAACAGATGTTCAGTGACGACAGGCTCCTCACATCTGACGGCAGGGTCCCTGACCGCATCGGTTTTGTCCACTGTGTGGGCTCACGTGACGAGAAAGTATGCAACGAACACTGTTCGAAGGTGTGCTGCGTCACTGCCGTTAAGCAGGCTATAGAAGTGAGAGAGAAGCTGCCCGGGTGCGAAGTGTTTTGTTTTTATATGGATATGCGCATGTTCGGTCCGTTTTACGAGGAGCTTTACCGTGAGTCACAGGAGAAATACAATGTGAACTATATCAGGGGAAAGGTCTCGGAAGCTTCCGGAACTATGAAGAAGAGAGTGGCTCTGAAAGTGGAGGATACACTTGCAGGGAGACCTCTGAAGATGGAAGTCGACCTTCTCGTTCTGATGACTGGCATGGAAATGTCGAAGGCCGGCACAAAGCTGGCAGAGGCATCGGGTTTAGCCACAGGGATCAACAGGTTTCTGGAGAGCACAGATCATCACTACGGCAGCAACATGAGCAGGATGAAGGGCGTATTCTATGCCGGCACCTGCACTGCCCCGATGAATATCACCGATACAATTTCCCATGCCAGGGCGGCAGCCGTCGAAGCCGTGAAATACCTCTCCTCAAAGTGATCCGTTGAGAATGGACAGATTCGGGTTCCATATAAACAAGAGCAGGCTCATAGACTATGACACTTCGGACAGGAAGGTCAGACAGTATATTACCGAGAGAGAGCCGAGCTTCAGGCTTTGCTTTGCCTGTGGGGGGTGCACTGCAACCTGCACCGCGGGACAGCACGCCTCTTTCAATCTCAGGAGGATGACCACGCTCATCCGGCGCGGTGAAATAGCACCTCTGCGCGAGGAAGTATCACGGTGCATGCTATGCGGTAAATGCCAGCTTATTTGTCCGCGCGGTGTGAATACCCGCAATGTGGCGGCACTTGCAGCCGAAGCAATAATGAAATACGACAGGAATGAACTCTGAGCTGTTCTTACTGCCGTTCAACCTGGGGCTGTATTTCATCCTGATCTACAGCGTAATCAGGAGCGTGATATGGTTTCGCGACCTGTCGCGGCCTGACAAGCTACGTCTTCAGAGAGGTTTCTTCGGAAGACCCTTTATGGAGAGCATTAAAGAGATTTTCAACGAGAGCCTGCTTCACAGACGGATTTTCAAGGATAACCCTGTCCTTGGCTATATGCACATGAGCCTCGCCTTCGGCTGGTTCCTGCTTATCGTTTTCGGCACCATAGAGGCTGACTTCTTCGGTGAGAAGCACCTTAACCCGCCGGACCAAGCCATCTTTTTCCGGTTTTTTAATCCTGAACACGGTGAGGCAGGTTTCGCAAAGATCTACGGTATATGGATGGATTTCCTCCTCGCATTTATCCTTTCGGGATTGCTGATTGCTATTGTCAAGCGGTTCATTCCGAAGACCGTGGGGATGAAAAAACGTACCAGGCATACCTGGACGGACCGCATCGCACTCATCAGCCTTTGGCTCATATTTCCCTCCAGACTTCTGGCTGAGAGTTTCACCTGCGGGGCCCACGGGACAGGAAGTTTCCTGACAGGTAATTTAGGCGCTGCACTCGCATCATTTCTCCCGGCAGCTGAGACGGCACCTTATTTCTGGTGGCTCTACTCGCTTTCCCTGGGTACTTTTTTCTTTCTCCTCCCGGCTTCACGCTATTTTCACATACCCGTCGAACTGTTCCTGATCTTTATGCGTAACTCAGGAATCAAAACAGGAGACAGGACTTCCTCTTATGCCGAAGTGCAGGTACATGCATGCTCGTCATGCGGCATCTGTATCGGCACCTGCCAGATGAGCTATGCTGCAGGGATAAACGATATACAGTCTACCTACTTCATCAAGGGACTGCGTGACGGCAGGGACATCACTGACATTACAATGAACTGTCTCATGTGCGGCCGTTGCGAGGAAGTGTGCCCGGTGGGAATTGAGCTGGGGCCACTTCGCCTGATCCAGAGGCGTCAGGAAAGACGGTCAGCTGAGCCGTTGAAGTTCCTTGACAGGTATACACTCAAAAAGACTGTGGCTGTTGCGGAGAAAGAACCAACTCATTCATACGGTTACCTTAGGAAGCCGGACCCCGTGAAGGCTGACATACTGTTCTTCGCCGGGTGCATGACACATCTTACACCCTCTGTCATAGAGGCTATGAAGAAGATAATGGAGAGCGCCGGAGTAAGATGGCACTTTATGGATGAATCCGGAGGGGTATGCTGCGGGAGGCCGCTTATGCTGGCAGGAAGAGACAAGGAGGCGAGAGAACTCATCAATCACAATTCTGATATAATCTGGAAATCAGGTGCAAAGATACTTGTAACCTCCTGCCCCATATGTTACAAGGTCTTTAAAGAAAGCTATTATCTTGATGCCGCGGTAATGCATCACTCAGAATTCATCAATCTGCTCATAGAAGAGGGGTCTCTCAGGCCCGGGTACCTGCATAAGAAAGTTGTCTATCATGACCCCTGCGATCTCGGCAGAGGGTCCGGAGTCTATGAGGAGCCCAGGGCGGTGATCAGCTATGTGGCTGATCTACAGCCTGCCCGTCAGGAAGAGTCAATGTCTCTCTGTTGCGGCGGAAGCCTCGCTAATATGCACATCGCGTCGGAGAAGCGAATGCTGATTGCGAAGGATGCAGCAAAGATACTTACCTCGGGTGCTCCTGACGCACTCATTACTGCCTGTCCGCTTTGCAGGAAAACCTTCAGTCCGGCAACGGAAACAAGGGTGACTGATATTGCCGAACTCGTGGCCGAGGCATTGCCGGAGTTCAAAAAAACGGCCAGGAGCACCAGGAAGAAAGTGCTTCACCGCGTTGACAACAGTTGAAAACTACTATTTAAAGATTGAATAAAGAGCAGGTTAGGCGTTTGAGTCATTCCTTTTTGAATTTTGTTTGCAGCCATCAAAGACTTCCAGAATACTATGGAACGGTTTTTGACGTTATTCATTTCTAATAATTCATCCGAAAAAATGAGAGAATTGCTTAGAAAGACAGGAGGAATTGTCCTTGTCATCATATTTATAATAGTATCGTGTAAGGACAATAAGGGAACCGACGGCTCAAAGCCCGTTGGAAAGATTGACAGAATACCAGGCCATGACGGTGGCGTTACGCTGCTGATTGAAAATGCAGATCTGATGCAGGTTGATTCGAATCCGGAGTACAATACTGCAGAATGGAGTTTTAAAGTTGATAAACCGGGAAGGTATGACGTGTGGTTGTCAAGCATTACATCTGATACTTCCAACCTGCTGTATGCAGATAATGTGACAATCACGGCAGGTGATACCAGGATTGAAAAAGTGCCGGTGGGTGATGAGATTGTAACAGATGATAAAAATGTCAGGTCTCCCTGGTTCAGGGCTGACTCCCACATGGGTTCGGTCTTTTTCAGCGAGGCCGGTGAATACCAGATTCAGGTTATCAGCGACAGGGTTTTACCGCACTCTTCAGACGCAGCCAAAGTGAACATTGATGAGCATACGCTTATCAATTCACTGATATTTAAGCCGAAGGTTAACTGATACTTTTACCCTCCACCCATTTGCGGGCGTTCACGAATGCCTTCATCCAGGGTGTAACATCATTTTGAAGCTTTTCTGAAGGGTACCACGCGCACTGCCATGGGAAAAACGCCCTCTCAAGATGCGGCATCATGACAAGGTGCCTGCCGTCAGACGAGCAAATACCGGCAATATCGTACATTGATCCGTTCGGGTTGGCAGGATAGATACTACTGCTGTATTTCAGTGCTACGTTATATTTATCTTCAGGGTAGGGGAAGACGAACCTGCCTTCACCGTGAGCGACCCAGATACCCAGTTCCATGCCTGACAGGTCTGAAAGCATCACCGATCTGTTGGGCATTACCTTCACTCCCAGAAAGTCAGACTCGAACTTGCCGGAAGCGTTATGCTCAAGCCTGGGCATTTCCCGGTGCTCAGGCATTATAAGTCCCAGTTCAGCCATTAACTGGCAGCCGTTGCAAACCCCTAGTGAGAGTGTGTCATCACGTTTGTAGAAGTTTTCAAGTGCTTTACGGGCTTTCTCATTGTACCTGAAGGCTCCGGCCCATCCTTTGGCGGAACCCAGGACGTCAGAGTTTGAAAACCCTCCGACAAAAACTATCATGCTTATCTTCTCCAGTGTCTCACGGCCGCTGATCAGGTCAGTCATATGCACATCCTTGACATCAAATCCTGCAAGCCATAAGGCATATGCCATCTCGCGGTCGCCGTTAACACCCTTTTCCCTGATTATTGCGGCCCTGACTCCTGTGACCTTCTTCCGGTCAGGAGTGATTCCCAGCGATTTGAATGAGCCTTTGAAATCGCCAATGTTGAATTTGAGGGCTTTGGCACCGTGATTTTCAAAACGTTCGGTGGCAAGTTTCAGTCCGCTTTGCCTGCGGTCAAGCAGGTAAGAGCTTTTATACCACAGTGTTCTGTAACGGTCTATATCGAGGTCAAACCGGGCATCGCCGTTAGTGATGAATATCCTGCGCTCAGCCACCGGGTGGCCGATCGAATAACCTGTTATTCCACGGCTCAGAAGCATCTCTTCCGTCTCTGCCCCGTCTCTTACCTGGATGATCACGCCGGGATTCTGGCTGAAGAGCAACCTGACGGTGTCCCTTTCGTCAAGTTCGCTCAGATTGATTGCCAGGCCTCCGTTGCGGTTTGCGAAGCACATTTCAAGGAGCGTCGTGACCAGTCCGCCGGCAGAAATATCATGTCCGGCAAGGATCATTTTGCTTTTTATCATCTCCTGAACAGTCTCAAACCCGGCGGCAAAATAGGCCGGGTCAGCAACGGAAGGGGCGGTTGTCCCTATTGCATTAAGTGATTGCCCGAGTGCACTTCCGCCTGTCTCAGGTTTCATCCGGCTGAGGTCGATATAAAAGAGCGAAGTAGCGTCATCATTTTTCAACACCGGTTCGACAATAGCTCTTACATCGGTGACTTCTGCCGCCGAAGTGACTATCACCGTGCCCGGGGAAAAGACCACTCCGTCAGGATATTTCTGTGTCATAGAGAGGCTGTCCTTGCCGGTCGGGATATTAATTCCCAGGGCCAGGGCAAAGTCGCTGGCAGCCTTTACCGCTTCATAGAGCCGGGCATCTTCGCCGCTGTTGCGGCATGGCCACATCCAGTTGGCTGAGAGCGAGACACTTCTCAGTCCGTCAGGCAGCGGTGCCCAGATGATATTCGTAAGCGCTTCGGCAATGGAGAGTACTGATCCTGCCGACGGACTGATGAGTCCGGCAACAGGTGCGTGCCCCAGGGCGGTGGCCATGCCGCAACGACCCCTGTAATCGAGTGCGATGGCCCCCAGGTTGTTCAGTGGCAGCTGCAGCTCGCCGGCGCACTGCTGTTTGGCAATCCGGCCGGTGACCGACCTGTCCACCTTGTTTGTGAGCCAGTCCTTGCAGGCAACCTCTTCAAGCTGTAAGACAGCTCCCAGATATCTCTCAGGATCATTTGCATCATAAACCGGATCGAGGAAATTCGCAACTGAAGTGCTGTCCTGCATTACAGTCCGCGGCGGCTTGCCGAAGAAATCGTGAAGCTTCAGGTCAATGGGCTTCTCCCCGTTGAGGGAATTGTAAAATGTAAACTGACTGTCGCCCGTGACTTCCCCGATTATATATATGGGAGCGCGTTCCCGGTGTGCCACTGCGGTCAGCGAGTCAACGTCCTTTTTCTTCATCACAAGTCCCATTCGTTCCTGTGATTCGTTGCCAACGAGCTCTTTTGCCGAGAGGGTGGGATCACCAACAGGAAGCCTGCTGATATCTATTCTGCCTCCTGTCTCCTCTACCAGTTCGGAGAGGCAGTTCAGATGGCCGCCGGCGCCGTGGTCATGGAGTGACACAACCGGGTTGCAGTCACTCTCCGCCATGGCCCTGAGAGCGTTATAGACCCGTTTCTGCATTTCGGGATTGGCACGCTGAACAGCATTAAGCTCGATGGTGCTGTCATAGGCTCCGGTGTCAACTGAAGACACGGCGCCGCCGCCCATCCCGATGCGGTAGTTGTCGCCGCCGAGCAGTACTATGACATCACCCTTTTCAGGAATGTCTTTCAAGCTGTCTTTATTTTTACCGATGCCGATGCCTCCCGCCAGCATTATTACCTTGTCGAAGCCGTACCGCTTCAATTCTTCAAAATGCTCGAAGGTGAGGACAGATCCGCATATGAGAGGCTGTCCGAACTTGTTCCCGAAGTCGCTGGCCCCGTTGGAGGCCTTGATTAGTATGTCTTCCGGGGTTTGATAGAGCCAATGGCGTTCGGGTGTTTGTTTCTCCCACTCCCTGGCTCCGTCACTTCTCGGATATGAGGTCATATAAACGGCTGTGCCTGCTATGGGCATTGCTCCTTTACCTCCTGCAATACGGTCGCGGATCTCACCACCCGTGCCTGTTGATGCCCCGTTGAAAGGCTCGACGGTAGTAGGGAAATTATGGGTTTCGGCTTTCAGCGAAAGTACCGACTGAAAAGGTTTGACTTCAAAAAAATCAGGTTTGTCCTGTGAGGAGGGTGCAAACTGCTCAACCACAGGCCCCCTGAGAAAAGCGCAGTTATCCTTATAGGCTGAGACCACGTGGTTGATATTTGTTTCCGTAGTCCGTCTGATAAGGCTGAAAAGAGTCGACTCTTGCTCCACACCGTCGACGATGAAAGTGCCGTTAAAGATCTTGTGGCGGCAGTGCTCGGAGTTGACCTGAGAGAAGCCGAATACCTCGCTGTCTGTCAGTTTCCGGCCTATTGACCTGCTTAATTTATCAAGGTATTCTATTTCCTCACTGCTGAGGGCGAGCCCTTCCTTTGTACTGTAAGCAGCAATGTCAGTAACTGGAATTACAGGTTCAGGGTCACGGTGAACTGTGAATATTTCCTGATCAAGGCCTCGGTATACTCTCTGAAGCATCGGATCATGCTCCGGGTTCTCACCGTCTGCCGGAAAGTATTCCTCCATCCGCTGAATTCCCGTGACATCCATATTCTGGGCGATCTCCACGGCATTCGTGCTCCAGGGCGTGACCATCTCGCGGCGGGGACCGATGAATGTCCTGCTTACGGATTCTGCACTGATCAGGCGTGCATCATTGAAGAGCCACGACAGCCTTGATTTTTCTTCCGTAGATAATTCCCGTGTTGTTCCGGCAGCAATAATGCTTTTTGAAGGTGTCTCGAAGAAAAGGATCATCTTTGCAGTCATAATATATTGATAAAGAGCATTATAATATAATCAAGGGTAGGCTCTTTACAATCGCAAAGATAATAAATCTCCTGTGTCTGCTTCCCATTTTTTGTATGCAGAATCCCTTTATGCAGGTGCCATGCAGAATCCCTTTTTGCCGATGACTTGCAGACGCCCATTATGCAGGTGATTTGCAGAATGCCATGATGCCGGTGACCGCCTGATCCAGTCAATCCGGGGACTGAAAATCAGTCGTAATAATCATAACCGCCGCTGCCGAATCTCGGATTAACGACATTATTGTATATTGATCCGAAGGTGTAGGTAATGCTCAGTCCTCCCTGGATATTATAACTGGTAGCCTGCTCCTTGAGTCTCAGCAGCCTGTCGGCTTCAGAGAGTTCTCCCTTGGCGAGATTCATCTGGTCATTGATATATGCTGCTCCGCCGTTGACCGAAAGGGAAAGTCCTTTGATGATCCTGACCCTGACAGACGCATTCAGCTGAACCAGGCTTTTGGACACATCATGAAAGTAGCTCGAACCCACCAGGGATAGATTTACCGATCCCCACTTCTCCTGAATCTGATAGGCAATCCGTATCTGCTGCAGGAAGAGGTTTTCAGACGTCTTGTTGTATATTGTGGTGTCAATGTAATGGCTGTACTGGTATCCCACGCTGTAAAGAAACCTGAGCTGCCGGTGGGTGGCTTCGGAATAGGGAAAAATGTCATACTCCACCGAGGGCATGAACATATTGTTGAAAATGTAGTTCTGGGAGGTCGATGCACTGATGTTCCACCGGAGCCCGGCTGACCAGTACTCGCCGAGGCTCTTAACGTACAGGTTGTCAAGGCTTTTTGAGCTTCTTATATATGTGGTGTCATCATCACCTTCGATGAAGCGCTGTCTGTTGTAGCTCTGGTCGGCTTCAATTTCAAGCTTAACATCGGGGGTGACTTTGGATATGTTGACGGAGTTGTTCAGCTGGATTCTCTGGTATGATTCTTCAGAGTTAAAACGTGGGCTGGTCTGCAGTTCGAAGACCCAGTAATTCCATTTATCGACTATTTCCTCCTGCTCCATTTCCTTGTCATGGGATATCATGATCTCCCTTATTACCGGGGTTTTGGCAGCATACCTCAGCAGTCCGGCCTTCAGGAGATTGGTTCGCAACTCTCTTAACTGTGGTCCGGTCTCATCAGGATTGCTGGTAAATGACAGTGTGTCATTCATCCCGGCGAACCTTTTCATTCCCTGGAATTTATAGGTGTACATATCGCCACCGCTACCGGTCCTCTGGCTTGTCACAAGGACGTAAACCTCAGCTTCCCTCACATCCCTGACATAGTTCACCCAGGGTATCTCCTGACGTGTGAAGCTCATGTCACAGCTCCGGCAGTCGATGAAAACTTTGGCTGCATTTTTTCTCACAGTGTCCTGGCCGGAGGCTTGTTCCTGGGCATCGACCGTTATTGACAATGCCAGTATCAGTGTAGTAAGTATCAGACTGTATATATTTTTTTTCATCACCGGATTACGGAGCTATTTGGTTTCATAACAGGAGGCAAAGATATTCAAAAGAGAGTACTCCCAAAGATGTTTTAGAACAACAGGAATCAGGCCGTCCGCGGTGTCAGCGGGGAATCAGAACTGAGGTGTCTCCTGATCTTTCGATGCTTGCATTTCGGCCTTCTCCGCTGAAAATTGTCTTTCCTGTTTTTTTGTCGATAAGGGTGACTGTAATTACTGACGTCATGCTTTCTTCAATCCGGCCGTTCATCATCCCTGCAACGGGTGCGGCAAGTCCGGTTGCCTGATCAAGCGGCGCACTTACGTTCAGGATGTAGTATTTGTTTTCCAGCTCCAGTTCTGCTGCGGAATCAGTAAAGGCCAGTTTCCGGAGTGCTGAACCGTTATAGGTTGTAAACCTGGTAAGTTTTACCACCTTAAAATACCAGCCTTCAAAGTACTTTCTCGTGTTTCCCCATCCCTGGTACATCTCAGGATTAAAAAGTGATCTTACCTGTCTTGTCAGTATCATGATTATCAGTTGTTCTGGTGAAGGGCATTTCTGTATGCCAGTACGGCTCTCACACTGGCAAGACTGTGATCCACAACAGGTTTTGGGTATGAAGGTGAGGCTGATTCGGGCACCCATTTTTTGATGTATGACAGGTCCGGATCAAATTTCCGGGTTTGTTCAGCTGGCGAAAAGACCCTGAAATACGGAGCTGCATCACAGCCACATCCTGCTGCCCACTGCCAGTTACCATTATTTGACGACAGCTCGTAGTCGAGAAGTTTTGAGGCGAAATATGCCTCCCCCCACCTCCAGTCGATCAGCAGATCCTTGATGAGGAATCCCGCGGTGATCATCCTCACCCTGTTATGCATAAAGCCAGTCTCATTCAGTTCTCTCATGCCGGCGTCGACTATTGGAAACCCTGTCATACCGTTGCACCACCTGCCGAACTCCTCTTCATTGTTCAGCCATCGGATGCTGTCATATTTCCGTTTGAAGGAGTTTTCCGCAACATGAGGAAAGTGCCAGAGTATGGCCATAAAAAACTCCCGCCAGATAAGCTCGTTGAGCCATACTTCGTTCAGGGTGAGGGCCGTACTAACCAGCTTCCTTATGCATACAGTCCCGAACCTCAGATGCGGTCCGAGCCTGCTGGTACCGGCAAGCGAGGGAATGTTCCTTGTGTTGTGATAGTTTTTAATGATGTCAGTGTCAATTTCCGGGGCTGAATAAGTGTACCCGGTCTTCAGGAAACCCAGGTCAGATACGGAAGGAATGAGCAAAGGACTTATTTTAAGAAGATTACTTCTCAGGTCCGGTGACGGATGCGGGGTGACAGGTTCTTTTGTCAGAAGTCTTTTCCAGGCCTTTGCGTAGGGGGTAAAGACAGTATAGGGAGTTCCGTCGCTTTTTAGCACTTCATTTTTTTCGAAGATCACCTGGTCTTTGAACGTGTGGAAAGGAATTGCCGATTCCTTCAGAAGTTCGCCAACCGCGGCGTCACGACTGACAGCATATGGTTCATAGTCGTGATTGGCATAAACTGCCCTGACATTAAATTCAGTCAGTAATTTACGGTAGGCATCAACAGGGCTGGCGTGATAAACAGCAAGTGAGCTGCCTGCCGCGGTAAAAGTCTTTTGCAGTTCACCAAGGGCTCCTGCAATGAATTCAATTCGCCGGTCTTTCCGCGCTTCCAGCCTGTCAAGTATACCCGTGTCGAAAATGAACAGGGGAAGTACCCTGTACCCCGACTTAAGTGCACGGGCAAGGCCTTCATTATCTTCGGCACGGAGATCACGGCGGAACCAGAAAATGGCTATAGGTTCATTGCTCTTCAGCACCGGTTATTTTTTTTGTTTTGTTATTCATATCCAACTGCTGCATATCCAACCCAGTGAGTCAGTTTTGCCGGGGCGGTGATGCCCATGCCAAGGTCGGACAGCGGCACGGGTTGATTGGCAATGCTTGTCGAATATCCGACAACCTTTCCCTTGAGAGGGGCACCTGTCTTTACAGAGATGTCATAAGCGGTAAGCAGGCCGAGCGGAACTGCATATCTTCCGCACCATGTCCACTTATATTCACGGTAATCATCGTCTGACACGGTGCAGCTGCTGAATGCCCTTATCTTTTCAGGGGTCAGGTCACCCCCGAGCATCCCGCTCAATATCTGTTTTTCATATTCAACAGCCTGAAAATAACCTGCCGAATCTACTCCGAACCGGTCATAGTTTTTCCCTCCCCAGTCTTCGTTGCCGTAGTGAACGGCATCGGTGGAAATGACAATTGACCACCCTGTGCCCCAGGCAAGGTCTGCCTCCTTCATTGTCTTCATTATCGCTGCTGAAAGGGATGATGCAACAGCCTCCATACGTTCAAAAGACATGGCCGACACAATAATGGGAATGATCTTCACATCCTCGTTGTAATATTCCAGGAAAGGCACAAGGGCTTCCATGGAATGTTCTGCCGCCTGCAGACTGTCGTGTACAGTAAACTGATCCTCAGGCAGATTTTCTATTATTGAGTTTTGCAGTTCCGAGATTTCAACGGTCCCGCGGGGACTTTTCCATTTACTGAAGGATCCGAAGACAATTTTATCTTCAATTCCGAACACCCTGGCCTTGTGACCTACTCCGAAGAGAATCACTACATCGGACCTGACGTGACTGAGCAGGGCCGGGTAGAGGTAACCAACATATGTGTAGTCGTCATGCGGTGATATCGTAACCCTCAGAGATGCAGAGCTGGCAAACAGGGCCCCGGCTTCCTTCAGCTGCGCAGGCTGAAATCTCTCAATTCTTGCCAGCAGGCTGTCGGTCTGCCAGCCGTACTGAGCGAAGCCGACCGTGTCAACAGGCAAGCGGAGAGACAGTTCGGAAAAATGATTTTTACATCCGGCAACGGACAGAAGCCCGGAAAAAAATAATAAAGCAGAAGTCAGACGGTTCATATGCATATGCTTTTTTTGCCTTTTGACCTACTTCAGGGACTGATCATCTCTGACAGCTCTTATGCGTAGCCGGGTGAATATGAATAACATCAATAACAGAATTCCGGCCACCACAAAGAAAGGAATCACGAGTGAAAGCAGCGAAGTGCCAATGGCTGCAACGTTTTCTCCGGTTGCAACTACAGGATTACCAATACCGGCAGTCAGCTTTGTGGAGAAAAGGCGTGTGATTGCACTTCCGCTCTGAACAGTGGCCGCGGCGCCGCCTCCCACGGCCGCCCCGGTGATCCATTTAAGCAGATCGTTGTCAATGGGCAGTACCGATGTAAGCAGGAGGGTTCCGGCACCGACTGCCAGGGGAGTTGTCACTGTGTCAAGCAGGTTATCGACAAACGGAATATAGTATGCCAGTATCTCGACCACCGTCGCAGTACCGAAACAGGCTATAGCGGTCCATGACGAGAGCCATTGGAAGCTCTCATTCAGTGGCAGGATGCCGGCACGTGCCGCAATGGCAGCCACGAGCATGGGTATGAAAACCCTGAAGCCGGCGCTGGCACTCAGTCCGATACCTATAGCCACTGCTGTGATCAGTTCAATATTCATCTCCTTGGGGTGTTGAGAAGTGAATAAGCCGAATTAAAATCTAAAACTAGCTGTTTGGAAAAGATATTCCTATTCTTTTTTGCAGGGCACTCCGGAGTTGTCCCTGACTGCTGAATAAACCGATTCCTGAAAGCTGTCAAAAGCGGAATAGGATCCCGGTGGCGGCTGTTTGAAAATGCCGTTTGTCATGAAGATAAATCCTGACCTGTTGACCGGGTCAAACCAGAAGCCGGATTTCAGTCCGTAGGCATCACCCGTGTGCCCCATCATTTTTGAATCCTTAAAGATTACATCACCGGAGGGGGTGTTGGTCAGAATATGGATGCTGAGTCCCCAGGACCTAGACTGACCCACATCATCACCGTTACTTCCGTTGTATTTCCATTGCGGTGAATGCATAAGCCTAATACTCTTTTTTGATATAATCCTTTTTCCGTCAAAGGTGCCCTTATTAAGGTGCAGTATCATTACCCTTGCCAGTTCAGAGGCTGATATCCTGAGCCCTCCCTGGGGTGAGAAGACCGCAGCGTTGGTACCGGTTTTATATCCTGAAAAATCGCGGGGTGCAGTCAGCTCACCCCTGAAGTTATCTGTCTGGGGAGTCCATTTCCCTTCTTCGTTACGGTAAATTACCGCAAGACTGTTTATATCACTGAGTCCTTCCACGGTGTAAGCACCTGTTATACCAAGGGGAATAAAGAGATTCTCTGCAATGAACCTGTCGAATCTCTGTCCGCTTATCTTTTCAATCAGGGTACCGGCAAGTCCGAAGTTTGCATTGCAATATGAAAAATATGTTCCGGGAAGCTCCTTCCTCCACATATCTTCAGTGTAATATTTGCCTCCGGGAGTCAGCAGCTGAGAAAAATCGGGCGGATTACTGACATTATTGTAAGTATCCGTGAGGAAGGTATCATAACCTGTCCCCTCATTGAGACTTCCCGTATGTGAGAGCAGCATCCGGACCGTTATCGGTATCTGAGGATGATTCGGATTCCTGAGTGTGAACCCAAGGTAGCGGCTGACATCATCATCAAGCTTGAAAAGACCCCTGTCATACAGCCTCATCATTGCCGTAGTCATGACAAGCTTTGATATGGACGCAATCCTGAATCTGGTGCTGTCATTAACCGTCAGGTTGCGTTCATAATCCCTTAATCCAGCGTGAAAAGACCCGGTTACACGGTCTCCGCAGACGGTGACCACTGAAAGTCCCATAAGCTGGTAATCAGCCTGTATCTTATTTACTGCTTCCTGCATCTGACCTTTTAATGCCGGGAGAATTGAAAGCATTAGCATAACCACAGCAAATTTTTTCATTTAGTGTATGTTTTTTGTAACTCATTACTCTCTTTTAATTACTGCTATCTTCTTCGATGACCTGCCTGAGGGGGTTTGCAATACACATATGTAAATACCGTCGCTGAAGCCTGCAGAATTAAAGCTCTGATCATAGTAGCCAGGTTCAAGTTCGTGATTGAAAAGGATAGCCCTGAGGTTGCCGCTTATATCATAAAGCATAAGTTTTACATGGCCCCGTGATGACAGGGCGAAGCTGATAACTGAAATTTCTGAAACGGGGTTAGGGACAATTTCCAGGATCCGGGAGTTATCCGGTGGCTCTTCAGAGAATGATGCTTTGATACTTCTCCAGAGTTCCTTTCTGTCAGCCTCATAGCTCAATGCCCAGATGCCGATCCCGGCCAGCCTTTTGGTTTTCACAAGGTCATATTTCAGGGAGAGGCTCAGGCTGTCATCGTACCACAACTGCCGCCAGTCGGTACCTGCCATGTAGCTCACTCTGGGAACTCCCGTGGTCTGATCAAACTCCCTGCCGTGCAATTCAGCAAGCACTTCAGCTGCCCTGTAAATACGTGACGTTCCGGTACCGGTTGTGGCAGCCTTTCTTTCGTTGCTGACAACAGGCCAGTCGTACCCGTACCAGGGAACTCCCAGCAGAAGTTTCTCCGGGGGGACACCTGCGTTGAGATAAGTGTCAATGCTACGGGTCACATTCTGAGTCTCTCCTGTGAGCGGAGCAACAGGACCGGCCGTTGCGGATCCGCTCCAGTAATAGTTGTACCCCATAATGATCAGGTAATCGCATATCCCTGCCAGTGAGTGGTAATCCCATGCGGAAGACCAGTCGACCGCTGGTGTCGCAAGTGATATCTCCGCGGCAGGGAGCTCTTTCTTTATCATCCTTACAGCCCGCCTGCAGAAATCAACCATATTGGCTTTCTGTGCTGCCGGAACAGTTTCGAAATCGAAATTGACTCCGTCACCGTTACGCGCCTTAAGTTGCTGGACGACCGTAGTTATTAGTAACGTCTGTTTGACAGTGTCTGACAGTAATTCAGTATTTCTTGCTGCGCCGAAATTGGTTACGGTCAGTGTGACTTTGACACCCCGCTGATGGGCGTAGTCGATTACCGGGGTGGTGTTCCATCCCCTGAGCGTCATGTACCCGCCGGTTGCCGTATCGACCTCATAACTGAAATATGCGATATGGGTGAGGGCGCTGTAATCATATGAGAGATAGGCTGATTCTGGAGCCCAGTAAGGGTGCCATCCGTAGACCTTGTGTGTAAGAGGAACGACTGCTTTACTCTTGAGTACTGAGGGAGCTGCCATTAGAATTTTATCGTCAAAAAGTGCTTTATCAATTATCAGCGAGTAATACTGGCTCTCGGTCTGGTGTATGCCAACCCGCGATGTGTCAGGTTCCTGTGCCTGAAGACAGAGCCCGCTGAATGAGATTAATGCAGCTGCAAGATATATTTTCAGCATTGCAGAATTAATGACTGCCGGAAGGTCAGCTGGGTTTGAAATACTTGTTATAAATCTCCTTGTTGCGTTCAAGAAGGGCAACAGATACCTCGTATGCCTTCTGGCTGTCTTTTTCCCTCAGTGCCCTGAGGAGCTCCTTCTGGTATTTGAGGGTGTACTCCTTTTCTCCCTCTATGTTTCCGTAAATGAGGTTTCGCATCCGCGGCAGGAGTGAGTAAACGGGTTCAAGACTGATAATTACAATTGGGTTCCCTGTTGATTTGGAAAGGTTCATGTGAAACCTGTTTATGAGGTCAACCTCGAGCTGGGTGTTGTCAGGGTTGCACTTTTCAAGTTCTATCTGGTTCTTTTGCAGGATCTTGATGTCCTCTTCGGTCCTGTTGCGAGCCGCCAGTCGTGCTACCTCAGGTTCAAAGAGGCGCCTTACCTCAATGATCTGCAGGATGAGATCGGAATTGAACCTGAGGTCGTAAAAGAGATGCAGCGAGTTGATGGCGTCTTCGATCTTCAGCTCGGTAATGTACATTCCACTGCCTTTTTTAATGTCAATAAGTCCGCGGGCACTCAGACGCCGCAGGGCTTCCCTCAGTGCAGTGCGGCTGACGGCGAACTGGGCGCAGAGTTCCTTTTCTGTTGGCAGCTTGGCTCCCGGAAGAAGCTTTTTCTGCCTTATCGCTTCCTCGATTTTCCTTTCGATCTTCTGGCTCAGGGTGAGTCCGGTACCGATTTTACTGAATATGTCTTCCATAATCACTTATAGTTTTCCCTGTAAACCTCAAGGGCTTTCTTGACAGACCCGTTCTGAAGCAGAAGTATCCGGGCAGCGTCACTCTGGATATTAAGCTCCTCCACAATCATTCTTGTGCCTCGTTCGATGAGTTTCTTGTTTGAGAGCTGCATGTTGACCATCTTGTTGCCCTTGACCCTTCCGAGCTTGATCATGAGTGTGGTGGTTATCATGTTGAGGATCATCTTCTGGGCGGTGCCCGCCTTCAGCCTGGTACTGCCGGTGACAAATTCAGGACCTACCACAACCTCAATGGGGAATTCAGTCACTTTGACAATGGCGCTGCCCGGATTGCAGGTTATGCATCCGGTAAGTATGCCTTTCGCGCGCGCGTTTTGTATTCCCCCGATGACATACGGAGTGGTTCCGGATGCAGCTATTCCTATCACTGTATCCTTGGTGTTGATGTTGAAGATCTCCAGCTCATTCCAGGCTTTATTAGGGTCATCTTCAGCTGATTCAACGGGTCTGCGGAGGGCTACTTCACCGCCAGCAATGAGTCCGATCACCTTATCGTAGACCCCGAAAGTGGGAGGTATCTCCGAAGCGTCAAGCACGCCCAGCCTTCCGCTGGTTCCGGCACCAAGATAAAAAAGACGGCCGCCCTTATTCATCCTCCTGAGTATATGGTCAACAAGATTTTCAATCTGCGGAATAGCAGCCCTGACTGCCAGGTGCACCTTGGCATCTTCATGATTTATGTTTGTCAGCAATTCATGCACAGACATATTATCAAGGTTTTCAAAGTTGGAAGGCGACTCGGTGATACTTATTGCCGGCTTTGATGAGGAAGGTCTGCTCATAATGCTTTCTGCTGATTGTGAAGGTGGTACCGGACAAGGTTTTCCATAGGGGTCAATGAAAATATTCCCGGCTGTAGCCTGTACCTGATCAAAAGGTCTTCAAGGAAAGGCCTGAAATGCCAGGCGATGCTCCCGGTAAAATGTACCGGAAATTTTCTTGCCTCGGGGTACTGGAGCACATTCCTTAAGAGGAACTCATCAAAACTTGAGGTGATTATTGCCTCCAATTCAGGGACATGGATATTCTCTGCGATAAACCTGGCAAACTGGCCCAGAAACCTGTTCGGAAAAGGCATGTTGTAGACACTGTCAAGAATTTCTGACGGTGACATTGGATATGCCCTGAAAAAGTTCTCAATTACAATACCCGGAAGCTGTTTTTTGAGAACCCCGGAGACCAGTTTTCTCCCTATTACTGCCCCGCCTCCTTCATCACCGAGGATATAACCGAGGGGCGAAACATTGGAGACAATCTTTTTGCCGTCATAATAGCATGAATTTGATCCTGTGCCTATTATGCAGGCTATACCCGCCTCGTTCTGACACAGAGACCTGGCAGCGCCGAGGAGGTCACTGCCGACAAACAGTTCGGCGTCACCGAAAAACTTCTTCAGGGCAATGCTTATTATTTCAATTTTGGCAGGATTGCTGCACCCCGTACCGTAAAAAAATATCTGACTGACCGGCACACCTTCAACTTCTGACATTTCTGTTTGAAGGAGCGCAACTATATCGTCACTTTTCAGAAAGAAGGGATTGAGTCCCGTTGATCTGTATGACTTCCCGGATGTTCCCTCAGTCAGTTCCCTCCATTCAGTCTTTGTGGATCCGCTGTCGGCTATGAGTATCATAAGCGTTTATAAAACTTGCACTATGTTAGATATTAGTATTATAACAGCTGTTATATTAAAAAGGAACCAATTTGGAAATCTTTACCAATAACAAAAATAAATAATTATTCTGTACAAAACCAGTTTTTGTCAGATGTATGACATATTTTAAAAAACTTTCTATTTTTGGTAGATATTTCATACTTTCAGCAAAACGAATATCAGGATGAGAACCCGATCAGGAAGGTTATTATACGCGGTGATCATTTTAATGTTGATCAGTGGCGCCAGTCTTTCAGGACAGAGAGAGGCAAGGCTCGAAAAAAAAGCATTGACAAAACTTGATTCCTGGACCAATCCCGTTGCAGAATGGCATTTTCCCGACAGAATCAGGCCTGACTCCCTGAGTATCGACAAAGCCGGGAGTATTGACCTGTGGTTTCCTGCTGCATTTTCATATAATCCGGTCAGGGAAGGAACCCTTGCTGTCTTCGAGAATTCACTTAGAGAGGCTCTTGGAAGGAAGTTCAGTAATTACAGCATTAATATCCGTACAAACGGATTTTTAATCCGTGACCTTATCCCGAACTACTACAGGAAGTCCCTTCCGGCCGACACCGCCAGGCTGTTGCGCAGATCCGCTGACAGACCGGTGTTCATCACGAAAATCAACGGTATTATTCCTTCTGCGGGATTGGCTGAAACCAACCTGGCGATCTGGCACAGTCATGGTTATTATTTTGATCAGCCCCTTGACCGCTGGGAGTGGCAGAGGGCAAAACTGTTCGGGACTGTTGAAGACATATCGGTGATGGGCTATGTTCTGCCCTACCTCACCAGGATGCTTGAAAACTCAGGAGCAACTGTCTTACTGCCAAGGGAAAGAGACACACAGGTCAATGAAGTTATTGTTGACAACGACCGCTCATCGGGTGAATCGGAATTTGTCATACACATTTCCGGTCAGCAGGAAGCGACAGGTGAGGGATTTCTTCTGACTGATACGCTGTTTGCAGGTGACAATCCTTTCAGCAAGGGGACCTCCCTGAGATTCAGCGAGGGTACTGCAGATTACATTGCAGACATTCCGGAAAAAGGAAATTATTCTGTATATGTTTCCTATCCGCAATCGGCGGACAATAGTAATGCTGTCAGGTACACCGTCAGGCACAGCGGAGGAAACACCTCGTTTGTCGTCAATCAGACTGTCGGGGGAGGCACCTGGATTTATCTTGGAACATTTCAGTTTAACGCCGGCAAAAACGAATCCACAGGGGCTGTCACGGTCACTTCAGGTGATAACGGGTATACTGCCCTTGATGCCGTGAGGTTCGGGGGAGGCATGGGGAATGTGGCGCGCCGCCCTTCTGATGACCTGATTTCCAACCAGTGGTCTCTCAATGCAACCTCACCGGCAGAAACCCTGCAAGCTCATAATGACACTGTCAGCCATACATGGAAACTCAGCGGAAAACCCCGATACCTGGAGGGTGCAAGGTATTATCTGCAGTATGCGGGAATGCCGGATACTCTTGTTTATACGCCGAACAAAAACAGGAACGACTATAATGACGATTATATGTCACGCGGTGCCTGGGTCAACTACCTTGCAGGCCCGGCTGAACCCGGGGCAGGCACAGGGGAGGCATCGGGCCTTGGTATTCCCATTGATCTGGCCCTCGCTTTTCACACTGATGCCGGGGTCACACCTGATGACTCCATAATAGGAACCCTTGGCATCTATTCCACCGCTGCGGGAGGCGGAAAGTTTCCTGACGGCACCAGCCGGATGGCCAGCCGTGATCTTACTGACATGATTCAGACTCAGATAGTCGGGGATGTAAAAGTGCTGTTCAATCCTCAGTGGACCCGTCGCGGGCTGTGGGACAGATCCTACTCGGAAGCCAGGACCCCCGCCGTACCGGCAATGTTGCTGGAACTTCTCTCGCATCAGAACCAGGGAGACCAGCGTTACGGCCTGGATCCCCGTTTCAGATTCCACGTAAGCCGCGCTGTCTATAAAGGAATACTCAGGTACCTGTCATC
The DNA here is from genome assembly GCA_038248855.1 of Bacteroidales bacterium. Classification (GTDB taxonomy): domain Bacteria; phylum Bacteroidota; class Bacteroidia; order Bacteroidales; family VadinHA17; genus SR-FBR-E99. The sequence goes on along the minus strand of JBBRXA010000010.1, from coordinate 38,702 downwards.
TGACCGGGCCAGAGACTATACTGTGCAACCGCTTCCCGTCACTGACCTGGCAATTATTCCCCTTGAGAGCAGAAGTGTAAAAATCAGCTGGGCTCCTGTGCAGGACCCTCTGGAGCCTTCGGCACAGCCTGCAGGTTACAGGATTTACACCCGCACCGGTGACAACGGATTCGATAATGGATTTGACGTGACTGAAACCTCGGCAGTAGTAGAACTGCCACACTATGACACTGTTTACAGTTTCAGGGTCACTGCCTTCAATGACGGGGGTGAAAGCTTCGAGTCAGAGACTCTTGCTGTGGGACTGAAAAGGGGAGAGGAAACCAGAGTGCTGATTGTCAACGGTTTTGACCGTACCTCTGGTCCTGAATGGTTTGACAGGAATGGAATGGCAGGAGTGGCGTGGTGGAGAGACCGGGGTGTGGCAGACGGTTATGACATTGTCACCACCGGCGATCAGTATGACTTTGAGCGCAGTCTGCCGTGGATCGATGATGACAATCCCGGCTGGGGAGCCTCCTGGTCTGATATGGAAGGGAAAATAATTCCGGGTAACACTTTTGACTTTGCCTCTGTTCACGGTAAAGCCATCATGGCCGCAGGTTACTCTTTCTGTTCCGTCAGTGATGAGGTGTTCAGCCGTCCCGATTTTGACATCTCTCCGTATCAGGTCGCAGATCTGATTTTCGGCGAAGAAAAGACGACGGCAGCTGCATATGACAGTACCAAACTTGATTTTCAGATATACACCCCGGAATTCACACGTAAAATCAAAGCGATTACCGAAGCCGGCATATCAATCTTCATGTCAGGATCCTATGTGGGAACAGATCTTCGCATCTCAGCAGATACATCTGTTATGGCTTTTGCAGCCGATTATCTGCATTTCAGGGCAATGACGGGGCACGCTGTAAAGAAAGGTGCAGTAAGCCCAACTGATATTGCCGCTCCCCTCTTCAGCGGCCCGGTGGAATTCAATACTGAGCAAACAGGTGAAGTTTACGGTGCAGAAGCCACTGATGCCATTGTTCCTGCTGACAAATCATCGGTCACTGCTTTCAGGTACACCGAGAATAATACCTCAGCAGGCGTAATACACCGCGGAAAAAACAGAACTTTGGTGCTGGGTTTTCCATTTGAGACAGTTAAATCCGAAACCGACAGGAACAGGCTGATGAAACAGACCCTTGAATTCCTTATAAGAAAGTAAACAGAGGTTATGAACAGAAAGATAACATGCTTTGTCCCCTTATCAGACAATGAATCACTTAACATCACCGTCGCCTCTCTGAAAGGGTCCGGAATCGTCAGTGGTATTTTTGCAGTCGTCCCCGAAGATCATTCCAGGGCCGATACCGCGAGCGTGACCGGGTTGATAAAGGCAAAAGGGTTTGCCTCAACGGAGGCGGTAAAAAAAATGGCAGTGTCTGCTGATACTGATTACATTCTGATTTACGGCAAGACTTCCCCTCTGGATCTCGGAAAATTTGGCCTTGACCGCATGATTCAGGTATGCGATGATAGTGATGCAGACTTCGTGTATTCAGACTATTATGAAAACCGCGACGGCCGGCTGTCGCCTCACCCGGTCACAGATTACCAGGAGGGAAGCCTTCGTGATGACTTTAACTTCGGTTCGGTGATCCTTTACCGTGCCACCGCATTCAGGAATGCATGCATGAGAATGGTACACGGTTACCAGTATGCCGGCTTTTATGACCTGAGGCTTAAGATTTCGCAGCACGGCAGTCTGGTGCATATCCAGGAATTGCTTTATTCTGAGGTAGAGAGTGACACACGGAAGACGGGAGAAAAGCAGTTTGACTATGTTGACCCGAGGAACAGGGCTGTTCAGATCGAGATGGAAAATGCCTGCACTGAACATCTTAAGGATATAAATGCATGGCTTAAACCGGTTTTCATGGAGATTGCCCCTGATGCAGACAAATTTGATACTGAAGTATCGGTGGTCATTCCTGTAAAGAACAGGGTAAAAACCGTGGGTGATGCAATAAAATCGGTGCTGAGCCAGAAGACAAATTACAGTTTTAACCTGATCATAGTTGACAATTACTCAACTGACGGCACAACAGAAGTCATAAGATCATTCGCTGAAAAAGAGACCAGGATTGTACACATAATTCCTGACAGGAAGGACCTTGGCATTGGCGGGTGCTGGAATGAAGCCATCTTCAGCGAAAAGTGCGGAAAATATGCCGTTCAGCTTGACAGTGATGACCTCTATATCGATGACACAGTAATCACCAGGGTGGCAGAGGCATTCCACAACCAAAAGTGCGCCATGGTTGTAGGAACTTATAAAATGGTAAATTTCGACCTTCAGGATATACCCCCCGGATTGATTGATCACCGGGAGTGGACGCCTGACAATGGACGCAACAATGCTCTGCGCATAAACGGATTGGGTGCTCCGAGAGCATTCTACACTCCTCTGCTGAGAAGCATAAAAATTCCGAATGTAAGTTATGGTGAGGATTATGCCGTGGGACTTGCAATCAGCAGGCATTACCGGATTGGACGCATCTATGAACCTCTCTACCTGTGCCGCAGGTGGGATGAGAACTCCGACGCAGCCCTTGATGTGAATAAAAGCAATACCTTTAATTTATATAAGGACAAGATCAGGACAGTCGAGCTTCTGGCACGTAAAAAGATGCTCAGTTCGGAAAAACAGTAAACCAGGACCGGAAAATGAGTTATTCCGAGAGTGTAAACCAACTTTTCATCAGCCAGGTAAGCAAATGGGATCTGGCCCGGGTAAACTATGAACAGCTTGAAAACGTCAGGACCCGGATTATTGGTTTCGGGACTTATGACCTCATGGTTCAGTTCAATCCCGGCCGCATAACATCATCCGTAGCGAAAGTAGATTCCAGGTCCATAGAAGCCCGACCGTGTTTCCTTTGCGCGAAAAACAGGCCATTGCAGCAGCAGGGGCTCCCCTTTGGGGAAGGCTGGACCCTGCTTGTCAACCCCTTCCCGATCTTCAACAGGCATCTTACAATAGTGGCTGATCTGCACACAGACCAGAGGATACTTAACAGTTTCAGAATAATGCTCTCCCTTGCGAGGGAATTACCAGATTTTGTAATCTTCTATAATGGGCCTCAATGCGGCGCCTCAGCACCTGATCATCTTCATTTCCAGGCGGGAAATAAGGGATTTCTGCCGGTAGAAAAGGACTTTGCAGGGAAAAACAACTGCTCCCTGATATCCCGGAAAGGGGATATCAAACTGTGGCAGTGGAAAAATTATATGAGGGGGATGGTAACAATCGAAGGCACCAATCCTGATGAACTTACCCTCTGCTTTGAAGAGTTTTATTCGCGTTTCAGGCTAATTCAGCCTGACAGACCGGAACCTATGCTCAATATTCTGACATCATTTTCCAAGGGTATATGGACTGTACATGTCATTCCCCGGATGCTTCACAGACCGTCGCAGTTTTTTGCCGGAGATAATAAAAAAATAATTCTCAGTCCCGCCTCGGTGGATATGGGCGGCGTTGTCATAACCCCGAGGGAAGAGGACTTTATTAAAATCACCGCTGAGGACATATCTGATATCTTCGGACAGGTGTGTCTCAGCGACGAAGAGCTTTCGCCCCTTATAAAAAATCTGCCATGACCGGACAAGTTAATGTCCCGGAAATCCGGGTTGGAATAGTGTCGGGAGGTGGACTTACATTCACCCTTGCCGGAACCTTTTCAGATGCAGGAGGATCATTGAGACTTGAAGGTCTCTGGACCGCATTATACAGTAATGGCAGGATCTTACTGCGCAGTCATGAACGGGAAGTGGATGTGGGGACAGAGATTGTCCTTATGCCGGAAGCCCCGGACAGATCGTATTTCACGCTTCATGCTGTTACAATCGGGGTGAATTTTCACTGGCAGCGCAATGAGGACCAGTCGTTTAAGGGCAAGCTGAAATTTATTACCGAAGAGGGCAGGCTGACAGCAGTCAATATTCTCTCAATCGAAGACTACCTGATAAGTGTGATATCATCGGAGATGAGCGCCACCTCATCCCCTGAACTCCTGAAAGCTCATGCGGTGATCTCAAGAAGCTGGCTGCTGGCTCAGACAGAGAAGAGTGAACGTCTGGGGGAGAGGAGGACGGAATACAGGACGAGCTTCGTGACCGACAGGGAAATTACCCGTTGGTATGACCGTGAGGATCATCATAATTTCGATGTGTGTGCTGATGATCACTGCCAGCGTTACCAGGGAATCACCCGTGCCTCAACCCCGATTGTCGAGAAATCAATAAATGATACGAGCGGTGAAGTACTGATGTACGCTGACGCTATATGTGACGCACGCTATTCAAAATGCTGCGGGGGAGTGACGGAAATCTTTGAAAATGTATGGGAGCCGGTGAATCATCCCTATCTGCAGAGATTAGCCGATACTCCCACTCCCTCAGTGTTACCGCCCGACCTGACACATGAAGTAAATGCAGTGAACTGGATAGCCGGCAACCCTGATTCTTTCTGTAATACAAATGACAAGAAGACACTTACCCAGGTCCTGAACAGTTATGACCAGGAGACAAACGACTTCTTCCGCTGGAAGGTTGAATATACACAGCAAGAACTGAGTGTCCTGGTTAGAAAACGTACCGGCATTGACTTCGGAATTATCACTGACCTTGTACCTCTATCCAGGGGGACATCAGGAAGAATAGTCAGGCTGAAGATCAGGGGCAGCAAAAAGACCCTTATCATCGGTAAAGAGCTTGAGATAAGAAAAGCTCTTTCGGCAACTCATCTTTACAGTTCTGCATTTTATGTGGAAAAAATGAGTCACGGAGATTCGGTCTCCTTCGTCCTGCATGGTGCCGGATGGGGTCACGGTGTGGGTCTTTGTCAGATAGGCGCGGCCGTGATGGGAGCGGGAGGTTACACATACAGGGAAATACTTATGCACTATTTCAAAAATGCCACTCTCGAAATAAAATACTGAAATGAAGAAAAGACTGCTTCTCATCCTGGTTTTGTGTACTTCCCTTACTGGCATTTACGGACAGTCATGGATCAGGATCAACCAGCTTGGCTATCTTCCGGCCTCGGTCAAGGTTGCAGTATATATCTCGCAGGAACCGGGAGTTGGCTCCTCATTCACCGTATGTGATGCGCTGACAGACAAGGCGGTATTCATTGGCAATGCAACATTTTATGACGGTTCTGTATGGGGCATGGCAGCCGCAGCCAGGCTCGACTTCTCGCAGCTTACTGAACCGGGAGGATACTATATCTTATATGGCCGCACCCGGTCTGAAACATTCCGGGTCGGAGCCGGGGTCTATGACGGAACCGCCGATTTCATACTAAACTATATCAGGCAGCAGCGATGCGGATATAATCCTTTTCTGGCCGACTCGTGTCACTCACATGACGGCATGATCGTTGATCACCCGACACTCTCAGGCACTGTTATTGACGTCAGGGGCGGCTACCATGATGCAAGCGATCACCTAAGGTACACGGCCACCACATCGAACTCGGTCTACCAGATGATGTTTGCATACGAAAAATCTCCTGAGATTTTTGGTGACTCCCATGATGCTGCAGGCTCTCAGGGCCGTAACGGTATTCCAGATATTCTAGACGAGGTAAAATGGGGTTTGGAGTGGCTGCTTAAGATGAACCCTGACAGCGGAGTGATGTACAACCAGGTGGCTGACGACCGTGACCACGTCGGCTTTCGGCTACCAAACCATGATAAGGCTGACTACGGACTCGGTCCCTACCGGCCGGTCTATTTCGTGACCGGAAAGCCACAGGGGCTTGCGGAATTCAAAAACAGGACTGAGGGAGTAGCCTCCACGGCAGGTAAATTTGCCTCAGTCTTTGCCATGGGAGCGAAGGTGTTCGGGAAGAGTGATCCTGCACTGGCACAGAAACTGGCTGCAAAATCCGTCGATGCATTCGAGTTTGCACAGACTGACCTGGGGGCTACCCAGACCGCGTGCAACGTCTCGCCTTATTTCTACGAGGAGGACAACTATGTTGACGACATGCAGCTTGCAGCCTGGGAGTTATACACTCTTACAGGGGAGAGCGACTACCTGGTGCAGGCCGATTACTGGGGCACACTGGAGCCTTACACTCCGTGGATTGAAAAAGACACTGCACGCCATTACCAGTTCTATCCATTCGTTAACCTGGGCCATGCCGGTCTGGGTCTGTCTGAAACTGAATTTTCGGGGAAATACACTGAATTCATGCGCAGGGGACTGGAGCTTATCAACCGGCGTGATCAGAATGATGTTTTCCAGGTGAAGATACCCTTTGTCTGGTGCTCGAATAACTACATAGCTGCAGCGCTGACCCAGTGCAGACTATACCGTGAGGCTACAGGAGACGCCAGGTATGACCACATGGAGGCCGCTATGAGAGACTGGCTGTTCGGCTGCAACCCGTGGGGCACCTCCATGATATGCGGGCTGCCGGCAGGAGGCGACTACCCCCTTTATCCGCACTCACCCATCACCCGGTTCCTGGGCGTGACAACCACGGGAGGACTGATTGACGGGCCAATCAACAAGGCAATCCATGAGAATCTGAAGGGACTGACCCTGCTCAGGCCGGATCCTTACGCTGCCTTCCAGGGAGGCAAAGTGGTATACCATGACGATATAGGGGACTACAGTACCAATGAGCCCACCCTCGACGGTACCGCAAGCCTGAGCTATTACCTGTCAACCCTTGAGAAGGAGGGAAGGAAAGCACGGGCAGGTGCACAGGGTGATGTGTATGATACCCACGGCGCTGTGATCAGAAAAGGGTCGGATGAAAAAAACATTTACCTGATCTTTTCTGCAGACGAATTCGGAGAGGGATTTGAGCATATTCTTAATGTGTTGGAAGATAATAATATAAAAGGATCCTTCTTCCTTACAGGAAATTTTCTTAGAAACAAAAAGTGGGCACCGGTAACCGGCAGGATAATAAAGGAAGGTCATTATCTCGGACCACATTCCGATGCACACCTGCTTTATATGCCCTGGGAAGACAGGGATACGCTTCTGGTAAGCAAGGAGCAATTCAATGCTGACCTCAGGAACAACTTCGCAGCTCTGCAGAAGGCGGGACTGAAGAAGCAGAAGCCTCAGTATTTTCTGGCACCGTATGAGTGGTACAACAGCGCCATAAGCAGGTGGAGCGAAGAGACGGGCCTCACCCTGATCAATTTCTCCCCGGGCACAGGCACCAATGCTGATTATACGACTCCTGACATGGCAAACTACTGTTCATCCGATTTTCTGGTGAAGAGGCTGGCCGAATTTGAGGAGGGCGCACCGGGGGGGCTGAATGGCGCCATGATACTCATTCATCCGGGGACGGACCCGGCCAGGAGTGACAAGTTATATCTCAGGCTGCAGGAGATTATTGATTTTTACACGAACAAGGGATACAAGTTTAATAAGCTTTAAGCATGACAGCACAAAACAAAACCCGTTCACCCTGGGCATGGATACCCTCACTCTATCTGGCTGAAGGGTTACCCTATGTAGCGGTTAATATAGTATCTGTGATCATGTACAAGCGAATGGGCATCTCCAATGCCGACATAGCCCTGTACACGAGTTTACTCTATCTGCCCTGGGTCATTAAACCGATATGGAGCCCGCTGGTTGATATGCTCAAAACCAAAAGATGGTGGATTGTTATTACGCAGCTTGTCCTGGCATTAGGTTTCGCGAGCATCGCCCTTACCATTCCGGCGTCACTCTTTTTCAAGATCACCCTGGCTTTCTTCTGGCTTCTGGCATTCGGCTCAGCCACCCATGATATAGCGGCAGACGGTTTTTACATGCTCGGGCTGAATACCAACCAGCAGGCCAGGTATGTGGGCATCCGCAGCACCTTTTACCGGGTTGCCACAATCACCGGGCAGGGACTTCTTGTAATTCTTGCAGGATTTCTTGAAAGCTCTTCAGGCAGGGAGCCCGTTTCGGTCTTCATCGAGGCATCACCCGGTTACTCCAAAACAGTACTCGAGGTGCCATATGTTGCGGCAGCACCCGGGAGCAGGGGTGAGACGTACTTTTTTCTTGAACACGATTCTCTGAAGATAAGCACGCAAACCGTTGACAGGGATAGCCTGAGTATACTCCTGGATTCGATCAGGGCCTCCAACCTGGGTTACGGTTTTGTGCAGCCGGAGGGAAAAAAAGTAAAGAGCAAGGGGTGGTGGGCCACAAAGGTTTCTGAACCACTGGGAGCCTGGATCAGGGATAACTTCGGCGAGGAGCGAGGCAGTGTCGCTGCAGTGACCGGAAGCGTGGCGGTTGTCCCTGTCAGGCTGTCCGGCTCGCCTGAATCCGGGAAAAGGATTGTGCTGAATACTGTCCTGAAAAAGGGCGACAAGAGCATTGCCCTCATTCAGGGAGATCATCTTGTCTTCAACGAATCGAACTGGGATAAACCGGCTTACATGGTATTCCAGGCAGACTCCAAGCTTACAAATAATACGTCAGTCAATTATGAGGGGCTGTCGGGGAACATCCCGATGTCGTGGGCGGTAACTTTCTTTGTTCTTGCCGGATTGTTCTTCGTTTTTAGTTTCTGGCACAGGTTTATCCTGCCAAGACCGGATTCCGACGCACCCCGTGAAGATCTTAAACCCTCCGATGTTCTGCGGGAGTTCGGGAAGACATTCGCGACTTTCTTCAGGAAACCGCAGGTCGGGGTAGCCCTCTTCTTCATGCTGACCTACCGTTTTGCGGAAGCGCAGTTGCTGAAACTGATAAATCCATTCCTGCTCGACCCCATCGACAAAGGCGGTCTGGGACTGACCACCGGCGAGGTCGGTTTGGTTTATGGAACAATTGGTATAACCGGTCTTACGCTGGGAGGTATTATCGGAGGTGTAGTGGCAGCCTCCGGCGGCCTGAGGAAATGGTTGTGGCCTATGACCCTGAGCATGCTGCTGACCGCAGCAACGTTTCTGTACCTGAGTTTTACCCAGACAGATAACCTGCTTATAATCAACATCTGTGTTTTTGTTGAACAGTTTGGCTACGGTTTCGGTTTTACCGCATATATGCTCTACCTGATATATTTCTCTGATGGGAAATACAAAACAGCGCATTATGCCATCTGCACCGGCTTTATGGCACTTGGAATGATGCTGCCGGGATTATTTGCGGGCTGGCTGCAGGAGCAGCTCGGTTATAACCACTTCTTCCTGTGGGTGATGATTTGCAGCATAGTACCGCTTATTGCGGTGTCACTGCTCAGAATAAACCCTGAATTCGGAAAAAAGAGCACCAAATAGAACTGTAAATGATACAGTCGATGAAACAGGATTTTAAATTTGACTGCCTCCGCGATGAGCTGGACGGGGATCTCTACTCTGATCACACCCAGAGGATACTCTATTCCACTGATGCTTCGGCTTACAGGGAGATCCCGCTTGCCGTGACGCGGCCTCGCAGCAAAGACGACATAAAGAAGATCATTGCATTTGCGCGCAGCGAGGGCAGCTCAGTCATTCCGAGAGGCGCCGGCACCTCCCTTGCGGGGCAGGTGGTGGGACCGGGAATCGTCATTGATGTTTCAAAATACATGACCCGCATCCTTGAATTCAGCAGCGAGGAGCGCTGGGTCAGGGTGGAGCCCGGCGTAATTCTTGGTGAACTGAATAAATACCTCCTGCCGTATCTTCTGCAGTTCGGTCCTGAGACATCAACGGCCAACCGTTGCTGCATGGGGGGAATGCTCGGCAATAACTCTTGCGGTGCCCACTCTCTGATGCACGGCAGCGTGAGAGACCATATCCTGGAGGTGGAGGCTATTTTATCAGATGGCTCGGAAGTTACATTCAGGGAGATTACCACGGATGAATTCCGTCTCAAATGCGGGGAAGACCCAGGATTGCTTGAAACTAAGATATACTGCAAACTTCGGGACATTCTGTCAGACCCACTCAATGCAGAAACGATAAGGAGGGAGTTTCCCGATCCGGGGCTTAAAAGGCGCAATAACGGTTATGCCGTTGATGTGCTGCTAGAAACAGACCCGTTTACCGGCAACGGTGAAAAGATAAATGTCTGCAGGCTGCTTGCCGGTTCGGAAGGAACACTGGCTTTCACAACCTCGATGAAGCTCAACCTGGTTGACCTTCCGCAGAAGAAGACAGGGCTACTGTGTGCCCATTTTTCGAGCCTGCAGGATGCGGCAAAGGCGAATATTATTGCCCTGAAAAATAATCCTTCGGCAATAGAACTGGTTGATGATTATATACTTAACTGTACCAGGGACAACATCTCGCAAAACAAAAACCGCTTTTTTGTCAGGGGTGAGCCAAAAATCATACTCATCATCGAAATTTTAAGGGATACCGTCGGAGAGATTACCGCCGCTGCCGCCGCCATGGAGTCAGAAATGAGGGAAGCAGGCTACGGATATCATTTCCCGCTGTATACAGCCGCCGCCGAGATTTTCAGGGTGTGGGAGCTCCGCAGGGCAGGACTTGGAGTGCTGCTGAACATCTCCGGGCGTAAGAAAAGCGTACAGGTGATCGAAGACACAGCCGTGCTGCCAGAACGTTTCCCTGAGTACATCGCCGAAATTGAAAAGCTGCTTGGCAGGCACGGCCTCAGCTGCGCCTACTATGCGCACGTTGCCACGGGAGAACTGCATCTCAGTCCGCTGCTGGACCTTAAAGACCCTGATGACATAAAACTCTTTCACACTCTTGCCCGTGACGTAGCGCAGCTGGTGAAAAAATACCGCGGATCACTTAGCGGTGAACACGGTGACGGAAGACTGCGCGGGGAGTTCATACCACTGATGCTGGGAGAACACAATTATAAACTGCTGAAGGAACTTAAACATATATGGGATCCGGATAACATATTCAATCCCGGCAAGATCACGGATACTCCCTCGATAGTGGATAACCTGAGGTATCCGGCCGGAAAAAGGACACGGATACCCGGTTCCGCCTTTCAGTTCCCGGAGGAGGAGGGCTTGCTCTACGCCGTAGAAAAATGCAGCGGGTCAGGAGACTGCCGCAAGAGCTCACTTATGGGAGGCACCATGTGTCCTTCTTTCATGGCTACCGGCGATGAGGATAAATCTACCCGTGCAAGGGCAAACATCCTCAGGGAGTTTCTTACAAGGTCAGAGAAGAAAAACAGGTTTGACCATGAGGAGATCTACCGTGTGATGGACCTCTGTCTCTCATGCAAGGCCTGTAAATCGGAATGCCCCTCGAATGTAGATGTCACCAAATTCAAGGCCGAGTTCCTGCAGCATTACTACGACTCGCATCATGTGCCGTTCCGGACGTTGTTGATTGCATACCTTCCCCGCCTCAGCAGATTTGGTATGGCAGTCAGGCCTGTCACCAACTTTTTCACGGGAACCTCACTCTTTAAGCGGCTGGTCGGATTTTCAGTCAGCCGGAGTGTGCCTGCATTATCTACTGCCACCCTGAGAAGCCTGGACCGCAGAAGAAAGGCTAAAGGCTTTGTGACTCAAAACAATAAGGGAAAGGTATGCCTATTTGCCGATGAGTTTACAGAATTCAATGAGAGCGACATTGGCATAAAAGCAATAATGCTTCTTGAGAAGCTGGGTTATGAAGTTGTCATCCCGAAACATGCAGAGAGCGGCCGGACATTCCTTTCGAAGGGATTGCTGAGGTCAGCCCGGAAAATTGCCGTTCGAAACGTTATGATGCTGAACGACATTGTAAGTGAAGACTTACCCCTGGTAGGTATAGAACCTTCAGCGGTTCTGACTTTCCGCGACGAGTATCCTGAACTCGTTGGCAGCAGCCTGGCAGAGGCAGCCTCCTCCCTTGGGAAGAATGCACTTTTGTTCGAGGAATTTATCTGCCGCGAAGTTGAAAAGGGCAAAATTACATCGGATATGTTCACCGGCAAACCGCTGAAGATTCTTCTGCACGGTCACTGCCAGCAGAAAGCCATCGCTTCTACAACGCCCACTATCAGGATGCTATCCCTTCCATCCGGCTACAGTGTTGAGGAAATACCAAGCGGATGTTGCGGCATGGCAGGAGCATTCGGATACGAGAAGGAACATTATGACCTGAGCATGAAGATAGGAGAGATGGTCCTCTTCCCGGCCGTCAGGGAAGCAGCAGCTTCCACAGTAATAGTGGCTCCGGGCACATCGTGCAGGCATCAGATTGCCGACGGGACCGGCAAAAAGGCATTGCATCCTGTTGAGGTAATGTATGAAGCACTCATTAAGTGAAATGAACATAAAAATTCAATGATATGAATACTGCAGTTTTTACAAGGGTTGAGCAGGCTTTCTTCGGGCGCTCCGGAAGGAAAAGTGTCACCTCCGCCATGCCGTACATAGTTGTGAAGAATTTTCCCAACCTCGGACTGCTTACATCACTCAGGTTTCTCGAATGGGTTGCGGAGAATCCTGAAGGAGTAATCAGCCTGCCTACAGGCAAGACTCCGGAGTATTTTATCAAATGGACACAGTATCTTCTCAACAACTGGGAAAAGCCCCAGGCAAAGAGTATCAGGGAAGATAACGGGCTCTTCCTGAAAGAAAAACCGTCTCTGAAAGGGCTTCATTTTGTGCAGATAGACGAGTTCTATCCCATTAGCCCTAAACAGCATAACAGCTTCTTTGACTATGTTACAAATTATTATATCAAAGGATTCGGACTTGACCCTGCAAAGGCCCTTCTGATCAATTCTGATGAAATAGAACTTGCTGAAGGAAAGCATTTTACCGAAGTGTTTCCGGATAACGTCATCGATCTGACACTGCGGAACAGAGAGGCGCTGACACCGACAGAAAAGCTTCAGCAGGCATCGCTTTTCAGGATTGATAACTGGTGTACCGGGTATGAAAAAAGGATCCGCGAGCTGGGCGGGATTGGATTCTTCCTGGGCGGAATAGGTCCTGACGGCCATATAGCATTTAATACCCGGGGCAGTGACCATAACTCGACCACGAGGCTGACAGCCACGAACTTTGAGACACAGGCAGCTTCGGCAGGCGATCTCGGCGGAATAGAGGTCTCCAGGAAACGCCTGGTAATAACAATCGGCCTGGGCACCATTGTTTACAACCCGCAAGGTGTATCAATAATTTTTGCCGCCGGTGAGGCCAAAGCTCAGGTGGTGAAGAACGCCATCGAAATGGGACCTGATAATCTTTATCCTGCTACCGTACTTCAGAACCAGAAAAACGCACGGTTCTACATCACTGAAGGAGCTTCGGTTCAGCTGCATGACAGCATCGAGCGTTATTACAGGGAGGGAGAATGGACTTTTGAAAAGACTGAAAGAGCTGTCTTCGATCTCTGCCAGAAGATTGACAAGTATGCGCACAAGCTTGTCATTGAGGATCTTAAGAACGATGAGTACTGCCAGATGATACCCGGCCTGAGCATGGAGAGCGTACAGCAGGTAATAGAATCGACAAAGGACAAGATTGAGGCAGGACTTACAAGAGACAGAAATCAGGTCTTTTTCCATACAGGGCCGCATCACGACGATATCATGCTCGGGATCTTTCCGGCAATTATTCCCCAGCTGAGGGAAATAACCAACCGGTTTCACTTTGCGGTGCTTACATCCGGATTTACGGCTGTGACAAACGATATGCTCCTGAAACTGCTGAGGGAGACACTGTCTCTCATATCTTCCGACAAGATACAGATGCTCAGTTATCCTGACTTCTATGAAAGCGGGTACAAATTCAAGTGGGACAAAGACGTAAGTCATTATCTCGACAAGACCGCCGACAAGGATGAGGCCGGCAAATTGAGAGGCATATGTCACAGGATTGTAAGAGCCATGGTTGATATTTACAGGCTGAAATCCAATGAAGAGCTTGTAACCCGGCTGAAGCAGAACATTGACCTGATCACCGGCAGTTACAGCGGCGAGAAAAACCCGCCTGACATACAGCAGCTGAAAGGAATGCTGCGGGAGTATGAAGAAGAACTGGTATGGGCTCATTACGGTGTCAAGGTTCAGAATATAGAACATCTCAGGCTGGGATTCTATACCGGTGACATCTTTACCCAGCAGCCGGACCGGAACAGGGACGTCGAACCTGTGCTTCAGACGCTGAGACGAATTAAGCCAACCGTCATCAGCCTTGCTTTCGATCCTGAAGGATCCGGTCCTGATACTCATTACAAGGTACTGCAGGCCATTGCCGAAGCCCTCCGCCAGTGGAGTATGGAACAGGATCTGTCAGACCTGAGGATAATCGGTTACCGCAATGTCTGGTACAGATTCATGCCCTCGGAAGCAAATGTCTTTACCCCTGTTTCCCTCAACTCTATGGCAGTACTGAACCAGTCTTTCAAAGACTGTTATGTCAGTCAGGTAAACGCCTCATTCCCCAGTCCCGCCTATGACGGTCCCTTCAGCGACCTCTCGCAGCAGGTCTGGGTGGAACAGTTCAAACAGGTACAGCTGATCCTCGGCAAGGATTTCTTCTATGAAAACGAGAGCCCCAAAATCAGAGGTACTCACGGGATGGTTTATCACAGGGAAATGAAGATAAACGAGTTCCTTGAACATGCACGGGAACTTGAAAAGAGCGTAGAAGGGGAAGCCATTTAATTATACAGGAAATACTTTTCAGCTTTCTTCCTGAAAGCCGGGATTTCCCTTGTCCACATTCCCTCTATGGCGCTGACCTTGAATTCTTTTGTGAATTCTTTCCTGATCTGGTCTGTTCCGCAGACTTTATCGAACATGGAAAGCCTTGACGGCTCGCACATTTCAAACAGATTTTTGTCAGGCCACAGTTTATGGGCTTCCTGCAAAATATAAAACTGTAAGATTGACAGCGGTGCCTTTTCGACATCCGTGAAGTGGATCTGGACTCCGTGAACCATTTTTCCCACCGAGGTGCTGTAATACGGTTTAAAATGCACGGGTCTGAAGATAACCCCGGGTAGATGCAGTCCGTTCAGGCTTCCGGCCAGGGCGCCGGCATCAATCCATTCGGCTGCAAAAAGCTGGAACGGGAGGGTATAGCCCACACCTATGGTTGCTGAATAGAGTTCACCCACGATCCCTGTTGCAGGATAAAACAGGGGAGAATCTGCATGGGGTACGTGCGGTGACGAGGGGACCCACTGGAGACCGGTATTTTCAAAATACATATTCCTGTGCCATCCTTTCATTGCAATCACTTCGAGATCGCACTGTACGCCATTGGCAAGGAGCCGTTCACCGTTCAGGAACAGGGCGAGTTCTCCGACCGTAAGCCCGTGCAGGTATGGTATCTCGAACTGGCTGACAAAAGATATGAATCCGGGTTTGGTAATGGCTCCCTCCATGCGTACACCACCCAGGGGATTCGGCCTGTCAAGCACGATAACCTTTATACCGTTCTCTGCAGCAGCCTCCATCACAAGGCCCAGGGTGCTGATGAACGTATAGGATCTCGATCCGATATCCTGGATGTCGTATACCATGACATCAATTCCCTGCAACATCTCTTTTGCCGGTTTGCGGGTCTTCCCGTACAGGCTGTAAACCGGCAGTTTGGTGACAGGATCAGTTTCAGTCATTACATATTCACCGGCGGTAAAATCACCCCTGACACCGTGCTCCGGCCCGAAAAGAGAAACGAGCTTCACACCGGGGGCATTGAACAGAATATCGACTGTCGACCTCAGGTTGCGGTCTACACCCGTGGGGTTCGTTACAAGTCCGACCCTTTTTCCGTTGAGCGGAGCAAAATCAATCTCTTCAAGCTGTTCAACACCCGTTGAAACTGTCTGCCCCTTCATGGCGCAGGCTGATGTCATTGCAATGCAGAGCACCAGCAAGGACCTGACTGAAAGTCTGAAAGTCGTTTTCATATATTTTAATCCTTTGTTGTGCCTGCCTTCGGTTCGCCTCTCCTGCGGGTTCCGCCGCGGGCACTTATGTTTTTGTATTATCTGAATCTGCAAAAGAGCAACTAATATATGAATTATTTGATGACCGGAAAAGTCACAGGCTCTCCGGAAGGCGGCATTTACAAATTCAGAGGGTCTATGCTTCAATTAATCAGCCATCTATTAAAAGTTTAATTAAAAGCGTAATTCTATTGCCGCAGTAAAATAAATTTTTTTAAATTTGGATTTGTAAGATGTAATACAACATTTCATGAAAGTAACCGGATATTTCCTTATTTTATTAAGTATGTTTCAGCTTACAGGTTGCAGGGATGCAGAGGTCCCCGGCAACATTGCTGCTGACATTGATTCCATTGCGGCAGGATGGGTGCCTCAGTCCTCGGAGACCCTTTGCGATATTGAGCTTTTAATGTCAGATGACGGGAAGATTACCGTTAAGGGTGAGACGAACATCCCCGGGGCGAAAGAAGAGCTCATCGGTTACATGGAGAATTCAGGAGAGGCATTCAGGGACAGTATCACAGTGCTCCCTGACACTGCAATCATTAAAAAGTCGTGGGGTGTAATTACGCTCAGCGTTTGCAACATGAGGAGCAAACCTTCTCACGGTGCTGAGATGATAACGCAGGCAATCATGGGCACTCCGGTGAAGATCCTGAAAAAGAGGGGCGGCTGGTTCTTTATCCAGACTCCTGACTCATACCTTGGGTGGACCAATGATGATGCCGTGTATGAGATGGACGAAAAGGAGATGGCCGGGTGGCGAAGTTCAGACAGGGTTATTTTTCAGAAGAATTACGGAGACATGGTCACTGATGGGGGTCAGGTTGTCTCTGATCTCGTTTCCGGTGCGGTAGCTGTAAAGACCGGGGAGCAGGGCGGATCGTACCGGGTAATGTTGCCTGACGGAAGAAGCGGTCTTATAAGCAAATCCGACGCAACGGAATTCAGGTCGTGGGCAGTAAATACGCAGCCCGTTGCCGCAGAGCTTGTAAAATCAGCTTTTACTTTACTGGGTTCCCCTTATCTGTGGGGAGGTACATCATCCAAGGGGATAGACTGCAGCGGGTATGTAAAGACAGTTTATTTTTCATACGGGGTCATACTGGCACGCGACGCATCGTCACAGCACAGGTACGGAAAGGAAGTGCCGGTTGACAATACAGACGCCCTTGAACCAGGAGACCTGCTATTCTTCGGAAGGGTACGGAACGGAAAGAAGATGATAGGCCATGTGGGTATGTATATAGGTGATACCGAGGTCATTCATTCGCCGGGAATAATCAGGGTCAACAGCCTGGACTCCACACGTGCGAACTACAGTGATTATCTGAAGAGCACCCTTCAGGGTGCAAGGAGAATAATCGGGGAGCCTTCCTCCAAAGGCATTGAACGCATTTCAGAGCACAACTGGTATTTTTGAAAAATGAAGAAAAGAGATTTCATCAAATACGGGGGACTGGCTGCAGGGGCCATAATCACTGGCTGTTCAACCCCGTCTGCAAAAGAATCAATGGGAAAGCGATCAGGAAAAACAGGAGGGTCTTCAACGCTCAGGCTCAGTTTCAGACCTTATGAACTGCAGCTGAAGCATGTTTTTACGGTCGCCTCCAATTCGAGAACAACAACTCCGGTGGTGCTCACAGAAATTGAATATGACGGAGTTACAGGCTTCGGAGAAGCCTCCATGCCGCCGTATCTTGGTGAAAGCCAGGCTTCTGTGACCGCGTTTCTCTCAAAGGTAAAACTTGAGCAATTCAGTGATCCTTTCCTTAAGGAAGACATCCTTGCGTATGTTGACGGCATCATGCCCGGTAATTATGCCGCAAAAGCTTCGGTGGACATCGCCCTGCATGACCTTATCGGCAAGCTCATCGGTGAGCCGTGGTACAGGATCTGGGGACTTGATCCTGCAAAGACCCCGGACACGAGTTTTACAATTGGAATTGACACTCCTGATGTTGTGAAGGAGAAGACCAGAGAGGCTGACGTGTTCAAAATACTGAAGGTAAAACTCGGAAGGGACAATGACAGGGAGATGATCGAGAGTGTCAGGTCAGTTACGGACAAACCCTTATATGTAGACGTTAACCAGGGGTGGAAGGACAGGGATCAGGCGCTTGAAATGGCATTCTGGCTGAAAGAGAAGAATGTTGTCTTTATCGAGCAGCCGATGGCCAAGGAACGGGTTGACGATATTGCCTGGCTGACAGAGAGAAGCCCGCTGCCGATTCTGGCTGACGAAGCCCTTCAGACCGTAGCAGACCTGCTCCCGATGAAGGGTATTTACTCGGGCATAAATGTCAAGCTGATGAAATGCGGGGGAATGAATGCCGCATACAGGATGATAACTCTTGCCAGGGCTATGGGGATGAAGATTTTGATAGGATGTATGACAGAGACATCCTGTGCAGTGTCAGCTGCAGCGCAGCTCTCACCACTCGTTGACTGGGCTGACCTTGACGGAAACCTTCTGATCAGCAATGACCTTTATGATGGATTGACAGTCATTGACGGCAAGGTGACTCTTCCTTCCGGTCCGGGACTGGGAATTATTCAGAGAAAAATATAATAGTTGTAATACATCATACAGAAAAAGTCTTTATCTTGCTCTTAAAGAAAGTCCGAGTTTCTAAAACCACAATAATATAACCTAACTATCATTTAACCCTAAAACCAATCAAATGAGAACAATTCTATTAACATTGTTTGCGGTCTTGGGCCTGATGCTTTCCCAAAGCACTTATGCTCAACCCAAGACCGTAACAGGGTACGTCACTGACGCGGGCACCAATGAAACGTTGCCGGGGGTCAATGTGATCATCAAGAACACCACAACCGGTACAAGCACAGACGGAAGCGGATTTTATTCGATCAGTGTTCCGGCAGGTCAGGTTCTGGTGTTTACCTATCTCGGTTACTCCGACCTTGAAATTACGGTTGGAACTTCCAACCGCTATGATGCCCGGATGAATCCGGATGTCATCAATGTCGAAGATGTAGTTGTAACCGCAGAATTCGGAATGAAACGTGTTTCAAGGGCTGTCGGTTCATCGGTTCAGAACATAAAGGCCACTGACATTATCGAGTCAGGGCGTGACAACTTCATAACGGCCCTTCAGGGGCGCGTTGCAGGTATGAACGTCGGAAGCACCAGCGGTGCCCCCGGTTCTTCAACCTCCGTGGTTTTGAGGAGTATCACCTCAATATCAGGCAACAACCAGCCGCTCTATGTTGTCGACGGTATTCCGATGAACAACTCGACGTTTGACCCGCTGTCGATGGCAGATGCCGGAGTCAACTTCTCGGTACGTAACCTCGACTTCGCATCGCGCGGAAACGACTTCAACCCGGATGACATTGAATCAATGACCGTTCTCAAGGGCGCTGCTGCTGCAGCTCTCTACGGTTCCGATGCCTCAAACGGAGCGATTATCATTACTACCAAGAAGGGCCAGCCAGGCAGAGGCAAAGTCTCCTACAGCAATTCGTTCAGGTGGGATGATGCATATGGCATTCCCGAATTGCAGGACAAATACACCAGCGGTTACTATGGAACAACAAACTACTATTATCTAACACGTTTCGGCGGTGAGTATATAGAGGGTATGACCCTTTACGACAATATTGACGCGGTGCTGCAGACCGGCATCACCATGAGGCACAACATCTCGGTTGAAGGCGGATCAGACAAGGTTACACTCCGCGCCTCAGCATCCACGCTGGATCAGCAGGGTGTAATAAAAACTTCTGACTATAACAGGTTTAACCTTTCCCTCTCCGGAAAAGCTGAGGTAACGAAATGGCTTACCGTGGAATCTTCAATGCAATATGTAGCCACCGAAAACAACAAGGTTCCCCTCGGAACAGACGGGCCTCTTTACAGGGCAATGCGCTGGCCGATGGTTGACGACATGTCGGTTTGGCTCGCTCCTGACGGATCACATATGAGCACACCGAACTACTATCTTGACGGTGACCTGATCAACCCTCTTTTCGGTCTTTACAAGAACAAACTGTTTGATGACTCTGACCGTCTCATCTCCAACGTGTCAGCAACACTGGTACCGGTTGAGCATACGTTCGTCCGTGCGCAGGTTGGCTGGGACGTAGGTATGCAGACATATATTGCCACCAGGCACCCATATTATGACACTTACCAGGATGGAACCGGGATATACAACATTTCAAAGTCAAACTTCTCGGATCCGACCCTGAACGTACTTGCAGGATATACCAATGAGTTCCTGGATGATAAACTGTCAGTATCAGCACAGTTCGGATACCACCAGCTTGAGAACGGTGTCACCCGCCTGAGTACATACGGTACAAAGTTTGCAGTGGTGGACTTTCAGTCGATTAACAACTGCGATCCGCTGTCAATCAGCTCATCACAGCGTCACACCAAGAGAAGGATTCAGGCTCTGTCCGGCCAGCTTGAACTGGGGTATAACCAGATGGCATATATAACATTGCGTGCAAGGAACGACTGGTCATCAACGCTTCCTGTTGCAAACAATCGTTACTTCTACCCGGCAATTGAGGGATCATTCATTGTTACCGAACTGCCTTTCATTCAGGATAACAAATTTGTAAACTACCTGAAGCTTCGCGGGTCGATAGCACAGGTAGGTAAGGATGCCGGTCCGCTAGAGATAGACCCGCAGCTGGAGCCCACTTACCTTACCGGCGGAGGTTACAAGTATGGTTTCACAGGTCCGAACAGGAACCTGAGGCCTGAGATCACCACCTCAAAAGAGGTAGGCTTTGAAGGTCGTTTTCTTGATGACAGGTTAAATGCCGACTTCACCTACTTCTGGACACACTGTGATGACCAGATCGTGAAGGGTTTCCGTCTCAGCTACGGAACCGGGTTCGTTCTGAACAACATGAACGTAGGTACATTCAAGACAGAGGGATGGGAACTGCACGTTGACGGTGATGTCCTTCGCATGGGTAACGGCCTGCGTTGGAACATCGGGTTCAATGCTTCACATACAGAGTCTGAAGTGACCTACCTTCCTACTAACGTTACTGAATATTACAACCCTTACACCTGGAACTCAGGGAACATCCGCAACGGTATCATGCTCGGCTATCCGGTAACGACAATTACGGGTCGCGCATTCCTTCGCAATGAGGCGGGTGATGTGCTCATCAGTCCAACATCGGGTCTGCCGGTTGTCAGTGGTGTGTGGAGCGTTCTGGGCGACCGTGAACCAAAACTCCGCTACGGGGTAACCTCTTCAATGAGCTACAAGGGACTGCGTCTTTCAGCAATGTTTTCCGGACGGTACAAGGCAACAGTTGTAAATGGTACCAAGCGTTATATGATGCAGGAGGGCCTCAGTTGGGAGTCGGTGAATCTGCGTGAAAGCCAGCCTCAGGTGTTTGACGGCGTACTGCAGGATGGCAATGAAAACACAGCCAATCCCACCAAAAATAATATAGCAGTTGATTATAACCTCTTCCCTTCAATATATACAGGGAATGATGAGGACTGGATTGAAAAGGATGTTAACTACCTGCGTCTGCAGGAGCTGCGCCTCTCATACAACCTGCCTTCGAAATGGCTCGCAAAGACAGCAATCCTGTCCCAGGCCAGCCTGTTCGTAACAGGTAATGACCTTGCTGTCTGGACTAACTATTCAGGCATTGATGCCGTTGGAAATACAACGTCTGCAGCTGCAGGCGGTACCGGCGGTGAAGGTATCGATGTCTGGGCACTGCCCAACCCGCGAGGTTACTCGATCGGTCTAAGTGTGACTTTCAAATAATTGATAATACAAAAAAACTGAAACAATGATAAAAAAGATATCAATTTCCGTTCTTTTGCTGGCATCGTTCATGTTCATGACGACAAGTTGTGAAGAGTATCTAGATGTCAACAAAAACGTGGATGCTCCGGACCAGGTGGAAGGTTATCTGTACCTTGCAGGGATCATCCAGCAATATCAGGGCATGTACTGGGACATCCGTGCCACCGGTCCGCTCACCCAGATGATGGGTACCTCTGGCTATGCAAACTTTGCAAGTCACTATTACTATTCCGGAAGTGATGCCGGCGGTGAGATATGGCGTGTTGTCTACTGGCTCCACGGAATGAACCTCGAGAACATGATAAACCAGTCAGTTGCGGCAGAAAACTGGACGCTTGCCGGAATAGGTTATGCTATCAAGGCCTATTCCTGGGACCAGATTACCAAGCTGCACGGCGAACTCATCCTCAAGGATGCATTTGTGCCGGGACTGCTTGCACACGATTATGACTACCAGGACACGATCTATTCTGCGGTTCGCGGCTGGGCAAACAAGGCTATTGAATATCTTTCAATGACTGATGCCACCAACTACGGTACCAAAATCAGCGCCAACGACTTCATCTACGGAGGTGATCCTGAGAGGTGGAAGAAATTTGCCTACGGAGTTATTGTACGCAACCTGACCTCTCTCACGAACAAGAGTGATTTCAGCACGGCTTATGCAACCGAGCTCCTTGACGCAGCTTCCAAGTCGTTTGCTTCGAATGCTGACAATGCAACTGTAAGGGTTGCCGGAGGTAGTGCGGCCGCAGCCCAGAGCGGATACAACAACTTCTGGGGCACCAGCCGGGTTAACCTTTCGCGCTCCTACTGGCAGCACGAGTATGCTGTTCAGGTATTCACGGGCACCGTGCCGGAGTATGATCAGGCAACAGGAAACAAGACCCCTGTTACAGGGAACACATATTACCCGTATCAGCTGGCTGCAAAGCAGATTGTGACCGACACAATCATAACAGTACCTGGTCACTATGACCCGCGTGTTGCTGTGAAGCTTGCCACCGTTGATGATCCGGCCTATACAAATCTTGATAATGCCTATGCAATCAAGAAACGCAAGTATTACGGAGGTTCCTTTACAGGCCTGACGGGCCCCATCGGTACCACACCATCATTCTACGGACGCAACTCGATCTCGGCTGCCACCAGCACCAACGATGCAGCCCATGACGGAATAGGCCGCTGGATCTACCGTGATGACGCTCCATATATCCTGATGACATATGCCGAACTCAAGTTCTGCCTGTCGGAAGCACTCTGGAAGCTTGACCGTAAGACCGAATCACTTCAGGCCCTCAGAGACGGAGTCAAGGCGGACCTGGATTTTACAGGCAACTATATATTAACCGGGAAACAGGGTAAGATTGTTGACGGTGTCCAGACTACCCTTGGAGTTTCCGGTGGCGACAAACTCACGAAGGCAGTCTTTACGACGATGGCTGCTGAATATGCAGCCGGGCCATATGTTGACCTTCTTACAGAAGCTGATTTCACCCTGTCACACATCATGATGCAGAAATGGGTTGCACTCTATCCGTGGGGAGCAACTGAAGCATGGGTTGATATGAGGAAATACCACTATGACATCGAATATACCGGTGACTATCCTTCAAGCGGTAATGGCTGGGATCTCTCCACGGTAACCATGAAATGGGATACAGATCCGGACAAGGTTTACAAAGGCCTTTACCTGGCGCCTGCACAGGTACAGGGCCGTAAATCAGCCTACAACACTTTCAACGAGGGTTCACCCTCCTACAGGATACGCCCGCGCTACAACTCGGAGTACATGTGGAACAAACCATCTCTTGAAGCTTTGAAGCCGATTTCCGGAATGGCCCCCAACTACCAGACCTCAATACCCTGGTTTGCCTATCCGGGTGATATGCCAACCAAGTAATTGCAAATTAAAAATCAACAATTATGAAAATCATAAAATACTTAAGTCTGATTCTGGCAGTGATCCTGATGGTTTCTTGCGAAAAGCACGAGATTACATACGACGCCACAACCATCGGGGAAGTGGCTGAGTTCCAGCTGCATTACATTGTGCCGGTTACTGCCGTCGCTGCCAATAATATAACCAAGGTTGAGATAAACAATCAGTTATATTCCAACAACAAGGCCCCTCTGAATACCTACAATGCCATTCCCAGCGGTGGGGTAGGCAGATTCTATACAGTGAATCCGGGTACCGTCAATATTAAGATGTACCAGGGGACAGATATGGATGTGCTTGTCTATGACCAGAGCGTAACGCTTACAGCAGGCAAACAGAATTTGTTTGTACATGACTTTGCACAGGTACCAAAAGTGTTTGACAACGGTTATCCCTATGTAGCCAATTTGACTGATGTTACCGATTCAACAGCCTGGGTCAAATTCTACAATTTCCTGTATGAATCTGCAGGTGTTCCAACTACAAAGAAACTGCAGTACCAGTATGTTAATACGCGCACCAGCGCACTTGTTAACATCGGTACCCCGGTTGGTTTCGGTGAATCCACAGGATGGGAGAAGATCACAGTTGTGAAAACTGACCTGATTTCATCAGGCTCGCGGCTTATCACTTTTAAGATCAAGGAAGTGGACGACGGCGGAACAGTCATCGGGGACCTTCAGGTTATGGGTGCCGGCGGAGCCTTTGCAGCGTATACAGCTACTTCAACACTTTTTATCGGCCGCAGGTATCATCATACAATGGCGGGATTCAGGGCTGTAGCCTCACCAAATTCATCGGTGAGAGTATTCACGGCACTCTGATAATATTATTTGCCCTTCGGGGTGGAATTTAGGTTGGTTTAAGAGAGTATCCGGTGAGGATACTCTCTTTTTTAATGCGTGATTATTCTGTTTCAGTCTTTGCTGAAACCGCACCGCTCTATCAATGCATCTATCGACGGCTCTCTGCCACGGAATGCCCTGAAGAGCTCATCAGGTTCCCTGCTGCCGCCTTTCTCAAGTATGTGGGTGCGGAATGACGATGCGGTTTCAGGGTCGAAGATCCCCTTTTCCCTGAATAGGCTGAAAGCGTCAGCGTCAAGCACCTCTGCCCACTTGTAACCGTAATATCCTGCTGCATAACCTCCGGAGAAGAGATGCCCGAAGGAGACGCTCATGCAGGCTCCCCCGACCGGCGGAAGCAATTCGGAGTCAACCATGGCGGCACGTTCAAATGATGCAATGTCACCGCTGAACGGCTCTTTCAATGTATGCCATGCCATGTCGAGAAATCCGAAACTCAGCTGTCTCATACTTGCATACCCCTCGTTGTAGGTCAGTGATTCCTTAAGTTTTACAAGGATGTCTGCAGGGATCTTTTCCCCGGTCTTATAGTGTGACGCCCACATGTCAAGCCACTCTTTTTCCCACGCCCAGTTCTCCATTATCTGCGATGGGAGTTCCACGAAGTCACGCTTCACATTGGTCCCTGACAGGCTCTCATATGTGCAGTCGGTAAGCATCCCGTGCAGAGCGTGACCGAATTCATGGAGGAAGGTGGTGAGC
This sequence comes from Bacteroidales bacterium, assembly GCA_038248855.1. GTDB lineage: Bacteria > Bacteroidota > Bacteroidia > Bacteroidales > VadinHA17 > SR-FBR-E99. The sequence continues at coordinate 13,471 of JBBRXA010000010.1, read as the reverse complement.
TCACTGTGTGAAAGCAGTGCCGGTCTGGCAGGGGTGGAACGGGTGAAGTTCATTACAAGTGAAACAACAGGAATGATTCTCCTGCCTCCCTCTTTGCGCTGTTCGCGGTAGCCGGTCATCCATGCGCCTCCCCCCTTGCCCTTGCGGGGATGGAAGTCGAGCATCAGGATGGCCGTGACACCCCTGGCGCCGTCATGCACCTCATGGGCTGTCACATCAGGATGATAAACAGGAATGTCTTTATTTTCAATGAATGCTACTCCGTACAGTTTTGTTGCAAGACCAAGCACAGCTTCCTGAACTTTCTCAAGCGGCATGAACGGTCTCAACGCCTCATCATCGATGCTGTACCGCTTCATCTTCAGTTTTTCGGAGTAATAGGCCCAATCCCATCGTTCAATCCTGCCCTGATGCCCGTTGGAGTGTGCAAAGGATTCTATATCAGCCACATCACGTTGTCCGGCAGCTCTGGAGGAATTCAGGAGATCTTCAAGGAAGATCTTTACTTTCTCAGGCGTGAAGGCCATCCGTTCTTCGAGGGCATAAGATGCGAAGTCAGGGTAACCTAGCAGTTTAGCCATTCTCAGACGCAGTTCCGACAGGCGGGAGACGAGATTTCTGTTATCACGTTCATTGCCACGGAAGGCACGCATTGTGTATGCCCTGAACATTTTCTCACGTAGATCACGGCGGTCAGAATACTGCATGAAGGGTATATAACTGGGAGCGTGAAGGGTGAAGAGCCACCCCTCCAGGTTTTTCTCTTTTGCGGCAATAACGGCAGCATCCTGAACATTCTCAGGAAGTCCTGCAAGCTCCAGGGCATCTGTCAGATGCATTGTGAAATCGTTTGTTTCAGCGAGCAGATTCTCTTCAAACTGCAGTGAAAGGGTTGACATTTCCACCGTTATGGTGCGAAATTCTTCCTTGTCTGCTTCCGGCAGAGCGGCGCCGCCGCGGACGAAGCCCTTGTATTTACGGTCAAGAAGTATCATTTGTTCCGGGTCCAGACCCAGAGTCTCTTTTTTATCATAAACGGCTTTTACTTTTCTGAAGAGTTCAGGGTTAAGGGTTATGTCATTTGCAAAGTTTGTCAGGATAGGGGAGACTTGCTGTGCTGCTGCCTGGAGCTCAGGGGTGGTGTCGGCGCTGTTCAGGTTAAAGAGCACAGGAGTGATACGGTTCAGCAGTTCGCCTGCATCTTCCAGTGCCACGACTGTGTTCCCGAAATCAGGTTCTTCACTGCCCGAGACTATTTCGTTAATCTCTCTGAGGGCAACTTCAACGGCATGCTCTGTTGCCGGTTTGAAATGTTCTGCCTTAACTGAACCGAAGGGCGCCACCCCGAAAGGTGTCGACCATGGAATTAACAGCGGGTTTGTCTTATCTTTCATCCGGGAAACTGTTTGGATACAAATATAAAGGCAAAAGGCCGTCATAACGGATTATGACAGCCTTTTTACTTTTATCGGATGAATTCAGAACGGCAGGTCGTCAAGTTCAGGGTCCGGAGCCGGGGCATCCTCAAGCTTCGGGCTTCGAATGGCCTGCTGGCCGTTCTCGGAAGCTGAAATACCCCGGGAAACGGAAAGAGCGTTAAGGTTGGTGATATAATTCACCATCCCGTTCTTTTCCCACTTATTCCCCCTGATATTGAATGTTACGGTAACCTCTTCACGGAGCCACGATTCATCAATTATCTCACACTTATCCTGTGTGAGCTGAAACTTGATGAAGTCCACATAAGCCTGTCCGCCGGTCGCGTCTTTGTGTTCGATAACAAATTCGCGTTTGCGGAACCGCTCGTTGACCCTTATGATCTGGTATACCTCGGCAATCCTGCCTGTGATCTGATACTCCATTATTCCTGTTCGGTTATTACAATCCTGTCGATCCTGTCTCCGGCCCTTATCATATCAATCACTTCGACGCCTTCGGTTACTTTTCCAAAGCAGGTATGCTGCCTGTCGAGGTGTTTGGTGTTTGAGCGGCTGTGACATATGAAGAACTGTGAACCGCCTGTATCCCTTCCCGCATGGGCCATAGAGAGAACGCCACGGTCATGGTACTGGCTGGTGCCGGTAAGTTCACATTTGATCTTGTAGCCCGGACCGCCTGTACCTACACGCGGATCACTCAGATCCTTCGAGAAGGGACATCCTCCCTGTATGACAAAGTCGGGAATTACCCTGTGAAAGGCCAGACCGTCATAGTAACCTTTTCTGGCCAGGGTCACAAAGTTCTCTACTGTGCCGGGTGCATCATCGTCATAGAGAGATGCCTTCATCACCCCTTTGGGGGTATGTATCTCGGCAAATATCATTACTTCACGATTTCGATAAGTTCAACCTCGAAAATGAGTGTTGAGTACGGAGGGATCGGGCCTGTACCGGCTTCACCATAGGCAAGTTCATAAGGAATATAGAATTTGAACTTCGATCCTACAGGCATAAGCTGAATAGCTTCCTGCCAGCCCGGGATAACCTGGTTTACGCCAAACTCAGCCGGTTCGCCGCGCTCAACTGATGAATCGAATTTGGTTCCGTCAAGAAGCGTTCCGGTATAATGAACTTTAACTGTCTGTTCAGCAGCCGGTTTTTCGCCGGTACCCATTGTAATAACTTCATACTGCAGTCCGCTTGCGGTTTCAGTCACACCTTCACGGGCCTTGTTCTCTGCAAGGAATTTTTCGCCTGCATCAATATTTTTGCCGTACATTTCTTTCATCTGATCGGCCTGTCTCTTCTGCATATAACCCATAATGAAACCCTGTGCTGTGGTCTCATCAAGAGTGTTCTTGGCATTCTTTGAATCAATCATGCCTTTTGCAAACAGAACGGGATCTATGTCAATACTGTCACCCTGATAGTAAAAATAACTTGCAATTCCAAGTGCATATGCAAGTGAGTCATCGGCACTTTTCACCTTGGTGCCGGTTATGCCTGACTGGTTGCATGATGTTGCGATAAAAGCTGTAGCCACAGCGAGGATCACTAAACTTCTGATTTTCATGTTTTATGTTTTAATTTGAATTTTGGCAAAGATAACATTTTGACTTTCAACTACGCTACTGATATTATTCTTTTATAACCTCCAGCAGTTCGACCTCAAAGATTAGTGTTTCAAAGGGTTTTATGATGCTGCCCGCGCCTCTTTCACCGTAGGCGAGGTCTGAAGGAATGTAAAGCATATACTTTGATCCGGCCGGCATCAGCTGAAGTCCTTCCACCCATCCACGAATGACGTTGCTTACCCTGAAACTGGCAGGTTCACCGCGGTCATACGACGAGTCAAACTTCGTACCGTCAATTGTTTTGCCTGTATAATGCACACTTACAACCTCTTCAGGTCCGGGTTGGGGGCCGCTGCCTTTGGTCACCGCTTTGTACTGCAACCCGCTGGGAAGCGTGACAACACCGGCTTCACGGGCATTCTCTGAAAGAAATTTCTTTCCAGCCTCAATCTGAACTTTATACTGTGCCTGAAGTCTTTCCTTTTCACGGTTTCCCATGTAGCCTACAATGAATGAACTTGCAGTTGTATCGGTCATCAGTGCCTTATTCTTTGACGCGTCTGCCATCCCCTTTGAAAACAGTTTTGTATTGATCAGGATACTGTCAGCCTGGTAATATTTGAAATTCGCAACACCCAGAGCATATGAGAGCGAATCTTCCTTGCTGATCAGCTTTACTTTCTGCGCTGTGACTGATGCTGTAGTCAGAACCGTGACAGCGATAACGGCGATTATTACATTCTTGAGTTTCATAGTGAGTTTTCAAATTTTGTGCAAAGTTAACAATACCTTCCTAAAAGGAAGCATCAGTCAGGGCGTCATTTTTTCACAGCCCTGGTCATGACCCTTTTGCCCGGAGGTCCGGGAAGCAGGGAGACCTCAAAACCCAGACCCTTGAGCATCCTCCTGAGGCTTCCCTTAGCAGAATAGGTAACAAAAACAGTACCTGCACGGGTCACCGCATTTATTTTGTCCATGACCGTGGGAGTCCACATCTCCGGCTGCTTGTCAGGCCCGAACGCGTCATAATATATAAGGTCGAAGGACCCGGAAAGAGTATCTGCAGTAAGGTCGAATTTCTTTTTACAGATTGTGAACCTGGGGGTCAGCACCACTGGCGTTTCCCAGGCTGCCGCGTGGATGGCATCAAACATCCATTTTCCCCTGCTGCCGGTCATTACGGCATAATTAAGCTTATCTAAAAGGTCATCCGGAAGCGGATATTTTTCAAGGGTCACATAACTTACATGCTTCCTGTTTTCCTCAGCGTACAGCGCTGTCAGCAGTGCATTGAGTCCGGTGCCGAAACCCGCCTCAAGGATGGAAATGCTCTCTCCCCGGCAGTATCCCAGGCCGGCATTGATGAATATGTGCCTTGACTCTGTAAGTGCCCCGAAATGTGAGTGGTAATGCTCATCAAGGGACTCTACATAAAGCGTATGCGATCCGTCACCGGTAACCTGAAGTCTCAAGCGGTCAGCCATGTTGTCAACTTTACCCATCAGATCCGCAAAGATACCTCAAAATGTCTGATCCGCCAGCAGGCGGACTGAGGTCTGAGGTCTGAGGTCTGATCCGCCAGCAGGCGGACTGAGGTCTGAGGTCTGAGGGTCTGAAAGTCATAATGTCTGCCATGGTTCATAATTCTTTATTCATATTTCCCTACATTTGCGGCACAAATTAAAAGTATGACCCACGACATTACACCGGGAACGAAAGCCCTGATATTTGACCTTGACGGTACACTTGCTGACACCATGCCATATCACTTCCAGGCATGGCAGAAAGCCTGCAGAAGATTCGGGATCGAGATGGATACGGCTTTCCTTCAGAGCTATACCGGTGCACCGGGATGGACAATCGCGGAGGCCGTGATTGAACAGAACGGGATGTCAGGGAAGGTTTCCGTGGATGATATCATGCAGGTTAAGCTGGATGAGTTTTTTACGATCCAGCATCTTGTCACTGCAATAGAGCCTGTTGCGGCCCTGGCCCGCAAATACAGCGGCATACTGCCAATGGCTGTTGGAACGGGAGGGCACAGGGAGGCAGTTGAAAAGACCCTCGAGATCACCGGTCTGCGGAAATACTTCGAAATAATAGTGACCGCCAATGATGTGGAGCGACACAAACCCGATCCTGAAACCTTCCTGCGATGTGCTGAACTGATGGGTGTTGAACCGCATTTCTGTGAGGTCTTTGAAGACGGCGACCTGGGTATCGAAGCTGCAAAGAGAGCAGGAATGACAGCCACTGACGTACGGGGGTGGTATCAGTCCGACTGGAAGTAGAAATCACTCCCCGGGAATGGAGTCCGGCATTATTACCTCGTGTGTTTCAAGATAATTCTTCAGGTCGGCCTTGCCGCTGTCAATTGTCTTCTGTATCATCCCCTTGAACATAGAGTTCATCAGTCGTTCAAGAGGTGAATCTGAAGCCATCGTAATGGTCCATGTCATACGGGTGCCGTCACCTGACTGTGTGAAAGTCCACTCTTCCGGAATGGTTGTACCCTTCATAAATGAGACACTGTTAAGGATATATGATCCGATGACAACAGAATCGACTTCCATAACACCGGTTCCGATTTTCGGACCCTCCCACATATATTTTGAGCCTGTGTAATCCGGTCTGAGGTCGAAAGTGCATTTTGTGGCTGTGTCACTTTTAATCCAGGGGTCCCATGCAGTGCGGTCAACAAAGCCGGCAACAAAGTGAAACACTTTCTGGGGAGGTTGTTTGATCTCTTCAGAAGTGACAACAACCACCTCACGCGGAAGCATATAACCGATGGCTGTAACGAGTACCACCAGTACGACCACAACAATCAGGATCCATTTTAAGATTTTCATGGCTTTTTGTTTTAGGTTGTATACTAAACCGGAATTACCTGACAATGTTCAGTTCCTTAAGGTATTTTCTGACCTGTACTGCAACATTTTCACCCGTGAAACCGAACTCCCGGTCAAGCACATTATAGGGTGCCGAATAACCGAAGCTCTCAACCCCCCATATCCTTCCTGCTGAACCGGCAAAACCGATCATCGTTACCGGCAGGCCGGCCGTCAGGCAGAATACCGGTATCCCCGGCGTCAGAACGCTTTCACGGTACTTTTTATCCTGCATCCTGAAGAGTCCCTCTGAGGGTGCCGAGACTATTCTGGTCTTTATCCCTTCACCTGTAAGCAGTGCGGCACCTTCGACAAGTGTGGCTACTTCGGAGCCGCTGGCTACCATAATCACATCCGGTTTTCCCGAAGATCCGGCGACAGTATATGCTCCTTTCGCTGCCATCTCAGCCGACTTAGCCCTGGGTTTACCGGTGGATGGCAGTGTTTTGATATTCTGACGTGAGAGTATGAGTGCTGTTGGCGACTTCTTATTTTCCAGCGCCAGTTTCCAGGCAACATTTGTCTCTATGGCATCAGCCGGCCTGAGTACAAGCATGCTGTTTTTACCGTGATGGTTTTTCAGATGCTCCATCAGACGGATCTGGGCTTCCTGTTCCACCGGCTGGTGGGTTGGACCATCCTCACCGACCCTGAAAGCATCATGCGTCCAGATGTATTTGACAGGCAGTTCCATCAGAGCTGCAAGGCGTACGGCGGGCTTCATGTAGTCAGAAAAGACGAAGAAGGTTCCGCATACGGGTATGATGCCGCCGTGCAGCGCCATTCCGTTCATGACGGCCGCCATTGTAAGCTCTGACACGCCGGCATGGAGAAAAGCTCCGGAGAAGTCTCCGCGTGCAAAAGGTTTGGTCTTTTTGAGAAACCCGTCGGTCTTGTCTGAATTGGAAAGGTCTGCCGATGCAACAATCATATTTGGTACCGCCACTGCCAGGTGGGCCAGCACAGCTGCCGATGCATTCCTTGTTGCATCGTTTTCCTTCTGGGCTATTGAACCAAAATCGATCGCCGGTATTTCTCCTGAATAAAAGCCGTTGAGCAAGCGGGCAGCATCAGCATTCTTCGCATCCCAGGCGGTCTTCTTCTTTCTCCATTCCTTTGCTGCGGCCGTTTTGGAGGCCAGAACACCCGTATACAATTCTTTTACCTCGTCAAAAATAAGGAAGGGATTCTCAGGGTCGCCTCCCAGGTTGGCGACAGACTTTTTAAACGAAGCACCGGCATGTGTTACGGGCTGACCGTGGGTTGATGTCTTGCCCTCGAAGCTGTTTCCGTTCTCATCTACAAGACCTTTTCCCATAGCAGTCTTGCCAATGATCATTACGGGTTTTTCCTTTTCATCAACCGCCATTCGCAAGGCACCCCGTATCTGGTTGTGGCTGTGGCCGTCAATTGACATCACGCGCCATCCCCACGCCTTGTATTTTGCAGCCGTGTCTTCAGAGGTCACCGCAGAAGTTTCGGTGGAAAGCTGAATATCATTTGAATCGTAAAAGAGGATCAGGTTGTTCAGTCCCAGATGTCCGGCAAGCCGTCCCGCCCCCTGTGAGATCTCTTCCTGTACGCCGCCGTCGGAGATATAGGAAAATGTCTTGTGCTCAAACAGGTTGCCGAAGCGGGCTGCGAGAAACCGTTCCGCTATGGCAGCGCCTACGGCCATTGTATGACCCTGTCCCAACGGGCCGGAGGTGTTTTCGACTGCCCGGGCAATATCCAGTTCCGGGTGACCCGGTGTGGGGCTTCCCCACTGTCGGAAGCTCTGCAGCTCTTCCAGGGTGAAGTGGCCGGTCAGTGTCAGCACCGAGTAAAGCATCGGGGACATGTGTCCCGGGTCAAGAAAGAAGCGGTCGCGGTTAATCCACCTGGGATCTGCCGGATCAAAATTCATAAATTCAGAGAAGAGGATATGAATGAAGTCTGCTCCGCCCATTGCTCCCCCGGGATGGCCGGAGTTGGCTTTCTCCACCATTGCCATGGAGAGTATCCGCATATTATCGGCAGCCTGCATGTGTATGGTCTTTTTCATAGTATCAATCAGTTTAAATGTTTGTCCAAAATTAGACAAATAAGCAAAAAGTGAGGTGTTCCTCAGGCATTATATGTTGAAGAAGCAGTATCTCCTCCGCGTCCGGTCCAGTTGGTATGAAAAACCTCGTCCGCAGGTTTGTCGGTGCGTCTGTACGTGTGTGCTCCGAAATAATCCCGCTGGGCCTGGAGAAGATTCGCCGGCAGCCAGGCAGACCTGTAGCTGTCAAACCATGATAGTGCTGCGCTCATCGCCGGCAAAGGAACGCCGTTCAGGGCAGCGGTTGAAATCACCCTGCGCCAGCTTTCTGTATTCGCCGTCAGGATGCCTGAGAAATAGCCGTCTATGATCAGGTTCGCAAGTTTCGGATCCCTTGTAAATGCCTCGTATATCTTGTTAAGAAATGCAGATCTGATGATACAGCCGCCCCTCCAGATCATTGCTATCTCACCGTAGTTAAGATCCCAGCCGTACTCCTTTGCGGCATTTTTAAGCAGATTGAAGCCCTGGGCATAGGAGACTATCTTGGAGCAATAGAGTGCTTTGCGAATGTCATCGATAAACTGCTGCTTGTCGGCAATCTTTTCTTTTCGCGGATCACTGAAGATTTTTGATGCATTTACTCTTTCGTCTTTCATCGAAGAGATCATCCGGGCAAAAACCGACTCGCCGATAAGGCTCAGCGGCACTCCCAGATCAAGTGCACTGATGACAGTCCATTTGCCTGTACCCTTCTGGCCGGCTGAATCGAGTATTTTCGTGACTATGGGCGACCCGTCAGTGTCTTTGAATCTCAATATCTCGCCGGTGATTTCGATCAGGTAGGAATCGAGTTCTGCCTTGTTCCACTCCGTGAAAATGTCAGCCATCTCGTCGTGGGTGAAGCCGCCGATATCATGAAAAAGGTGGTACGCCTCGCATATAAGCTGCATATCACCGTACTCGATTCCGTTATGAGCCATCTTGACGAAGTGTCCGGCGCCGTTATCGCCGATCCATGCGCAGCAGGAAGCGCCGTCGGCTGTCTTTGCCGAAATTGAGTGGAAGATGTCCTTTACATACGGCCATGCTGCCTTTGATCCTCCGGGCATAAGCGACGGGCCCAGAAGGGCGCCTTCCTCACCGCCGGAAACACCTGTCCCGATATAAAGCAGGCCTTTACTTTCGACATATTTTGTCCGTCGTATTGTATCCGGAAAATGCGAATTGCCTCCTTCGATTATTATATCACCCTTAGCGAGAAGGGGGATCAGTTTGTCGATAAAATCATCCACAGGCTGGCCGGCTTTGACCATCAGCATCACTTTCCTGGGAAGGCTCAGGTTCCCTATCAGTTCTTCAAGCGAGTAGGAGGGAATGATCTTTTTCCCCTTTCCCCGTCCGTTGACAAAACCGGTTACCTTGTCTGTCGAGCGGTTGAACACGGCAACTGTAAAGCCCCTGCTTTCGATGTTCAGAACAAGATTCTCGCCCATTACAGCGAGTCCTATAAGTCCTATATCAGCTTTCATATCGTCATTGAGTTTTTAAATTTCTAAAAAGTCTTATACAATATTAAATCCCAGTCCCGACATCATTTCGCGGGCATCTTCATCATTCACCTTTACAGAATAGGAACCGAATTCTCTGCGGATCCTGTAATTATCGCGAAAATACTCGAATTTCAGCGGTTCTTTTCTAAAAAGAATATCATCTTCCCTGACGGGATATGTTCTGTTTACTGCAATGCCGGCCAGCCCGGCAGAGGTGTGTATTCCGGCATTATCGGTCAGGTCGATAAGCAGATCCTGAGGTTTCGGCAATGACTCCGGCTGCCATTCACTGAGTGGAAGGTGAAGCGTCTCCGCCACTTCCCTGACGACTCTGACAGTTGCATTAGCCTTTCCGTCAATCGAGTATCCCGCAATATGGGGAGTCGCCAGGTCCACTAATTTTATCAGTGCAGGGTCAGCCTCAGGCTCTCCCTCCCATACATCCAGAACGGCACCGCCTATCTGATCCTTTGATATGGCGGCACGCAGTGCGCGGTTGTCAACCACCTCTCCCCTCGAGGTGTTTATCAGGATACTGTCATTCTTCATTTCAACCAGGTTCCTGCTGTTTATCAGGTAACATGTTTTGTCCTGGCCGCTTCTGTTCAGCGGGACATGAACGGTAACGATATCTGAATCTGTAAGCAGTTTGTCAAGAGAGATAAAGTCTTTCAATCCCTCACGTCGTTTCCGCGGAGGGTCATTCTGAAGTACATTCATGCCAATGGCTTTTGCCGCTCTGACAACCTTCGTTCCGACATTTCCAACTCCCACCACCCCGAGTGTCATGGAGCGAAGGTCAAGAGAATTCTTCGCGGCGAGGTAAAAAAGGGAGGCAATGATATACTGCATCACCGATCCGGAGTTGCATCCGGGGGCGTTCACCCACCTGATATTCTCTGATTCGCACCACTGCGTGTCAATATGGTCAAAGCCTATGGTGGCCGAAGCAATGATCTTTACCGTGCTGCCCTTCAGGAGCTGGCTGTTGCATTTTGTCCTAGTCCGAATTATCAGTGCATCGGCATCAGCAACAGTCTGTGCGTTAATGGCACGGCCGGCAATATAAACAACCTCAGCGTAAGGTTCAAAAACACCCCTGATGAAAGGGATTTTGTCGTCGATTACAATCTTCATCACACTACTTTTGCGCTTTCCAGAGTCCGGTTGCAGGATTGGGAATATAGAAAATCTCTTCGCCGTCAGGCAATGTATTGAATCCTGTCTTCAGCTTTTCAGGATCGTACCTTTGTATGAGCTCGTTAAGATTCCCGTGACTGTATCCTGCCGATTCGATGTCTGCAGCCGCGAGGTGTGTTGTGGCATACCTCACGGTGAATCTGTTTTCAGGAGATCCGTGTATCAGATGGGCGGCGGCGCTCAGATTATTCTGCAGATCTTCATTCCCTGATACAAAGTCAAGTATCTCCGGGGTGGTCCTGTAACCGTATTTTCTGATCATCCTGTCAATCTCGGGATCCTCGCCGAAAGTTCTGACTCCCGGAGCCAGCACAATGAGTTCGCCCCTGTCAGCAATGGCCATTCGGGTGCGGTAAATGCTCTTGTTGCCCAGCCATGTGCTCTTAAACTCTTCAGGATCAAGGTATACCACCACTTTCTTCAGCCTCTCCTCAAGGGTGGTGAAATTCACTTTTTGTGAAAGTTCTGCAGCAAGTGTGAAACACTCAATATCATCACCAATAAAAAGTCCTCTCATCTTCAGCGCCCCGGAGGCGTCAGGGGCTATTACAGTAAGGATATAGACAAGCGGCAGCCGGTCGGCCGCAATTTCGGAAGCCTCGTTAAGTACCTTTCTTACAGGGTTGTCAATGGTACCGAGAATGTTTTCAATGCCGTGGACGGCGCCAATGAAATGACTTTTATTGATTGCCTCGCTTCCTCCGCATCCGACAAAAATGTTCTTGTTGTAGTTGGCCATCCCGGTCACCTCGTGAGGCACCACCTGCCCGACAGAGATCAGGAGGTCATGGTTCCCCGATGAAAGAAGCCTGTTTACCTGTACCGGGTAGTCGAAATCAAGTCTTCCTCCCGTTACTTTCCTGATAAAGGAAGAAGGCACTCTTCCCAGTTCCTCAATATCACTCCGCCAATTGTGTTCCCTGAACAGGGAATCGGGAGTGGAACCGTACATTTTTGAGATCTCTGCCTTTTCCATCGGCGTGTGGGTGCCAAGGGCGGGCAGAATGTCCTTAATCCTTTCATGAAGCAGGTTATATAGTATTTCGGTAATCATACCCGCGCCGGAGTGGGCACGGGTGATATCGGGCGGAATTACAGCTATTCTCTTCCTGTCAATGAAAGAATCAAGTGTAACTTTCAGGGCCTTCTTCAGGTCTTCTTTTTGAAGATCTTTTTCAGATCCTCCTGTCGCAAAAAATAACATCTTCTTCAGCTTTTATTTCCAGGCGGGTTTATCGGGCAGCGAACTTTCGAATTCGCTTATCAGTTGCGGTATTCGCCTTCGAGATGTTCCTTCCGTAAGCGCATGGTATCCCAGTGCTTTACATCATCGGGGTGCGCTGCATACCTGGTTTCGATCTTTGTTTTCATCTTACAAAAATCGCCTAAAAAAACCTATTCAGGCATAAAATCCGGAGAAAATATATGACGTGGACATTCCGGCTTCCTAGAACCTTAACCCCGCCTTGATCTCGAGCCTGTTATAATAGAAAAAGAGTTCCTCCTTGTTGACTGTAGAGGTTGGAACTATCTCTTTCGTGCGGAAATGCCTGTATGCAAAGCTCAGGTAGGTTTCAAGGTCGCCGGTTGCTATTGAGACACCCATCCCGATGGTGGCGGTCGGTCCGCCTTTATACTCCCTGTCGGAAGTATAGTAATATGACGGTGGCCAGTAGCTTGAAGAAGACCACATCGGGTAATACAAAACCTGTTCCCTGTTTTCTGAGATCATTGCCATGTATCCGGCCCTCCCGAAGATAAAGGGAGAGGTACGGTTTTCCCTTAAATAAATTCTGAAACCTCCGTAAAAGGGCATATAGGAATTGCCGATAAATTCGAGCCCGGGCATTGCCATCTTCAGTCTGGGCATTCCTCTTAATCCGTCCTATGTCTCATTTTACAGTCATTTCCGCAGTTGTGATCCGGTGATCATTGACGGTGACCTTGCATATGCGACACTGCGCACCGGCACTACCTGTGGTGGCACTGCCAGCAGGCTGGATGTTGTTGATATTAATCCGGTTACATCACCGGTTCTGTTGCAAACTTATCCGATGACGAATCCCTACGGACTTGCAAAGGACGGAGACCTGCTCTTTGTCTGCGACGGGACCGACGGACTGAAAATATATGATGCATCTGATCATATGACCATAACACAGCATCTGCTTTATTCATACCCATCACTAAAGGCTTATGATGCGATTCCGATCGGTTCTGTACTGGTAATGATCGGCGACGACGGATTGTCTCAGTATGACTATTCAGATCCGGCGCACATAACCAGAATCAGCCACATCAGGGTTTCAGGGGAGTAAAGGACTGCAGAGGAAAAAGTAGAAAGACAAAAGGAGAAAGTTCCTTCTTATATAATTCTTAATTGCCTCTACAGGTACTTCCTGTCTTCGTCGGGAACATCAAAATACCTGTCATACTTGCTTGCGTCGGGACCTTTTTTAACCACTCCAACGTCGGTAAGCTGATAGGTGCACTTTTCCCCTGCAATGCCTGAGAAGTAAATGTCAAGTTCCTTGCCCTTTTCGTCTTCCATTATTACTCTGACAAGATGAGGATATTTAACACTGTTCAGCTGTGAATGGCAGATAGGACAAGTGTACAGGTACTCGGCACCCTTTTCTATTGAAAATGAAGGATGAGTCGTCTTGGTGTAATTCCCGAGCTCAGGATTCAGAAAGATAAGTCCTCTTTTCGAGCTGTTGATCTTTGTAGCAGCCAGCACCAGGAAATTATTGACTGTAAGGTGTCCTCTGCATGCCTTGCATAAATATTC
>JBBRXA010000009.1:0-72499 GCA_038248855.1 Bacteroidales bacterium | reverse complement strand
TGTGTAACATACCTACAGACAAGCCACTTAGGTGGTAAGTAGTTACATGAAGACATAATATGTAATACATATTTTTGGGTAAATCCGGTCGGATTTTTTGTCTTTCAAACAATTTCCGGAGGAGTGTTGGGAGGAAAAAAAGAGGTATCTGAGGTTGCCCGGTGGGTCTGCCATCTGGCGGATGAGGAGACAGAAAGTGGGGAGGCATTGAAATAAGTCTGATGTCTGAGTGTAAGATGGCATAAGGAAATAGTCAGCAGGAAGTGGGAAGGATCTGTGGATGGTAACCTGAATACTCTAAATTTTGTCATGTCGTTTTCGGTCAACAATTCGTAGATTTATGGATTCAATTATTTTCTATTGTTATCTGAAATCCAAAATAAAAAATATGAGTGAAAAGTATTCCGTAAGCCCCAGCGGCGAAAAATTCCCGCTGCCGAATCCCGAAGATTATAAAGCTGAATTTGAGAACATCCGGAAGCGCGTTGACCAGGAACGTGCTCTGGGGCGCGAGATAGTTGTGGTGATGGGCGTCGGTTTCGTCGGCGCCGTCATGGCTGCCATTGTTGCCGATACTGTCGACAAAAAGAGCGGCAAGCCCTCGAAATTCGTGATCGGGATGCAGCGCCCCAGCGCCCGCAGCTTCTGGAAAATACCGATGCTGAACCGCGGCGTCTCGCCAGTAAAAGCTGAAGACCCTGAAGTCGATCCGATGATCGCACGCTGTGTCCTCGATAAAAAGACGCTGATGGCAACTTACACCTATGATGTGCTGAAGCTTGCCGATGTGGTGGTGGTTGACGTTCAGTGCGATTATATCAAGGAGGACCTGGGCAACGTAAGGTCCGGATCCACAGACATGGCAGCCCTCGAAGCATCCCTGGGTGTGATTGCAGAGCACATAAAACCTGACGCCCTCGTCCTGATTGAAACAACCGTGGCGCCCGGCACCACCGAGCAGGTTGCGTACCCGATAATGAAAAAAACCTTCAGGAAAAGAGGCATTGAATCCGATCCGCTGCTCGCACACAGTTATGAAAGAGTGATGCCTGGAAGAAACTATGTAGCCAGCATCCGCGACTTCTGGAGAGTGTGCAGCGGTATAAACGAGGAGGCAAAGAAAAGGGTAGTAAAATTCCTTAACGAAGTCCTCAATACAGAAAAATTTCCTCTGACAGTCATGGACCGTCCTATCGAATCAGAGACGGCCAAAATTGTCGAAAACAGCTACCGTGCAACCATCCTCGCTTTCCTCGATGAGTGGAGTCTCTTCGCAGAGCGAAACGGCGTCGACCTGGTAAAGGTGATCAAGGCCATTAAAGTCAGACCCACACACAGCAACATGATTTTCCCGGGACCTGGAATCGGCGGTTACTGTCTTCCGAAAGACGGCGGCCTCGGAGTATGGGCATACAAGCACATACTGGGCTTCGAGGACGATATTTTCAGGCTCACACCGATGGCAATAGATATCAATGACACACGAGGCCTGCATGTCGGGCAGCTCACCCGTGACGCACTCCGCAACATGGGTCAGCCGATAGCCTCAGCCGATGTGCTCGTGCTGGGCGCTGCCTACCGGGAAGATGTTGGCGACACACGTTACAGCGGCTCGGAGATCGTGATCAGGAAACTTGCTGAAATGGGTGCCGAGATCAGGGTACACGATCCATATGTCGAGCACTGGTGGGAATTTGAGCAGCAGGATACTTATCCTGCCGAAGGACAGAGCAAGGCGCAGTTCTTCCGCAACCAGGAGAAGCTGAAGGAGATACGCATCGAGCAGGACCTCGATAAAGCCCTGCACGGAGCTGAGGCGGTGATCCTTGCAGTGCCTCACTCGGCTTATCTCCACATGGATCCTGATGAAGTGGTAAGAAAAATCGGCGGCCCAGCAGCAATCATTGACTGTTTCGGAATTCTCACCGACGACAATATCCGGAGATACTTCCAGCTTGGCTGCGAGGTCAAGGGTTTAGGGCGCGGGCATATTCAGAGGCTGAAGGAGGAGATCAGGAAAGCGTGAATAGGCATCGAAAGGCAATAGTGAAGTTGAAGAATGGCGCCTATGGCTTTTTATAGAACGGCTGCTGCATCAGGGTGTCTTCATCACTGAAGAGTTTAAAGAGCACAGAGTCTTTCAGAACATCTGTAAACAGAATTGGTGTGCCGTCAACAAGCACCTGGTTATTTATGAACCGGATCCCGTGACTGTAGTCGACATACCAGTCAACGTGCCCACTGTAAACCGGCTGAATGGGTTTGCCGTCAGGCTTGTGCCATCCGTAGATTACCACCTTAGTGGGCTGGGTTGCAAGTCGTGAGGAGAGTATTACATCCTTCTTGATCCCGGCCACAAGCTGTCCGTGAGTCCCTCCCGCTTCCGCGAGCTGCTTTTCTATCTGCGCGTTATGATCCACAAATTTTGTTACCAGTTCATTTGCATTGCCCACAGGGACATAATTGAACGGGGGCAGCCTGATCTCTGCAGACCTGTAAACAGCGTCGCTGATCTTTGTGGTGATCATTGATGCACCGAAGAGGTCTGCAAGTCGCTGGGCAGTGTGCGGGCTCATGGGGATCCGGCAGAAATCAGCAGCGCTGCCTACTGCCAGATAGTCAGCCATAACCTGATACTCAACCCTGTGTACTACCCCCCGGGCATCAGCAAGGGAGTCCTTCACCGTAATCAGATTGCGCAGAAAGCCGGGAATATTCCCTGAGGCTACTGCCCTAAATATTTCTTCCTCCCGCTCATTCAGCGGAAGAGGATCAATGCGTTTCATAAATTCAGATCCGTACTCCGAAAGGCTGTCGCGTGCCGGAATATTGAGGCGGCGCACCGGCAGATTAATTTTGTCGGCTATCAGATCAGAATATGCCCGTGGCCCGAAGTAAGCATAGCTCTTCTGTTCCAGTCGGGTACCGCTCAGCAAACTGTGAATGAAACCGTTGCGCTCAACCTGGACTGTATGGAATATTTTACCGTCAGGGTTCGTTTTGAGAATAACCTGGGCTCTTCCCATAAGCGCCCGGTACCATAAAAGGGTGTCATTGTCAGATTTCCTGAAGCGGAATGAGTCTGAGAGATATTTCTCCATCATCCGGGTTCGGTACCATGTGCCACCTGTGGGAGAAACAAGCGGTTTTCCGTTGTATATCACTACACTGTCGTTATAAGCCAGAGCGCAAAGAAATTTATCATTGCCTGACTTGAGCCATCTTACGAGCTTCGGTCCGTAAACGGGGTCTTCCCATCCGTAGTTGCTGTCGAGAAATGAAATTCTGACCACCTCATCAGGGATATTCTCAAAGGCATCAAGATAGCTGAAGATGAACCTTCCACCGCCGCTGTGGCCGTTCAGGACTATCTGCGGATTCCATGCGGTAACGATCTCAGTGACCTCCTCCACTGTCTGCTTCACCTGTTCTTTATAATCGGGTGTATTTGCATTCCATGCAGGCCAGCTTTTCCGGCTGTTTTCAAGGTATGCCACCACAACGGTCTGATTTTTCAGAACGCCTCTCAAAAACCTTGTCTGTGCCCCAATATGCTGTATATCGAAATGCCAGTCGTCGCCCTCTTTCATTTTTTTCCCGAAGGTCTGCTCGATTGTATTGCCATTGGGAAGAGCATAGATGACAAGCAGAACACGGTCATTCCGTCCGAATCCTTCCACCGGGGCATTAATGAGTATGCGGGTGCCCGGCGGTGAATTTTCAATGACCATCTGCTGCTCGTCGAAGGAGCCGGAGGGTGTAAATCCCGGCAGAAGCTGCGCCTGGAGGAGGAAAGAATTAAGGATAAACAGTATCAGTATTGCAGATTGCTTCATCTTGAGAGATTATTTCCGGAGCTGATGCACACGTAAGTAAATGTAAATTTAAGGTTTTATTGGATAATAAGATTAGACCACCCCCGTCCATCCGCCTGCTGGTGTAAGGACGGCTCCCCTTACTGACCGTGGAGAGTAATTTTTCCTTTCTACAACATACTTAATCAGGAGGGGCAGCAGGTGGAAGTCCTTAATTTCACCAATAATTCAATAACTTTGAAAAGACAACTACCTCCTTCAAATATGCTGACAGCTTTTATCAATGCGACAATATATACCGGCAGGGAAGTGATCACCGGGAAAGCCCTTCTCATCCACGATGAAACGATCAGTGCTATCGACGTGACTGAATCGGTTCCTCCAGGTGCCAGGATCATCGACTGCACCGGTAAAAACATCGCACCAGGACTAATCGACCTTCAGATAGCCGGCGGGGGTGGGTGCCTCTTTTCCGATAGTCCCTCTGCAGAAGCGCTGACAGCAATGACTGAAAGCATAATTAGAAGTGGCACCACCGGATTCCTCATCGCTATGCCGACAAATTCTCCCGATGTGTACCGTAAAGCGTTCAGGGTCATAATGGAAAATCCTCATCCTGCAGTCCTTGGGCTTCATCTTGAGGGTCCTTACATCAGTTCTGTCAGGTTCGGAGCGCATACGAAGAAATATATCAGGCAGCCCGATGTGAAGGAGGTGGAAGCCCTTCTGAAGGAGGCGGGCGGCACGGTGCGAATGATGACCCTGGCGCCGGAGGAATGCAGCAGTGATGTGATCAGGATGCTGACTGACAATGGTGTGACAGTTGCTGCGGGACACAGCAACGCCACATACGAAGAAGCCATGACAGGTTTCAGGAACGGGGTCCGCACTGTGACCCATCTTTTCAACGCTATGTCGCCAATGCTCCACCGTAACCCGGGCCTCCCCGGAGCGGCATTCATGAGTGATCAGGCCTGCGCAAGCATCATCGCCGACGGGATACATGTTCATTATGACATGATAGCGATAAGCAAGAAAATAATGAAGGAACGGCTCTTCCTTGTCTCCGATGCCGTGGAAGAAACCCTTCACGGGCCTTATCCCCACGTCAGGAAGAAGGACCGGTTCACCCTGCCTGACGGCACGCTGTCAGGCTCAAGCCTGTCGCTGCTTCAGGCGGCAGGCAACTGTGTAAACCAAGCAGGCATCGCGATTGACGAGGCCTTGAGGATGGCCTCGACATATCCCGCAATGCTGATCGGTGAAACCCGAAAAGGATTTATAGCTCCGGGATTTAAGGCTGACCTGACAATATTCACCGGGGATTTCAAAGTCGCCAGCGTATTTCTGAACGGGGCGGATCCACTAAAGACCAGTTCACATGAATAAAAGCTGATATGTACTTATACTTTAAAGAACAACTCAAAAAGTCCTGACATGGCATTCCTTGGAATCGACATCGGGGGGACCAAACTGGCAGCTGCTGTTTTCACTGAAGAGGGAGAGATTTTATCACGTGAAGTCACCCTTCTCGGCAATCGCGGAGGTAAGGATGCCGGGGCCCTTGTTGCAGAAACTGTCAGAAAATTGCTCAGCCGGAAGCAGAATGACGGAAGCCGGATCAAATCCGTCGGTATTTCCGTGCCCGGGATTTACCGCATTAAGGAAGGCACCGTCTGGGCGCCAAATATCCCAGGCTGGGACAATTACCCCCTGCTGCAGGAGGTGATGACGGCATGCGGTCATATTACGGATACCGCAGATGAAGTGAAAGCGGCATTGGCTGCTGACACTGGTACACCAGAGAATGCGGAAGGGGTAAATGCCCCAATTCCGGTGACTATTGACAGCGACAGGGCCTGCTACATCCTCGGTGAGATGTGGAAGGGAAATGCCCGCGGTTGCAGCAATGCAATCTTTCTGTCTGTGGGTACGGGCATTGGCGCAGGCATACTGGCCGATGGAAGAATCCTCAGGGGCGCAAATGACATTGCCGGTGCAATAGGATGGCTGGCTCTGAGCAAGCCTTTCAGGGATGAATATGTCAGCTGCGGCTGTTTTGAACATCACGCTTCCGGGGAAGGCATAGCGAAGGTGGCAGGTGAATGCCTGAAAACAGAGACGAAATATAAGGGTGTGCTGAGAAACAAACCTGCCGGAGAGATAACCTCTCATGATGTGTTTGACGCATACCTTAAAGGAGACCCTCTTGCACTAAAGGTCATAAGACAAAGTATAGAATTCTGGGGAATGGCGACAGCCAACCTCATCAGCCTGTTCAACCCTGAAAAGATCATCCTGGGCGGAGGAGTCTTCGGCCCTGCGGTCAGCCTGATACCTGCTATTATTGAAGAAGCCACGCGATGGGCACAACCCATTAGCAGCCATCTGGTAAGCATAGAAGGGTCCGCTCTGGGAGGCGAAGCAGGCGTTTACGGAGCCGGCTGGCTGGCAAAGGAAAATACGGAACCGGAGCATAAGAACGAATTCACAAGAAATAAATAGGAACCCGGATCATAAGACCGCACTCACAAGGAACATATAGAGAACCGGATCATAATACCTCAATCACATATGTACAACAGAAAAACAGTTTTTGCCTCTGCCTGCGTCGGGATGCTGTTATTCGGCATGTGCCTCATCACCCTCGGCTCCATAATCCCGGACCTGAAAGCGAAGATCGGTCTGGATGATATTTCTTCAGGTGTCCTCTTTTCAATACTTCCTTTCGGGATCCTGACCGGGTCACTGATCTTCGGTCCCTTCTGCGACAAATTCGGGTACAAGCTAATGATGGTTTTATCAGCCTTCCTGATGTTCTCAGGATTCATGGCACTGGCGAATGTAACCTCGCCCGGAATGCTGAAAGTGAGCATCTTTTTCTTCGGTCTGGCCGGCGGTGCAATTAACGGAGCCACCAATGCGCTGGTCTCTGACCTGAGCGACAAGGACAAGGGTGCAAATCTGAGTCTTCTCGGTGTATTTTTCGGCATCGGCGCCCTCGGAATGCCATTTATCCTCGGGCTGCTGAAGGATGTCCTCAGCTTTGAAGTCATTGTGACAGCTGTCGGTTTTCTTACACTTGTCGCAGGAATCTATTTCCTGTTAATAAAATTCCCGCCGCCCAAACACTCTGGTGATGTTCCGGTAAAGGAAGGCCTGAATCTGCTCAAAGACAGCACCCTGCTCCTGATAGCCTTCTTCCTTTTCTTTCAGAGCAGCTTTGAAGGTGTGATACAAAACTGGACCACAAGTTACCTCACCGAAGGGCTCGCCATACAGCAGAACAAGGCGCTGTTCGCACTTACGGCATTTGTATCAGGAATGGTTGTGATGAGGCTGCTTATTGGAAGCCTACTGAGGTCAGTCGCCCCGGCCAAAATACTCATCGTATCCTTTGCCCTGATCCTTATGGCATTGCTCCTTATAAAAGCCGGGAATACTTATTTTGCAGCGGTTGCAGGACTGTTTATACTGGGCACGGGCCTGGCCGGAGGCTTTCCAATAATGCTTGGATTTGTCGGCGACAGGTACGTCAAACTCTCAGGAACTGCATTCAGCATTGCCTTTGTCATCGCCCTCTCAGGAAACATGCTTGTCAATTACCTGATGGGAATAATTGCACAGAAGTACGGCATTCATCACCTGATGAACATTACATTTGTGCTGCTTGCCGCGATGCTGATTCTTGGCTCGGTAATCTTGCGAAAACAAAAATCACAGATTTGAATTAATCATCTAAATAATAAGATATTATGCTAGCAAAAGAATGGCTGTCGAACACCCGGCAGGTAATGACAAGGATCGAAGAAACGCAGACAGACAACATCAGGAAGGCCGCCGAAGCGATGGCTGATACCATCGAATGCCAGAGATGGGTCCATACCTTCGGGTGCGGCCACGCTACACTTCCAATCGAGGAAATGTACCCCCGTATCGGAGGCTTCGTCGGATTTCATCCGATGGTCGAGCTGCCGCTTACCTTTTTCACCAGGATAACCGGTGAAATGGGGGTTCACCAGTTCGTCTTCCTTGAGCGCGTCGAGGGCTACGGCGTCGAGATCATGAAGGGCTATAATTTCGACAGTCGCGATATAATGTGGCTATTCTCCCACTCCGGCATAAATAATGTCAATATCGATGTGGCAATTGAAGCACGAAAGAAGGGCATGAAAGTGATTGTGTTCGGCTCTGCTGCCGAGGCGAAGGGAAAGCAGACGAGGCATTCAAGCGGCAAGACGATATTCGACCTTGCCGACATTGTCGTCGATACCTGCACCCCGATAGGTGATGCTTCGGTGACGCTGAAGAATCATCAGGACAAGATAGGCCCGATATCGACCATGGCATTCATCACCTGCGTCTGGATGACGATAACCACCGTGGCGGAGATCCTGGCCGAAAGGGGGGTAAAACTCCATATCCATCCCTCGCACAATGTCCCGGGAGACACCACGGCCAGGGAGAGGCTGGAAGATGCTCTTGCAGAGTACAAGAGAAGGATAGCAGGAGTGTAAAACATAAATTGCGGTGACATTCCTGATTGTAATAATTTGCTATCTTGGTACCTGAACCTGAACATTAAAGTTACCACCGGAAAATGAGTGAGGAGATACTTCGGGCACTGATGGAAATGTTCGCCCTGATAGTCAAACAGGACGGAGGAATGCTTCAGGGTGAAAAAGATTATGTTTCGGGCTTTCTGACCAAACAGCTTCCGCACAAGAGCGCTGATGAGTATATGCAGCTCTTTCTTGACAACGCCGGACCGCTACAGGAGAAAGGATACAAGTTAACAGGAAACACTCCTTCGGTAAGGGACTCAGTCAAGATCCTCAATATCTGCAAAACCATCAACAAGACTTTGACCCAGGAGCAAAGAATTATCTCTCTCATAAGGGCTTTTGAACTCATTGATTCTGACAAGCAGTATACGCCTCAGCGTATGAACATTATTAACACCATCGCCGAGGTGTTCAGGGTCTCTACAACGGAATTCAAATCCATCTGGGCTTTCATAAGGGAAGAGGAAGAGGATAAATTCATTGACCCGTCAATGATTGTTATTGACACAACTGACAGCATCCTTAACGAACAGGCAGAGTCAGGTTTC
Organism: Bacteroidales bacterium; assembly: GCA_038248855.1. Classification (GTDB taxonomy): domain Bacteria; phylum Bacteroidota; class Bacteroidia; order Bacteroidales; family VadinHA17; genus SR-FBR-E99. Next base: position 63,571 of record JBBRXA010000009.1, on the reverse strand, counting down.
ATCGTTTTCCTCAAGGTCCCGACCGTCGGTCTCTATTTTCTCAGATGTTTTACCAACGGCACCACGCTGCTTAACGGGATGCCGATAGCTAACAGGAAAATATACACATTCGCGCAGGGCAGTACTGTGTTAAAGCCTCCGTCCACAACCATTTATTTCAGTGATGTATTATCCAGGTTCACTCCTGATGCTCATATACACAGGCTGACGTTTGTAGCTGAAAGGCTCACTTTTCTTTTCCCTGACGGTTTGCCTGCCGTCACTGATATCAGTTTCTCTGTGGGGGAAGGCAAGCTCATTGGAATAATGGGAGCCAGCGGGACGGGTAAGACCACCCTGCTCAACCTCCTCAGCGGTCTGGCCAGACCCACTTCGGGTGACGTCAGGGTCAACGGGATATCGATTTTTTCTGCCGGAAAGGCTCTCGACGGCGTGATAGGCTTCGTCCCTCAGGATGACCTGCTGATAGAGGAACTTACAGTATCTGAAAACCTCAGTTACGCTGCCTCCCTCTGTTTTGCAGAAAAAAGCAAGACTGAGATCAGGGAAACTGTGGACCAGATGCTACATACCCTGGCCCTTTTTGAAAAGAAGGACCTCCGCGTAGGGTCTCCGCTTAACAAGGTTATCAGCGGCGGTCAGCGGAAGAGACTCAACATTGCCCTCGAACTTATCAGGGAGCCTTCGATACTTTTTCTTGATGAACCGACATCGGGACTTTCCACGCGCGACTCTGAAAATGTAATGGACCTGATCCACGAGCTGACACTGAAAGGTAAGCTTGTAATCACGGTAATTCATCAGCCCTCTTCCGAAATTTTCAAGGGGTTTGACATGGTCCTCATCCTGGACAGTGAAGGTCAGATGGTTTATTACGGAAACCCCATCGAGGCGATCGTACACTTTAAAACGCTTGATGCCCAGATAAACAAGGATCTGGGTGAATGTCCCTCGTGCGGCACTGTCAATTCAGAGACACTTTTCAATATACTTGAAACAAGGGTAATTGACGAATTCGGTCAATATACGGAAAAGCGGAAAGTATCACCCGCTGAATGGGCTGACGCGTTCCGGAGACGGAATCCCGTTGAAACCGCCAGGGAAGAAACCGCTCCGGCACATTCGAACCTTCAGAGGCCCGGGCGGCTGAAACAATTTGCGATCTTTCTTTCGAGGGATATAACGAGCAAGCTGGCCGACAGGCAGTACATTCTTCTGACCCTGCTTGAAGGCCCTGTTCTCGGTCTGATCCTCTCTTACATAATAAGGTATATTGCTGACCCTTCGTCGGATATCTATATTTTCCGGGAGAATGAGAACATTCCCATATTTATCTTCATGTCAGTGATAGTGGCTCTGTTCCTCGGTCTCACAATCAGCGCCGAGGAAATATTCAGGGACAGAAAAATACTCAGGCGTGAACATTTCCTGAACCTCAGCCGCAGCAGCTACCTCCTGGCCAAGATCGGTGTGCTGGTTGGCATATCAGCATTGCAGACACTGCTTTTTCTCACGGTGGCAATCCCGATTCTTGAAATCAGGGGCCTCTTCCCTGAATACTGTCTGGCGCTTTTCACCACGGCTTTCTGTGCCAATATGATCGGCCTGAATATCTCTTCCGCTTTTAATTCTCCAATCACCATCTACATAGTTATACCCCTGCTGATGATTCCAATGATGGTGCTCAGCGGTGCGATGTTTCCCTTTGATAAGCTCAACAGACGCATCGGAAGCGTGGACAAAGTGCCTTTAATTGCTGAAATTATGCCCACCCGATGGACCTATGAAGCGCTGATGGTCAAACAGTTTACCGGAAACGAATACGGAAAAAGGGTATATGACCTGAGGAAGCAGATAAGCCTTTCTGATTTCAATACAATCTACCGTATCCCGAAGATAAAGGATGCACTTGAAATAACTGTGGGAAAACTGACGTGGGAAGGACGGGTACCCCCCGGGGAGCCCGAAATTCAGCTGCTGAAGAATGAGATTACCCGGTTGGGAAGAACAGGCATTCTGCCCTCTTTTCCGGGGCAGGATTCTCTTACCCCTGAGCTGTTCTCATTACCTCTGGGAGAAAGGCTGACCAGGTGGATCACGGATGCCGAAAAGGAATTCACGAAGCAAACCAACAAGGCCGACCTGCAGCTTGACAGTTACATAAGTGACAACAAAGGAGAGCTTTCAGCACTTTACAATGCGTACCACAATGACATGCTTGAGGAAATAATGAGGAAAGTCTATGAGAAGAACAAAATACTTGAATACAAAAACCGGCTCATCCAGAATGTAGATCTGATCTATCTTGAACCGGAACCTGCGGGACCGCTGAGCTTCAGGACGCACTTCATGGCCCCGGTCAAGAAATTCCTCGGCATTACTGCCGGTACGTTCACTTTCAACATTATTCTCGTGCTTCTGTCTACCGTAATTCTTTACATTCTGCTCTACTTTGAAGTGCTGAGAAGGATAGTTGCCTTCCTGGAGGGTATCAGGCGTCAAAAAAGATGATTAAATCAAATGAATTGGCCAATTTTCTTACATTTGTATATAAAGTTACATACCTGATGACAGGAACCATTACCAAGCTGTTTGCAGTCTTCCTGCTGGTCTTCGTTTACTCCTGCAGACAAAATGTCGTAAGGCAGGGCAGTCTCGAGTTCCCCGTAGCTGACTCCGTGCCGGATTCAGAAGCGGAGAAACTCAGCAATGAGGCAATCGCCGACATAGTTCAAAACATCTCTTCACCCGTTGAAATAGCAGCTCTCCTGCAGTCGATGGACGTGCCTTTCTCGGCCGGTTATCTTGCTTCCACTATCGGAGCGGAAAAACTCACAACCAATTTCCAGAAAGCCGTAATGCTCGGAATTTACGGAGCTGACCTCGGGTATCTGAACATGTATGAAAAGACCGGCAATTCAATTGAGATACTTTCAACAATCAAACGCCTGGCTGACGGACTAAGGGTGGGTCAATATTTTGATTTCGAGACCCTTAAGAGCCTCTCTGTCAACAGCAGCAATCTTGATTCACTGCTCTTCCTTTCCGTAAACTCGTACAACAAAATCGATAATTACCTCAGGGAAAACGGGAGGGGATCGGTTTCGGCGCTGATGATAGCCGGAGTATGGATAGAGGGCCAGTACCTGGCCACCCAGGTTTCTGAAAAATTCCCTGACGAGGTACTCAGGGACAGGATAGGAGAGCAGAAGATCATACTGAATGACCTTCTTATGCTGTTAAGGCCTTACAGGGCGACAAATACCGAATACGCATCTTTCTATGCGATGATGGAACAGATGAGTGCCGCCTACCGTGACATTCGCATCACATACAGGCTGGGAGAGCCTGAAACTGTCGAACAGTACGGACGCCTTGTGATGATTCAGCACGAAGAGAGCATAGTAGGGATGACGGATGAGCAGCTGTCAGCGATTGTGAAGATGTCGCTCGAAATTAGAAATAAATTAATTTCAGGTTTATAAGATGAGGCACAGGTTTATATTTCTGGCTGCAGCCCTGGTACTTTTACCGGTGATCACGATGAGTCAGCCGGCATCTGACGACCTGGTAAGCAGGTGTGTCCTTGCCGCAGGTGATAATACGACTTACCTGAAGGATTTCCGTGTACAGTTGCCCAAAGCTTCGGACAATGGTGCCGTACCTGTTCATAAAGCAAATATGTACCTCCTGAAGAATATGAAGTACAGGTTCTCCCTATGCAACTCACCGGACTCAAACGGAGAACTGGTGATCACTATTTATGATCAGGGCAAGGAACTGATCTCCTCACTTAACAGGAGCACTGGCAAAAAATACAGTTCCGTTGATTTCATTTGCAATAAGACAGGCCTTTATACTCTGTGGTTCGGATTTGAAGGCGGAGCGCAGGGTTTAGGAGTAGGAGTCGTTTCCATGATCAAATGATCAGTTGGGCCAGATCCTCGAAATTACAAGCATTACCACCATTGCCCACAGCAGGATTTCCGCTGTCCTGGTCCTTTTTGTAAACAAAAAGTAATTGGCTGTAATATAAGCCGTCGGTACTGCTCCAATGGCCAGCATCTCGACAGATACCGAAGGGAGGACGAGATAAACAGTAATACTGATTACAAGCATCCAGACAAGCATTGAAAAAGTCTTCCTCGATTTGACCTTTTTTGAAGACATCTCAGGTATGAGAGTAATAATTCCCGGTAAAAAATTAAGGAAAACTACTGCCACCAGGATTATTAATGTTCTGCTCAAGGTTACCGCCGGAGCCTCGCCGGACAGGTTGCTGTAAATTACCGCCGTCAGCTCGCCGGGATCTTTACCGGCAAGGAACCATACCGCATAAAACAGGATCCACGGAAACAGAGCTCCGGCAACAGCCAGGGTTATTTCCCTTATGTCAGCTGAGCGAAGTAAAAGGGTGCCAATCAGTGCCAGCAGGATGAACCAGACTGCTCCTGCATAAAACAGTCCGCCCGCAGAGATAATCATTGCAGCGTCGAAAAAATTATAAGCGATACCGTCGTGACGGTAAGACTCAATCATCCTCCAGAGCCCTGCCAGGATAAGAATGGCAGCCGGAAGTGCAGGATTCAGAACCATTTGCCCCGGGAAAACAGAATACAGCAGAATATAAATAAATGCGGGAAGGTAAGTGCGGCGGTTGATAAAAAAAACTGAAGTGTTGAACCTGACCATAATGATGGTCAGCAATACAGTCATGATCAGCGAAAAAATCACCGAGAGAACCGGCAAGCCCTGAAACAGATCGAGTATCACCGACCATAAAGGCATTATATTGTCGCCACCGGTTCCAGTGATAACAGGAGGATTAATAACTAATCCGGCCCAGAGCGCACCTGTGAAGAGCGCTGTAATTATTACCGGGATAAGTCCCGAGTCTTTGAAAAGCCTTATCAGCATTACCTTTTTATTCTCAGGTCAAATCCTATATCTCTTCTCATGTACACTCCGTCAAAATGTATCAGTGATGCGCTACTGTAGCTTTTCTGCAGGGCCTCTTCCATATCAGACCCGGTTGAGGTAACGGCAATCACCCGTCCTCCCTTTGTGACAAGTTTACCTCCGGAATATCCCGTGCCGGCATGAAACAGGGTGCTCCCGGTGTCAGCCTCATATCCGGTTATTTCAAGCCCCTTTTTGTACTCATCAGGGTATCCCGGTGAAACAAGCATAACCGTCACAGCGGTCTTGCCGCTTATCTCAATTGATCTTTCACTGAGGCTCCGTTCGGCCACGCCTGTGAAAAGTTCAAGTATGTCACTTTCAATGCGTGGCATGACAACCTCGCTTTCAGGGTCCCCCATGCGGGCATTATACTCGATGACCCACGGCTCGCCGTCAACATTCATGAGACCGAAGAAAATGAATCCCCGGTAGTCGATCCCCTCTGCCTTCAGTCCTTCAACAGTAGGGATTATAATCTTCTTCTCCACCTTGTCCATGAATGCCGGTGTGGCAAAGGGAACCGGGGAGACCGCTCCCATGCCTCCCGTATTATTGCCGGTATCTCCTTCTCCGATTCTCTTGTAGTCCTTGGCTTCCGGAAGAATCTTATATGATATTCCGTCAGTTATAACGAAGACTGAAAGTTCAATTCCACTCAGGTATTCTTCAATGACAACCTTGCTGCCTGCCGGTCCGAAACGACCGCCAAGCATGGATTTAAGTTCATTCAGGGCCTCGTTGTAATCATTAAGGATAAGCACTCCCTTGCCGGCAGCAAGCCCGTCGGCCTTCAGGACATACGGCGGCTTAAGCGTTTTAAGGAACCCTGCTGCCTCTTCAATTTTGTCTGCGGTAAACGACTGATAGGCAGCCGTCGGGATATTATGACGGATCATGAACGCCTTTGCAAAATCCTTGCTGCCCTCGAGCATCGCCCCCTTCCGGTCAGGACCGATTATAGAAACATGCGCAAGGGAAGGGTCTGCCTCGAAATAATCCCGAATGCCTTCAACCAGTGGAGCTTCAGGACCCACAATCACCATTTCGATGGCTTCTGCCAGCACGGCCCTTTTTACAGCTTCAAAATCAAGGGGATCAACAGGAAGATTCACCGCAATCGCGCCTGTACCCGGATTGCCCGGCGCAACGAAAATTGTCAGAGGCTTTTTGCTCTGCGACAGCTTCCATGTTATTGCGTGCTCGCGACCCCCTGATCCCAGAATAAGAATATTCATTTCTTAAATTTCATTCTCTCTCCAAAAATAATATTTCATCCGGAATAACTCACCTGTGTAGAGAAGAATCGTCAAGCGCAGCGAAAGCGAAACCTCCGTCAAGTGAAAAACTTATGAAGTCCTCCAGGAAAGTTAGTGAATGCGACGTTGCAGTATCGTGAAGAACAACCACTGAACCCGGTCTGATGTTACGCCTGAGAATGGCCTGCGACGATTCGGCAGTCAGCTTCAAATCAAAATCATAGGGCATTACATCCCAGAATATTATCCTCATTGACCGTTCCAGTATTTTGTACTGTCTCAGGCGCAGTCTCCCGTACGGAGGTCTGAAGAGGTTGCTGCAGGTGATGTCCCTGCCCCTGAAAATATCGGAACAGTACTCTCTTACCGGCGTGATAAGTCCGTTCAGGTGTGAGAATCCGTGGTTGCCAACCGTATGGCCTTCCGAAGCTATCCTCGCAAACAGGCCCGGCGAATCAAGTACCTTCTTTCCGGTACAGAAAAATGTGGCCGTGACACTTTTTTTCCTCAATATGTCGAGTATAAGGGGAGTCGAGACGGCATCAGGACCGTCGTCAAAAGTAAGGAACAGCTTACTGCCAGACCCGGGGATCCTGAAGACTGCATCAGGATAAATAATCCGGGCAGGGAAGGGCAGCCTTACCTGCCTGATCATCTCACCGGAATTTTATTATAGAACCTGTTCAGCTCATTGCCGGCTTTCCTGGCCAGAGCATCTAGGCCCGCGGCCGCCGCAAGGTTATATGCTTCATAGATAGCCTGCAGTGAGACGCCGGACTGAAAATCGAGACCGTACATTTTCCTTTCAGGTAGTGCTTCCATAAAACCAAGGGTGCTGACTGAATTGTCGATGATTGTTCCGAGAAGCTCTTCTGCTTCGCGAACCCTGCCGGCCATCAGCAGCCCTTCGGCCAGATCCAGGCTGAAGTAGTCATACGGCATCTTGGAAGGCGGCACTATTGCCAGTCCCTTTTCCGCAGCGGCGGCAGCCCTGAGTGTGTCTCCCCCGGCGGCCAGGTATTTTGACAAACGGCCGAACTGCCTCCTGAATACATCGAACAGCCTGCGGTTGTTCTCGTCAAGATAAACACCCGGGTCCTCGGCATTTCCCCACCTGAACCTGTTCATCATGTTCTCATACATCTCGTCAGGATCTACCATTCCGGTTTCTCCCGGTGCCGGTTTGTCAATTGTGACGGGACTGACCCTGTATGCCATTCCCTCAAGGACAAAGTAATTTTCAAGACCGATGTATTTGGATCCAGGTACCGTAACTGCATAATAGAGAGGCCTTTTCCAATCGTTCCCGGCCACGATGTCCATAACTGCAAGGTCATCCTTCGATGCCATCGAACCCCTGAAGGTCCATATCATCGGATTCACCATTCTGTCTGAATGGTAAGGCCTGACAACTCCCTTGCTGATCACTCCTGCTGAATCGACGTCGACGACAAACTGTTTTACAGGGATGAAATTATAAAAGTCGCCCTTCCCGGAGAGGTCAACCTTGGCCTTCGGATCGTCAGACCCTGCGAACTCCACCACTTTCTTAATGTTATAGGGTTCCTTTACCAGGTCTTCGACAGGCAACTGTACACGCTGGCCCTCAACGTACTTGGTGAAAGGAAGGGTGAACGGCAGCGGGTCAGACTTGAATGCCTTGCGGCTCATCGTTTCGATATAAAATCCGCTCTGCAGGTAGCTGAGGTTGGCGACGCGGACATCGGTCCTGAAACCTTCGACATCCTGAATATACCACAACGGAAATGAGTCATTGTCACCGTATGTCAGCAGAACTGCATTTTCATCGCAGGAGCTGAGATAGTTTGAAGCAATGTCCCTGGCAGTGTATCTTCCTGACCTGTCGTGGTCATCCCAGTTGCGTGTGATCATCAGCAGGGGTACTGCCGCAAGGAGCAGAGCTGCAGGAGCCAGGGCGGCGATTTTTTCACTGACGTGTTTTTTCACCAGGTCAAAAAGCATCATTACGCCCATCCCTATCCAGATGGCAAATGCGTAAAATGAGCCGGCATAGGCATAGTCGCGCTCCCTCGGCTGGCTCGGATACTGGTTCAGGTAAACAAGTATCGCCACTCCGGTCATTATGAAGAACAGCACCGTCAGTGAGAATCCCTTCCGGTCACGCCTGTACTGCCAGAACAGCCCTGCCAGTCCTGCAATAAGCGGAAGAAAGAAATAGGTGTTGCGGGCAGGATTGTTTTTTGAACCTTCCGGGAGCAGCGACTGGTCACCGAGCCTCGCATTGTCAATGAAGGGTATTCCTGATATCCAGTTTCCGTCCATCACGTTTCCGTTGGCCTGCTGGTCATTCTGGCGCCCCACGAAATTCCACATGAAGTATCGCATATACATCACTCCCACCTGGTACCTGAAAAAGAACCGGAGATTCTCTCCGAAAGTGGGTATGACCAGCTGCTCACTCTCGCGGCCTGCCTGGACAGTGACCTTCCTCCCCTTTATCTTTCCCCAGTATTCATATTGTTTTATATGTTCCGGGTCAGGACTGTACATCCTTGGAAAGAGAGTCATGAACCTCTTGTCATATTTGTATTCCGGATAACGGTAGGGGATATACTTGCCACCCTCTTTATTGTACCCTGAGATCTTGTCATTTACGCTGACAGCCGGTGCAGAGTAGTACTGGCCGTATATAAGAGGTGTGCGTCCGTACTGTGTCCTGTTTATGTAAAATATGAACGAGAAGACATCTGACGGGTCATTCTGATTCATTGGCGGATGGGCGTTTGCCCTGATTATAATGAGGGCGAATGAGGAATACCCGAGAATAATGACCGCCGCCACGGTAAGAATATTGTTAAGTATAATTCTGTTCTCCCGGAGCGAATACCAGATGCCGTAAATTATAAGACCAATAAGCAGAACCAGATAGATATAGAGTCCGGTGTTGTATGGAAGGCCTACGGTATTGACGAAGAAAAGCTCGAACCAACCGGCAACGTCGGCTACCCCTGGAATGAAAATGAAGTTTAGAATTCCGAGAATGACAAATGACAGAAGCACAGCCTTCACAACGCCGGCAGGTGACAGCGGGTATTTCCTGTAATAATAAACCAGAACGAGCACCGGCAGCGTCAGAAGGTTAAGCAGGTGAACACCTATGGAAAGTCCCATGAGGTATGCAATCAGTATTATCCATCGGTTTGCGTGAGGTTCGTCAGCCTCGTCATACCAGCGAAGCATCGCCCAGAACACAACTGCTGTAAAGAGGGAGCTTGTACCGTATACTTCGCCCTCGACGGCTGAGAACCAGAAGGTGTCTGAGAAAGCGTAGGCAAGTGCTCCTACTGCACCTGATGCAATCACAGCAATTGATCTGCCGCCTGACACGCTGAGGTCATCCCCTGTTGCCATTCTGACGAGGCGGGTGATTGTCCAGAAGAGGAATAGTATTGTAAAGGCGCTGGCAAATGCCGAAAGGATATTTACCATCATGGCCACCTTTGACGTGTCGGACCCGGCAAAGAGGGTGAAGAAGCGTCCGAGAAGAAGGAAGAACGGAGCCCCCGGCGGATGGCCTACCTCGAGACGGTACGAGCAAAGGATAAATTCACCGCAGTCCCAGAAGCTGACCGTCGGCTCAATTGTGAGAAGGTAAACGAACAGGGATGCAGCAAATACAAGCCAGCCTGTTATATTGTTCCACTTTTGGAAGCCCTTGAACATATTCAGTTATTTAGTTTGTTCATTTATCATGAAGCGCCAGGGTTTGCTGATCCACGGTTCCCCGGCATAATCGATTCCCACTCGCGGACCGGCTTTCAGCAGGGGTTTGCAACCTGTATCCTCCAGCCATATTCTCTGTGACACAGTTAAATCTTCTCCTTTGAACGACCCGTCTGTTCCTATACCCCTGGTCACGCGGCCGGGTCCGGAATAATGGGCTGCACCGCGTATCAGAACTGCCTGCGGATCATCCTTTGCACCTGTAACAATATTAATCATCCAGTACATGCCGTATACCAGGTAAATATAAAGGTGTCCGCCCTCTGCGAACATGATTTCCGTGCGGCCGGTGCGGCCCTTACTGGCATGACAGGCTTTGTCATCCGCTCCCAGGTAGGCTTCGGTTTCGGTTATCATATACCGCGCTGGTGCCAGACCAGGTTTTGCAATTACTATATCCATCCCCGGAAGTCTCTGCGCCACGGTGACTGCATCACTGAGAAAGAACTCCCTCGCCACTCTTGCCATATTCACCGCCGGTCAATATTGAATTTTCCCGGAATATGAATCCCACTTTGCGAATACTTTTTCTCCTTCCGCGACCATCGCTCTCTCCATCACTATACTTCTTTCCGACGGTGCCAGGGCTATTTCGCGGTAAATCATCTCATCATTGAAGCCGGCGGCGGCGGCCATGTGGCGGTCGGCCGCATAGATAACCCGCCTGATGCCCGCCCAGTATATTGCGCCGAGGCACATGGGGCAGGGCTCACAGGAAGAATAAATGACACAGTCGCTGAGATCGAACGTCTTCAGGGCCGCCGCCGCCTGCCTGATGACTGTAACCTCGGCGTGTGCCGTGGGGTCACTGTCAGGGACAACCCTGTTGCCGGAAACCGATATGGCCCTGCCTTCGCGAACAACCACCGCACCGAACGGTCCCCCTCCTTCTAAAATATTAGCAGAAGCCGCCTCCAGGGCCATAGAAAGGAACTTATTATCATCGGGAGTCATTCTTGTTTTCATCTTCGACTGTCAGAAACAGGGTGTAAAAATACGAAAAGAATGTGGCTCCCGTAAATGAACTGAAAGTATCATCATTGAACATAGCCAGGAAAATGATCGAAATAAAGACCGTGAAGAGGTAGCGGTTCCGGTTCGGACTGATCAGCCAGGGGATGAGCATCAGGGCGAGGGCTATTATCATCCCGGGAATGCCGAAGGTAACGGCAAATGAAAGATACTGGTTGTGAGAACGCATTCTGTATCCCTCGGTGAGAGGAGTATTGTTAATACTGTACTCACTTATATATGCATTTCTCACATCGCCGGTACCGGTGCCGGTCCACGGATTCTTCTTAATAATTCCTGTGGCAGCACGGTAAAACTCAAGTCGCTGTGCGACGGAATGGCCTGACGGATTGGCTCCCTTCAGAGCCCTGTCAGCCTGCCAGGCCAGTTCATAGGCTTTTGCCCGGGGCGTTCCGGGGTGCGCGTAAAGGGGATTGGCAAAGCCCTTTTCAATATTTTCAATATCATTTCCTGACAGTGCTGATACTGCTGCCGAGTCTTTCTGCATACCCTGGTATGAAATATACCGTATCAGCGTTACTCTCAGCTCATTGCCGGCCCTGTCCAGGCTGTCATAATTCACAGATGAACGCCGGTTCCATTCCGTTCTCATCTCCTCTTCGCAGACATTTATCCAGACAAGATGGCCGTTCTCAAGGAGGGTTTCCTCGGGATAATGGGTATAACCGTTTCCTGAAAGGGTCGCTTGCCGCAGTATGTTAGCACCGGGGTCGGAAGGATTGCGGAGGTCATGCCATGTGGTAGCCATCAGTATCACGGTCGCAGCTATGGCCGCCGCCGCCGCGACGAGGAAAGCCAGGCCCGGGATGCGGTGCCTTTTCTGCAGTGCCAGGTAAATGCCTGTGCCGCCAAGCAGAATAATGAATATCACCACCCCCGTCACTGACAGCAGGTGAAAGAGAAAGAGAGCCATGACCGCGGCGGCGGCGGCCAGAATCACCCTGAGCGTCAGGCTCCCGCGGCGGCTGTCAAGGCTCATCCGGAGGGCTGCGAAAACACCCATGTTAAGCATAATGGACAGCCTGATTGCCTGGACGAACAGCGCCAGGTCACGGGAGTCGTCAACCTCCACAGGCCACAATCCTGCCAGCGCCAGGTAACCGGCCCCCACAGCCACCATACACCCGGCAATGAATGAGAACAGCATCAGACGCAGGTGTTCGGAAGTCACCCTGAACGATGACCCTATTACAACAGGAAAAAATAGCAGCGGTAACTTAATCTTGAGCTCGTGAAGTGCTCCCTGGAAGTCTGATGTGTTCGCCAGCCACAACAGATACATTCCGAACAGTGAAAGGAGTATCAGCATGTCACTCCTTCGGGAAAAAATTCGCATCTTTGCGCGCAGTTCGCCGCCCAGAAGCCAGTTTGCCGCACCGGCGATGGATATGGCTGAAAGCAGCCATATTGAAACCGGCATTGAAAACGCAGCCACGGCGAGACATGTGAAATGGATTGTCTGATGAACAGATCTGCGGAACATGGCGTCAATAAGAAATTAAAAGTACAACATATTGCTCGAAATAAAAATATGTTGTATTTTTGCAGACCCGAAAAAACGGGTTTTCTTTTTAATTATCATAGTAATTATTAAAAACTTAGTACTAAAGTGAACACCTTAAGCTACAAAACAGTTTCAGCCAATAAGGCGACTGTTGAGAAAGAGTGGGTACTGGTAGATGCGGAAGGTCAGACTCTTGGTCGCCTGGCATCTGTGGTAGCCCTGATGCTGAGGGGGAAGCACAAAACGAGCTTCACACCTCATGTTGACTGCGGCGATAACGTGGTTGTTATCAATGCCGAAAAAGTCACGCTGACGGGAAACAAGATGGCCGACAAAGAGTACATCAGGCATACGGGTTATCCCGGCGGCCAGAGGATCGTCAAAGCGAAGGACTTAATGAGCAAGCACCCGATCAGGTTGGTCGAATACGCCGTGAAAGGAATGCTTCCCAAAAGCCGTCTTGGCAACGCTATCTTCGGAAACCTTTATGTGTACGTGGGTTCGGCACACAAACACGAAGCCCAGCAACCTAAACTAATTGATTTAAAAACCATTAAGTAACAAACATGGAAGTTATTAACGCTATCGGAAGAAGGAAAGCAGCGGTTGCCAGAGTTTACCTGAATGACGGCAAGGGACAGATCATGATCAACGACAGGGAATACAAGGAGTATTTTCCGTCAGAGTTGCTTCAGTATGTTGTCCTCCAGCCCCTTAACCTTCTCAATGTTGCCGACAAATATGACATCACTGTCACCCTTGACGGCGGTGGATTTAAAGGTCAGGCAGAGGCGATACGTCTCGGAATTTCCAGGGCTCTGATCAAAATTGATCCTGAATACAAGCCCAAGCTGAAAGCTGAAGGTTTCACCACCCGCGATCCCCGCGAAGTGGAAAGGAAGAAACCCGGACAGCCAAAGGCCCGCAAGAGATTCCAGTTCAGTAAACGTTAGAAGATCATTAGCAATTATCATAGATGCAGGTTTAGTATCTAAATTGCATTGACTTCCCGCAAGGAACTACTCTGCAATTGACTTCACAGAACGTAAACTTTTAAAAATTTATCAAAAATGCCCAAAACCACTTTTAATGAACTGTTAGACGCCGGTGTGCACTTCGGGCACCTGAAGAGAAAATGGAACCCGGCCATGGCTCCTTACATCTTTATGGAGCGCAACGGCATCCACATCATCGACCTCGAAAAGACTTCGATAAAAATCGATGAGGCTGCCAGTGCAATCAAACAGATTGCAAAATCAGGCCGTAAAGTCCTGTTTGTCGCAACCAAAAAACAGGCAAAAGATATTGTATCCGAAAAAGTAGGATCGGTAAACATGCCTTATGTGACAGAACGCTGGCCGGGTGGGATGCTCACCAACTTCCCCACTATCCGCAAGGCTGTCAAGAAAATGACATCCATTGATAAAATGGCTACCGACGGCACATTTGACAACCTCTCGAAAAGAGAAAAGCTGCAGATAACCCGTCAGAGGGCCAAGCTTGAGAAGAACCTCGGCTCGATAGCCGATATGACACGCCAGCCCTCAGCCCTTTTTGTAATTGACGTTGTCAAGGAACGCATCGCCGTTCACGAGGCAAAAAGACTCGGCATCCCGGTATTTGCAATGGTAGACACCAACTCTGATCCGTCAGACATTGATTTCGTGATACCTGCAAATGATGACGCCGCAAAGTCGATATCCCTCATTATCAATGTCATGTGCGAAGCCATCAATGAAGGGCTCAATGAGCGCAAGGCCGAAAAGGATAAAGACACAGCCCCTGTAGCTGAAAGGGAAGAAGCTCCGCACCACGAAGGCGGACGCCGAGCAAGATTCCGCGCTGCCGATTATGAAACCGCAGAACCGGTAGCAAAAGCCGAGGCTGAGGTGGAAGTTGAAGAGGAGACAAGCGCTGCTGAAGAAAAGGCAACGGAAGAGGAAGTATAAACTTATCAGTAATTTAATTCAAGGATATTTATGTCGAACATTAATGCAGCCGATGTCGCAAAACTGAGAAGAATGACCGGCGCCGGCATGATGGACTGCAAGAAAGCCCTCGAAGAATCCGCCGGAGACTTCGAAAAAGCACAGGAAATAATACGTAAAAGAGGCCAGGCAATAGCCAACAAACGCGCTGACCGTGAGGCAAGCGAAGGCGTTGTACTCGCAAAGACAACTGCAGACGGAAAGATAGGAATGATGATCGCACTCAACTGCGAGACTGACTTCGTTGCCAAAAACACTGACTTCGTTGCTCTCGGCAACAGCATACTCGATCACGCACTCAGCACAAACCCCGCTGACCTTGAGGCATTGAATAATTCAGTACTCGGAGGCATGAAGGTTGCTGACCTCGTGATGGAAAAGAGCGGTATCACGGGTGAGAAGTTTGAACTTACCTATTTTGACCGGATCGAGGCACCGAAGGTACAGGCTTATATCCATGCCGGAAACAAACTCGCCACAATGGTGGGATTCACAATACCCGGTGTCAATGTACAGATTTACAAGGATGTGGCAATGCAGGTTGCAGCCATGAACCCTGTTTCTGTGGATAAAGATGATGTCTCTCCGAAAATTCTGGCCCAGGAACTTGAAATAGCCCGCGAACAGGCCCGCAAGGAAGGTAAACCCGAGGAGATGCTTGAAAAGATAGCCCAGGGTAAACTGAATAAATTCTTCAAGGAAAGCACCCTGATGAACCAGGAGTTTGTCAAAGACAACAAATTGACAATCAGGCAGTACCTTGAAAGTGCCGACAAGAGCCTCAAGGCTGTTTCATTTGTACGTTATTCGCTGAACGTATAGATAAGCACAGTCGATAACATTTTACGAAGAGACATCTTTAAGGTGTCTCTTTTTTTTAATCTGAGTTATTAAAATATTTGTAACTTGTTGCTCAAATCTTAAGCACTATGAAAAAGAACATGGGTAAAACAGACATGATTGTACGGCTTGTTCTTGCGGCACTGGCTGTAATTCTTTATTTCATCGTAAACAAGGGGTTGGGGATTATATTGATTATTGTTGCGATAGTTCTTGTAATTACGGCGTTTGCCAGAACATGCCCGCTATACTACATTCTCAGGACGGACACTCTGGAAGAGGAGAAGAAAGAGTAAAAAACAACGAGTGAGATGTAGCGACGCCCATTATGAGCGTCGCTATATTTTTTTGACAGGTTATAAAGGTACAATTTTCGCTATTTTTGTTATAATGAAATATCAGAGAATATTGCTTAAGCTCAGCGGAGAAGCCGTAGGCGGAGAAGGCGGATGCGGTCTGAATGTCGGAACCCTTACCGCTTATGCAAACCAGGTAAGGAAAATAACAGACTCAGGCTGCCAGGTAGCCATCGTAATAGGCGGCGGGAACATCTTTCGCGGCCTTGAAGGCACCGGAGAAGGGTATGACCGTCTGAAGGGAGACCAGATGGGAATGCTGGCCACAGTCATCAACAGTCTGGCGCTTGAAAGCTTCCTCGTCAGGGCCGGATGCAAAGCCAGGGTCTTTACCTCGATACGGATGGAGCCTGTGGGGGAACTGTATCACCGCGACAGGGTATCTGAAGCGATGAAAACAGGAACTGTCTGCATACTGGGCGGTGGTACCGGAAACCCTTTCTTTACAACTGATACTGCCTCTGCCCTTAGGGCAGTAGAGCTCAATTGTAATGTCCTCCTCAAAGGAACACGCGTTGACGGTGTCTATACCGCTGATCCTGAGAAAGATCCCGGGGCAGTAAAATACGAGACCCTCACCTTCGCCGAAGCCCTTGACAAAAAACTGAGAGTGATGGACCTGACGGCATTTGCAATGTGCAGTGAAAACAAAATGCCCATAATCGTATTTGACATGAACCATGAGGGCAACCTTGAAAAGATCGTTGCCGGAACGAAGTGCGGGACCCTTGTTAGTCTCTGAAATTTTTTTTTCTACATTTGTCTGTGACAGTAAAAAACCTGGTATATGACTGACGAACTGGAAATATTGACAGAAGAAGCGAAAGACAGGATGGATAAGTCGATCAAACATCTTGAATATGAGTTGTCACACATGCGTGCCGGGCGTGCCAACCCGTTACTTCTCGACGGTATCCACCTCGATTATTACGGCGCCAACACCCTGCTCTCGCAGATTTCCAACATAAATACCCCCGATGCAAAAAGCATCCTGATACAGCCCTGGGAAAAAACCATGCTGGGGGCAATTGAAAAAGCAATACTGGCCGCCAACATCGGGATGACTCCTGTAAACAACGGTGAAGTAATTCGTATCAACATACCCCCTCTGACTGAAGAACGCAGACACCAGCTTGTAAAGCAGGTCAGGCAGGAGGGCGAAACGGCCAAGATCAGCATAAGGACCAGCCGCAAGTGGTTCAATGACGAACTCAAGACGCTGAAAAACGACGGGCTGCCGGAAGATGAAGAGAAAAACGGAGAAAAGATAATCCAGGATCTCACGGAAAAACACATAAACCGTGTAGATAAAATTGTGGATATCAAGGAAAAAGAGATAATGACCGTATAGAAAAAGCTGCCCCTTTTTTATATCCAGTTTTTACATCTGACTATTTCCCTGCCTGCGGTTTGAAGATCATTTCATATTTCTTCGCTGCCTCAACAGCCCCTGCAGTAAAGGGTTCACTGTAAAATTCGTTATTTATGTATTTGTCCGTCTGCGACAGGTAGAACGGGCTGCCCGGGATGCCGGAAGTGCCTGTGGGGATTACGGTAAGCGACTTGTCCCAGTCGGCAGTGTTGAAAATATGTCTCTCCGAAGCTCCGTGATTTGTCCTGAAATCTGCATCAAAGGAATACGGTTCAACAGTATGGTAGCTACCGCCAATTCCGTAGGTCTTCGAGTTCAGCCTTAACAGCTTATCCAGAACCTTTACGCTGCCCAGCGGATGTTCGAGAGTAACGGTATGAATTCTGCCCCACTCCCACCTGTCACCGAACTTTCCAAACCTTACTGAGAGGGTATCTACAGCATCCCGTATGCTCAGGGCAATAATGCCGTCCATGGTTTCCACCTCCGGAGTGTTGATATTGTCAATCCAATGGTCAGGACCCTCGCTTATCATCCGGTAAATATAGAAGTCATGCTGCCTGCCCAGCGAAGAACCGTAAAGAGCTGTCAGCTCATCACTCATGATGTTGCGTGCCAGTTCAGAGCGGATAAACTCAAAGAGCGTGGGAGCAATAAGGGAGGCGTCCATTGAATAATCCCAGTCTGCAAGGGCTTTGACAGCCTGCAGTTCATCCTCGTCAGGGTCAGATATACTTCCGGCAGCCTTAAGTATCACCGGTGTGAGCATTGCAGCGTACGCAGAGTGAGTGTCAGTTACCATCCTTTTAATATCCCCGATGCCAAGAATCGGTTTTTCTCCTGCCATCTCCCTTATGCGCATGATGCGGTACGGCATTGCAAACCCGCCTGTGATGTAAAAAGGGTAGTCAGAGCAGACCGTACGCTGGTTGGCAGATGAGACGAAACCATCCTGAGGATTATAAGAGGCAGGAAGCATTTCAAACGGGACATAACCTTTCCAGTCATATTCATCGGTCTCCCCGCTCCGCGGCAAAATGCCCATGCCCTTTCGAACGGGTATCCCGCCACCGGTATTCAGACCGATGTTTCCTTCGGTATCAGCATAGACAAAGTTCTGGCTGACCGATCTGAAATTGCGTAAGGCTTCACGAAAATCTTCCCAGTTTCCGGCTTTGTTGAGAAGGTATACCCCTCTGACTTCATCACTGTAATCGAATCCTGACCAGCGCATTGTAATCACTGCATCATCAATATCGCGCATCCCGGAGATGACCGGCCCGCGATGACTCGATTTTATTACTCGCGTCAGGGAGCTGTCATCGGTTATTTTTATAACCTCTTCCCTTATCTCCAGCGGCAGCCATTCACCGTTAAAAAGGTAATTGTTGCCTGATGAATCCACTGTTTCGACGAAGAGATCGATGTCATCAACCATAAGATTCGTCATACCCCAGGCAATCTTTTCATTATGCCCGGCAACGATGAAGGGCTCCCCGGGGATGAGGACGCCGGTCACATTTAGCTCACCCGGAATTACCTGGTGCACCTGCATCCAGTACCCGGGAACATTCAGACCCAGGTGCATGTCATTCGAGAGTATCGGCTTGCCTGTCTCGCTGCGGGCTGATGACACAGCCCAGTTGTTGCTGCCTGAAAGAGAAATGATACCCATCGCTTCAAGCTTATTCATTGATGCTGCGAATGAAAGTACCTTGCCGGTTTCCTCCTCGCTCAGCTCAAAACCGGGGAAAGCCACCTCATCAACCAGACTCCAGTCGGGAATGAGCTCCGAGGCTTTTTCTGCTCCAAGCTGTTTGACAAGCCTGTAATTCCGTATTTCATCCGTAAGGTTTGAAGAGGCCAGATCCCAACCTATGAAACCTATAATATTGACAATATCAAGAAGTGTCCACGGTTCAGGTTTATATCCCAGAACGCGGAACTCTACGGGTAATTTCTTCCCGCTTTCAGTCACCCACGCATTTACTCCGTCAGTGTATGCCTGCAGATATGACAGTATCAGGGGGTCCTCCTTTGCCAAAACTTCCCTCGACTTTTCCGTCATGTTCAAAGCCCTGAGGAAATGATCGGTATCAGCCATGTCACGTTTGAACAACTCTGAAAGCCTTCCCTGTGTAGCATGCCTGATCATATACATCTGCCAGAGCCTCTCCTGCGCTGTGACAAACCCGGTCATAAAATAGAGGTCATGAGAGTTCGCTGCATAAATATGTGGCACACCCCTTTCATCGCGAATGACCTTCACCTCAGCCCTGAGCCCTGCCAGATCCTTCTGCCCGTCATAATCGGGGATGCCGGACTTTCTGAGCCAGGAAGTCAGAATAAATCCTGCAAGCACAAGCACGGTCATCAGAATTATGAGGATTCTGAATGAATTCTTAAGGATTTTCATTGGTCAGCAGTGTTATTTACGGCTAAAATCCTAAATCTCAGCCTGGTGCCCTGAGGACAGTCACGGCAAATGTCAACCAATGAGCGCCGTGACAGCACCTGTTTTCTGAATGCCCTGTAGTTGTCGCCATGCCATATCTCACTGAATGTCCGGTCTTTAATATTTCCCATTACATGCGAAGCGTTTTTGTCAAAACAGCAGGGAACAACATCTCCGTCAACGGATACCACTGCAGTGGTCCACATTCTCAGACATCCCTTTTCCGGAACTCTGATACCTTTTACTCTACCAGCCTGTACTGTATACCTCGCCCTGTTGCTCCTGACAGGAATCCAGTTTTCAACTCTCTCCGGATCCAGAACCTGCATACTTTTGACACTGAACCCGGCATTCACCGACCGGGCAAACCTGGCAGCCCCGGCAACCTCATGTTCGTTATGCCTGCCCATAAGGAACTGTAACTCCACTGCAGGAGGCGAAGAGTATTTCTTTAAGGTTTCTGAAAGCCTCACTATTCCCTGCTTTACCTCGGCGTGATCGCCTCCGCGCCGGTATATACTGTATGTTTCCGGTGTCACCCCGTCATAGGAAATTATTATCCTTTTCAGTCCTGAAATTGCCAGCCTGTGGCAGTTGGCGCTGTCCAGAAAGTGCCCGTTAGTTGAAATAACAGGATTCATTCCCCGGAACAGGCTGACAATATCAAAGAACTGCGGATGCATCATCGGCTCACCCTGCCAGTATAGCCAGGCTGAAAGGGCACTGCCTGAAATATCCGATGCAAGTTTAGCCGCCAGCGCCGGATCCATAAACCCTTTCCTTCTTGTCAGGGTACCAGACCCGGTCACACATTCGGGACAGGAAAGATTACAACAGGTTGACAGCTCAATGCTTACCGCAGGGGGCAGAGGCGGCCGGGCATACATACCGGCAGTCCGTGCCAGACCGTAAGTTAAAATTGAATAAATTGCGTTTTTATATGGCGCAGTCATAATTAAGGCAAATGAACAATTTTTTTTCATTCCTGTATAGGGAAGAGTGGCATCATCCGGTCTATAAGATGTAACAACGATTTAAAAATTCAGGAACAAATAAATTATCACGCCATGAAAAAGAGAGTATTAATTACAGGAATTACAGCAATTCTCCTGATTCTGTTTGCAGCAGGAGATGCACTTGCACTTGCAGCTCCGGCTAAACCGAAGAAAGACCCTCAGCAGGTTACAACAGTCAGGGGCAAGGTAGTAGATGTCGAAACCAGTCTGCCGCTGGTATTTGCCGGTGTAGCAGTACAGGGCACCAACGTATCAACGGTGACAAACCTTGACGGTGAGTTCATTCTCAAAATAGCCGAAGGTGAAAATGCAGTTATCGAGTTTTCATTCATCGGGTACAAGAATAAGGTGATGCCGGTTTCAGAAATGAAGACAAACGGGCAGCGAAATGTAATCGCTCTCGAGACGGCGCTGATACCGATAAAGGAAATCATTATCAAGCCGCTTTCTGCCGAAGAGGTTCTCTATGAGGTTATTAAACGCTTCAGCGTAAACTACCCGGACATCCCCAATGAAATGACAGGGTTCTACCGTGAGACCATCAAGAAAAACCGTAACTATGTCTCTATCGGCGAGGCCGTTGTGGAAATATTTAAGGCTCCTTACCAGAATGACCTGAGGTTTGATGCAGTGCGCATCTACAAGGGAAGAAAGAACAATGACGTTGAGAAAATGGACACCGTGCTCTTCAAACTGCAGGGAGGTCCTTCGACATCGCTCTTCCTCGACATCGTGAAAAACCCCGAGACCCTTCTTTCGAAAGAGAACCTGGATCAGTATGACATGCAACTGTCAAACATCGTAGTAATAGATGACAGGACCAATTACGTGATCAATTTCGCTCAGAAATCCACCGTGACCACTCCCCTGTACCTCGGTAAACTCTACATTGACATCGAAACTTATGCTGTTGCACAGGCGGAATTTTCAATGAACCTCACAGACAAGGAACTGGCAGCATCAATGTTCATCAGGAAAAAACCCGTTGGAATGCATGTCACTCCCGAGGTCACCTCATACCTTGTACGCTACCGCGAAATAAAAGACAAGTGGTACTTCAACTACTCGAGGGCAGAGGTCAAATTCAAAGTTGACTGGAAGAAGAAACTCTTTAACACCAACTATACGACAATGTCAGAACTGGCCATTACAGACCGCACCGAAGAGGATGTTCTGAAGTTCACCGCAAAGGAGAGGATGAAGCCTACAGACTTCTTCACCGAGGAAGTTGCAGCATTCGCCGATCTGGATTTCTGGGGAGACTACAACGTGATTGAGCCTGACCAGAGCATCGAGGCAGCCATTAAAAGACTCAGCAGAAAACTCAGGTTCAGCGACAGGACAGAATAATGCAGAACCAGTGTGTTGAATGAACAGTGAAAGCGAAATAATAAGGAGGATCCGGGAGGGTGACAAAAGGGAATTTGAAACCCTGTTCCGCTCCTCCTATGCTTCACTGGTCCGTTACGCGCAGACAATTCTGAAAGATACCGACTCGTCTGAAGAGGTTGTTCAGGAACTCTTCTTCAGACTGTGGCAGGACAAGGAAAAATTACAAATTGAAAGTTCTCTGAAAGGATATCTCTTCAGGTCGGTTCACAACAGGTGCCTCCACTTTATAGAGCATCAGAAGGTGGCTGAACGTCATGCAGGCGAGATTGCCGCGACAGCTGACCTGACGGCAGAACCCGTAACCGAGGCAATCTACTTCAGCGAGCTGCAGGCCAGGGTGACGAAGGTGCTCGAACGCCTGCCGCAGAGATGCAGCGAGATATTCAGAATGAGCAGGTTTGAAGGAATGAAATACAATGAAATAGCCCTGAAACTTTCAGTATCAATGAAAACTGTGGAGGCAAATATGGGCAGAGCCCTTAAGGAATTCAGAAAAGCACTGGCAGAATGATGAAAAAGAATAATAAAACAGGAAGAATGACCGGTCAGGAATGGGATGAAGCGGCAGCCTGGCTCTCAGGGGAAGAGACCGGTAATGAGAAGTCTGCCCGTCTGTTACTGGACGAAGAAGAAGGTTTAATGAAAAAATGGAATGATATAAAAATGGCAGAGCCAAAAGAAAATATTGATGTTGACAAAGCGTGGGACAGGGTTAACAGGCGGATAGAGTCTGCGGGGAACGTGGAAAAGATCCGCAGGATCTCATTCATGCCTTCGCTGTTGAAGATCGCCGCTATGGTGATTGTGGTTTTCGGTCTCGGATGGCTTCTGTTCGAGTATGTGACACCGGAAAAAGTGACAGTCGCTTCTGCCGCAGACCAGAGAAATATAGAGGTGAAGCTTCCTGACGGAAGCAGGGTTTTTCTTAACCGAGACAGCTATCTGACTTATCCTGAGTCATTTGGCAGGAACAATCGCAAAGTCAGACTGGAGGGGGAAGCATTCTTCGATATTGCTCCCAACCCGGCAAAACCTTTTACAATAGATGCAGGAAACGCGAGAGTGAGAGTTCTCGGCACCTCGTTCAATGTTATCACTGACAACGGAAATGATGAGGTTGAAGTTTACGTATCAACCGGAACCGTCATGCTTTCAAGCAATGACGGTTCACGCAGCCTGACACTCGAACCGGGCTACATAGGTAAACTTTCAGGCAGCAAAAGTGACAGCGGACTTAACACAAATGAGAATTATCTCTCCTGGACCACCGGCACCCTGAACTTCGACGGAGAAAGACTTGAGGTGGTCTTCAGTGATCTGAAAAAGTCCTTTAACATCAATATAATAGCTTCAGAACCTTCGATCAATGATTTCAGACTTACATCACTTTTCGAGAATCAGCCTCACGATACAATTGTTCAGGTAATTTGCACTACCTTTAACCTTCATTCTGTGAAGGAAGGCGAGACTTATACACTTTCCCGCAGGTAGAACAAAACGAGCGGATGTGGCTGACAGGTTCTGAAACAAGGAGAGGAGTCCTGGTTGCCGGTTTTCTGTTGATGACCCTGACACTTTTCCCGCAGGAAAATATTCTGGAGAGGAAGCTCAGGCTGCCGGATAACAGTTACAGGGCTGTCAGGGCTCTTAACGAAGTGAGCAGACTCACGGGTTATGTCTTTACCTACGACACACAGATCCTGAATCCTGACCGTAACATTTCAATTCCGTCCAAAGAGATTCCCCTTCATCAGCTTCTGGACTCCGTAGCGGGTGACAGCACCGTTAAGTATTCCGTCATCGGCAAGCATATTATTCTGTACAGGGAAAGCCCGGCAGTAATACAGTCTCAGGCAGGGACGCAGGAAATGCCTCCGTTGATGCTGACCGGCAGGGTTACAGACATTGAAACCGGAGAACCCCTTCAGTATGCAACCATCGGAATAAGCCACAGGGGCAAAGGAACCGTCACCAACAGTAACGGCGACTTCATAATGAAGGTGACGGAGGAGTGGATGAATGATACCATGTCGATATCCTATGTGGGCTATATCAACCGGTTCATTCCGGTAAGGAGTCTTCCCGGCAACTCCATGGTCTTTACAATGGAGAGGGATTTCATCCCCATACCGGAAATAATCATCAGGGCACAGGACCCGCAGTACATAATCAGAAAAGCAGTATCATCAATTGCCTCCAACTACGGTACTACACCTGCCTTGCTTACAGCCTTTTACCGCGAGGGTGTCTACCGCAAAAAGGAACCGCAGGTCTATTCCGAAGCCGTAATACAGATATGGAAGAGCCCCTATGCACGGTCTTTGCTGAGTGACCAGATTAAGGTCATCCGCAGCCGGAAGATCGAAAACATCGATATGAAGGATACCCTCTCTGTCAGACTCAAGGCAGGACTGAGCTCTACAATGGCTCTCGACGGGATGCGGCAGATCTTCGATTTTATCGATACTGAATCGCTGAACTCGTACTATTATCATCTGACCGATATTGTGACCCTTGACGGCGAGAACGCTTATGTTATCGCCTTTGAACAGAAGGAATGGGTTGAAGAACCTCTCCTCAAGGGAGAGATTTATATCAACGTTGAAGACAACGCGGTTGCGCTGGCAGAATTCGAGATCAACCCGCTCTACATCGGTAATACCGGTGAAACATTTGTGTCAAGGCTTCCCCGGCAGTTCTCGATGAAACCTGAATATGTGAGATACCGTACACGTTACCGCAATATTGATGGAAGATATTTTCTCTCGCACGTAAGGGGAGATCTCGGCTTTATCGCAAGGGGCAAAAACAGGATCTTCAACAGCCGGTTCACGGTTTTCTTCGAGCTGGCAGTCACAAATCATCAGACAGGTGCTGTTGAAAGATTTGATCGTGATGAACTGGCTCCGGCCTATTCGGTTTTCTCGCGAAGCATAATGGGTTATGACAGTGAGTTCTGGAAGAACTTTGACTTCCTTAAACCTGAAGATGATCTTATCGAGGCCCTCTCCCGGATAAATTTACGGTTGGGAGAGTACGGCAACTGATTCTATTTGTAGCTCTCAAGTATCTTGTAAAGCTCTGACAGATCCGGCGTGAGGATTATCTCTGTCCTCCTGTTCCTCTGCCTTGCATCAACCGTTTTCGTAGCGTCAACGGGGATATATTCACCCCGGCCCGACGCTACCAGTCGCTTCGGATTAATCTTAGTATCCTGCGTCAGTACCCTCACTACCGTTGTGGCCCTCTTGACACTGAGATCCCAGTTGTCAAGGAGCACCCCTGAAGCCGATCTGTAAGGTACATCATCGGTATGCCCTTCTACAGTTATTGTAATGTCTGGATTTTTCTCGAGCAGCGTTCCCAGCTTGCGCAGGGCAGAGCGCCCGTTGGCATCTATTTCGTAACTGCCGGTCTTGAACAGCAGCTTCTCGTCCATCGACACATATACCATCCCGTTCTTTATTGACACTGAAAGTCCGTTATCCTCAAATCCGAAAAGAGCCTCAGACACTTTCGCCTTCAGTTCCCTCACGGCTTTCTGCTGTGCGTCAAGCATTTTTTCAAGCTCAGTCAGGCGGGCATTCCGCTTTTCAAGTTCATAGGTAAGTTCATCGAGTGTTGCCTTCTTGGTGTCAAGGTTCATTTCGAGGTCACGCATTATCCCTTCCTTCTGCTGAAGATCAGCCTGCGCTTTCCTCAGCTCTGCCAGCAGTCGCTGCGTCTCCTGGGCCCTTCCGCTTACAAGCTCCTCCTGTGCCTTCTGAAGGTCGGCGTAGCGGGTTGTGAGCCGGTTTAGCTCATCTGTTGCCTGTGAAAGATCTGCCTGCGCCTTTGCCAGGTCAGAGGTGATGCGGTCAGTCTCTTCGGTGAGCTGCTTCGATTTTGTGGTCAGTTCCCTGTTCGTCATTGACAGCCATATATTCTCCGCCTTCAGCGAATCGCGCTCGGTAAGAAGCATATTGGTTCTGTCACTGAGGTCGTTGTACTTCCTTCCTG
The DNA here is from genome assembly GCA_038248855.1 of Bacteroidales bacterium. Classification (GTDB taxonomy): domain Bacteria; phylum Bacteroidota; class Bacteroidia; order Bacteroidales; family VadinHA17; genus SR-FBR-E99. The sequence goes on along the minus strand of JBBRXA010000009.1, from coordinate 37,634 downwards.
TCACGCATGAGCCTGCAAGAAGTGCTATCATAATTATCGGTATAACTGATTTGCGGGTGACCATGATACTGATTTTTTCTTTTCCTGTTTTGCGAATTAAACAATAAATGGTAAAATATGTTGTTAATTGTCAGATGAGTAATTAACAATCCAAGAGAATTTACCACCACAACAGCACAAAGAGAACTGAAACCCAAATACAAAATAACAGTATCTTTAGGCGGTCAAAATTGACTTACAGGCAATGTCAGACGCACCGCGTTTATTGGATAAAATCAACACCCCTGCTGATCTCAGGAAGCTTGACAGGATGGATCTCGTCAGGCTGAGCGAGGAGCTCCGGCAGCATATCATTGACGAGGTAAGCACCAATCCTGGTCACTTTGGCGCCAGCCTGGGCGTGATTGAACTCACCGTGGCACTGCATTACGTTTATAACACACCTTATGACAAACTGGTATGGGATGTGGGGCACCAGGCATACGGGCACAAAATACTTACAGGGCGCAAGGAACAGTTTCCCACTAACCGAAAATACAAGGGTATCAGCGGATTCCCCCGGATGGCCGAGAGCGAGTATGACGCCTTCGGTGTGGGCCATTCATCCACGTCCATCTCTGCCGCCCTAGGTATGGCGGTTGCAGCAATGACCAAGGGCGAATCCAGAAAAGTGGTTGCCGTGATAGGCGACGGCGCCATGACGGCAGGACTGGCTTTCGAAGGACTAAACAATGCGGGACAGGAAAAAGCCGATCTCCTGGTGATCCTTAATGACAATAACATTTCCATTGATGAAAGCGTTGGCGCACTGAAGGAGTATCTGCTCGACATCACCACAAGCAGAACCTACAACAAGTTCAGGGACAAACTGTGGCGGCTGCTCGGGAGATCGGAAAAGATGGGGTTCAGGGCACAGTCGCTTGCATCTCAGATACAGGGCAGTCTGAAGGGGACGGTACTCGGGCAGAGTAATCTCTTCGAGGCTCTCAAATTCAGGTATTTCGGTCCTATTGACGGGCATGACGTGCTGCACCTCACCAGGGTGCTTGAAGACCTGAAAACTATACCCGGACCCAAGCTTCTGCACTGTATTACCGTTAAAGGAAAGGGGTTTCCGAAGGCTGAGGAGAATCAGACTGTCTTTCATGCCCCCGGAAAATTTGATAAATGCACCGGCGAGATAATCAAGCCTGAAAACTGTGCTAAACATCCCCTGTACCAGGAAGTATTCGGGAACACGATTCTAGAGCTGGCGCGTACCAATGAAAAGATTGTGGGGATAACGCCGGCAATGCCTACGGGATGCTCACTGAACATTATGATGAAGGAAATGCCAGAACGGACTTTCGACGTGGGCATAGCAGAACAGCATGCCGTGACCTTCTCGGCAGGACTGGCAGCAAACGGTCTCCTCCCCTTCTGCAATATTTATTCGTCGTTCATGCAGAGGGCATATGACCAGGTTATACATGACGTGGCAATACAGGGACTGAAAGTTATTTTCTGTCTTGACCGCGGAGGTCTGGTGGGCACCGACGGGGCCACTCACCACGGTTTCTTCGACCTGGCATTCATGAGGAACATTCCGGGAATGATCACCGCAGCCCCGATGGATGAGGTTGAACTCCGGAACATGATGTACACCGCACAGCTTGACAAGATCACCGGACCGTTTACCATTCGTTATCCGCGGGGAACCGGGGTAATATGCGACTGGCAGCAGCCTTTTTCAGAGATTCCGGTGGGCAAGGCAAGGCTTATCAGCAGTGGAAAAGATATTGCCGTGTTGAGTATTGGTCATCCGGGCAACTTTGTGGTTGATGCTGTTGCAAAGCTGGCCGCCTCAGGCATCACTGTAACGCACTATGACATGCGGTTTGCAAATCCGCTGGATGAGGAGGTTTTGCACGGGGTGATGAAAACCTTCAAAAAGATCATCACAGTTGAAGACGGCGTGATCAAGGGAGGCTTTGGCAGTGCGGTCCTGGAGTTTGCAGCTGATAACGGTTACACTCCGGAAGTACACCGTATGGGTATACCCGACTATTTCGTGGAGCATGGCACGCAGCAGGAGCTTTACCGCGAGTGCGGGTTTGATGCGGAGGGGATCAGGAGGACTGTTGAGAAGGCTTTAGGAAATAGGCAGTAGGCACCCCGGTGGGTCCGCCAGCCGGCAGATGAGGAGACAGATAGTGTGGGAGTAATTAATATCGGATTTTAAATCCCGAAGGGATGACATTATGATAGATCAAACGGTTATTCACCCCTGAAATCAAATCAAACCAATGAAAAATCTGATTATTCCGCTTATTATCATCACATTAATGGCATCATGCAACAATGCCCCGGTAAAAACTGAAAGCTGGATCCCCCTCTTTAACGGCGAGAACCTTGACGGCTGGGTGATCAAGATCAAGGGATCACCCCTGGGTGAAAACTATAAAAACACCTTCCGTGCGGAGAACGGCATAATGAAAGTTTCATACTCGGAATATGACACTTTCAGGTATGAGTTCGGACATATATATTACAAAGAGCCCTTCTCCTCATACAAACTGCGCGTTGAATACAGGTTTACCGGTGAACAGTGCCCGGGCGGTCCCTCATGGGGCTACCGCAACAGCGGAATAATGTTCCACTGCCAGGATCCTGCAACTATTCAGCTTGACCAGGACTGGCCTGTTTCTGTTGAGGTACAGTTTCTTGGCAGCACCGCTGAGCACGAAACGACAACCATGAATGTCTGCACGCCGCATACTCATATCATGATTGACGATTCCCTGATTACTGAACATTGCACCTCATCAACCTCGAAGTCCTTTTATGATGATGAATGGGTAAGGGCGGAACTGGTAGTATATGCCGACAGCATCATCCATCATATCGTCAACGGTGATACAGTGCTGACATATTCGAAGCCTCGGATAGGTGGGGAACTGCCTGCGGGATTTACTTTCGCCCAGGGTACACCGCTTAAAGATGGATACATTGCACTGCAGTCGGAATCCCATCCGGTTGAATTCAGAAAGGTTGAGCTGCTTAATCTTGAGAAATAAGATAAAAGATAAACTGCAGTCGGAATCCCATCCGGTTGAATTCAGAAGGTTGAGCTGCTTAATCTTGAGAAATAAGACAAAAGATAAAAGGAAAAAGACAAAAGAGAGCAAAAATTCCTATTTTCGCAGTCCGCATTACAATAGTACGCCCGGATGGCGGAATTGGTAGACGCGCTGGTCTCAAACACCAGTGGCAGCGATGCCGTGCCGGTTCGATCCCGGCTCCGGGTACTCAGAAAGCCTCTTAACACACAGATGTTAAGAGGCTTTTAGTTTTGCGGGATACAAAAATATCTGGAGCCGAACTCTTTTTCAATCTTCCATTGTGATATTTCAGGCGGACCAGCCAGATAAGCTCTTGAATCTTCCAGGCTCGTCTTTTACTGCCTCAATCAGTCTTGTCAAACCCGCAATTGCGTCTTCACCTTTTGTTGGTTGCGTCTTGTATTTTACAAGTACGTATAGATTTTGGCTATTCTCTTTGATCAGGGTTCCCTGTTGTTTATTCTGGCAGGAGAGTAAAAGAACTGCCATAACTGGCAGAATAGGTAAAAGGAGTCTGGTCAATTTCATCTTTATCTGATTTTAATTATTTGTACAATAAAACCGGTGTCCGGTAAAAAGTTCCAATATTTTCATATATCATTGATATACAATTAATTTGCTTAAGTTGAAAATTTTTTGATTTGACTTTGTATTATCAAATCTTATCCTCCCCATACGTCATTTAGTCAAAATACCGGATTCCCTGACAGTCATTCCCTGGCGCATCTATTATTCAGATAATTAGTACTATAGTCCGCCTGACGAGCTGTTAAGGTTGAAAATCCCTCTTTTTGCTGTAAAAACTGGCCTCTTTTTGACGAAGCGTATCAATCTGTCTGTCATTCGGGGTCAGCAGTGTGTAAAGCCCCTGATAAATTTGACTAACGGATTCTGTAACACTCTCTTAATCACACCAATCAGTCGCCAGGAACTTGTGCGCTAAGTTGTTGTAAAGTACCTTTGACATGAAGATAAAAACGAACAGCTATGAAGACATTCGATCAGGTTTCTTCAGGTTTACTAGGCGCGTCAAGAGTCAGGAAATCATTCCGGACTCTGAGATTGAAGGCGTTGTCAAACAGGTCTGCCACACGTATCTTAATGTTATGCACGGTATTTACCCTTGTAACATTTGAAGTCCCGGGAGGCAAGCCTCAATTGACAGAAGAAATGAAATTACAGTCGGAAAGGGCATTCTTTTATTATCAGATAAGGTACCTGCCATTCAGTGAAGATCTGTTGGAGAAGTGTCTCGGTTACGAAGGAGTAAAATACCGGGATGTGGTTCTTTTACAGTCGCGGCTTGAAACAGGGAATTATTCCTCTGATATCTTTCTGAACGGGAATAACCTTTTTGGAATGAGGTACCCCGTTCGCAGGCCAACCGTTGCTGCAGGAATCTATAAGGAGCACGCCAGGTATGACCACTGGTCTGATTCTGTGATTGATTATGCGCTGTGGCAGGAGTATTTTCTGTCACGGGGATACAGGATAGGAGGCGGTGATGACAATGATTCCTACCTGGTTTTCCTTAAGTCCATTCCATATGCTGCGGACCCCCGTTATATTTCCAAGTTAGTGAAAATGTCACAAGGGGATATGACATGAAAACGGAATAACGTTCTTTTCAGGGTGTCTTAAAACTCTTTAATGTTTAGTTAAAGAGTTTTTTCTTTAAACTTATGCTCAACACCGGCAGAGTCAACGCGGAACTTACAGGAATAAGTGAAAACCTCTGGGCATTGCTGATGTACATTTCCGTTTTCCTCATCTGGATCGATTACCCGGCAAAAAGCAATAAATACTTAAGGAACGGACTGAAGACACTTGGAATCATCATCCTGATCTTCATCGGGTTGGGAGTCTTATGCCTGATTCTGGGGTTCGTTCTGAGAAACTGGTTCATAATATCAAAGATCAGGGCTACTCCAAGCTGGGGAATGATATGCACCGGATATCCTTTATCATCTCATCTGGATGACCGGAATCCCGGTACTTATATATAAACAATCCTCAGAACAACTGGTAGTGGTTGCAGGGTCAATCCTGTGGGCTTTACTGATGGTAGGCCTCACTGCCTTGCTTGCCCGTCTGAAAATTACACTGAAGATCTGAACATTCAGCCATAAAAACTGACAGTTCCTGATTTGAAGAACCCGGCATGTCCTTACGTGTGTGAATAATGTAATTCAATGTGTGAGTTATGTAACATCTAAGGTCTGTTCTGAACTTATCTTGCAAATTCATGTTAATGAAGTAATTTCAGATATAAAGCATACTGGCAGTAAATGAAATCTGTAATTTCCACACTCTTTTTTCTTTTCGCAGTTATTGCATCGGGTGCCTGTGATCCTGAAATATCACTCAGACAGTACATTGAAGGCAAACCAATTGGTGCACCCTATAAAATTGACGGAGTGAACCTTGATTCAGGTAGGGAATTGAAACAGTTTTACGTGAACAGAAATTATGTTCCGGCGTGGTTTAAAAATAATTTCCCCGGAAAAAACGGGTATGTTCTGTTTGATTATATCCGCCATATTGACAGGCACGGCCTGCAGCCCGAAGACTACAATCTGTCTCTGATTGAAAAGTATATCTGGAAAACAATATCCTATTTACCGACACACGCAGATGATGTGGTTAAACTGGATGTTCTGCTTACTGATGCCTTCATGACTCTTGGTTCACACCTGCACTACGGTAAGGTAGACCCTGAAAAGGAAGGGGCAGACTGGAAAATGCAACGTAAAGAGGCTTTATTAGATAATGACCTGATATTGGAAAAGGCTCTGGCTTCCAACCAGGTTGGCAAACAGCTTGACCAGCTGGCACCCGGGTACCACTCCTACTGGAGGATGTCTGAAGAGCTGTCATTTTTTCTGAGTCTGAATGATCAGCCCTGGCCGGAAATAAAGGTTGACACTTCTATAAAACCCGGAGTATCGCATTCGCTCATTCCGAGGATTAGACAACGGCTGATAAGTCTTAGTTACCGGTTATCTGACAGTATCTCGGAGATATATGACAAGGAACTGGAAAAACAGGTGAAAATATACCAGAATGATTGGGGGTTAAATACTGATGGAGTTATTGGCAAAACAACCTTCGAGGTTCTCAACATCACGCCGGCCGAATTTGTTAATCGTCTGAAAGTCAACATGGAACGACTCAGATGGTTTCCATTGCAGGGAAGTGAAAAATATATTATTGTAAACATTGCCAGCCGTGAACTGCAAATGATCAGGGGAACTGATACCCTTATCTCAATGCGGGTAATAGTGGGTAAGGAACCCCGGAAGACTCCGGTTTTCAATGATAAGATTACATATTTAGTTTTTAGTCCCAGCTGGACCCTACCCAAAACAATACTTGAGGATGATGTGATTCCTCAATTACTGAAAGGCCCCGGATACCTCGAAGAGAAAAACATGAAGCTCTTAAAGCGCGACGGTCTGGAGATAGCTTACAGTGAGGTTGACTGGTCAATGATATCCAAGGCCAATTTCCCCTATATGGTCAGGCAGGATCCGGGGCCGGCAAACGCCCTGGGAAAGGTTAAATTTATGTTCCCAAATCCCTATGATGTGTACATTCATGACTCTCCCTCAAAGGGACCTTTCGCCAGTGACAACAGGTCATTGAGTTCCGGTTGTATCAGGGTGGAAAAACCATATGATCTGGCTGTACTCCTGTTAGCTGACGAACCGGGTTGGTCTCCTGAACGGATACGCTCGGCAATGCAACAAAATAGGGAAGAAACTGTACACCTTAAAGTGCCTGTTGATGTAATGCTTGTATATCTGACGGCATGGGCTGACGGAAAAGACCGGATTCAGTTCCGTAAGGATATCTACCTCAGTGATGAGCCGGTGCTTGCAGCACTAAGCCAAAAACCGGAAAGAGCCAAATTCAGACTTTCCCTTTGGTAGTTGAGGAGATTTTGCTGATAATCTGAGATTTAGAGGTATAGCTCGAAATGGGTGCATAGATAAACAAACAGGAGCCGCCTTTGATAGACTGAATTATTTCACCGCACATTTTCTCAGGAACTGCCGGACAACCGTAACTGCGTCCCAGTCTGCCGTTCTCCTTTATATACTCTGGTGAAACATAATTGGCACCGTGCATAACTATGGCACGGTCACGGGCTTTGTCATTGATTCCAGCCTCGAGTCCCTCGAGCACAAGAGATAACCCGTTTCTTCCCGTGTATGTATCGCCGGTAGCATAAAAGCCAGGGCTGCTGGCAAAGGAGCCAGGAATGTTGGAAAAATTCTCAGCCATAAGCTCACCGGAATTGCGACCATGTGACACCAGGCAATGAAACAGAACTTTATTATTGGCAAGGTCAAGCACCCATAGCCTTTCCTTATCGGAAGGAAGGCTGAAGTCAATTATGGTGATAACACCGGGTCGGACAATGGTTTGCGCCTGATTCAGAATTTCATAACCGGCAAGAGCGGTTTCAAGAACCTGCACAGAGGGAAGATCAGTACCGTCAGGCACCTGAGTAAGGACATACATTCCGGTATGCCTCACGGCAGTGCTGTCAGGCTCTTCGCCCACAGTCCGTGAACTCATAATAATAAAAGGAATCGACAGTAATAAGACAAGCAGGGTTTTTTTCATGCGGGTAAGAGTAACTATTTCAGATATTGAATCAAATGCAGTACAAGTCAATCACGTGAAATTAAACGATGAAAATGCAGGAATGTTTCAATCCACGCATTATTCATATTTTGCTCCTCTTCCGGTATTCAGCCTCAAGTTCCTCACGGGTGATCTGTTTCCCATGCCCGGGAAGAAATGTCCGGCAGCCCGTATCCAGCAGCTTCTGCCAGCTTCGTAGCAGCTCTTTCGTGTCGTCTGCAAAAGGAGGAAAAATTTTCCCGGGATATAACCCGATCATCGAATCTCCTACCATAGCTATTTCATTTTCTATGATCACTGCCGACTGGCCCTCACAATGCCCCGGTGTATGCATTACATAACCGTCAATCCCGTACCGGTTAAGGTCAAATGTCGTTACAAAAACATGGTCTCCAAGGCAGGGTTCATACTTAAATACAACAGGTACCCTTTTCCCGATCCCGGAAAGACCCTTAGTAAATGTGTCCGTTCCGGAAGGAATAGGGGTATCTCCCGCTGCCAGGAATTCTCCTTCTGCGTACTGAACAATGATTTCGGCTCCGTATTCCCGGGCCAGCCATGCCGCATTTCCGGCATGGTCAAAATGAGTATGAGTAAGAACAACAGCTTCCGGCAATATGCCCTTCCTCGAAAGGGCGCTTTCTATCCTGCCCCGGTCGAAGAATATACCGGTATCTACAAGGATATACCTGTTGTACCTGCTGACAACAAATATGTTGCATCTTGCAGGGGTCAGCCTGTAAACTTCAGTCCCCCCGGCTGTTTTCAGCGTTTCCATCATGTCGCCAAAAATACAACTCTTTTGTATGTTTAATGCCACCTGAAGAATTCCTGTGCTTTAATAATTTAACTTTACAGGTTACGTTTATTGAGAGTATTAATGAGTGTGCAAATGAAATCCCTACCTATCTTTCAGGTTGATGCCTTTACCGCTGGCCCTTTCACCGGAAATCCTGCTGCTGTTTGTGTACCTGATGAATGGCTGCCCGACGATATTATGCAACAGATAGCTGCTGAAAATAATCTCGCCGAGACAGCTTTCATCATCCCTGACGGCAATGACTGGAAAATAAGGTGGTTCACCCCTCTTGTCGAAGTAGACCTGTGCGGGCACGCAACACTGGCATCAGGGTATGTTGTGCTGAACCAAATAAAGCCCGGCTCCAGGAGTGTAACCTTCCATTCCCTTCACAGCGGCACATTGTCCGTCTCTTCCAAAGGGGATATGCTGGAGCTGGATTTCCCGACTGATACTCTTATGGCCTGCAGCCTCCCTGTGGTTATTAAAGAGAGTCTTGGTGTCAGCCCCGTTGAAAGCTATATGGGAAGAAGCGACTACCTGGTCCTGCTTAACAATGAAGACGAGGTATTGAGCCTCAGTCCGGATTTCAGAAGGCTGGGTTCTGCTGACGGCAGGGGCGTTATCGTCACTGCCGCTGGAAATGACGTTGATTTTGTTTCACGGTTCTTTGCGCCTCAGGCGGGGATAGATGAGGACCCCGTGACCGGATCAGCCCATACCACACTTACTCCCTTCTGGTCAGCACGACTGGGTAAGAATGCCATGAAAGCACGTCAGCTCTCGGCCCGCGGAGGCTATCTGGAGTGTACTCTCAACGGTGACCGTACTCTTATTTCGGGACATGCCACCTTGTTTCTCAAAGGTGAAATAATGCTTTAAACACAAACCGTCATGAAAAATAATGAGTTTGCAGGTTTCCGGAAATCATTCCTGATTGTATTTCCAATAATATTGTTGATGCTGTCAGGCTGCTCCAAAAACAATGATCAGCCCCCTTTCTATACAAGTGATTATGTCGTCTTTGCGTGGAATGACCTTGGAATGCATTGCCTGAATCCTTCATATGACAAGGCAGTCATTGACGGGAGTAACCGGTAGACGGTTCCGGAAAAACTGTCGCCACCACCCGAACCACAGTCCCGACCTCCGATGAGATTAACTGTGCAAAATGTCATGGCACTGATGCTTTTAATGATATTCTTTCGCAGCATGATGACGAAGAGGGTACCTCCCTAATGCAGTCGAAGCCGGTGCTGTGCGCAAACTGCCATGGCAGCATGGCGCTGGGCAAAGCAGGGAGAGGCACCTCCGGCAAATACCTTTCTGAAGCCATCCACGGGTATCATGCATTAAAGGGAGCGTCATGCTATGACTGCCATCCCGGCCAGACTACACAATGCAACAGAAGTGCAGAACATACCGGGACCAACGGTAACTGCACAACATGTCACGGGACTATGACCCAGGTGGCATGCAATGGTTCCCTCCCTCAATGACGCCGATAATTACCAGGCAATGCAGTACCAACCCTACAGTAAATCGCCCAAGAGTATGGGAAGTTGCGGCACTTGTCATGACAACTCCAGGGGTGAAGAGGAAGACCTTGATGAGTTTGCCGGAAAGCACGGAGGTACTGACCCCGAAAAAATTATCGCATGCTACATTTGCCATACTGTGGTTTACGGCAACACCACTGAATGGCCTCATGCCTACACATGGAAAAACAGTAACCGGTAAGCTTACAGGTCAGCCTTGCAGTATCTGACTCAGGAAGCACTGAAGCAGCACACTTCAGTGCTTCTTAAGTTTCTTTGAATTGGATGCAAAAACAATTAAGTTTGTCGGTCGAAATAAAAGTGGATGATTAAAAAAGACGCTGTTCACCCTTACGGCGAAAAACAGGCTCAGTTTGACAGGAGATATCTGAGGATGGCCGGAATATGGGCTGAGAACTCATACTGCAAACGCCGTCAGGTGGGAGCACTGATCGTAAAGGATAAAATGATTATCTCTGACGGCTATAACGGCACACCTTCAGGATTTGAAAATGTTTGCGAGGATGAGAACAATGTTACCAAACCGTACGTTCTTCATGCTGAAGCCAATGCAATAACCAAGGTAGCGAGGTCCAACAATTCGAGTGAGAATGCCACGCTTTATATTACCGATTCCCCATGTATGGAATGCGCCAAACTGATAATTCAGGCCGGAATAAGGCGCGTGGTATACAGCAAGAAATACCGCAATACCGAAGGGCTTGAGCTGCTGCAAAGGGCTGAAATTGAACTTGTTTACATTGACGAAGAAAACAACTGAAATGAAATACAACAGAGCATACCTCCCTCTTATAATTGCCATCGGCATCGCTGCCGGTATCCTCATCGGTTTCTACATGCCCCATCCGCAGGCAGGGATGTATACCAATTTTCCCCCTTCCGGCGACAAGCTCAGCCGAATCCTTGACATCGTTGAATCTGATTATGTCGACTCAGTCGACCGTGATGCACTTATCGAGGAGGCCATCCCGGTAATGCTCCGAAGGCTTGACCCCCATTCGATATATATTCCTGCCCGTGACCTTACCCAGGCAAATGAACCCCTGCAGGGCAATTTTGATGGAATAGGTGTCTCATTCAATACAATTACCGATACTGTGCTGATAATAAGCACTATATCAGGAGGCCCATCAGAAAAAGTCGGAATTCTTGCGGGTGATAAGATCATCTATGTAAACGACTCTCTGATAGCCGGAAAAAACATTGCCGATGAGAATGTGATGAAATTGCTCAAAGGACCGCGGGGCAGCAAAGTGAATATAAAAGTCGAACGCCCCGGAACAGAGGAGCTTCTCCCCTTTACAATCACACGGGACAAGATTCCCATCTTCAGCATCGACGTCTCTTACATGATGACAGAGGAAGTTGGTTATATGAAGATCTCCACCTTCGCTATGACTACTTATGAAGAGTTTCAAAAAGGTCTGAAGGAACTGAAAAATACCGGCATGAAGAAGCTCATCCTTGACCTCAGGGGCAACTCGGGAGGGGTGATGGATGCCGCTACAATGATTGCGGACCAGTTTCTGTCTGACGGGAAACTGATAGTCTTCACAATGGGAAAATCCAAACCCAGAGAAGAGGTAAGAGCAACATCGGAAGGAGAATTTGAAGAGGGTGAGCTTGTGATCCTCATAGACGAATGGAGCGCATCTGCAAGCGAGATACTTGCCGGGGCAGTGCAGGACAATGACCGCGGCACAATAATAGGACGAAGGTCATTCGGCAAAGGTCTTGTTCAGGAACCCGTCATGTTCCGCGATGGTTCCGGGATGAGGCTTACCATTGCAAGATATTATACTCCTACCGGAAGATCTATTCAAAAATCTTACAGTGAGGGAGTTGATAAATACTATGAAGACCTCGGAAACAGGTTTATGCACGGCGAATTTGAACAGGCAGACTCGATTCATCTTCCTGATTCACTTCGTTTTACTACCCCAGGCGGAAAAACTGTTTACGGGGGTGGCGGCATTATGCCCGATATATTTATCCCAATGGATACTACCGGTGTGTCAAGATACTTTATGCAGATCAGGAATACCGGGCTGATAATCAGGTTCGCGATGAAATACACGGAAGACAACAGGTCCGCAATGAAGAAATTCTCCGACTATAAGTCGCTGGATAAATGGCTGTCAGATCAGAACCTGTTAGAGAAATTCATCAGGTATGCCGAAGAGAACGGCGTGCCCCGCGACCAGGAAGGCATTAAACTTTCAGGTGAGATTCTTTATGTTCAGCTGAAGGCCTATATCGCCCGCAATATTCTTGACACCAAGGGCTTCTATCCTATCTGGGAAAACATAGACAGAACTTTGCTGGAAGCGCGGGACTATATTGCAGCAAAATAAACCGGGAGGACAGGCCAAGCCTGAAGTATTATTTTTTGTCAGTTTTTTCCTTCCAGTTTAGTCCTCCTGCAAACTCATTTACCAGTTCTGCGGTAAGATCCGTCTCTTCGACAAATCCCAGGTGACCGGAGTTCTCAAGGATTACCACTCTGGCGTTACCGGGGATTTTTATATCGCCAAGGGCCTTTTCAGAACTGAAGTAAAGATCATGGCGCCCCAGTATCCACAGCAAAGGCACAGTTCCGCTTTCAACGACAGAACTCCGTGAAGGCCTTGCCATCATCCCGTTCAGCATTGCAATGATCCCTTCGGCAGAGTTTTGCGATGCAATCTCCTTCGATCTTGCCAGCGCCGCCGGCATCTTTTCCAGATTCTGTTCGGCAAACATCATCGAGATGCTTGCCGGATACATCATATTCTTCCTGCCCGCTCTGACCACAAATATTTCCCGTTTCCTCTTCGCTTTGGCTTCAGGCGAATCAGCAAAAGGATGTGAATGAAAAAGCACGTACCCTGACAACAGTTCCGGATATTTTTCTGCAAAGGCAAGAGTCACGTACCCTCCCAGGGAATGTCCTGCCAGCAGCACTTTCTTTTCCCCTGACTCTTTGATCACCGCCCTGACTGCTTCAGCCATATACTCCACCGTGTGGGTCTCAGCAGTAACCTCTGAACCGCCGTGACCCGGAAGGTCTACCGTGAGAACCCGGTGGTTGATTGCAAGCAGTTTTTCAAGCGGACGCCACACCTCACCTGTCTCAAGATATCCGTGGAGAAGGACAATTGCATTTCCTTTTCCAAGGTCACTGTATTTAACCTTTCCCTGCTCAAATTGCATATAACATATCATAGTACTTTTGTTTAAGCCGAAAAACTTCATAAATTTACCAAGAAGAACAGAGATTTCAGCCTGTTTTTTCATATCCCTTCTGAAAACAAACGCACAAAACCGATGAATAAGTTATTATTTTCAGCCATCTCAAAGAAGTTTGTGATGGCTCTTGCCGGATTGTTTTTACTTGTATTTCTTCCGGTGCATCTCATCATCAACCTGTTGCTGCTGAAAGATGATCCGGCACAGTTCAATAATGCCGCCCATTTTATGGCAACATTCCCTCCTGTCAAGGTTGTGGAAATACTGCTTTTTCTGACTATTGTGGTTCATATAAGCTACGGGATCTTCATCCAGATACAGAACTGGCTCTCACGTCCGGTGAGGTATGCCGTAAGAAATAAGTCAGAGACATCTGCCTTTTCAAAGTTTATGATCTGGACCGGCGGTTCCGTCCTTGTTTTCATGGTGATCCATTTCTTCAACTTTTATTTTATGAAGATCGGTTGGGTTGAGGGCAATCCTGAAGACTTCTACTCAGTGGCTCATAACCTCTTTGCTGTTCCGGGTTATGTTGTATTTTACTGGGTCTGTTTTATTATTCTTGGCCTCCATCTCTACCATGCCCTGCAGTCAGCCTTTCAGACCCTCGGCCTCAAAAACGATTCCTGGACGTCAGTGATCAGGGTCCTTGCTCTGATATATTCAATTGTCCTGCCTCTGGGGTTTGCATCCATCCCCCTTTTTATATGGCTTATTAAATAACCTGAAGAAAACACTCTGTTATGATAAATCTCAATTCAAAGATCCCGGCAGGCCCGCTTGAGGACAAGTGGACCAGGTACAAGGCAAGCGCTAAACTTGTGAATCCGGCGAATAAGAAAAAGCTTGACATTATAGTTGTTGGGACCGGCCTTGCCGGAGCCGGAGCAGCCTCTTCGCTCGGAGAAATGGGGTACAATGTGAAGGTTTTTTGTTACCAGGATTCTCCCCGCAGGGCTCATTCAGTAGCTGCCCAGGGAGGCATCAACGCCGCAAAGAATTATAAGAACGACGGCGACAGCATCTACCGTCTCTTTTATGATATGATCAAGGGAGGTGATTTCAGGGCGCGTGAGGCGAATGTCTACCGCATTGCCGAAGTCAGCAACCAGGTCATTGACCATTATACAGCACTGGGAGTGCCTTTTGCCCGCGAATACGGCGGTACACTTGATACCAGGTCGTTTGGGGGAGTACAGGTGTCACGAACCTTTTATGCTAAGGGGCAGACAGGGCAGCAATGCCTTCTGGGAGCATATTCGTCACTGAACAGGCAGATAAAAGTCGGAACGGTTACAATGTATCCCCGCAGGGAGATGGTTGATCTGGTCCTTGTTGACGGCAAAGCAAGGGGAATCATAGTCAGAAACCTCATCACCGGTGAGATTGAGAGACACGCAGCGCATGCGGTAGTGCTTGCAACCGGAGGTTACGGCACTATTTATTACCTGTCGACGCTGGCAGTAAATTCGAATGCCTCGGCGGCATGGAAGGCATATAAAAAAGGCGCAGCCTTTGCCAATCCCAGTTTTGTTCAGATACATCCCACCAGCATACCTCAGCTTAACGAGTTCCAGAGCAAGCTGACCCTGATGTCGGAGTCGCTTCGCAATGACGGACGGATCTGGGTGCCTAAAACCAAGGGTGATAAGAGGAAGGCGAATGACATACCCGAGGAAGAAAGGGATTATTACCTCGAGCGCCGTTACCCCACTTTCGGAAACCTGGTGCCGAGGGATGTTGCATCAAGGGCCGCCAAGGAAAGGTGTGATGCCGGATACGGCGTTGGCGAGACCGGGCTTGCAGTCAACCTCGACTTCCGTGATTCGATAAAGAAACAGGGCACGAAAGCAATTGAAAATAAATACGGAAACCTTTTCGAAATGTATTCGCATATTACAGGAATGAACCCCTATGAGGAACCTATGCGGATATATCCTGCAGGGCATTATACAATGGGGGGCCTCTGGGTTGACTACGAGCTTATGACAACTGTTCCCGGCCTCTTTGCCATAGGCGAGGCCAATTTCTCGGATCACGGGGCCAACAGGTTGGGAGCCAGCTCGCTGATGCAGACTGCCGGTGACGGATATTTCATAATACCCTACACCATAAGCAATTACCTGGCCGGTGAAATAAGGACCCCGAGGGCCGATACCGGTGCTGCCGAATTCGGAGTAGCAGAAAAAGAAGCAAAGGAGAGAGTTGAAAAACTGCTTTCGATCAAGGGCAGGCATACTGCAGCAAGCTTCCACAAACGACTCGGGAAAATTATGTGGGACTACTGCGGGATGTCACGCAATGAGGCAGGACTTACGAAAGCACTGGAACTGGTGGCTGACCTTAAGAAGGAATTCTGGAGCGACCTGATCCTGCCCGGTGAGGGAGCCGATCTGAACCAGGAGCTTGAAAAGGCTGGCAGGGTTGCCGACTTCTTCGAACTGGCCACGCTGATGATCACCGACGCCCTTAACAGGAATGAGTCGTGCGGAGCACACTTCCGCGAGGAAAGCCAGACGGATGACGGTGAGGCAAAGAGAAACGATGCTGAATATTCATATGTTGCCGCCTGGGAATACAACGGTGACAATCCTCCGATACTGAATAAAGAGCCGCTTAAATTCGAGTTTGTTGAACTCAAGGAGAGAAGCTATAAATAACAGACGAACTTAATTATTACGGATATGAAACTCAAACTGAAAATATGGAGACAGAAGAATGCAAAGGCAAAAGGGGCATTTGCATTTTACGATCTCGACAACGTCTCCCCTGCTATGTCATTTCTTGAAATGCTTGACGCCCTGAATAAAAAGCTGGCTGAGGACAACAAAGAGCCGGTTGCTTTTGACCACGACTGTCGTGAAGGCATCTGCGGCAGCTGCGGGATGTTCATCAACGGCTATCCCCACGGTCCGGTAGCAGGACTGACAACCTGCCATCTCTCGATGAGGCATTTTAAAGACGGCGAAACAATTGTAATTGAACCGTGGCGTGCAAAGCCTTTCCCTGTAATAAAAGACCTGATAGTTGACCGCAGTGCCTTTGACAGGATACAGGTTGCGGGTGGATTTATATCCGTATCCGTCGGTTCAGCCACAGAGGCAAATGCTTTCCTCGTCAATAAGACGAAGAGCGATGAAGCATTTGATTCGGCAGTATGCATTGGATGCGGAGCATGCGTGGCTGCCTGCAAGAATGCATCTGCAATGTTGTTTGTGTCAGCCAAGATATCTCAGTTTACGCTCCTTCCGCAGGGAAAAATCGAAGCGAAGGACAGGGTGCGCGCCATGATTGCCGAAATGGACAGGCAGGGATTCGGAAACTGTTCGAACACCGGAGCCTGTGAGGCTAAGTGTCCCAAGCAGATCAGGCTAACCAATATCGCCAGGCTCAACAGGGAGTATTACAAAGCCTGGTAATTTAAGATCTGTTCTCTTCTGTTTAATCAACTGCAGACCTCTTCGATCTCCGTAACGGTCTTCGGAGCAGTTTTGCCCAGCATCCTGCTGCCGTCAGCGGTGATAAGTACATCGTCCTCAATCCTTACACCTCCGAAGCCAAGCCAGGTTACTGCTTTTTCGTAGTTAATGAACTGGCTGAACTTTCCTTCGGCTTTCCACATCTCCATCAGTTCGGGTATAAAATATATCCCCGGCTCAACTGTAAAGACATGACCGGGCTTATAGGGCAATGCAAAACGCAGAAAGGCGAGGCCGAACTGGCTGCTTCGTTTTACTTCATCGTTATACCCGACGAAATTTTCACCAAGGCTTTCCATGTCATGGACGTCAAGGCCCATCATATGGCCCAGGCCGTGAGGCATGAAAAGAGCATGGGCTCCGGCAGCAACAGCCTCGGCAGGGTCACCCTTCATCAAACCCAGTTCCTTCAGACCTGCGGCAATTATGCGGCATGCATTCAGGTGCAGATCCTTATTTGACATCCCCGGTTTTGCCAGTTTAACCGATTCTGTATTGGCTTTCAGAACAATCTCGTAGATCTCTTTCTGACGCTGGCTGAAACGTCCTCCCACCGGGGTGGTGCGAGTCAGGTCAGCAGCATAGTGCATCAGCGACTCGGCGCCGCAGTCTGACACCATCATTCTGCCCTCCTTCAAAATGTTGTCATGTGAGTGGTTATGGAGCGTCTGTCCGTTTACGCTCAGTATTATGGGAAAAGAAGTCCCGCTTCCCTTTGCCCAGGCGATACCCTCTATTACGCCGAAGATCTCTCTTTCAGATACTCCGGGTTTACACATGCGCATGGCGGTAGTCTGCATCTCGCAGGCAATATCGGAAGCTTTTTCTATCTCCTTTATCTCACAGTCCTCCTTCAGTGACCGTAAAGCTATCACAGCCTTAATGAGCTCTTCAGATGCCTTGCTGCGCATCTGGCAGGGATTCTCATGCAGCAGCGCTCCAAGTGTCATCTTTGTCTCTGCCCTGTAAGGAGGCAGGAAATGAACAGTTCGCCCACCCTCCAGTGCCTTCCCGATAAACTCTTTCAGTCCGGTAACCGGGTGGGCCTTTTTAACCCCAACACTTTCAGACAGTCCTGCTATTGTCGGCTGCGGGCCCATCCATATTATATCATCGATGTCAACATCATTCCCGAATATAAATTCTTCATGGGAGTCAAAATCAATAACTCCCGTCAGGCCTGGCAGATCCAGTCCAAAAAAATAGAGGAAATCACTGTCCTGCCGCCAGTGATATGTATTTCCCGGATAGTTCATTGGCGCCTCAACATTGCCGATAAAGAGGCCAATCCCGTTTTTTACCTGTGATGCAAGTATTTGCCTGCGGTTGAAGTAGACTTCACGTTCAAACATAATTCAGTTATTTAACAGATCACTAAAGTACTAAGTACTGTTGATATTTTTCACGTTATCAACATTTTTTAACTGCGAAGGCTATTGACAGTTTTCATTAAGAGTGTATATTCGCATAACCAACAATCCCTAAACTGTTCCTTTATGCCCTACCGACGTCTTCCAAACACTGATTCCGCAAGACTGCGAGCAATGAAGAAAGCTCTTGAAATAGGCAAAGACACTCCCCCGTTCAATCTCGCTTACTCGATGAAGACACTGGTAAGACTCCAGGGTTTTCTTCCTGTTTTTGAGAACAGTATCAGCCACCAGCGTCAGACAGCCAACAATCAGCTTGACAAAAGCAAAGTTAACCAGGAGGTTACACGCAAGGTAAGACTCTATCTCAATCACTTTCTGAAAGTTGTGAATATGGCCGTTGCCAGGGGTGAACTGCCTGCCGAAACGAAATCCTTTTACGGTATATCACCTGACGATGCTGCAATTCCCTCTTTTTCAACGGATAATGAATTGGTGGCCTGGGGAAAGAGGATAATTGACGGGGAAGAGTACAGAATCCGTAAAGGTCAAACTCCGGTTACCAACCCGTCCATTGCCGTGGTTAAGGCGCGTTATGAAAAGTTCCTGGAGGCGCGTAATATGCACATGACACTGGGCAGGCGTGTTGCAGACTGTGTCAACCGCACGGCTGAAATGCGTGTTGAGGCTGACGAGCTTATCACAAGTATCTGGAACGAGGTGGAAGCTAAGTTCGCCCCACTGCCTGAAAATGAGAGACGCATCCAAACTGAAAGATATGGCCTCGTTTACGTATTCAGGAAGAATGAGTTGACCCAAAACACCTCTCCAACCCTTTTTGAGGTATAATATTCAGCGACTTCGGTTTATCCTGATCTGACATTTATCCGTGAAACTGGGAAATACCATACTGCGGGCCCGGCCTCTTTTTCTTGCCCCGATGGAGGACATTACCGATCCTTCATTCAGGTATATCTGCAAGATGTTCGGGGCAGAATTTATGTATACCGAATTTATTTCTTCCGACGGGCTTATCAGAGACGGCAAAAGCAGCGTGAAAAAGCTCGATCTGTTTGATTACGAAAGACCCATTGGAATACAACTCTACGGCCATATCATCGAATCGATGGTTGAAGCCGCACAGATTGCCATGGAGGCGGGGCCAGACCTTATCGATATAAACTACGGCTGCCCCGTGAGGAAGATAGCAACAAGGGGAGCAGGTGCGGGCATGCTTCAGAATATACCCCTGATGCTTGAAATGACCTCTGCCATAGTTAAGGCCGTTGAACTCCCTGTCACTGTGAAAACAAGGCTGGGATGGGATGAAAACAGTAAGACAATAGTTGACCTGGCGGAGCGGCTGCAGGATACAGGCATTGCAGGACTGACAATTCACGGTCGCACCAGGGCGCAGATGTACCGCGGGGAGGCTGACTGGACGCTCATTGGCGAGGTGAAGAACAATCCCCGGATGAGGATCCCGGTCATTGGCAACGGCGACATAAACGGACCTCTGCGGGCAAAAGAGATGTTTGAAAGGTACGGTGTTGACGGCATCATGATAGGCAGGGCCACATTCGGCAAGCCATGGATATTCAGAGATATACGCCACTTTCTTGACACCGGCGAGATACTGCCGGAACCGACTGTTGAAGAAAAGGCTGATCTTGCCATTTTGCATCTTGATAAATCACTCGAACACAAAGAGGGGAAAGCAGCCATTTTAGAAATGCGAAGACATTTTTCCAACTATTTTAAAAGTCTGCCCAACTTCAGGGAGACAAGACTGAGGCTCCTGACAACACTAGATGTTGACGAGATAAAATCGGTAATCGGAGAGATCAGGGAAAAGTGGGGAACATTCCGAAGTGAGGAGTTTCCGGGTATTTACGGTGTCTGACAATGGAACCGCCAAGTGAGGAGTTTCCCGGGATATACGGTGTCTGACAATGGAAACCGCCAAGTGAGGAGTTTCCGGGTATTTACGGTGTCTGACAATGGAACCGCAAGGCGACCAAACTGATAAAAGTGCTGCTTAATTCATTTTAAACTGCCGCCTCCGGATTAATTCTTCCGTAGAGTTTCCTGATATCTTTCCATTTATAGATCAGTGCCATTGCACTCAGGTATATTGCTGCCATTACCAGAAGCCCGCCAAGATCCTTCCACGGATAAATATTGATCTGTTCGTACATCGCCGGTGTCTGCAGTGCAGAGTCACTGGTTGTAAGAAAGACGGACAGGAAAATGTTGTTAGCCACGTGGGCCCCTATGGCAACCTCAATGCCGTCATCCATCACGGCCGGAATTGCAAAGATCAGTCCCATGAAAATGTACTGTGGCATCATCGTAAGAAACCCGTACTCTTTTACCTCCGGATTTAAGGAGTGCATCAGTCCGAAAAGTACCGAAGTAGCTACGATCGGCAACCATCTGTTCCTCGCCAGTACAGCGAAGCCCTGCATCAGGTATCCCCTGAAAAGCAACTCCTCGAAACCTGCCTGGAAAGGAATCAGAAGTATGGCCAGACCTGCAAGTATCAGAAGAGACCGGGAGTTATTTAAGAGTATGAAATTGTCCGCATCCGTTTTTATTGCAAACCACAGGTAACAGGCAGAAATAAGGGTCCATACTCCTGCCGAAACAAATATTCTTCCCCAGCGGATACTACGTCCACCGTTAATTACGCTCCTGAGACTTCGCTCGTGCAGAGGCTTTATCAGGTACACAAAGGCCAGGAAAGCAAGGACAAACGGAAAAACACTCAGGAAAAAGCCGATGTTCAGGTCTATGCCCATTGCTGCAAAATCGGGCATCCCTCCTTTGGTTGCCGTCATATCTCCGTCTGACGCCACAATCATCACTACAACCAGTGGAATGGCGCCTATAAGGTTCGAGGCGATAAACGGTATTACCGCACCTGTAAAATATCTCCAGAATGCGTTCTTCCCCCTGAAGGGTGCTGTAAGAAACAAATCGTCGCCGCCAACAGGCGCTGAAGTGGGTTCACTTATCTCCATATCTGAAAAACAGTTAAAATTCTGACCCCGGTCTGGCCGGATAATCTATTGAATAATGCAGCCCCAGACTTTCCTGCCTGTTCTGGGCCATCTTTATAACCAGGTAACCTGCAGCAATCAGGTTGCGCAGCTCGATGAGCTTTCTCGAAATTGTCGACCTGCGGTAGAGATCTTCCGTCTCCTGATATATTATTTCGAGCCTGGTCTTCGCCCTTGCGAGACGAAGGTCTGACCTTACAATGCCGACATAATTGCTCATTATCATCTGCATCTCCTTATAGTTCTGGGTGACAAGGACCATTTCCTCGAGATGGGTTGTTCCGTGGTAGTTCCATCCCGGGATTTTGTCTTCAAATGTGAGTTCATTAAGGCGGGGTGAGGCATCGGCAGCCGCCCTGTGTGCATATACTGCTGCCTCGATAAGGGAATTTGATGCCAGCCTGTTGGCTCCGTGAAGGCCGGTTGAAGAAACCTCGCCAATCGCATACAACCGGTCAATAGATGTCCTTCCGTTCATGTCAACCTTTATCCCTCCGCACGAGTAATGTGCTGCAGGTACAACCGGTATCATCTGCCTGGTAATATCTATTCCCTCCGACAGGCATTTCTCAAAAATATGCGGAAAATGAGACTTAACCTCATCTCCGTTAAGGTGGGTGCAGTCGAGCCACACGTGGTCCTCACCTCTCAGTTTCATCTCGTTGTCTATTGCCCTGGCGACAACGTCACGCGGGGCCAGCGACCCACGCACGTGATATCTTGGCATGAACTTTTCTCCGGAGTTGTTGCGCAGTTCCGCACCGAAACCCCTCAATGCCTCGGTGATCAGGAAAGAAGGCCTGACGTTCGGATTATAAAGAGAGGTGGGATGGAACTGGATGAACTCCATGTTCTCAATCTTCCCGTTGGCCCTGTGTGCCATTGCAACGCCGTCACCTGTAGCAACCTCAGGATTGGTGGTTGTCAGGTAAATGTTGCCCAGTCCTCCCGTGGCAAGGACTGTCACTTTTGAAATGATTGTCTTGACCCTGCGGTTGTTCAGGTCAGCCACGTGTGCCCCGAAACACTTAATGTCCTTCCACTCCCTGGTCACGTATTCACCGAGGTTATGCTGTGTCAGCAGATCGATGGCAAAGTGATTCTCGAATATTTCGATATTCCCGTTCTCCCTGGCCCGGGATGCAAGAACCTTCTCTATTTCAGCACCGGTTGAATCCTTGTGATGAAGAATACGGTGCTCTGTGTGCCCCCCTTCCATCGCCATGTCAAGATTCCCGTCAGGCTTCCTGTCAAAATCGACGCCCATCTCAATCATTTCCCTGATGCGTTCCGGGGCCTCACTGACAACCATTCTGACTACTTCCTCGTTACAGTATCCTGCGCCGGCAACCATCGTATCCTTCACGTGCTTTTCAAACGAATCGGGGGAATACATTACAGTGGCAATCCCACCCTGGGCGTAATGGGTATTGGTATCTTCAAGGCCTGCTTTGGTCACCACGCACACTTTTCCGTAAGCGGCAGCCTTAAGGGCAAAAGTGAGCCCGGCCAGTCCGGAACCAATAACAAGAAAATCATATTTAACTTTCATCAGCGCTTACTTTCAGCAACAGAGAACAAATATACAAATTGATAGCAGACATTTATACCGATTGTAAAACAGAGGATTTTAGCTTACTTTTGCCCGGTTATTAAGCTGAACGGAGAGAGAAAAATGGCCCAGGAAGATATTTTCAAGAAACTTGTTTCGCACTGTAAAGAATACGGTTATGTTTTCCCTTCAAGTGAAATCTATGACGGCCTGGGAGCTGTGTATGACTACGGTCAGTACGGTGTTGAGCTGAAAAACAACATCAAGAAATACTGGTGGGACAGCATGGTCCTTCTGCATGACAATATTGTAGGGCTTGATTCTGCAATTTTCATGCATCCCACCATCTGGAAAGCCTCCGGACACGTGGATGCATTCAATGACCCGCTTATTGACAATAAGGACAGCAAGAAGCGCTACCGTGCCGATGTTCTGATTGAGGAACACCTCGCAAAATTTGAGGAGAAAATTGAAAAGGAAGTCGAAAAGGCAAAAAACCGTTTCGGCGAAAAATTTGACGAACCTCTCTACCGTTCGACAAACCCGCGCATCCTTGAAACAAAGCAGAAAAGCGATCAGCTTCACGAGCGTTTTGTAAATGCAATTACAAATAACGATCTCGCCGAACTGAAGCAGATAATTATAGACAACGAGATAGTGTGCCCGGTATCCGGTACCCGCAACTGGACCGATGTCAGGCAGTTCAATCTGATGTTTGCAACCGAAATCGGATCGACATCCGACAGTGCGATGAAGATCTTCCTGAGGCCCGAAACCGCCCAGGGAATCTTTGTGAATTTCCTGAATGTGCAGAAGACGGGGCGCATGCGCCTTCCCTTCGGAATAGCCCAGATAGGCAAGGCATTCAGAAATGAGATTGTGGCCAGACAGTTCATCTTCCGCATGCGCGAATTCGAGCAGATGGAGATGCAGTTCTTCGTCCAGCCGGGTACTGAACTCGCCTGGTTCGAACATTGGAAGGAGGCCAGGATGAAATGGCACCAGGCACTGGGCTTCGGCGAAAAAAACTACCGGTTCCATGACCATGACAAACTGGCCCATTACGCAAATGCCGCCAGCGACATAGAATTCAAATTCCCGTTCGGATTTAAAGAAGTCGAAGGCATTCATTCGCGTACCGATTTTGACCTGAAACAGCATCAGGAATTCAGCGGAAAAAAGATGCAATACTTTGACCCTGAGAAAAACGAGTCATACGTGCCTTATGTCATAGAGACTTCGATAGGTGTTGACAGGATGTTCCTGCAGGTGATCTCTGCCTCTTATTATGAAGAGGACCTCACCAAAGAAGACGGTGTGGCTGACAGTCGCGTGGTACTAAGGCTGCCGCCTGTTCTTGCTCCGGTTAAACTGGCTGTGCTTCCGCTTGTAAAAAAGGATGACCTGCCAGTGTTATCGCGAAAAATTGTTGACGAACTGAAATTCGATTTCAACTGCCAGTATGATGAAAAGGATTCGATAGGAAAGCGCTACAGGAGGCAGGATGCAATAGGAACACCGTTTTGCATCACGATAGACTACCAGACAGTTGAAGACAAAACAGTGACAATCAGGTACCGCGACTCGATGCAGCAGGAGCGTGTTGCAATTGAAAAACTCAGGGATATAATTGCCGATAAGGTCAGCCTCAGGGAACAGCTGAAAAAACTCTAATTTCGCACCATGCCGGGGAAAGTGCTCATAATCACTTACTACTGGCCGCCAAGCGGCGGGGCCGGCGTACAGCGGTGGCTTAAATTTACAAAGTACCTTCCCTCTTCGGGGTGGCTTCCTGTGGTTCTTTCAGTCTTGCCGGAATATGCCGCCTACCCCTTCAGGGACACATCACTGTACGGGGATATTCCTCTTGATGTTGAAGTTCACAGGACTAAGGCCACAAACTACTTCTCGCTTTACAGCAAAGACCAGTCGAAGATCCCTTCGGCAGGGTTCGCATCGGATTCAACTGTTGGGAAAAAGAATAAAATAAGCCGGTTTATCAGGGGTAATTTCTTTATTCCGGACCCGAGGAAGGGTTGGAACAAGTATGCATTCCGGAAGGCCTGCGAGCTGATAAAGACAGAGAATATCCAACACATAATAACAACAAGTCCTCCTCACTCCACTCAGCTTATCGGGCTGAAACTTAAGCACAGATTTCCTCGTCTGAGGTGGGTGGCAGACCTTCGCGATCCGTGGACGGATATTTACTATTATGATTTGTTCCACCCCACCCTCCTGGCACGGATGATTGACCGGGCGATGGAAAAGCGGGTGCTGGAAAAGGCTGATACAATTCTTACGGTGGGAAATTCACTTGCCTCTCTCTTCGCTTCCAAGGTGCCTGATATAGAGGAAAAAATCCACGTGGTCCCCAACGGTTATGACGACGAAGACTTTGAAGGGATTGCCTCAACACTGCCCGCCATATTCACAATAACATATATTGGTACACTGTCAGAAGCATATCCGGTTAAGAGTTTTCTTGAGGCAGCCCGGGGATGCGTAACGGTAGAAACGCCCCTTCATCTAAGGTTTGTAGGAAGCGTACCGGAGTCGGTTCGCGGAATAATCAGTTCGGAAGCAAAGGGATGTACCACGGAATTTATACCCTATTCCGACCACCCGGTGGCAATAAAACATATGATGAGTTCTTCACTCCTGTTGATAATAATACCTGATCATCCGTCAGGGAAATCAATTATCACAGGGAAGCTTTTTGAATATATGGCAAGCGGAAAACCGGTGCTGTTTATCGGACCGGTTGACGGAGATGCGGCGTATCTGCTTGCAAGATGCGGCTATAAGGGGGTATTCGGGTATGACAACACAGAGGGAATCCGGAGTTTTATTCTCAATATCGCCTCCGGAGGCGCATCTGCCCGTGCCGACTTGCACGCTGAGTATTCGAGAAGGGCTCTCACAAACAACCTGAGCAATTACATACTCGGCATTAAGGTTTGAAATAGCCGGGATGCCACAAAATATACTTTAACCTGATTCCCCTTCATGAACATCCTGATGCTTCTTGAAAATGACTACCTCTCGGACTTCAGGGTTCAGAAAGAGGTACAATCATTGCGGGAAGCAGGTCACAGACTGACAGTTGCAGCTGTTACTTCAGGAGAGGCTTCTTATAGAACCGAAAGAGAGGACTGCCTGCTTTTCAGGAAGAAAATACCTGCTTTTATCCGGAAGGCAAGTGTTGGTGCCCTTAAGTTCCCGTTTTACTTTAACTTCTGGTTTTCCTATGTAAATGATATCCTCAAGGATCAGAAGGCCGATGCCGTGCATATCCACGATCTGCCGCTTGCCAGGGTGGGGAACCGGTTAAAGGAGAAGTGCAGCGCCGGATTTGTTCTGGATCTCCATGAAAACTGGCCCGACTTTCTTGATGTTTCCCAGCACACAAAATCTCTCGCCGGCAGACTTTTATCCTCAACGGCCCAGTGGAGAAGGTATGAAAATGAATCTGTCAGGCAGGCTGACAGGGTTATAACCGTAGTGGCTGAAATGAAGGACAGGCTGGTGCGGAACGGGGCTCAGGAAGCTAAGATCATAATACTTGAAAATACCCCGCCGGTTTCCTCCGTGATGAACAGCACCCCGGGGGAATCTGAAATTTTTAACCTGGTATATGTAGGCGGAGTTACGCAGCACAGGGGTCTTCAGTATGTGATCAGAGGACTGGCACTGCTGGGAGAAGGGCTGAAGTGGCATTTCACGGTTGCTGGTGACGGCCGATATTTGCCTGAGTTGAAAACGCTGACTGTCAGGCTTGGAATTGATGACCGTGTGTCATTCGAAGGCAAGATTGCAAAGCAGGAGGCGGAAACCCTGATAAGCATGTCTGACCTTGCAGTTTTGCCGCACGTCAGGTCTGTTCAGTCTGACAACTCATCGCCCAACAAGCTTTTCGAATATATGGCCGCCGGAATACCGGTGCTGGCAAGCGACTGTATCAGCATAAAAAGGGTGATTGACGAAACAGATTCAGGCATTACCTATGTTTACGATTCTCCGGAAAATCTTGCGCTGAAGTTGAGGGAATTGTATCTTGACAGAGAAAATCTCAGACTTATGGGCGAAAACGGCCGGAAAGCTGTCAGAGAGCGTTACAACTGGGAAAACAGCGCCGCCAGCCTTATTAAAATGTACTGTTCACTGAGCGTTGCGGATAATAAAATAAGCATCTGAAATGGCATCAGGAAGTATAAAATCGTCAGTTAAAGATACTCTGATCTATGGAATGGGAAACATTGCCATAAAGCTGGTAGGTTTCATTCTTATACCCTTCTATACCAATACTGCTTACTTTTCAGTCGCCGAATTCGGGGCCCTGGGGATCCTCGAGATAACTGCGCAGGTACTTGCAGTGGTCCTGGGACTTTCGCTGCCCCAGAGCCTTTTCAGATGGTATTGGGACAAAGACTATTCTGATAAACAAAAGTCGGTCTTCTTTACATCACTGGCAGCCCAGACAGCCATAAGCCTTCTCTTCTGCCTCATCTTCATCCTCCTGGCAAAACAGATATCTGTTCTGATATTCAGTGACGAAAGGTTTTATGAGGAGATCATCCTTCTGACTGTAAGTACCGGTCTGCAGAGCCTTAACACCCTTGTCAGCTCCCTGCTCAGACTGCAGTCAAGGGCTTCAGCCTACACGGTCACAAACACACTCAAACTGGTTGTTGTCCTTGGAATAACCCTGTTTCTTGTTGTCGGCAAAAAAATGGGGATAGCAGGGATCTATACCGCACAGATAATAGGCAACGGACTTTATCTTCTGGTCTTGTTGCCGTACATTATCCGGAACAGCCAGGTGCATCTCGATCTGAAGGCCTTAAGGGGGATGATTTTATACGGTGCTCCACTGTTATGGGCAGCACTGTTTACTGTCATCCTGAATGTAATCGACAGGTACTCCCTGAACTTTCTCAGCGCCCTTGAATCAGTGGCTGTCTATACACTTGCATTTAAAATCGCCAGTACCCTCAAACTAGTGGTAGGTGATTCCATCAAGCTTGCCGTTGGCCCATTGATTATAAAGAAAATGGATTTGCCCGGACATGAACGGTTTTATACGAAGATCTGGCTATACTCGTCTTTCGTTCTGATGTTTTCAATCGTCGGGCTTTCTCTTTTCGCACAGGAAGTTGTTTCATTAATCTCATCTTCAAAATTCTACGATAAAGCCTTCTTTCTGATCCCTGTACTTACACTGTCTGTTTTCTTTGTTAACCTCAAAGACCTGAATGTGTACGGCCTTGTGATTTCCAAAAAAACGGGCGCCATGGGCCTTATTGTCGCCATTGCCAGTGCTGCCGGGGTTGGTCTGAATGCATTGCTGATTCCTGTGCTCAACACTTTCGGCGCAGCCCTTGCTTCATTCACGGCACAGTTTCTCTTCTGGCTGATGGTCTACAAGATATCCCAGAAACATTACCCGCTGAATTATGAGACCCGTAAGCTTTTGTTAATCATCATAATAGGAACTGTCTTCGCTTTCAGCGGATTTTTGTTGAAAGACCTTAATCTTTTGCCCAGGATAGGCATTAAGTTCCTGCTGCTGGCAGCTTATCCACTGGCTTACCTTCCGCTTCATTTTTATGAAAAGTCTGAAATTGACGCTTTTGTAGGATTCTTAAAGAAATGGTCAAGGCTCAGAAACCTGAAAAGCAATATACGGTCGGTAAGCGGAGACCTTGACGCCTGACCTGATAATGGGGATATAAAATATTACAACTACTTTTGAAATCAAATATTTGAATAAATGAAGCCTAATTTAACAGACAGACCCTGGCTCCTCCATGCCGGGATAATTCTGATATTCACCATAATGTCATTTGCCTATTTCTTTCCTGTTCTGGAGGGGAAGAAACTTAATGCTCACGATACAAAAGTCTTTGTAGGATCTTCAAAGGAGATACAGGATTACCGTAATGAATCCGGGAAAGAGCCGCTGTGGACCAACTCAATGTTCGGAGGGATGCCTGCCTTTCTCATTTCGGCAAAATTTCCGGGCAACCTGATCAAGCACATCGATAACCTGTTAAAAGTATTTAAAACCCCTGTTGCGGCGCTTTTTCTCGCCTTCGTCGGTTTCTACATCCTTTTACTGCTCTTTAAGGTTAAACCCTGGCTTGCACTTGCCGGGGCCCTTGCGTACGGATTTACGTCTTATCTCTTTGTGAGTCTTTCTGCGGGTCATAATACCAAGGTTTACGCAATGGCATATATGGCCCCGGTGATCGGTAGTGTTGTCTATGCATTCAGAACCAATGCCCTCAGGGGCTCAGCGCTTTTTGCCCTGTTTCTCTCTCTCCAGATAATGGCCAACCATATCCAGATAACATATTACACGTTCATTATTCTCCTCGTATTCGGAATCTATGAACTTACTGACACCGTAAAATCAAAAAGTTACAGCCCGTTTCTCAAGTCTGTTGCAATGCTTTTTGCAGGAGCCGTAATTGCCGTAGGTGTCAACTTCGGTACACTCTACACCACATGGGAGTATGCGCAGGAATCTACAAGGGGTAAAAGCGATCTTGCCAAGGCGAGTACCAAAGAGGAAATGGGTCTTGATAAGGAATACATCACTCAGTGGAGCTACGGTATCGGGGAGACAATGACCCTTCTGATCCCTGATTTCAAAGGTGGCGCTTCTGCCTCCTTTGACAAGGATTCGGAAACCGTCAGGGCTCTTAGAAAGAACAACATGGCACAGGCATCCACACAACTGTACAGGTACTGGGGGAAACAGCCGTCAACCAGCGGACCTGTCTATTTCGGTGCAATAATTCTGTTTCTGTTTATTTTCGGACTTATTATTATCGAAGGAAGGGAAAGGTGGTGGATACTTACCGCCGTTTTGCTTTCGTTGTTTCTTTCCTGGGGGAAGAATTTCATGCCCCTCACATCGGTTTTCATTGATTTCTTCCCGGGTTATGACAGGTTCCGGGCGGTATCAATGACCCTGGTAATAGCAGGGGTATGCGTGCCGCTGATGGCCGTACTGGCCCTTAAAGAGATTACCGAAGGAAGTGTGCCTCTCAGAAAAGCTTTAAAAGCCCTGAGCATTGCTGCCGGTATAACGGGAGGACTCTCTTTCCTGTTTTTCCTCTTCCCAGGCCTGGCCGGCTCATTTCTCAGACCTGACGAGTTGACAATACCCGACTCTTACAGCTGGCTTAAAGATGCAATGGTTGCCGACAGGAAAATGATGCTTCGCACCGATGCAATACGCGCTGCCCTGCTGATTGCTGCAGGAGCGGTAACTTTGTGGTTTTACCTGAAAGGCAGGCTCAAGGCCATACCGCTGATAATTATTCTTGGCCTTCTCTTCCTGGTTGATCAGATCCCGGTCGATGCCAGGTATCTCAACGGATCAAATTTTGAAAGTACCCGAATCGCCGAAAATGCCCTGGCTCCGACAACAGCTGACAAGGCCATCCTTCAGGATAACAGTGAATTCAGGGTTCTTAACTTGACGGTCTCGACATTTAACGATGCCTCCACCTCATATTATCATAACTCGGTAGGCGGATATTCCGGAGCCAAGCTGAAGAGATACCAGGAACTGATTGAAACGAGGCTTTCAGAGGAGATCAACTCACTCATCTCTCTGCTTCAGAATGCCACTTCAGTAGATGAGGCCGACAGGGTACTCGCGCAGTCAAATGCCCTCAACATGCTCAATACCAAATACATAATCATTTCACCGGATGCCGCACCTCTTACAAACGTGCATGCATTGGGCAATGTCTGGCTGGTTGAGAAGGCCCTGACAGTTGAAAATGCTGACGCTGAGCTTGAGGCTGTTAAAACTGTTGATCCCGCCATGGTGGCAGTTGCTGACAGGAGGTTTGCCGGTATTGTTTCACTTACCGAATCCGCGGCGGCTTCGGCTGATGCCATCTATTTATCATCATACAAACCTAATCTGCTGACATATGAGTCCAGCCTGGCTGCTGACCGTATAGCAGTTTTCTCGGAGATTTATTACCCGCACGGATGGAAGGCCTTTGTTGACGGCAAACCGGCAGAACACTTCCGCACTGATTATGTGCTACGCGGAATGGTTGTGCCGGCAGGAAAGCATACAGTAACATTTAAATTTGAACCTCAGTCTTATAAAACCGGCAACAGGGTATCACTGGCAAGTTCCCTGATCCTTATACTATTTCTTGCCTGGGCAGGTTTCTCCACAGCTATATCTTCACGCCGCAATGGCTGAAACAAAATGCCTGGTATGCGGAAGCGATGCCCTCTTTGAGCATTTCTCCGCCACTGACTCTCTTGTCAGCGGAGACAAATTCATGATCATGGGATGCAGCGACTGCGGGTTTGTCCTTACCTCAGATCCTCCGGATGAAAAGAATATCGGGACCTACTACCTGTCTGAGGATTACATTTCGCATACCGACAGAAAAAGAAATTTAACTGAGTGGCTTTATCATTTTGCGCGCCGGTTTATGCTGGGGAGAAAGGCCAGGCTGGTAGCCCGTATTTGCCGGAAGGCTAACGGGAAACTGTTGGACATTGGCAGCGGTACCGGTTATTTTGCTTCCTTCATGAAGGAGAAGGGATGGGCAGTTAAAGGTGTTGAAATCAGTGATATAGCCCTTGGTTTTTCAGTATCACATTTTAGTCTTGATGTAGTTCCGCCTGATATGGTCAGAAACCTGCCTGACGAATCCTTTGACTGTATCACACTCTGGCATGTTCTGGAGCATTTTTACGACCCTGACCGGTGGATGAAGGAAATTTACAGGCTGCTGAAAGATGACGGCAGATGCATCCTTGCCCTTCCCAACATCGCTTCTGCTGACTCAAAACGGTTTCGGGAATCATGGGCAGCCCTGGATGTGCCCAGGCATCTATGGCACTTCGCACCGGATACACTTGTTAAATTCATTGAGAGTAACGGGTTCCGGTGCACACTGATCAAAGGAATGCCTCTTGACCTTTTCTACATTTCGATAATCAGTTATAAGTACAGCAAAGTCAGATTTGCATTCATAAGGGGCATCGCAACAGGCATACTCCTTTCAGTCAGCAACTTATTTATTAAAAATTCTTCGAGTTCCCTGATTTATGTTATCGAAAAACGCAGGGACTAGTACCTGTCAAGCCACCGGAACCTCCGCAGAGTATCGCCAAATTTCAGGGCTATCACAAATTCATGTGATCCGTAAGTCGATCTTTGTATTTTCTGCAGGGTGAAATCAAAGGAATAGCCGAAGAAGAACTGGTCCTTTTTAACTCCGACATTTGCAATCATGGCTCCTCCGGTCCGGTAAGTGCCGCCCAGCCAGAATTTTTCGTCATAAACATAGGTCAGTCCTATGTCTGCCTGCGGCATCAGTTGACCTGACATCTTTAAGAGAAGTGAAGGTTCGAGTACCGAATTGCCATCTATCTCGAAGTCATAGTTCCCCATAAGGTAATAAGTCCGCATGATCTTCAGGTCCTTGTATGCCTGACTTCCCACCTTTACAAAGCCCTCCATCATCTCCTGAGCCGATACACCCAGTGTATAATTACGGTTAAGGATATATACTCCAAAATTAAAATCAGGAACAAAGATTCCCTTCCTGAAATCGGTGTTCAGCCATGGCTCATCCGGATCTTCAAACTCGATCTGCCGCTGGTCGATCTTATAAAAATATCCACTCACGGCAAGTCCGAATGAGAGCTGTGTCTGGCCGTCCAGCCAGAGATGATATGAATATGCAGTGGAAATGCCTGTCCTTTGAACAAGTCCGTTAATATCCGAAAAAATGTTAGCCCCGATACCGACACGACCGTCAGTATGCGGTTTGAACGTTTTCTTTTTGAAGAAGTTATCACGAATGGCATAACTCTGCTTCAGCATTCTTAACTGGAAGCTGAGAGAGTATGTCTGGGGTGCCCCGGAATAGCCCACCCACTGCTCCCTTGCCGTAAGGTTGACGCTCGTGTAACCGTCGCTTCCGGCAACAGCAGGGTTTATGAGAAATTTGTTGTAAATATACTGACTGTAGACCGGAAGCTGCTGAGCTTCTGCCGAACAGACCAGGGCCAATGCAATTATGATCAGTATTCCCTTTTTCACTTTCTTAACTCCTCAGCTTATGAACCATACTCTATTTAACGATTGTTACATGTCCTACAATCGGCTTCTCGCCGTTATGCAGATCAATGGCATAGTGATAAGAATCGACAGGCAGTGCCTTCCCGCTTGATGTACGGCCATCCCAGGGTTCCGGATAACCCTTTTCCGATTTCCAGACCAACTCACCCCACCTGTTCATAATAATTACCTCAGAAGCAGGATAAAGGTTCATCCTGTTAATGTTCCAGTTATCGTTTATACCGTCATTGTTTGGTGAGAATGCGTTTGGAATACTGACACAAAGATTGTGGGACGGCTCAATGGTTAGAGAGTCAGTCACTGAACATCCGTTAACATCTGTAACCGTAAGGGTGTAGACACCGGCAGTAAGGCCTGACAGATCAGGCACAATTGACCCTTCGTTCCACAGATAGGTATAATCAGGTTCACCTCCTGTCACCTCAGCAGAGATACTTCCGTCGGGACTTTCAGAGCAATACGGTTTGACGAAACTGAATGTCAGCAGGAGTGAGTCCGGTTCCGTTATTGTCAGTGAGGTGTCTGCGGAGCATCCGTTGGCATCGGTTATGATAACCTCAAAATCTCCTGCTTTCAGATTGATCCGTGAAGCCCCGCTTCCTCCGTCAGACCAGAGATATGAGGCTGCCCCAGCGGCGTTAACCGCGGTAAGATCCACCCTGCCGGTACTTGAACCGATGCAGTTGATATTATACCCGCCGCCGTTGCTCAGTCCTATTACGATACTCATGCTGATCTGCCCCGGTGCTGCAAGTATGGTTTCATCAATGAGCGTGCACAGATTTGCATCTGTCACCGTCACTGAGTATGTACCTACAGCCAGTCCGGCAATTGAATCTGTTGATGCAGTATACCCGGCGGGACCTGTCCATGAATAAGTAAACGGCGGCACACCGGTCAGAGGCGTCACCTTCAGCCATCCGTCAGAACGTCCAAGGCAGCTGATATTATATCCGTTGCGGCTTGACATTGTTTTATTTACTGTCAGCGGTTCGGGCAAATTGATTACTGTGTCCACAGTGACAATGCATCCGTATGCATCCGTCACAGAAACTATGTAGTCACCTTCGGTAAGGCCTGACACATCCTGACTTGTTGCTGTGAATCCATACGGTCCGGTCCATGAATAGGTGTACGGAATCGCACCGCCTGAAACACTCAGGTCAATTGACCCGTCATTGTATGCAGGTGCTGTAAGGCAAGTGAGATGTGAAACGGCAACTGTTGCTTCCAGGGCCATGGGTTCTGTCAGGGTTGTTCCTCTGTCGGTCTGGCAGCCGTTGGCATCTGTGACATATACCCTGTACGAACCGGCCTTGATTGCCATCTGGTCTTCAAGGGTGCTGGTCCATAAAGGATCACTGTTATCCTTCCAGAAATAACTGTATGATCCGATACTGCCTCCTGTGACGGTAATATCTATTGAACCGTCTGCACCGTTACAGCTGATGTTGTAGGCTCCGTCACCCGTCAGCGATTTGTTTACTTCGATTCCGACAGAGTCCGGTTCAGTAAGCGTATAGTTATAATTCCTCAGGCAGCCGTTATTGCTGGTTACCTGAAGGTGATACTCTCCCGCGATAAGTGAGGCGATATCATCAGTGGTGGCAGTAAATCCTGCAGGTCCGTCCCAGGCGTATGTATAAGTGCCTGCAATGCCGTTGAATTCGAGGCTTATTGAACCGTCATTCCGGCCGAAACAGGATATGTTGTAAGCGCCGTCAGGACTTTGAGAGAGTGCCGGCAGACTGACCAGGTCTATTCCGTCAGGTTCCGTCAGGGTAATACTGAAGACGGCGCTGGTACATCCCATTGCATCAGTGACTGTCAGGTCATAAGTTCCTGCGATAAGATTCTCGATTATATTGCCGTTTGTGGCTCCGGGAATTAGGCCGTCAGAGGTAGTCCAGGAATATGTGTACGGAGCGCTTCCGCCTGTAATTGTCTCAGCCCAGGCTGATCCGTCACCGTAACTCCGGCATGAAATATTGTATCCGTTGTAATCAGATGCGTCAAATATAACGTTTACCGGAAGAGGCTCTGTAACAGTATACATCCGCGGCAGAGGACATCCTCTGGCATCTTTTATAACAGCCAGGTATTCCCCGGGCATTACACCGGATATAATTCTGGATGTGGCAGGGTTACTAATATCATATAACCCCGGGAAGGAACCGGTGTAGAGAGTATCCGTCAGATTCCTGATGATTACATAGTTGTACGGTGGTGCCGCTCCCTCTGTCACAGCAAGGAACAACTGTGCGTCATTTGCTCCCGGACAGGTAATGTGATAATCATACGCCGGTGCCTTCAGAGGGCTGTAAAAGCTCGCCTCTGTCTGCGGGTCTACAAGGTTAAGGGATGTAGGTGGCTCCTGGCAACTCAGATTATCTATGACTGTAGCCCTGTAAAGGCCGGCAAGAAGATTGTCTATTGTACGAAGCTCCCATCCCTCGCGGTTGAACCCGAAGGGTCCGGTCCATTTAATATAGTAAGGAGCAGCCCCCTTTGATGTTATGACTTCAAGGCTTCCGTTCCCCCCTCCGTCACAGGTGATGGAGTCGGATATAAACATGTCCTGCAGAGGAATAGCATGTACCCTGACATTTGATGTGACAACAAGACCATTGGCACATAGCGGTCCACCTGCCACTTTCGGAGTAATATGGAATGAAACAGTCTGAATTGTATCGCTTTCGTTTGTATAATTAAATGCCAGCACAGTTCCCTGCGACTGATCATTGGCAGGAAGCCGGTTACCTCCCACAACGGCAGGAAGTGCGCTTGCTGTAATTGTATAGTCAAATCTTATTACTCCCGATGTCATGACAGTAGGTGAAGTAAGCCTGATATTTGTCGGGGAGCCGTAGCAAATTTGCGATGTGGCAATCGGGTTGATCCTGGGGGTGGGATTGACCCAGACATTAATGGTGTCATTTATTCCCGGGCATCTCTGGTTGCCTTCCATGTCAAGGAGGACCGGTATTATGACATACCTTATCATTCGTGCCGTATCTCCGCTGTTCGAGAGAGCGTCAGAAATATTATCACTTGTTGTCAAACCCGTTTGATCTGAGTAACCCGAAATTTCGGCATATTCATTAATTACCCTGATGTTGAATTCTTTGCCCGCATAAGGAGTTGTGGGGGAGGTCCACGATATGGCAACATTATCGCCGTTGCAAAGGGCATTATTCACTACTGAACCCTCAACCTTAGCCGTCGGCTGAATATGTATTACAATAGTAGTATCCCGTCCGTTCATACATGTTGGGTCACCGGGTTTTCCCTGGATATAAGGCATAAATCTGTAAATGACTGCCTGGTGATTATCAGTGTTGTTGGTTAGCTGATCGGAGATATTAATGATTTGATTTGAACCGTCAGTCAGATTACCGGTAACTCCTGCCGGGTACGTTACATCGAGGTTGTACATCACCTCTCCTCTCGACACTACCAGGGAATCAATTGTGAAATTGATGGTTGACCCGTTGCAGTAGAGGGTGTCAGAAACTTCCACGGAAATTTTAGGCACCGGTTGGATCCAGATTCTTTGAATCAGCGAAGTTGAATTGCCGGCAATATCTGTCAATGTCCAGGTTCTTAAAATATATCCGACTGCATTGCAACCTGGCAGGTTGGTCAAATCATCAGAGGGTATTGCATCCAATCCTGGTGCACAGTTATCCCACTCATCCGATACATCTCCCGTTATTGCAGGGTCTACATCGTACGTGCAGGTAACCTCCCTGCAAATTGTAAGGTCCGCTGGAACTGTGAATGTTGGGGCCGTAACATCATGTACTGTGATAGTCTGTATGCAACTGCTGGCATTGCCCGCTACATCCGTAGCTGTCCATGTCCTGATGATCGTATAATTGTAATGTAAGACACTCGATGGATCTGCATCATACGTGCTTACATCTCCCCAGGTCACCGTGATATTTGCTACAGGGGCACAGTTGTCTGTCGCCGTAGATGTTCCCGTTCCTGCAGGTGTATTGTCATCCTCACAGTCTACTGTGACATCGCCAGGACAGGTGATGACCGGCGCCGTAACATCATGTACTGTGATAGTCTGTATGCAACTGCTGGCATTGCCCGCTACATCCGTAGCTGTCCACGTCCTGATGATCGTATAATTGTAATGTAAGACACTCGATGGATCTGCATCATACGTGCTTACATCTCCCCAGGTCACCGTGATATTTGATACAGGGGAACAGTTGTCTGTCGCCGTAGCTGTTCCCGTTCCTGCAGGTGTATTGTCATCCTCACAGTCTACTGTGACATCGCCAGGACAGGTGATGACCGGCGGTTCCGGGTCAATCACAACAACAATTTGATCACAACTTGCTGTGTTGCCATGTATGTCGGTTACTGTCCATGTTACTACTGTCGTCCCTACCGGGAACTGTACCGGTGCATTGTTCGTCGTTGTCGCTACTCCGCAGTTATCTGCAGTAGTCGGTGTGCCCAACGCTACTCCAGTGGCATAGCACTGGCCTGCATCGGCAGGTACGTTAACTACCGCTGCCGGGCACGTGATGGTAGGATCCTGGGTGTCAACAACCGTGACATTCTGGTTGCACGTAGCTGTCCGCCCGTTGACATCGGTTACTGTCCACGTGACTACTGTCGTCCCTACCGGGAACTGTACCGGTGCATTGTTCGTCGTTGTCGCTACTCCGCA
>JBBRXA010000008.1:0-74389 GCA_038248855.1 Bacteroidales bacterium | reverse complement strand
TGTATGTATAGGCAAACATTCCCGCAAATCCATTCTGGAAGTTCTTGGAGAGCTGTGCTGTAAGAGAATACTGATAACCTTCTTTTGTATTTGTAAGCTCTGTTGCATTGCTTATGCTCGGGACAATTTTTGTATCGTTGTTTGAACTGGAAACCCAGCGCCAGTACTCACGGTTGTCAGATCCGATCATATTACCGGTGGCAGGTGCAAGGTTTATGTTAAACTGTTTGATAGCGTTGATATCCTTTGAGTAGATAGCCTCCCCGGTGAATATCATTCCCCATGGCAGCTCAATATCAATTCCAACATTGGAACGCCATATCTGGGGGAATTTGAAATCCTTGCCGACCTGTGCAAGGGCAGAACCGCTTGGCAATGTACTGGGACTCTGTGGGAAAAGTGTCGGATTGCCTGATATAAACTCCTTATAGTCAGGATTGAAATCGAGGCCGACAAGGTTTGCATTGCCCGGTCCCCAGCCAATCTCAGGAACCTGTATCAGACCCGAGTTGGTTGGCTGGTTTGTAAACCATACAAAAGGAAGAAGTCCGGTAAATAACCCGGTTCCGCCGCGAACCTGTACTGAACGGTCGCCTTTTACATCCCAGTTGAATCCAATGCGCGGTGATACAACCATCTGGCTCTTTGGCCATGTGCTTACGTCAATCTTCTTGCCGTCAGCGAACGTGAGAGCTGAAATGGCGGGGTTATCCTCCATTTTATCAAGGTAGAATGGCAATTCAAGACGTACACCGTACGTAAGCTTAAATGTAGATGCAGCCTGCCACTCATCCTGGGCATATACCGAACCGAATCCGAATGTGGCTATAGCTCCGGGTGCGTCAACGCCGTTATAACCGTAGGTAACACCGAAGCCGATAGGATCAGCGCCGTTAATAAACGCATCAACCGAATCGTAGCGGTAGTAAGAGGTACCTTCGCGGATATATGAGTTGCGGAAGAACATATGATCGAATGAAACGCCCGCAGTAACAGTGTGACTGTTAAGGTTAATGGTTACATTGTCGGTTATGCTTAATGTTTTGTTTGTCACATCATTGTTGAAGGTGAAAAGCTCATACCCGAATGACATGTACTGGTCGCCGCCTTCCCAGATGTCAACAAACGGGAATATGTCAGAGTTGCTGGTACGGGTATCCTGAATGAATGTATAGCTGGCGAGGAATTTATTCGAGATCCTTTTGCCGAAGGTGCTGTTCAGTTCACCGGTTAGAGAGCGTACGGTGTTTTTAAATCCGTAGAATGCATTTGAAAATGCCATAGACTGGTTACCTATACGGCTTGACCCGCGGGTGTTATTGGGCGGTCCGCTATTGTTGTTTGTGGTCTGGTCGGATGTACCTACAACATCATTGTACCTGATTGTAAACCTGTGATCCTTGTTGATGTTCCAGTCCAGGCGGGCAAGGATTTTGGTATTCTTGTTCTGGAAGGGATCAAAGTCTTTGTATTTACCCGGATCGTAATTATAGGTAGAGATAAGGTGGTCTCTGACCCTGATCATGTCAGACTCGAGGGTGCGTGAGATCATTGCGTCGGCATTTGCCACACCGTCTGTACTGGGTCTCCAGGTTACGCCCGGAACTGACTCCTTCTCATATTCTCCGCTGAGGAAGAAGAAGAGTTTGTTCTTGATGATGGGGCCTCCAACGCGGGCTCCGAAATTCTGAGAGCTTCTGTCATTTGCACCTGTCACAGGTTTTCCGTCAACGGTGTTCCCGGTAAAGGAATTCGGACGTATGTAGGTATAAACGGAGGCTTTGAATTCATTGTCACCGCTGCGGGTAACGGCGTTGATACTTGCTCCTGTGAACTGTGACATGCGTACGTCATAGGGAGCAATGCTAACGGAAATCTCCTCGATGGCGTCAAGTGAAATAGGCTGTGCGTTACCTCCGGGGAGGGCGTTGGAGCTGAGGCCGAAATTGTTGTTGAATGCGGCGCCGTCAACGGTTATTGTGTTGAAACGGCCGTCTCTGCCGCCGAATGAGTTGCCCTGAGCCTGAGGGGTGTATTTCGTAAAGTCGGTGATACTCCTGTTGATGCTTGGCAGGTTTACCAGTTCACGTCCGCTGACGTTGGTCTGCGTACCGGAGCGCTCTGAGCTCAGGATTGAATTCCTTAGGCCTGCTGTAACAACGATTTCCTGAAGGCTGGTAGTGGTTTCATTCAGTGTACCGTTCTGTACGTAGGTTTCGCCGAGTCTGAGAATGATCTCGGTGTAGGTGCTTGTCGAATATCCTATGAATGACATGTCGACTTTGTAAGGGCCTCCGATGCGCATGTTCTGGATACGGAAGTTGCCTGAATTGTCAGTGAAGGTAGCATATTGGGTCCCTGATGGAACATGGACGGCAACAACTGCAGTGCCCGGAAGTGCATCTCCCTTTGCGTCACTTACCTTGCCGCTCAATGCTGATGTAGTCACCTGTCCGTACAAGCCGAGGCTGCTCAGAATAAGTGAAAACATTACGAATGCAAACTTGATTTTTCGCATAATTTAAGTTGAGTTAGTTTGTGATTAGGTTATTGTTTGTCTTAATAAATTGATTTATAACAGATTGTATTTTGTTCGCTGTTTAAAGGGGCAGGAGGTTAAATTACAACTCCGGCGAGATATAACGGGAAAGGTCAATTTGCAATTATTAACAACTTTTAAACGCGTTTTCAAGGGTTTGTTAGCCTGCATTTATGAATATATTATGTCAAAGACCTTTTCTGTGGCTCCTTTATTTTCAGTGACGTACGCAGCACTAACCTTTCCGGCTGCGGATAATGCGTGGCCGTCAGCAAGGTACTTATCAACAATCACGGAAAAAGTGTTAAAATCGTTAAAAACGGAGGCTCCCCCGAGTTCGATCAGCCTTACAGCCTCCCTGAAATTACGGTAGTTGGGGCCGAAAAGCACCGGTATTCCCCAGCAGGCAGCTTCAAGGATATTATGAATCCCTTTGCCGAAACCTCCTCCCACTGATGCAATTGTTGCATACCGGTAGACAGAGGAAAGCATTCCGATATTGTCAATAATCAGCACCCTGCTCTCACTGTCGTTCTCGCTGTATGCAGAATATCTTGAATAGGGAACCTGCAGTAGTTTCCCGATACGGTTTATATGCGCCTCACTTATAACATGGGGAGCGAAGATCCACCTCATCGTATCCGGGTGGCTGTTGATGTACCCGGCAATGATCTCCTCGTCACTGTCCCAGCTCGAGCCTGCTACGAAAAGCGTCCCGTCACCCCTGAATCTCCTTATCAGCGGCAGATCCTTAGCTGCCGCCGCTATCTGGCTGACCCTGTCAAATCTCGTATCTCCGGTAACCGTACAATCGGTGTACCCGATACTGCCCAGCAGCGCTTTTGAATCTGGATCCTGCACAAAAACATGGGTAAAGACTGAAAACATCCTCGTGGCAAAAGCACCGTACCATTTGAAAAAATACTGCGAAGGCCTGAAGATTCCTGACACGAGATATGTCGGTATTTTCCTGCTTTTCAGCTGACTGAGATAATTAAACCAGAACTCATATTTTACAATCAGCGCAATATCAGGCCGGATGATGTCAAGAAAGTACCTGGCATTGGCGGGAGTATCTGCAGGAAGGTACATTATAAGATCCGCCCTGTCATACTCCTTTCTTACCTCATATCCTGAGGGAGAAAAGAAAGTGAGCACAATCTTCCATCCCGGTTTTTCCCGCACTATCTTCTCGATGAGCGGTCGTCCCTGCTCAAACTCGCCCAGTGAGGCACAGTGTATCCACAGCACCTTGTTTTTTTGCCGGTCGAATGATCTCACCTTTTGCTTCCAGCCTCTCCTTCCTTTTACCCATTGGCGGGCCTTGGGACTGAAGAGTGCGGCAAAATTCACGCAAAGACTGTAAAAGTGGATAAGAAGGGTATAACCGGATTTCATTCTTCTTTATTGAAGTCTCAAAGGTAATAAACTCATACTTTTGTATAAATTAAATTTTTGTAACATATGGTACGCCTGATCGCCCTGTTCATCTCAATAGTGCTGCAGATATTTGCCGCTTCAATTGCACTGCGGTTTATGAAGATAACCAAGTACAGGCTGTCGTGGATACTTCTTTCAACCTCGTTTGTACTGATGTCTGTCCGCACCTTTATTCAGCTCATTGAATATTTCCGGGGTAAACCCTCTTTTGAACTGATGATGCTCGATGAATGGATGAATGTTCTGATTTCTGTAATGATAATCACCGGAGTAGTGCTCATCAGGGAGCTGTTCTACTCGCTCAAGAGGGCAGAGACAGACAGGCTCAGATCTGAAAGAAGGGTGCTGAATGCAATCATAAACACCGAAGAAACAGAGAAAAAGAGATTTGCCAAGGATCTTCATGACGGACTCGGACCGCTGCTATCAACTGTGAAAATGTCACTGTCGGCTCTCACTCCCAGGATGACCGACCCGGTTGGGAAGGAGATACTTGCCAACACCAACCATGTCATTAATGAGGCTCTTAACACTATAAGGGAAGTTGCAAACAACCTGAGTCCGCATGTGCTTTCAAACCTCGGTGTTGCAAGTGCAATAAGCACCTTTGCGGCGAAGGTGAACAGTACCAGGTCTGTCAGTATCGAATTCCGTACCAATATGGAAGGCGAAAGGTTCGAGACAGACAAGGAGGTGGTCCTCTATCGTGCAGCATGCGAGCTGATTAACAACGGTATGAAGCATTCCGGAGCATCAAAAATTGAGATAGACCTGCACAGACACCAAAAAATCATTACCTTGCAGTACCTTGACAACGGACGCGGATTTGATACGGCACAGCTGACCTCCGAGGAACCTCCCGGAATGGGAATACCGAATATCGAGACCCGTGTCAGGTCCGTTGACGGGGTTTTTGTGCTTGAGAGCTCAAAGGGCAAGGGAACAAGCGCACTGATCAGGGTAGACCAGTAAAAGGCAGCAGGCAATAGGCAGTAGGCAAAAGCAATAGTTTCAAACCTAATTGATGGAAAAGATAAGGGTAGCGCTGGCTGATGATCATCAGCTCTTCCGGAACGGATTAAGGATTTTACTTGGAGCCTATCCTGACCTGGAAGTGGCAGCTGAGGCCTCGAACGGCAACGAACTGCTCAGGGCTCTCGAGTTTTGCGAGGCTGACATCGTGCTGATGGACATCAGCATGCCCGAGATGGACGGCATCGAGGCCACAGCCAAACTTGCCTCAAAATGTCCGGGAACAAAAGTGATCGCGCTTTCAATGTACGGTGAAGAGGAATACTATTACAGGATGGTGGACGCAGGTGCCAAAGGATTTATCCTGAAGGATTCCGACATCAGCGAGGTGCGTGATGCCATAACAACAGTCCACAGGGGTGGTAATTATTTTTCCCAGGAACTCCTTTATCACGTCATTAAAAGATTAAAGAACAGGGAGCAGGAGGTTAAAAGTTCAAGCCTCTCGAAACGCGAAAAGGAGATACTCCTTAAAATCTGCGAGGGACTGTCAAACCACGAGATAGCCGATGCTCTCTTCATCAGCAAACGGACTGTGGACAAGCACAGGGCAAACCTGCTTGCGAAGACCAATTCGAAAAACACCGCAAGCCTGATACTGTACGCCATAAAAAACAGGCTGATAGAAATATAGTATGAGCGACAGGGCCGGGATCGGGATCAGGGGTGAAGGCCTTGCTGCCGGATACCTCAGGCAGAAGGGCTGTACAATTCGCGAAAGAAACTGGCACTCCGGCCGCACCGAAATAGATATCATTGCGGAAAACAGCGAATACATTATCTTCGTGGAAGTGAAGTCGAGGTCAGCCGGATTCTGGGTTCCTCCCGCGGAGGCCGTAAGTGTCCCGAAACAGAGAACCATAATCTTCGCCGCCCATAACTACCTTGACCGTTACAGTCTTGACAAGGAGGCGCGATTTGATATAATTACAGTCGTCTTTAACGGACCGGAAAATGAGATAGAACATATCGAGAATGCATACTACCCTACCTTATAACATATATGAACATAGAACTGCTTCGTGAATACTGTATTTTAAAGACTGACGTTGAGGAATGCACACCTTTCGGACCTGACACCCTTGTTTACAAGGTAAAAGGAAAGATATTCGCACTTG
The DNA here is from genome assembly GCA_038248855.1 of Bacteroidales bacterium. GTDB lineage: Bacteria > Bacteroidota > Bacteroidia > Bacteroidales > VadinHA17 > SR-FBR-E99. The sequence goes on along the minus strand of JBBRXA010000008.1, from coordinate 68,260 downwards.
CCAACCTTGATGGCGAACTCTCGGTGAATCTTAAATGCGAACCCTCACTGGCCATCGAGCTGCGCGAGGAATATCCCGCCGTGACTCCGGGCTACCATATGAATAAAAAACACTGGAATACCATTATGACTGATGGTTCTGTACCTGATAAGCTGTTCTTCAGCTGGATCGACCATTCCTATACGATTGTCTCTGGAGCAGCAAAGAAGTGAACCCTTCCTGCTATAAAACATTTTATCAGTGAAAATTAATAAATACATTTGAATGCTATCAATGAGAAATTTACCAAAACAAAATATATGAGATATCTGCTAACATCAATTCTTGCCCTGATGCTTATTGCCTTCCCGGCAAATGCACAGAAAGCTAAAAAGGAGACCGTCACCGTGCCGGAGGGATACAAATTCACAACCCTGGTCTCACTGCCTGCCACTCCCGTAAAAAACCAGTCTGCCACCGGCACATGCTGGTGTTTCGCCACAACCTCATTCATGGAATCAGAACTTCTCCGCCTTGGAAAGGGAGAATATGACCTCTCGGAGATGTATGTCGTAAGAAAAACCTACAAAAACAGGATAAAAGACAACTATCTGCGTCAGGGAAAAGGAAACCTCGGCCCGGGAAGCCTTTCTCCATCGTGGGTAAGGGTATTCAACGAATCAGGCATCGTGCCTGATGAAGTCTACAACGGACTCAGCTACGAATCTAAGACTCATAACCACGGAGAACTGCAGGGGTACCTTGAAGCGGTGACAGCACTGCCCGTAAAGGCAAGAAAGGTGAGCCCCGAATCTGACGAGGTGGTTGACGCCATCCTCGATATATACCTCGGTGATGACCCTTCCTCTTTCACTTACAAAGGCCAGAGCTATACCCCCGAAACTTTCGCAAAAAGCATCGGTCTCGACATGAACAACTATGTGAGTATCACGTCATTTTCTCACTTCCCGTTTTATACACAGGGGCTTGTTGAGGTCCCTGACAACTGGGAGATGAACCGTTTTTACAACGTGCCTCTCGATGAATTCATCCAGATCCTGGATTATTCTCTGAACAACGGCTATACGGTTGCGTGGGACGGCGACGTCAGCGAGAAGGGATTTTCCCATGCAAAGGGCGTTGCTGTCAATCCTGATGTAATCCACACCGATAACTTTTCTTCCACTGACAGGGCCCGCTTTGAAAAGATGCCCGAGCAGGAGCGAATGGCTGAAGTGTACAAAATGGAAAAACCTTATCCGGAAATAAATGTCACACAGGAGATAAGGCAGAAGGGTTATGAGACCTTCGTCACCACAGATGACCACCTGATGCATCTCACAGGAATCGTCAAAGACCAGAACGGCACCAAATATTATATCACCAAAAATTCCTGGGGTACCGAACGGAATCCTTTTGGCGGTTACCTTAACATGTCAGAGAACTTTGTAAGGGCGAAAACAATATATTATATGGTGCATAAGGATGCTGTTCCGAAAGAGATAAGAGCGAAACTCGGATTTTAATAATTTTCTGAAAGCGTAGTGAGGTGAGGCTGCTGCATCCCTTCTCTCACTTATGTCTATTGCCTCTGCACGGTCGGTCAGGCGCCTCTCTTTTTCCTGTTTCCCCTTGCCTGATCAGGAGACCAGCAGGTTGCAACCCCTGATATCGGTATTGTCGAACCTGCCGAGTACTTCGAAGGTCCCTCCTTCGTGCATTCGTCCGAGGTCTGCTGTGGCAATAAAGGAGCACGACCGGACATTAGCGAGGTCAATGATGCTGATTCCGCCGCCGGCCCCTGCCTCGGAGGTATGTGTCAGCGGATCGTGACTGTCGCGAATCAGCACCTTCATCCAGGGCGGCGCGCTGAAAAGACCATCTCCTTTCGAATATGCCTGGCTCAGCAGTTCCGTCATCCCGTATTCTGAATGGATTGAACCTACATTGAATGCTTTTTTAAGTATCGCGTGCAGCTCCTCTCTTATCATCTCCTTCCTCCGTCCTTTCATGCCACCCGTCTCCATTATTATAACATCCTCAAGATCAGGAGAATATTCTTCTGCAAAGTCAAGCAGGGCGTAAGTCACTCCTATCAGCAACACCCTGAGTCCGGCATCGCGTGCCCTGACAACTGATTCCAGAAGCCTGCCGTAATCATTCAGAAAGAATCCTCCGTGGCTGTTCCCTGAAAGCTCAGTCAGCCTCTTAACCATGTAGATCAGCGATGAACCCTCACGCTCAAGATATGATGGAAGCAATCCCATTACGGCATATTCCGACGGGTCACTGTAGAAGAGCCGGAATGTGCGGGTGAAGCTCTCCTCGTAAAGGGCGAGGCTGATGACGTGATGGCGGCTCTGCACCTGGCCTGTTGTGCCGCTGCTTACAAAAACGGCCTCCGCACTGCCTCCCCCAGAAATGACCGTGTGGTCCCTGAAGAAGGATACCGGCATGAAGGGAATGGCTTCAACTGAGCTGACGGCCCGTGGATCAATACCCATCAGGCTGACATACCTGTTGTATACAGGGCATTCTCGTGCCTGATAACGAAATACCTGCAACGCCTTTTCCTCAAATGAATCCGGTGTGTCATCCGCGAAAATCCCGGCGGCCGTCGGGGCCTTAATCGCGGTCATGGGAATACGGTAGATCCGTCGGGCTGGTAAACCCACCGGAAAGTGCATCTGGCAACCGGCCCGTCGCCGGTCTGTTCAATAATAACTGCCGTAGTGAGGATCTTTGCGTATTTTGTGTCTCCGGTACGTATCACCCAGACCTGGTTGGCTTTCAGGGGTGCACCCATGTCGGACCAGGCAGGTGTGCCAGCATCCTTCAATGCATTAAATGCCGTAATAGCCTCGCTTTCCGATGCATATTCACCCTTAAGTCCGAATGAAGGCCTCAGTGTGTTTGCTGATAGAAACGGCACAACGTCAGTGCTTCCCGACAGGACTCCGTCCTCAACGGATAAATCAGGTGCAGGATTGACAAGCGTCGAGACCTTTTCTGCAGGCGCAAAGGAGAATCCGAGGGAATAATAGGGACCCGTTCCGAAAAGTTCACTGGTGACCGTGACCGTCCCGGAGAGAGGTTTATCCTTCCCTCCCTCGCAACCTGTGAGAAGGAGGAGAAGGACTGCTATTCCCGGGATCAGTTTTTTCATTATTCTCCCCTTATGGCAGTAATGCCGGGCAGCTTTTTGCCCTCCATGTACTCGAGCATTGCGCCGCCGCCGGTTGAAACGTAGCTGACCTTGTCAGCCAGGCCGTTCTTATTTATTGCGGCCACTGAATCGCCGCCGCCAATAAGAGAGTATGCTCCCTGTTCAGTCGCCTTTGCAACTGCAAGGGCAATCGCGGTGGTTCCCTTTGCAAACTTCTCCATCTCAAAAACACCCATAGGACCATTCCAGAGGATAGTCTTCGAATCCATTATGACCTTCTCAAACAGGATGATGCTCTCCGGGCCGATGTCAAGACCCATCCAGCCGTCGATAACTTCATCAATGGCAGATATATATGTGTTTGCATCAGCATCAAACTTATCAGCGTTAATCCCGTCAACCGGGAGCAACAGATTTACACCCTTTGCCTTTGCCTTTGCAATTACCGCCTTCGCAACGTCAAGCTTGTCGGTCTCACAGAGCGAGTTACCTATACGGCCGCCCATGGCTTTTATAAAAGTATATGTCATCCCGCCGCCAATAATCAGGTTATCAACACTGTCAAGCAGGTTCTCAATGATGAGTATCTTGTCAGAGACCTTTGCCCCGCCCATCACGGCGGTGAATGGTCTGCCGGCACTCTTCAGCACCTTGTCCATTGCGGCAAGCTCACTGTTTATCAGGAAGCCGAACATCCTTTTATCCTCCGGAAAATAATCAGCGATGACAGCTGTGGTGGCATGTGCCCGGTGTGCTGTTCCGAAAGCATCATTTACATAAATGTCTGCGTAGGTCGAAAGTTTCTTCGCCATCTCCTTCTGTTTGACCTTCATGGCTGCCTTGGCGGCCTTTTTCTCTTCATCAGTTGCCGTCTCGGGAAGAATGGGCTTGCCCTCCTCCTCGGGGTAGTACCTGACATTCTCAAGCATCATCACCTCCCCTGGCTTAAGCGCTTTTGCCATGGCTACAGCCTCATCACCCAGGGCATCAGGAGCAAAAAGCACCTTCATCCCCAGAAGCTTTTCCAGTACCGGCATCACAGGTTTAAGAGAGTATTTTTCCTGTACCCCTTCCGGGCGCCCCAGGTGGGACATCAGTATCACCGAACCTCCGTCTGCAACTATCTTCTTAATTGTCTTTATGGCTCCCCTGATTCTGGTGTCATCAGTAACCTGGCGCGTTACCTTGTCAAGCGGCACATTGAAGTCAACCCTTACTATGGCCTTCAGGCCCTTGAAACTGTAGCTGTCAATCATTTTCATAAACCTTACTTTTAATAATTACATTTAACTTGTAACTTACAAAAATAAGAAGTTAGCTCAAATATTTTCAGTCTCTTCACCATAAAAGTGAGTTTATGTTAATTCCCCGGTGCCGGAAAAAGCCAAAGGCCTTCCGGTATGTCAACCAGGGTAGCAGGAGTTTAAATTTTTGTGCAAACCTTATTTCAGTAACAATTCCCGATAAAAATTGTTATTATTAAAAATATCTTCAAAACAAATGAGTTTCACAGATTTTATTACAGACAGCGGAAAAAGAGTAAATAAAGAGAGCTTTATCCATCTGATACAGGTTGCACTGGCTGACGGGAGGATAGATAATAACGAACTGACCCTCCTCCACAGGTTCGGTAGGAGATTCAGTCTTTCTGACCATGAGGTTGATGTGCTCATCAAAGCAGAATCTACTCATTTTTACTCCCCTCCATATGAACTTGAAAAGAGGTTTGAACACCTCTACAATGCAGTTGAGGTCATACTTGTTGACAAACAGATCTCCCTTGAGGAGAAGAACCTGTTTAAAAAGCTTGCTATTGCTGCCTCATTCAGTGACGAGACTATACCACGTCTGTTTGACCTGCTTGTTGATGGCATTAGGGAGGACAAAGATGAACAGGAGCTTTTTGAGAAATTTAGAAAAGCACGGTTCTTTCGCTCCTGAATAAAACCTTATGGGTTTTTGTTTGTTTAACAATAAACAAAATCAAACTTTTAATAATAATATTATGGCAAAAATAACACTCAGGGGAAATGCAATCAATACGTCAGGCAACCTTCCGGCAAATGGCAGCAAGGCTCCTGATTTCAAACTTGTTAAATCAGACCTTGGCTCTCTATCACTTGAAGAGCTGAAGGGAAAGAAGGTGATTCTCAACATTTCTCCAAGTCTTGATACGTCAGTATGTGCCACGGCAGTGAGAAAATTCAACCAGATGGCTGCGGGCAGGGAAAATACAGTGGTGCTGGCAATTACAAAGGATCTTCCCTTTGCCTCAGGCCGTTTTTGCACCACCGAGGGGATAACGAACGTGACAACCCTCTCCGGCTTCCGTGATCACGCTTTCGGCACAGCTTACGGTATTGACCTGGTTGACGGACCGATGGCAGGCCTCTATGCCCGCAGCGTTGTGGTGATAGACGAACATGGCATTGTAAAATATTCCGAACTGGTCCCCGAGACAGTAAATGAGCCTGATTATGAGAGAGCCCTGTCGGCTCTCTGACCTGAATCTCTCTTTCATTGATTTTTTTGTATTTTTGCTTTCCCTACCACGGAAGGCAGAATGAATTTTTCACAGATACCGGGACAAAAAGTTGTCATTGACCGACTGAGAACCGCCGTGGCTGAACAGAGAGTCAGCCACGCCCTTCTGTTTTACGGTCCTGAAGGGAGCGGTAAGTTTGCCATCGCTCTTGCATTTGCCCGTTACATCAGCTGTGAAAGCCGCACGGCCACCGACGGTTGCGGGGCGTGTCCCTCGTGTGCAAAGTATGACAAGCTGATACATCCTGACCTGCATTTTGTTTTCCCGGTTATTAAAAAGAAACCGGGTACCGAACCGGTAAGCGATACCTTTATCGCGCAGTGGCGTTCAATGGTTCTCAGATCGCCCTATTTCTCCCTCAATACCTGGACTGAGGCAATGGAGGTCGCAAATGAGCAGGCTATCATACCAGTCGCTGAAGCTTCCGAAATAGTAAGAAAACTGAACCTGAAGTCGTTTGAGTCTGACTTCAAGATCATGATCATCTGGCTTCCTGAAAAGATGAACGCCGAAACGGCCAACAAGCTTCTGAAGATGATTGAGGAGCCTCCGGCAAAGACTCTTTTCATCCTGGTTTCTGAGGAGGATGATAAGTTGTTGCCCACGATTACCTCCAGATGTCAGCCTGTAAGGATCCCTGCCATAGCACCGGATGAAATGAGCATTTTTCTCGAAAAGAACTACGGTCTTGACAGTGTCTATGCCGGAGAAGTTGCAGGAATAGCCAACGGCAACATGGTCAGGGCCATAGAACTTGCCAGGGATGCAGACAGTACCGCAAAGCACCTCGACCACTTCATCACCCTTATGCGAACAGCCTATAAACGCGATTCACAGGCCCTTGTTTCATGGTCTGACGAAACAGCGGCCCTGGGCCGCGAGAGGCAAAAGGGATTCCTCACCTACGCCCTACGCATGATACGTGAGAATTTCATTTTAAATTACCAGGGTAAGGAGAACAGGCTTGTATACCTGACAGAAAAGGAGGAGGACTTCTCGCAGAAATTTCACCCTTTCATTAACAACAGGAATATCCAGGCCCTGGACAGGGAGTTCAATCTTGCCTTTGCACATGTGGAGAGCAACGGCAATACGAAGATGATCTTTCTTGACCTGGCGCTTAAGACAATGAGGCTGATAGGGTGACGGTTGCTGTCAGGTTGAATATCGGTCTATTATTTCTAAATTTGCACTGACAACTGAGATGACAAACGAAGATATACAGGTACCGGGAAGCGAGGAGCTTCACCAGCCTGAAACAAAATACAAATGCGGCGAGAACAAGCTCGACGAGTTCAACTGGCTTGGTGAACTGCCCTTTGACCCCCGTTTCAACGAGGTGGTAGAGGTACGCTTCAAGAACACCCGTAAGGGTTTCTACCGCAACATCAATGACCTTAAGCTGGAGATGGGAGACACAGTGGCCGTCGAGGCTTCTCCGGGCCACGACATAGGCAGAATCTCCATGACGGGTTACCTCGTGCATGACCAGCTGAAGAGGCTGAAAGTGAGACCGGTGGTCGATGAACTCAAGAAAGTGTACCGAAAAGCCAAGCCTGTAGATCTGCAGAAGTGGGAAGAGGCAAAGAAGCTTGAGGTACATACGATGCTCAGATCGAGAAAGATTGCCGAAGAAACAGGACTCAACATGAAGATCGGCGATGTTGAATACCAGGGAGACAAGACAAAGGCCATCTTCTATTACCTTGCCGATGAGAGAGTAGATTTCAGGCAGCTGATTAAGGTCCTTGCCGATGAATTCCGCATCCGTATCGAGATGAGGCAGATAGGCGCCCGCCAGGAAGCCGGGAGAATAGGCGGAATAGGTACCTGCGGGCGTGAACTGTGCTGTTCGACCTATATCACGAACTTCATGTCGGTGACAACCACCCATGCACGTTACCAGGACCTGTCGCTCAATCCCCAGAAACTTGCCGGACAGTGCGGCAAACTGAAATGCTGTCTGAACTTCGAGCTGGACAGCTATCTTGACGCCCAGAAGGAATTCCCTCACAGAGAGGTTCCCCTGGAACTTGCCGGCGGCACAGCCTGGTTCCAGAAGATGGAAGTGCACAAGGGAATCTACTGGTATTCTTCAGATCAGCGCATGGCTGTTAACCTTACCCCTGTTCCGGTGGCACGCGTCCGCGAGATACAGCAGCTAAACAGGAAGGGAGTCAAGCCGGACAAGCTCATCGTAATTCCTGAAAATCAGCCGCTTAATGTCGGAAGCGACCTCCTCCTCCAGAACAGCGGATTATCCCGTTTTGAATCGAAGAGCACACCCAGGGAGAACCGCAGCAACAGAAGACCGCAACGCAGAAAAAATGAAAACAGCAAGTAGGATAATTTTTTTGCCGGCCCTCACAGTAATTGTGATGCTGACCTCCTGCGGCAGGAATACTATGTACAGTGATATTGTCAAAATGGAGAATGCGGAATGGTCAATGTATGACCCCGCCGGTTTCGCCTGCACAGTGAATGATACAATAGGATCATACAACGTGAACCTCTCCGTGCGTACATCCACAGAATATCCTTACCGCAATCTCTATCTTTTCGTCATAACCACATTCCCGTCGGGAACAACCCTTACCGATACCGTGCAGGGAATTCTTACCGATGAAAAAGGTGAATGGCTGGGCAAAGGCGCAGGTGACATCCGTGAAGCTGTAATTCCATACAAATCCAATGTTTTCTTTCCCGAAGCCGGAGAATATCATTTCAGGGTGATCCAAGGCATGAGGGATACTGTTCTTACCGGGGTCTATGACATCGGGATGAAGATTTTCTTAAGAACTGACTGACATAATTTATTCGGCATTGGGAAAGAACAAACTGGCGAGGTGGACTGAACTGAAAGGCTATGAGCATGTTATAGAACCACCTTTTACCGAGGTGTTTCAAAAAGATCATGAGCTTAAAGGCAAATGGAACAGTGAGTGGTTTGAAAATTCCAGCCCCATAGTCCTGGAGCTTGGCTGCGGAAGGGGAGAATACACTGTTGGCCTTGCCGAAAAATACCCGCAGAAAAATATCATCGGAATAGACATAAAAGGTGCAAGGATATGGAAAGGGGCCAGGGATACGCATCACAAACGGTTGCCCAATGTCACTTTCCTCCGTACGCGCATCGAGTTTATCAAATCATTTTTTGCTCCGGGTGAAGTTGATGAGATATGGATAACGTTCCCCGATCCCCAGCTTAAACGGACAAGAGAGAAGAAGCGGCTGGCGGGTCCGGTATTTATGAACCTGTACAGAAGCATAATGAAGGACGGCGGGACGCTGCACCTGAAGACCGACTGCAGGGAGCTGTTTGATTACACCCTGGCCCTTGTGTGGAAAAACGGACTCGTGCTGATAAGTGCCGTTACCGACCTGTACGCAGAAATGCCCGATGACCCGATGCTATCGATACGCACACATTATGAGCAGATCTTCCTTGACCGGGGCATTCCTATAACATACCTCTCATTCATAATCGACAATGAAAAAGAGATCGTCAGCCCCGGAGAAGGGTGGAAATGAAGGCTTCTTCGACCTTGTCTACGAAGTGGCAAGACTGGTACCCTACGGTCGTATAACATCGTACGGAGCCATTGCACGGTATCTCGGCACCGGTCGTTCTGCACGCATGGTAGGCTGGGCACTGAACTCCTCCCACACCTGTTCTGACTTCATCCCGGCACACCGGGTGGTGAACCGCAACGGGATGCTCACCGGAAAACATCACTTCGGAAACTCCTCTACTATGCAACAACTTCTTGAAAATGAAGGGTTCACAGTGGAGGACGATTGCGTGCTGGATTTCAGGGAGAAATTCTGGGACCCGTCTGCTGAACTTTAAACAACGGGGGATGTTCTATAACCGGCATCCCTAACTGCTAATGAATCAGATTATTCAGAATAAATCTAAATAAAATAATGTATACAAAAGAACAGGTAATTTCAGCGCTGAGGAAGGTAAGTCACCCGGAAAAGGGAAGTGACATTGTAACCCTTGGAATAATTGGTGATGTGGAAATCACGGATGAAGGCATTAAACTGGTGCTGATCCCGGAAAAGTCGAATGATCCCTTTCTTTCTTCGATTAAAAGCAATTGCGTCAGGGCTGTTAAAGACGCCCTGGGGCCTGACGCCGTAATAACCTCGATAGATGTCAACCCGAAAACCGTAGTCGGAAAAACCGTGGCACCCAAAAGAGAGGTCCTGCCCGGAGTCAGGAACATAATTGCCGTTTCATCAGGCAAGGGAGGTGTAGGAAAATCAACCGTGGCGGTAAACCTCGCCGTTGCTCTGGCGAGAAAGGGCTATGCCACCGGTCTCCTTGACGCCGATATTTTCGGCCCTTCCGTTCCCAAGATGTTCAGCGCTGAAAGCTATAAGCCCGAAATGGTAAGCAGGGACGGAAAAGACTGGATCACCCCGCTTGAAAAATACGGGGTAAAGATCCTTTCAATCGGTTTCTTTGTCAGGGACTCAGAAGCGGTCATATGGCGCGGGCCCATGGCCAGCAGTTTCCTGAAACAGCTTATCAGCCAGGGCGACTGGGGTGATCTTGATTACCTCATCTTCGACCTGCCTCCCGGCACCAGTGACATACATCTGACTCTTGTGCAGGAGGTGCCTGTGACCGGAGCGATAGTCGTAACCACCCCGCAGGAAGTTGCGCTGGCAGACGCCCGCAAGGGCATCGCAATGTTCCGCAGTGAAAGCATAAACGTCCCTGTTCTGGGTCTGGTGGAAAACATGTCATATTTTATAGCCCCGGAACTGCCCGGACGCAGGTACTACATCTTCGGCAAGGAGGGAGGAAGAAGGCTGGCTGAGGAAGCGAAGGCCGGACTGCTGGGACAGATCCCGATAGTCGAAAGCATTTGCGACGGAGGTGATGCGGGGATTCCTGCGGCTCTGGGCGACAGTGAACCGGGTATCGCATTCATGAACCTTGCCGATGCTGTTGTTGCCAGTGTCGAAAAGCGCAACGCCGACCTTGCCCCCACCAAACCTGTTCAGATGAAGTAACCGCCTTGCTTCTGCCGCCCCGGAACTGATTCTAGCCTCTTTTTATTACCTTTGAATACTTTATGCTGCCCGGTGCAGTTATAGTATAAACCGCATTTGTTGACATCACGGCGCTTATCATATAATATCGCGTTGACCCTGGTGCTCACCGCACTGGTTGCAGGCTGCTCGGTGGAGAAAAACACGGGAGCAAGCCGGTTTTACCATTCCCTTATTTCAAAATACAACATCTATTTCAACGGATATGAAGCCTATAAGGCAGGTGTGGCAAAAGTTAAAGACGCGCACCGTGATGATTACAGTGCGCTCCTGCCCGTTTTTGAATATTCCACTCCTGAGGCAGCCCAGGTATCCGGGTCCGATATGGAAAGAGCTGTTCAGAAAGCCTCCAAGCTTATCGCCCTTTACTCTATAACAGCCAAACCCGAAGAAAAAAAACGGGGAGACCGCAGCGCCGGAGATGAAGAATTTTACAACAGGAGGGAATACAATCAGTATGTTGACGATTCCTACCTGCTGATGGCCAAAGCCCAGTTTTACCAGAAGAATTTTACCGGTGCAAGGGCTACCCTGTCATACAACCTGGGACTCACAAAAGACCCGGGAATAATTAACGAATCAGCCATATGGATGGCCCGCATCCATACTGAAGAAGGCAACTACCAGGAGGCGGAACGCCTGCTGCAGGGTATAACTGAGCCCGAAAAGCTGTCGAAGAACCTGCAGGCAATGATCTGGTCCACTTCGGCAGATATTGCCCTTCGCCAGAAGAGGTATGAGAAGGCAATTGATCCCCTTATAAGTGCCGTCGGGTACAGCAGTGACAAGCAGACGAAGGTGCGCCTGACATACCTGCTTGCACAGACCTGCAAGGCCGGAGGTGACAACGCCCGGTCGACGAAATATTTCACTGATGTAATGCGGATGAACCCTCCGTATGACCTTGAATTCAATGCGGGCATTAACCTCGCAGGGGTAGCGGATGTCTCGTCAGGTGATGCTGCCGACCTGAAGAAAACGCTGCGGAAAATGCTGCGCGATTCGAAGAATAAGGAATACCTTGACCAGATATATTTTGCACTCGGGGAAATTGAGCGCCGCCAGGGCAACATTGAAGGTGCCCTGGAACTGTGGTCGGAATCGGCCAGGACCAGCACCGGCAACAACCGCCAGAAAGCAAGGTCTTACCTGGCACTCGGGGAATATTTCTATTCGGCACCCTCGTATGTAAAAGCCCAGAGGTACTATGACAGCGCTATGTTTATTATTGACAGGAGATTTCCTGATTATGATGCTATCAGCCGTACCTCCTCGGATCTCAATGAATATGCCGGTTTTCACACGGTGGTATCCGTTGAAGACAGTCTGCGAAGGGTAGCCCTCATGAGCCCCGCTGAGCGTGAATCACTTATATCGGGAATTATCAGAAAGCTGCAGGAGGAAGAGACCCGGGCCAGGCAGGAAACCACCGGCAGTGACCGCTACAACATGGGGCAGTATTACGAAAATGAACAGCGTAACCAGAACTCAATCACCGCGGAAGGAAGCTGGTATTTTTACAACCAGGCAGCGCTCACCTTCGGACGTACGGAGTTCAGACGCAGGTGGGGAGAGAGAAGGCTGGAGGACAACTGGAGAAGAGCCAACAGGACGAGGATGAACCCTGCCACCCAGGGGATCGAGAACGGAGATGCGGTGAGTAAGCCTGACAGTGCCGGAGTTGCAGCCGGGCGCAGCACGGAATTCTATCTGAAAAACCTCCCGCTGACAGACTCACTTATGGCTCAATCGAGGCAAAAAAGCGCCGCCGCCCTCCTTGCCGAAGGAAAGGTCCTCGCCTCAAGACTACGTGATACAACCCTTGCCGCAACATCATTCGAAGAAGCTGCCAGGCCAGGCGGCACTGACATTGTAAGAGCCGAAGCCCTCTGGGAACTGTACCGCCTGCTGCAAAAAAGTGATCCGGCAAGGGCGGAACGGCGGCGCTCCGAATTGCTGTCACTCTTCCCCGCATCAGAGTATGCCCGGATACTCTCCGACCCGGACTATGTCACGAAACAGACGGAAGCCTCAAAAGCCTCAGAAATACTTTACGAGTCGGCATACAATGCCTTTGCCGCAGGCAGCTATGAAGAGGCATTCACACTTTGTGAAAATGCAATGAAAATGTACAGCCGCGATCCTCTTGCCCCAAAATTCATGCTCCTTCAGGCTATGGCCGCCGGTGCTTCCCGCGGAGAAACAGCTTACAAGGCAGGTCTTGACTCCCTGGTTGCAAGATTTCCGTTAACTCCGGAAGGCACGAGAGCCGCGGAGATAATCGAGGTCCTCCTGCGGGAGATCCCTGAGATGAGGATAGCGGATGATATCAAAATAGCTGAGACGCTTTATGTGGCAGACACGCTGCAACCTCATCATGTCCTGCTGGTCGCTGCCAATGTTTCGGCAAACCTCAACCAGATGGTCTTCGACGTCATCAACTTCAACCTTGATAACTTCAGTGACAAAAACTACCGCAGTGAAGGAACTGCCGCAGAAAATAAGTTCCTTACAATAACCGTCGGCCCCTTCGCCTCCACTTCTGAAGCCATGGCTTATCTGAAAGTTTTCGACCCCCTGAAGGAGATCAGGGGTGCTGCTGAAGCACAGATATCCGTCTTCGTCATAAGCCGTGACAACCTGCCAAAATTCATGGATGACAGGAATATGGAACGTTACCGGATATTCTATGACAAAACGTACTCACTGCTCAGATAACCCATTGTGCTGACATGCGACAGGTAAGGATATTATGGGTTGATGACGAGGTAGGGGTTCTCAGATCACATATTCTGTTCCTTAAGGAGAAAGGTTACGAGACTGACACCTGCCCAGGCGGTACGGATGCCATTACCATGGTCCAGGAAAAACCTTATGACATCATCTTCCTTGATGAACATATGCCGGGGCTCAGCGGTATCGAGACCCTGCGCCGCATAAAGGAACTGAAGCCCTCGATCCCGGTTGTAATGATAACCAAGAGCGAGGAGGAGGAGATAATGGAGGCTGCAATAGGCTCTCAGATAGCCGATTACCTTATCAAGCCTGTCAAGCCCCAGCAGATACTCCTGTCACTCAAGAAAATCCTCGATCTTGACAGCATCGTATCAAAGCAGACAACCTCTGTTTTCAGGGGTGAATTCGGGTCGATTACCGGGATGATATCGGAAGCCTCCGATTTTGATCAGTGGAGCGAGCTTTACCGAAAACTCGTTTTCTGGCAGGCAGAACTGATAAGGTCGTCTGATACCGGGATGAGAGAGGTCCTCCGTATGCAGGAGTCAGATGCAAACAGGGCTTTCGGACGCTTTGTGGAAAAGAATTACCTTAAATGGCTCTCCCCCTCCGTAACTGATAAGCCGTTGCTGTCGCCAGCCGTAATGTCTAAAAAGGTATTTCCCCTCATCCGGAAGGGATCACCACTCTTTTGCATCATCATTGACAATATGCGGCTCGACCAGTGGCAGTCGATGGCAGTCGATCTATCGCCGTTCCTCCGCCATGTTTCTGATGAACTGTACCTGAGCATCCTTCCGACATCGACACAGTATTCAAGGAATGCGCTCTTTGCGGGGCTGATGCCTGCAGCCATCAGCGATTCCACACCTGAATACTGGATCAGCGATCATGAAGACGAAGGCAAGAACCTTTTTGAGGACAAGCTTCTTGCCAGGCACCTCCAGCGTGCAGGCATAAACGGAAGGTGGTCCTATCATAAAATAAGGACCGAGGCTGAGGGCAGGACGGTGAACGAAAAGATGCAGCAGCTAATGTCAAATGACCTGAACGTCCTGGTCTACAATTTTGTCGATATGCTCAGTCATGCACGGACTGAAGTCGACCTTATACGTGACATGACCGGAGATGAGGCGTCATGGCTTACCCTCACCCATACCTGGTTTGTCCACTCACCGCTTTTTGAGTTACTTAAACATGTTGCTTCTAAAGGCGCCAGGGTGATCTTTACCACCGATCACGGTTCAATACGCGTTAACAGGCCTGTCAGGGTCATCGGCGACAGGCTTACTTCGGCGAACCTGCGCTACAAGACCGGAAGGAACATGAATTACAGTACGAAAGATGTTTTCGAGATTACTGACCCCGTGAAGGCAGGTCTCCCGATGACAAACATTTCGTCAAAATATATTTTCGCCCGGGAAAATGATTTCCTGGTCTATCCGAATAATTACAACCAGGTGGTGAGTTATTATAAAGACTCGTTACAGCACGGCGGAATATCGATGCAGGAGATGCTGCTGCCGCTGGTATACCTTGAGCCCGTTTAATGCATATTTTTGCCTGATGAAGATCGTTGTAACGGATAAAAGCCACCTGAAGGATGCTGCCATACATTTCCTCTCAGAAACGAAGGAGTGTCATATCTTTGCATTCTACGGCCAGATGGGCTCCGGAAAGACCACCTTCATAAAAGCCTTATGCAAGGAACTGGGTGTGACCGATACCGTAACCAGCCCTACATTTACCCTTGTAAACGAATACAGACGGCCGGGAGAACTGCCCGTGTTCCACTTCGATTTTTACAGGATCAGGTCCATGGCCGAGGTACTGGACTTCGGCATAGAGGAATATTTTGACACTCTCTCTCCCTGTTTCATGGAGTGGCCTGAAAAGATTGAGCCCCTGCTTCCTCCCGAGACACTCAGGATATCAATCACCGTTCAGCCTGACGGCGCAAGGGTCATCGAGACCCTCTGAACTCCTTCTGCACCTCCCGGGCAGAATATTCCCACGCTACTCCTTCTTTACCCTGACAACATATTCCCACGCTACTCCTTCTTTACTCTGCAATTATTATCTTAAATTTGATGAGCTGATTGATCATATTAGTTCAAACAATTTTAACCAAACCAGATGGGTGAGCCGGCAAAAAGTGCATTCATGCCACGGGAAGAGCAACTTGAAAAGGCTGTCAACAGGCGCCAGATGTCGATTGGAATGCCCCGCGACGTGCGTGACAATGAAAAACGCATTTCACTGACTCCTGAGGCGGTAAAGATCCTTACTGACGCAGGCCATGAAGTTTTCATAGAACGAGGAGCAGGACAGGGTTCAAGCTACAGTGACAGCAAGTACAGCGAGAACGGGGCCGTGGTCTCAGATTCTTCGCAGAAAGTATATGAGTGTGACCTGATAATCAAAACCGCCCCCTTCGATGAAAAGGAGGTTGAGCTTCTCAGGGGCAACCAGGTGGTAATCTCATTCATGAATGTGGCCATGATGGGAGAGTTGACCCTTTCGTCAATGATGCGTAAGCGTGTCACTGCCCTGGCGAGTGAAAAGATAAAAGACAGTGACGGGGTTCTCCCGGTTGTGGAGTCGATGAGTGAGATCAGCGGCATCACGGCGGTGCTGCTGGCATCTGACTTTCTTAGCAGCACTTCGGGAGGCAAGGGCGTAATGCTCGGAGGCATTACCGGAGTAACCCCCACTGAAGTGGTAATCATAGGCGCCAATACCGCCGGGGAGAATGCTGCCCGTGCTGCACTGGGACTGGGTGCCATCGTAAGGATTTTTGACAATTCGGTGCACCGTCTGCGGGGATTTCAGAATCTTCTCGGGCAGAGGCTATACACTTCCACCTTCCATCCCCAGGTCCTCAAAAAAGCCCTGAAATCTGCCGACGTGCTCATCGGAGCACTGGGAGCCGAAGATCTCAGACCCTGGTTTTATGTGACCGAAGACATGGTGCAGGGCATGAAACGGGGATCTGTGATCATTGACCTGAGCGTCGACAGCGGCGGGTGTGTTGAAACTACGGAGTGCCGTGCACTGAAAGACCCGCTGTATGAGAAACACGGGGTGATCCACTATTCGGCGTGGAACCTTCCTTCACGGGTGCCCCGCACTGCATCAATAGCCCTCAGCAATGTATTCAGACCCCTGATACAGGAAATTGCAGATGCCGGAGGCGTGACTCCGATGCTGAAGTTCAACAACGGACTCAGAACCGGAGTTTATATCTACAACGGGATCCTGACCAATGAACTCCTGGGGCAAAAATTCGGCATTCTTTCGAAAGACATCAACCTCCTCCTTGCAGCCTTCTGACATTTTTACACAAAGGTCAGGGATGCCTCAAGCCCGTTCTGCGTAACGACAGCCTCGCGCCCCATGTAAAAGGCCCTGTTGTCACTTATGTGGCCGGCGGGAAAATTGAAGATGATGTGGTAATTGTAGTGACCTGCAATATCCAGAATGATCTCTTCGGCACTTTTGTTGTAGATGACGTTGCCCTGCTCCATCTTTTCCATCCCTCCCACAATCATTGCTGCAAGGTTGTTCAGCTTTCCGGTGAGCCGCAATGATGTCATCATCCTGTCAAGATGATAGTAGTATTCCCCAACCTCCTCGATGAACAGAACAGATCCGTCAGTGTCAGGCTCAGCAGGGGTGCCCGTAAGGCTGTAAATGAGAGACAGGTTGCCTCCTGTCAGCGGCCCGCGGATGGAGACTGTCGCATGATGAGAACTCTTCCAGGTGATGGTTTCCGGCTCACCTTTCAGTGCCTTTATAACCGAGCTGTAACTCTCAGCTGACTTTTTGGGATTTGAATAGTTCAGGGGCATCTCGGCATGCAGTGAGACAAGTCCGCACAGCCTGTTCAGCCACAGGTGCAATACTGTTATATCACTGAATCCCACATACCACTTCGGGTGTTTCTTCAGAGAAGAGAAATCAACCCTGTCAATTATACGTGAGATGCCGTATCCCCCGCGTGAGCAAAATACGGCTCTGACGTCCGGGTCATCCGTAGCGTGCTGAAGGTCGGAAAGTCTCTCCCTGTCACTTCCGGCAAAACAGCCGTTCTGCCTGAAGACGTTTTCACCCAATACAACATTGAAACCTGAAGCTTTGAGAATTGCAACGGCTTTTAATATAACATCCCTGTCAACAACACCGGAAGGTGATATAATAACTACTGTGTCACCCTCTTTCAGATAGGCGGGAATTGTAAGAGTCTTCATGGATCCGGTTCTGGGAAAGAATAAATCAAAAATACAATTTTTAATTTATCCCGGAGCGGAACACGGAGTGATTAAGCGCTGATCATTTCATGCAAGGAAAGCGGACGCAGAGGTGAAAAGCCTGTCGAAGGCACTGTCGACAGCCCCGGCGTATCCTGTTGTGAAAAGCGGGAAGGGATTTTCGTGAGTGCAGGGATAGTCAGGTAACCACGTATCAATATCAGCTCCCAGCATGGCCTCTTTAATCCCTGCCGGAGGGATTACCCTGTCAGATGAAACCGTGACGGCTCTCACCCTGCCGTCAAGATCCCGGAAGGGGTCCCCGAAGACTTTTTTCAGCCGCGCCGCGGAACTCATTGCATAATAGCCTTCACCCACGGCCGTTTCATCGACAATCTTTGTCAGCCAGTCGCCTCCCTGTTTCTGCTTCTCATCTATTTCATCGATGTAGTAACTGATGAGCCTGTCAAAAGCCTTGCTGTCCATTATCAGCTTTGAAGTTCCGTTCATCTTGTTGAGAGCGCTGCCCCCGCAGAAGAAAAACAGCCTGCTCTCGGGCGGCAGCGGCTTTTCCCTGGAAAGCATCAGAACCTGCGCAAGCATTACCCCGATTGAATAGGCAAAAATATCAGGACTGCCCTCACGCCCGATGCTCGGATGCCTGCCGCTTTTTATCTCTTCCGTGAGACTGATGATGTCATTGACAGCCTGGTATCCGGAGAGGAAAAAGAGGTGCGGCGAAATTGACAACCGCGTACTCAGCGCCACATTTGCAAAAGTGGTCAGCCTCGCTCCCGGTTCAGAGAGCATTCTTGCAGCAACTGCCGGCATCATGGCGTGACGGTCAAACCATGTGCGGGGAGAACGGTTCATGTGATTGGCAATAGGAAAGAGAATTACAGGTTTACGCGTATCCGATGCCAGCCTCAGAGCCCACAGTATATACTTGTCCCAGGTGCGCTCATTGAGACCGTGCAGCAAAATGATAAAGCCCTTTTCAGGTTTCGCAGGGAGAAAAATATTGTATGAAAAGTTATCGTTCACCTCTGAAGCGTCGACAGTCGGGAAGAAATCCCGGAATAATCCCGGAAGCCGGGGAGAAGCCGGGATTGTCAATCCGTTCTTCGAATGGAACATTTCCTTCACCACCCTTATATCTGTTCCCGGAATAATGCGGTCATTCCCCTCTTCCCTCAGGAAACCGCCTAACTCCCTCTGCTGGTCTGTATACCCCATCTTTTTTCGCACAAACAAACAAAATATCCGACCTGCCTCAAAAAATAAGGTGTTTCCGGGTAACACAAGGGCTGAAAACGCCATATCAGGGGTGAAAACGGCCTGTCAGGGGTAAAATCGGTTCAGCCCTAACCCCTCTCAGGAGAGGACTTATGAATGAAAAATGCTAATTTTACACCCAAACGGGTTAACCCTCCTTTGTGTGGATCTGAATAAAATACTTCCGAAATACCTTACTGACAAACAGAACATTGTCAGGCTGATCCTCTTTACCGCAGCATTTGCCCTGCTGTTTATCAACCTTTATTCTCCGTTCGGTGTTGAGGAAAAGTTTAAAATTTCCACGCTCAGACTGTTCGCCTATTCAAGCGGGGTTATACTGACCGGCATCCTGGTTGTCGCCCTGAGCCGCATAATAATGTATCAGGCTGTCCGTCGCGGTGCCGAGCTGAGGATTTACCAGTACCTCATCTGGGTTGCTGCTGAGATAATAAGCATGGCCTTTTTCTACACTTCTTATGAACTGATAATTCTGAAGGAACCCCGGGCGTTCACTGAAATCTTCCGTTTATCTGTCCTGAATACGTCGCTTACGCTGCTCCTTCCCTATTCCGCACTCTGGCTCTATTTTTCCTGGCGCGACAAGCAGCGCCAGCTGCTGGAAATGAGTGAGCTGCCTGATGCCCCGGCACAGAAGGCGATGATTCCGCTTCGCGACGAAAAGGGAACTCTCCGTCTATCGCTGAAGAGGTCAGACATACTCTATCTGCAGGGAACAGATAATTACGTTACCGTCTGGTATCTGTCCAAGGAGCGCCTCTCGAAATTCCTTCTCCGGAATACCCTGAAAAAAATGGAGGACGAGATGCAGAATGAGTCTATTTTCCGGTGCCACCGGTCTTACCTGGTAAACATGGAAAAGATAAAGCTCATCCGCCGGGAAAAGGAGGGTCTGATGCTTGAACTCGACACGCCGGTGACAGTCCTGATCCCTGTTTCACGTACATATGTGAACCAGGTCCTGCTCGCTTTCGGCCAGGGCGAATAGCCTTTTCGCCTCCTTCCGCGAAAGTGTTATCTTTGCCGGGTTAACATAAAAACACTACTGGTCATCGAGATGAAAAAGTTCAGCCGTCACCTAATAACTTCTGCACTGCCTTACGCCAACGGACCAATACACATTGGACACCTTGCCGGAGTATATGTTCCCTCCGATATTTACACCCGGTACCTGAGACTTCGCGGAGCCGATGTCATACACATTTGCGGGTCTGATGAACACGGCGTTCCTATAACCCTCAAGGCACGTAAGGAAGGGATCACCCCGCAGGAGGTTGTTGACCGTTACCATACCCTTAACAAAAAGGCTTTTGAAGACTTCGGCATCACTTTCGATATCTATTCGCGCACTTCAAGCAAGATCCATTATGATACCGCCTCAGAGTTCTTCCGCAACCTGTATGACAAGGGAGAATTCACGGAAAAGAGTTCGAACCAGTATTATGATGCGGAAGCCGGCTGCTTCCTCGCCGACCGTTACATAACAGGAACCTGCCCCTTTTGCGGAAATGAAAACGCTTACGGCGACCAGTGCGAGAAGTGCGGCACATCTCTCAGCCCCACCGACCTGAAGAATCCACGCTCCACAATCAGCGGTAGCGCTCCTGAAATGCGTGAGACCCTGCACTGGTACCTGCCCCTCGACAAGTATGAACCGTGGCTCAGAAAATGGATCCTTGAGGAACATACCGAATGGAAAACTAACGTGTACGGACAGTGCAAGTCGTGGCTCGACCAGGGCCTGCAGCCAAGGGCTGTAAGCAGGGATCTCGACTGGGGTGTTCCGGTTCCCGTCGAAGGGGCCGAAGGAAAAGTCCTCTATGTCTGGTTTGACGCTCCCATCGGTTATATCTCTGCAACAAAAGAGCTGACTCCCGACTGGGAGAAGTACTGGAAAGATCCTGAGACCCGAATGGTCCATTTCATCGGCAAGGACAACATCGTTTTTCACTGCATTATTTTCCCTGCCATGCTCAGGGCTGAGGGAAGCTATATCCTCCCTGACAACGTTCCGGCAAATGAGTTCCTGAACCTTGAAAACGACAAGATCTCAACCTCGAGGAACTGGGCGGTATGGCTTCACGAATACCTGGCAGATTTCCCCGGGAAGCAGGACTCGCTGCGTTACGCCCTCTGTGCCAGCGCTCCCGAAGCCAAGGACAACGACTTCACCTGGAAGGATTTCCAGGCACGCAACAACAATGAACTTGTAGCCATCCTCGGCAACTTTGTAAACCGTACACTCGTGCTGACCGATAAATATTACGGCGGCAAAGTGCCGGAGGCAGGAGCCCTTTCTGATTACGACCGGGCAGCTCTCTCCTCCATAAATGACCTTAAGGGCGCCGTGGAAAGCAATCTCGAGGCATTCCGTTTCAGGCAGGCACTTGCCGAGGCAATGAACCTGGCAAGGCTGGGAAACAAATACCTTGCTGACACTGAACCGTGGAAGGTTATAAAGACCGATCCGGAACGCGTGAAGACCATTCTGAACGTCTCCCTCCAGATTACCGCCAATCTTGCAATCATTCTTGAACCGTTCCTTCCCTTCTCGATGGATAAGCTGAGAGGCTGGCTCAATATCGGCGATCTCAGATGGGAGTCAGCCGGCAGCACCGAACTGCTCAGTCCTGGCCATGTGATAACCGCCGGCGAACTGATGTTCACCAGGGTCGAGGATGAGGAGATAAGCAGACAGGTGCAAAAGCTGCTTGACACGAAGAAGGCCAATGAAGCTGCCGTTGCCACAACTATCCCGCAGAAGGAGGATGTTACATTCGAGGATTTCAACAGGATGGATATCCGCACTGCAACAATCCTCGAGGCTGAAAAGGTTGCCCGTACCACCAAGCTGATCAGGCTTAAGGTAGATACCGGAATTGACATACGAACCATCGTTTCAGGGATTGCCGAGCATTTCACGGCAGAGGAGCTGCCGGGAAAAAGAGTGTCAGTCATTGTCAATCTGGCGCCGCGCACAATAAAGGGTATCGAATCGAAAGGAATGATACTGCTTGCCGAAGACGCCTCGGGAAAAATGACCTTTGTGATGCCGGAAGATAAAATCAAAAACGGAAGCCCGGTAAAATAGGGCTTCCGCTTCCTCTGTAATATTATCTCTTACTACCTGGTCTTGCAGACCCAGGTCTCGGGAAAAACGGTACTGAATGATGCCAGCGCTTCTGCCGCTTCGGCAAATGACTCGAACGTCACCGCGCTGACGCGCAGAAATCCGTCCGGACCTGCAGCCACCTCGGGACTGTATCCCCTGCTGCGTAGTTTTTCAACCATTGTCAGGGCATTTTCCTCGGTCTTGAAGCTGCCGGTGACAAGCATATACCTGAATGCCGGCTGTGCGGGTACAAAAACCGGGGCCGGCTCTGAATCGGAAGCAATACCTGAATCGGAAGCAACACCCGAATCGGCCTCCACCTTTTCGCCGTTTATCTGTGCCCTGTTGAATTCAAGTTCGGCTGTCGCCAGAGGATTAAGGGTTGACTCAGCCACTTTCCCCTTAAATATCTTATTGTTGAAAGGCACCAGGGCCATTGCAACCAGCAGCGGTATAATCACGGCAGCCCTTGTCAGCAGGCGCCTTACTGAAGGCTGTCTCAGTGAAGGCTGTTCGTGAAGATCAAGGACCCTCTTCCTGATGTCGAAATCTGCAACCGGTCTCCGGTGGTATGAGTCCAGCCCGTAAGAGGTAAGCAGGTAATTGGCATCGCTGTCAGGCTCGAAGATCAGGGAGCCTTCACGGTTTGTTGAGAAAGTACCGATATGTTCAAGGGTGACCTCATCTCCCCCGGCGATCCTTCTGCGGAGCACCTCGGCATATTCTGTTACAATATCACGGGCTTCACCGTAACCGATTCCTTTCCGGGCAGAGATGTGACCTATCAGCAGACCGTCGTTGGTGATAAGATGACGGTTGAATGTTATTTTCTTTGACGGCGGATAAAACAGCCCTTCCCCGCGGTCGATGCTTGCCGGCGAAAAATTCCCTATAAACGCTCCAAAACCCGGTACAATGACACAGTCATGCCCGAAGAGCAACTCTCTTATATATGCGTTTATATCCCTCGCCATGTTTAATTTCTGATATACAAATATACAATAAAACCGCAATCTGCCCATTAAAAAAGGTTTATTCAAAATGTATTATCTTCGTTGCAAAGAGAAGAATCACCCCATGAAAAAAATAGAGATGGTTGACCTGCGGTCACAGTATTTAAGGCTGAAAGCCGACATTGACAGTGCCGTGTCAGGGGTGATAGAATCGGCAGCCTTCATCAAGGGTCCCGATGTAAGACTCTTCGAAGAGGAGCTGCAGAGGTATCTGGGGGTCCGGAATGTGATCTCCTGCGCCAACGGTACCGATGCCCTCCAGATAGCAATGATGGCTCTCAACCTTAAACCCGGAGACGAAATCATCACAACCGACTTTACATTCATAGCAACGGTGGAGGTGGTGGAACTGCTCGGGCTGAAACTGGTCATCGTGGAACCTGATCCTGATACATTCAATATAAGTACGGAGGCGATTGAAAAAGCCATAACCCCAAGGACGAAAGCCATAGTCCCGGTCCATTTGTTCGGCCAGTGCGCGGATATGGAAACGATTATGAAACTGGCAGAAAAGCACGGACTGCATATTATTGAGGATGTGGCACAGGCTACCGGAACCGATTACATCTTAAGTGACGGCACAACCAGAAAGGCAGGCACCATGGGAATAATCGGCTGCACCTCCTTCTTCCCCTCAAAAAATCTCGGTTGCTATGGCGACGGCGGAGCCATCTTCACCGATAACGATGAACTTGCCACACTGATAAGAAGCATTACCAATCACGGTATGAAGGTCAGGTACTATCATGATAACATTGGCGTCAACTCCAGGCTTGACACGTTGCAGGCTGCCATACTGAGGGTGAAGCTGCGCCATCTCGACGCCTTCAATGAGGCCCGCCGTGAGGTAGCCGACTTCTATGACAGTGAGCTTGGAGCTGTAAAATCTGTAATTATCCCGAAACGGTCTGCCCGTTCAACACACATCTTCCACCAGTACACCCTAAAAGTAAAAGCTGAAGAGAGAGACTCCCTCCGTGAACATCTTGAAAACGAGGGTATCCCGTCGATGATCTACTATCCTGTGCCACTGCACATTCAAAAGGCATACCTCCATCTCGGTTACCGCACTGATGATTTCCCCGTGACAACACAGCTGTGCAGCGAGGTTCTCTCACTGCCTATGCATACCGAAATGGAACCTGACCAGCTGAGGCATATTACAGGCTGCATCAGGGACAAATTCAAACAGTAAAAACAATGGAAAAAGACTTTTTTGCCCATGATACGGCAGTCGTAGATGAGGGTTGCACGATAGGCAGAGGAACCAAAATTTGGCACTTCAGCCATATAATGAAGGATTCCGTAATAGGAGAGAAATGCAACATCGGCCAGAATGTGGTCATTTCCCCGGGTGTGATCCTGGGCAACAACGTTAAGGTGCAGAACAATGTCTCGATTTATACGGGAGTGGTATGCGAGGATGACGTATTCCTCGGTCCGTCCATGGTCTTCACAAATATTACAAATCCCCGGAGCGCAGTCATCAGGCGTGATCAGTACGTCACCACTACGGTACGGAGAGGCGCATCGATAGGAGCCAATGCAACAGTGATATGCGGTCACGAGATAGGTGCGTATTCACTTATCGGTGCCGGGGCGGTCATTACCCGGGATGTAAAACCTTTTGCTCTCGTTATAGGCAACCCGGGACGCCATACTGGCTGGGTCTCCGAATACGGCCACAAACTCGTATTTGATGACGAAGGCATTGCCGTATGTCACGAAAGCGGTCAGAAATACAGGCTTTCTGACAACAGCGTGACACGAATTATTTAGTATTTTTATGCCTTCTTAATCTGCAACAAATGACTGATACTGCTAAGAATTTCGGCCTTATAGGTGTTGCCGGATATATTGCCGAAAGGCATCTGAAGGCCATGAAGGAGACAGGCAACCGTTTGCTTGCAAGCCTTGACAGGTTCGACTGCGTGGGCAAAATAGACAGTTATTTTCCGGACAGTGATTTTTTCGTGGAGTTCGAGAGGTTTGACCGGCACGTTGACAAACTCAAGAGGGCGGGTACCGAGCTTGATTATGTCAGTATCTGCTCTCCAAACTACCTGCACGACTCGCATATCAGGTTTGCACTGCGTCATCACGCCGATGCCATATGCGAGAAGCCTGTAGTGCTGAACCCCTGGAATATTGACGCACTGCAGGAGATAGAAAGGGAGACCGGACACAGGATATTCAATATTCTTCAGCTGAGATACCATCCTGTAATCATAGCCCTTCGTGACAAAATATTAAAAGCTCCTGCCGGGCGGAAACATGACATCGACCTCACATACATAACCAGCCGCGGAAACTGGTACCAGATATCGTGGAAAGGTGACATCAACAAATCAGGAGGCATCGCCACAAACATAGGGGTGCACTTCTTCGATATGCTGGGTTGGATCTTCGGCGGCGTGGTCTCAAATACAGTGCACCTGCTTGAGAAGGATAAAGCATCGGGGTTCCTGGAACTTGAGAAGGCCAGGGTGCGCTGGTTCCTGAGCATCGACGGCAATGATCTTCCGGATGCCGAAAAGGAGAAGGGAAAGAGGACCTTCCGAAGCATTACAGTCGACGGCGAGGAAGTGGAGTTCTCGGAAGGGTTCACTGACCTGCATACAGTGACCTACAAGGAAATACTCCGGGGCAACGGTTTCGGCCTCGATGACGCCCGCCAGAGCATAGAAACCGTCTATCAGATTCGTAATGCCGCAATATCACAGATAAAAGGAGACTATCACCCATTAATTAAAAATAAAAATGTACAATAAGCTCATCAACAAGGAGACAAAACTGTCACTCATCGGTTTAGGTTATGTGGGACTTCCTATTGCACTGGAATTTGCCCGCAAAATAAAAGTTATCGGGTTCGATATTAAGCCTGAAAGGGTCGAACTGATGAAAAAGGGCATAGACCCCAGCAATGAACTGGAGCCGGAGGCCTTCCTGGGAACAGATATAAAATATACGTATAACCCCGAAGACCTGCGGGAAGCCTCTTTCCATATCATTGCAGTGCCGACTCCCGTGAACCGGCACAACCTGCCTGATCTGACACCTGTGCTTAAGGCCACCGAAACAGTGGGAAAGATCCTGAAGAAGGGCGACTATGTTGTATATGAATCAACCGTATATCCGGGATGCACTGAGGAAGACTGCCTGCCGGTGCTCGAGAGATGGTCGGGACTGAAGTGCCCGGAAGATTTTAAGATTGGTTTTTCACCCGAAAGGATAAACCCCGGTGACAGGAACCATACTCTGACAAAGATTGTCAAGGTGACAAGCGGGTGCGACAGTGAATCTGCCGAAAATATAGCCAGGATCTATGAGCTCATCATCACTGCCGGAGTTCACCGCGCATCATCGATCAAGGTTGCCGAAGCCGCCAAGATCATTGAAAACACCCAGCGTGATATCAACATCGCCTTTATGAATGAGCTCTCCATAATATTCAACCGGATGGGCATCAACACCTACGAGGTCCTTGAGGCTGCCGGTACAAAATGGAACTTCCTGAAGTTCTTCCCCGGCCTCGTCGGAGGACACTGCATTGGCGTCGACCCCTATTACCTCTCCTACAAGGCCAAGGAACTCGGGTACCATCCCCAGATGATCGACTCCGGACGGTTCACCAATGACAGCATGGGACGTTACGTCGGCAAACAGACAGTTAAAAAGATAATCGCTGCAGGCAAAAACCCGATGGGTGCAAGAGCACTTGTAATGGGAATGACCTTCAAGGAAGACGTGACCGACATCCGCAACTCGAAGGTCATAGACGTGGTTGATGAACTGCGCGACTTTGGCGTGGAGGTTGATGTGATTGACCCCGGAGCCTCACCGGCTGAGGTCCACGAAGAATACAAGATAAATCTCAGTGAGAAGCCCTCAGGAAAATATGACGCCGTAATTGCTGCCGTAAGCCATAAGGAGTATGCAGGCCTCGATGAGAAATACTTTGCAGGACTGATGAATGAGAAGGGAATCCTGGTAGATATCAAGGGCATGTTCAGGAACAAGATAAAAGACATCACTTACTGGAGCTTATAATGAAGAAGGTCCTCGTCACCGGAGGCACGGGCTTCATAGGTTCACACACCGCGGTGGAGCTGATAAACGAAGGGTTTGAGGTTGTAATAATTGACAACCTTCATAATTCCGATATCACCGTTCTTGACGGGATAGAGGCCATTACCGGCGTAAGGCCCGGGTTTCATAATTTTGACCTGTGTGACAGGGCGAAGCTTGCTGATTTCCTTGAAAAATCCGGTAAGATTGATGCCATCGTTCACTTTGCCGCTTTCAAGGCCGTTGGCGAGTCTGTTCATAAGCCGCTTGAATATTACAGGAACAACCTGGGCTCACTGATGAACCTTCTGGAGATGATGCCACGCTCCGGGATACCGGCCCTGGTATTCTCGTCGTCATGTACTGTATACGGGCAGCCTGACCGGTTGCCGGTCACAGAAGACTCTCCCGTTAAGGAGGCAGCCTCACCCTACGGTTACACCAAGCAGGTGGGCGAGGTAATCATCCGTGACACTATGGCAGCCCTGTCATCGCTGAAGGCGATATCCCTTCGTTACTTCAATCCCATCGGTGCCCACCCGTCAGCCCTGATCGGTGAGCTGCCCCGAGGCGTACCCGAAAACCTCGTGCCTTTCATCACTCAGACTGCTATGGGCCTGCGTGATGAGCTTAAAGTATTCGGCACCGACTACGATACTCCCGACGGATCGTGCATTCGTGACTACCTGCATGTTGTTGACCTGGCAAAAGCACATGTTGTGGCGCTGAGAAGACTGCTTAACGGAAGAAACAAAAAGAACTACGAGGTCTTTAATCTCGGCACCGGCACCGGAGTGTCGGTCCTTGAAGCCATTGGCTCCTTTGAACGGGTATCAGGCGTGAAACTCAGATACAAAATCACGGGAAGAAGAGCCGGAGATATCGAAAAGATATGGGCTGACCCTTCACTTGCAAACCGCGAACTGGGATGGAAGACCGAAAGCTCGCTTGACCAGGCTATGGAAACAGCCTGGCGCCGGGAAAAGAAAATAAGAAACAGATAAGATTATGCAAAGAACCGTTCTCATTACCGGTGGAGCCGGATTCATCGGCTCTCATGTCGTCAGACTTTTTGTACACAAATACCCTGACTGCAGGATTGTCAATGCTGACAAACTTACCTATGCAGGTAACCTGGGAAACCTCACCGACATTGAGAATCAGGCAAACTACTTTTTCCGGAAAATTGACATCGTTGACAAACAGGCAGTTAATGATCTCTTCAGGGAATTTCAATTCGACGGGGTTATACATCTTGCCGCGGAATCGCACGTTGACAGGTCGATTACTTCACCTGACGAGTTCATCTATACCAATATAATCGGCACTGTAAACCTCCTTACCGCCTTTCGTGACAACATGGCTGTGAATGATTCCAGGAAAATATTTTACCATATCTCAACCGATGAGGTTTACGGTTCCCTTGAGCACGGCGGATTATTTACAGAGGAGACCCCGTACGATCCGCGCAGTCCCTATTCAGCATCCAAAGCCAGCTCAGACCATATGGTCAGGGCCTTCGGCAACACCTATAAACTGCCCTGGGTGATCTCGAACTGTTCCAACAACTACGGCCCTAATCAGTTCCCCGAGAAGCTTATTCCTCTCACAATAAACAATATAAAGACCGGAAAGCCCATCCCCGTTTACGGGAAGGGTGAGAACATCCGCGACTGGCTTTATGTTGAGGACCACGCATCTGCAATTGACGTCATCTTTCACAGGGGCCTTGAAGGCCATACATACAATGTGGGAGGAGACAATGAATGGAAGAATATTGATCTTGTACGCCTGATGTGTCATATCATGGATGAGAAGCTCGGCAGGTCAGCGGGAAGCTCCGAAACACTGATAACCTATGTGACAGACCGTGCAGGACACGATCTCAGGTATGCTATAGACAGCAGCAAGTTGCAGCGGGAGCTGGGATGGAGACCGTCGGTGACTTTTGAGGAAGGCCTTAAACGCACAGTGGAATGGTACCTGGAAAACCAATATTGGCTTGAGAAGATAATCTCAGGCGCTTATTCAAAATACTACGAGGAGATGTACGGAAAAAGGTGATGCTACTTTTTATGGGTGCGTCTCAGACGCTCAATCAGCTCATCACCCAGTTCTGACTTGATCCTTATGTGATCGAGAATTGCCAGTACGACCGGATTCTTTTCGAAATCACCCCTCACATGTTCAAAATCCTGGCGCTTTATCTCGTCGTCGCCGTCGATGCCGAATCCTGTCATTGATGAAAGGGTAAACTCCTTGCGGGCGTCCTCGTAAAGCATTTTATCAAGTTCTACCACGCTCTTCTTCCATCTTTCAACAATGGCGATGATGTCTTCAGCTGTCAGCTTATCATTGGCTATCCCGGTCTCTTCGGGCAGCCTGCTGTAAATCCACTCCCATTCGAGATCATAGTATTGCCTGTGGATTGTCTCAAGCACCCTGTTTATGGCCTCGGCACTTTTCATATCACCCTTTTCGATGGATGAAAGAAGCTCTTCTATCCTGTTCATCGGAGCAATAAGCCCGGCCATGTCAACCCAGTCGCCAGTTCCCCCGGCTGAGTCAGGCGCCAGTCTCTGCCGTATCTCAGCATCTGAGCTGAACTCCATTCCTTCAAGTCTTTTGATGACCGAGTTACCGATGAATTTATTTATGCCCGTCTGATAGAGCAGAATGCCCCGTTCTACGGCTGAAGGTTTCATCTTCATCCGCTCATATGTCAAATACTCCCCGCCTTCGGTTTTTTCTTTTAAAATCTGAACCAGCAGTTCCCTACCGCGCATCATTTTGCCCACTGTGAAGGGGCTCAGGAGGTTAAAGTTAATCTGGTCAAGTTTCCTGGGATCTTTGCGAACATCGCGTTTCGGCCATTTCTGGGCGTCACGTATGGTTCCCACACTCCGCAGATTTATGCCCGGTACAAGGTGAGACTCATAGTTCACCTCCGCCAGGTAAGAAAACGGGAACTGCGTCGTGTCAACATTGTGATAATGACGCCCCACAACAAGTGTAAAGGGTCCGATGCGTGAAGGCCACAGGACGTACGAGTCACTTGTGGTCTTGGAGCCTCTCTCCATGATGCCCTGGTGAATGGGCCCCAGTTTATACATGTGATTGCTCTGGTTCGAGCCGCTGCCGGCGTTCATGAATGAGAACATTCCTGCGATCAGCAGTGTCGATTTATGGTGTGTGACGGTGTAGGGACCTCCGAAAATGGAGCACGCCTCACCGTGATATCCGCCGCAGTTTGAAAAGAACAGCGAGTTCTCGGCAGAATACTGTTTTGCCAGGGTGCATCCCTGACCGATGAAACAATTGTCGATGATGGCAGCGTCAGTTACTTTCGAGCCTGAACAGATTATAAAGTGATCCATGATCACGTCATTGCCGATGTAGACCGGGTCTTTAAAAGAGCTGTTGATAGAGCCTTCTGCAAGCCTTGACACATCCTCAATGACGGCCCCGTTACCGATACGTACATTCTTGATAGTTCCGCAACCGGCGATCCGCGCCCCGGAACCTATTTCACCGCGGTCGGATCTAACATGGTCAGCATAATCACCGATAAGCTTTTCGATCATCTCAATGGCTTCGGGACGATGCCTGTAGAGAGTGATAATATATGCCATATGTGATGTCAGCCTGTCCCAGATAGGTACCTCCCTGCCCCCGGTTTCATTGAGTACCGCCACGCGGGTACCGTTGCCAAAGGTGGTCTTTCCCTCTGTCGAGATATGACCGCAGTTCCTTATCACCACACCCTCACCAATGTCATAATTGGCAATATACCCGGTGATATCGATTATAGTCACATTGTCACCCACAGTGCAGTTATGAATATGGGCATTGGTTATCCCGTGGGGCAGGGGAAGTCCGCAACTCTCGCGGGCCACACCGGTGAACAGTCCCAGTTTCACCGTTCCGGAGAAAGTGACATTGCGCATCCGTTCCGCGTTGAAGGGCTCCCTGACAAAAACACTCTCCCAGGAACCGCTTCTGCAGCCGGCAGCCTCAAGGCCCCTTATCTCACCTATGCTTAGATTTCTGTATCCGTCAGCCATATTGTTCCTCCCCGGTTATTCTACAGTGACAGACTTTGCCAGGTTTCTCGGCTGATCCACGTCACAGCCGCGCAGCACGGCAATGTGATATGAGAACAGTTGCAAGGGCACCGCAGCCACCACGGGGCCGAAAACAGGAATTGTTTCAGGCACCTCCAGCACATGATCGGCCAGCTTACTGATCACCTGGTCACCCTCTGTGACTATCGCGATGACTACGCCTTTCCTGGCCTTTACCTCCATGATATTACTGACAATCTTGTCATAGGAGTTCTCCTGGTTAGCCACCACAACAACCGGCATATTCTCGTCGATAAGTGCTATAGGGCCGTGTTTCATCTCTGCGGCGGGATAGCCTTCTGCATGTATATAGGATATCTCTTTCAGTTTCAGGGCACCCTCGAGAGCCACAGGGAACTGAAGTCCCCGGCCCAGGTATATCGCATTTGTGGTCGACTGGTAGATCTTTGCCAGTGCAAGGGCCTGATCATTGACCTCAAGAGCTTTTTTAACCTTTTCAGGAAGACCGACAAGTTCATTTATGAGCGACCTGTAACGGGCTTCGTCAATCAGGCCTTTCCTGTTGCCTATCTCGAAGGCTATCATCGCAAGGGTTACTACCTGCGTGGTAAAAGCTTTTGTGGAAGCCACGCCTATTTCAGGACCGGCATGGGTGTAAACTCCTGCATTTGTCTCACGCGGAATGCTTGATCCGACAACATTGCAGATACCGAGTACCAGCGCCCCGCGCTCCTTGGCAAGCCTCACGGCTGCAAGGGTGTCGGCCGTCTCCCCGCTCTGGCTGATGGCCAGCACGATGTCTCCTTTTTTAATGATAGGATCGCGGTAACGGAATTCAGAAGCATACTCGACCTCTACGGGTATCCGGCAAAACTCCTCCAGTATGTATTCCCCTACAAGCCCCGCATGCCACGAGGTGCCGCATGCAACAATAAGTATCCTGTCAGCGGTAGCCATCGTGTCAATCACTTTGTGCAGCCCGCCCAGCATAAGACCTGACTGGTTCGGCAACACCCTGCCCCTGAATGTATCGTGTATGGCCTGTGGCTGCTCGAAAATCTCCTTCAGCATGAAATGCGGAAAACCCTCCTTGTCAATCTCACCGAGCTTCAGGTCAACCTCCTGTACCTCCGGCTCGAACGACTTGTTGCGTATTGCCTTCAGCACCATCTCGTCCTTGCTGATAATGGCCAGGTCACCGTCATTCAGGTAAATGACCCGCTGGGTATACTCTACAATGGGAGTTGCATCCGAGGCAATAAAGTTCTCACCGTCACCGACCCCTATCACAAGCGGAGAACCCTTTCGCGCTGCAAACATCTTACCCTGCTCATTACGGCAGATAATGGCAAGTCCGTACGTGCCTTCGACCTTATTGAGGGCCAGTGTAATTGCCTGCTCTGCTGACAGATCTCCTTCCAGATAAAGGTGTTCCATCAGGTTGGCAAGGACCTCTGTGTCTGTCTGGCTTGTAAACGTTACGCCACGGCTTTCAAGGTGACGTTTGATGCGGGCATAATTCTCAATGATGCCGTTATGGACTACGACGAAATTACCCCTGCAGGAGACCTGCGGGTGAGCGTTTATCTCATTGGGCTCACCGTGTGTAGCCCAGCGGGTGTGGCCCATGGCCATTGTACCGTTGAAATCTGATCCGTGGACCATCTCCTCAAGGTCACGAACCCTGCCGACGCATTTGAAGACCTGTGTCTCCGTTCCGTCATTAATGGCAATGCCCGCAGAGTCATAGCCCCGGTACTCGAGTCTCTTCAGGCCGTTGATGACAATATCGCGGGCAGGCCGGGAACCTATGTAGCCAACAATTCCGCACATAGAAATTCATTTAAGGTTATATATAAAGACGATCAGTAGACCGTATACGCAAATTCAAACTTGACGGTAGGACTGTTGCCGTTCACCCCGAAGATTACATTCTTGTCAACTGTGGTGGGAAAATACATTTCCACCGACGGCTTATCGATCTTACCGTTGATATACTGCTGCACAAAAGAGGTGATGTTGAATACATAGTTGTCACCGGTAGTGTAATAAGTTCCGTCGAGAAACGAGGCGTCGTGCATCAGGTCAGGAATGACTATCAGTTTCCCTTCGCTGTTCCTGTACCTGAGGAAGATCTGTGAAGGGAGGTTGGCTTCGAGGTATGTGCCGGCGTCAAGATGAACCGGAACATAAAGTCTCGCCTTGTTCACTGCCAGTCGGGGTATGTTCCTGAACGCCTCCAGCCCCGGAAATTCGAAGCGCGGAAAAACTCCGTCATATGTCTGAAAGTAGACTGCAGTGTCTCTTACCAGGTCATTGATGTGCTTTATCCGCTTATCAGGCGCGGCAGCGGCGTGATCATGAATGAACCTGTTGTAATTTACGGCGCGGTCAGTGGAAAGAAATGAATAAGTATATGCAAGTGCTGCGGTATCATGGTAATGCACCGTGATCATGACGGGGTTGTCTGCCGTGGTCATGGTGACCAGAACAGGATTGGTCACGCTCCTGATGCCCACGTACAACCCTTTGAAAAACTCTTTGTAGAAGTCGGTAGGGGGATTGAACATCGAGGTGTCACGTAAAAGATACTCTCCCACCCATCTGTCAAGCATCACCCTGTAACTGGTATCGGCCTTGAGAGGCGGCAGCAGGTATTCACCGAGGAATGTAATGGTGTCAGGCTCCTGGCTTGAATAATAGTCCGTGGAGTCAAGCAGCCTTGTGCCCGTTTCATAAAGTCTCAGGTAATGTACTGCTGAAGTGTCACCCGAAACTGACGATGCATTGAAATAGAAAGAAACAGAATCTACTGTGTAGGGCTTTTTGGACCAGGCCGCGATGATCCTCAGCTGAGTGACAAAATCGCAGTTCGTATTCCCGAAATATTCATCAGTAATCCTGCCTGCTACCATTGAAGGGTCATTGGTGGTGATGGCCGAGTCATCATACATTGTGTAAGCCCTTACCCCGACCGTATCGGTCGAATACATCGCCATAAAGTCACTGTCAGGCAGAAGCCCGATTCCTATTTTGGAGGGATTGTCGGAGCACGAGGAGGCAATCACCGGAAGGGCAATCAGAAGCGGTAATATGTTTTTTGATAACCAGGCTGTTGCAGCATTACGGTTATTTGCGTTCTTCCTATTGTAAGATCTTGTCATAAAAGTCATTGTACGCATCAATATAATTTCCCTCGTCCTGAAAATCCAGGAGAGGCTTGTCAATCCCGGTGAGGTATTTTCTCACCTCTTCATCTGTTGAATCTGTTCCTATAATAATTCCGTCGGAATTCTCAACTGCAATTTTAGTCATACCGAGAAAATCGGCTTTCACTTTAATGCTCTTCAGTGCGCTTTTTTCCAGTCCGTCGGCTTCAAGCTTCCTGGATAACGAAGATTTTAACGGCGTTTTGAATCCGTTATTGTAGACCGAATAGATTGTCTTCGACTTATGGAATACCGGATCATCGGCATAAATCTTCCTGAGGTAAAGCGGAATCAGTGACGTAAGCCAGCCGTGGCAATGCACTATGTCAGGACTCCACCGCAGTTTTTTCACTGTTTCGATGACCCCCCTTGCAAAGAAAATAGCCCTTTCATCATTGTCTTCGTACTCATTGCCGGCTGAATCCGCGACGGTATGCTTGCGCTGGAAATAATCATCGTTGTCAATAAAGTAAACCTGCATGCGGGCTGACTGTATCGAGGCAACCTTTATGATGAGCGGGTGATCGGTATCATCAATGATGAGGTTCATACCTGAAAGGCGTATTACCTCATGAAGCTGATTCCTCCGTTCATTGATTGAACCGTACCTGGGCATGAAAGTACGTATCTCTTTCCCCCTTTCCTGAATACCCTGCGGCAGATCCCGGCTGACCTTTGAAAGCTTTGTCTCACCAAGGTAGGGCATGATCTCCTGTGAAACAAACAATACCCTCTTGCTTTCCATTAAAACCTCCCAATGTACCTGTTTATAAATGCAAAGTGCAAAGATAATAAAAAAAATACAATTATTTTCCAAGCATTTGCACAACCGGTTACTGACAAAATGCTGTTATTTTGCATAATGAAAGTCTTCACCACAGAAAATGAAATCACTGCCTACTGCAAGGAAAACGGTATCAGCGGCCCGGGATTCGTCCCGACAATGGGAGCGTTGCACGAGGGGCATCTCTCGCTTGCCGGAGCCGCAAAAAGGCAATGCCCTGTAGTTGCCGTGAGCATCTTCGTCAACCCTACCCAGTTCAATGATCCGAATGATCTGCTGAAATATCCGCGTACCCTTGAAGAGGACCTGCTGCTGCTCTCACGGGCGCTGGATCATACCGATATCATATTTGCCCCGTCTGTGGAAGAAATGTACCCTGAACCTGACACCAGGGTCTTTGATTTCGGTCAGCTGGGAAATGTTATGGAGGGACTGCACAGACCGGGGCACTTCAACGGTGTTGCACAGGTGGTCAGCAGACTGTTTGATATCATAAAGCCTTCAGCCGCATTTTTCGGTCAGAAGGATTTCCAGCAGCTGGCGATCGTCAGAGAGCTTGCAAGACGTGACTATCCGGAAACAGAGATCATATCCTGTCCAATTATCCGTGAAGATGACGGACTTGCAATGAGCAGCCGCAACCGGAGACTGCTGCCGGAACACCGTGTCAACGCCGGCAGGATCTTCAGTACCCTGAAAACGGCCTCAGAAATGGCCCGGCAGCAGGAATTGACTGAAATCAGAAACTTCGTAATCAGTGAGATAGATAAAATACCCGGATTCAGAACCGAGTATTTCGAGATAGTTGACAGCATCACCCTTGCCCCGCCGGAGTCTCGCACACAGGCCACCCCGGAGGGTCACTATTTCGGATGTATTGCTCTCTTTGCAGGGGAGGTGAGACTGATAGATAACATGGAGTTCAGATTGCGGTAAACAAAAGGTTAATTATCTTTGCAGTCTAATCCGGTTATCCACCGTTAAATTATGACTGTAGAAGTACTCAAATCGAAAATTCATAACGTCACTGTTACAGGCGCCAACCTGAACTATGTGGGAAGCGTGACCATCGATGAAGACCTGATGGACGCCGCCAGCATAATCGAAAATGAAAAGGTCCAGGTTGTTAATCATAATAACGGTGACAGGCTTGAAACATATGTGATCAAAGGTGCAAGAGGATCAGGAGAGATCTGCCTTAACGGACCCGCTGCAAGAAGGACTGCCATCGGTGACGTGGTTATAATTATGGGCTACGCCTCAATGGAATTTGAAGAGGCGAAACGGTTCAAACCGCTTATCATATTCCCCGATACAGCTACGAACAAACTTATCTGACCTTGAAACCGGAACTCAAAAAGGCTTCCAGGAATATTCTGTTTTTGCTTGCCGGTCTTTTGCTTTTGTGGGTATCTTTCAGGGGCATTGATTTCCGCAAACTTGGCGCAATTCTCCTAAAGGCCGATTATATCTGGCTGATAGCAGCAGTGCTGGTCTCCGTTGTCGCTTTTGTGATCAGGGCACGCCGGTGGAAACTCCTTATCGAGCCGCTGGGGTTCAGCCCCTCCCTGAAAAACACGTATCACTCCCTTCTTACCGGCTACTTTGCCAACATGATATTCCCGAGGCTAGGGGAGGTGACCCGATGCGCCGCCCTCAGCAGGAAAGAGAAATTGCCGTTTGACAGGCTCGTGGGAACAGTGATCCTGGAACGAACAATTGACTTCATTACAGTGCTTCTCCTTCTCGGAATCCTGCTGCTGTCAGGGTCAGCCAACACGGGCTCTTTCCTTTCTGACAGTGTCATCGGGCCGTTGAGTGAAAAGATAGCTTCAATCTTCGGGTCATCAGGTATTTTTTTTATTGTGATCCTTCTTTCCGTAGCCCTCTCAATAGCGCTTTACTTCGGGCTGAGAAAACGGCTTTCCGTGAAACCTTTCTTCAGCCGTATATACTCTTTCAATGACGGCATCATCCACGGACTTAAGTCCATTGCGTCGCTGAAAAGAAAATGGGAGTTCATTTTTCTGACGTTGCTTTTGTGGGCTGCATATTTCCTGATGACCTTCCTGCCGCTGTTCTGCCTTGAATCAACTTCGGGCATAGGGATCAGCGGTGCAATGTTTATACTTGTGATCGGCAGTTTCGGCATGGCCGTTCCGGTGCAGAGCGGCATAGGAGCTTACCATTGGATAGTCTCACGGGGACTTATGGTGGCATACGGAATCCCTCTCGAGGAAGGCCTCGCCTACGCCACACTTTCTCATGAATCACAGCTCCTGGTAGTTGCCGTCCTCGGTGCCGTCTCACTCTATATCCTCTTCGGCCGCCACAGCGGCTCTATCTTCCCTGTTCCGGAAGAAAACAAGGCGTGACACTCCGCTTCTTTTCGTAAATTTGTCTTTCACTATCCTGCTCATGGCTAAAAACAAAACCGTTTATATCTGTCAGAACTGTGGCGCCGAGTCTCCTAAATGGATCGGTCACTGTCCCTCCTGCAAGGAATGGAACAGCTACCGCGAAGAGATCATCACCGTCTCTCCCTCCCAGGCTGCCGTTCCCGGCGCCGCCCGCCGGAAACCTGAACTGCTGTCGGGAATAGAATTTAGCGATAATGACCGTATTACAACTGGCATCGGGGAGATGGACAGGATCCTCGGCGGGGGAATGGTGAAAGGTTCACTTATACTTATGGGTGGAGAACCAGGGATAGGAAAATCAACCCTTGCTCTCCAGCTTGCCCTTGCCCAGAAAGACAAAAAGGTGCTCTACGTCTCCGGTGAAGAGAGTGAGGGGCAGGTGAAACTCAGGGCAGGAAGACTTCCGGGGAAAAACAAGAATTGCTACATATACAATGAGACTGAGCTGGAAAGTGTAATTAACCAGGCTGCTGTAATCCTCCCTGAAATAGTAATCATCGATTCGATACAGACCCTCAGGTCTTCACTGCTTGAATCGTCGGCAGGATCGGTTTCCCAGGTCAGGGAGTGCGCCGCGATGATGCTTCGCTATGCTAAGGAATCAGGCGTGCCTGTTATTCTTATCGGACATATCACCAAAGACGGCACACTGGCCGGGCCCAAGGTCCTCGAGCATATCGTTGACGTGGTACTGCAGTTCGAGGGCGACGGAAATTATGTCTTCAGGATACTGAGGCCAGTAAAAAACCGCTTCGGATCCACAGCGGAGATAGGTATCTTCGAGATGGCCGGTGACGGGCTTAGAGAGATCACTGATCCTTCGGACCTGTTCATCAACAAAGGCCGTGACCTCTCCAGCGGTGTTACGATAGCCGCCACCGTCGACGGATTAAGGCCCTTTATGATTGAGACACAGGCGCTGGTCAGCAGTGCCGTATACGGTACACCGCAGCGCAGCTCCACAGGCTTCGACACCCGCAGGCTCAATATGCTCCTTGCCGTGCTTGAAAAAAGAGCGGGGTTCCGCCTGGGTATCAAAGATGTATTCCTGAATATTGCAGGCGGACTGAAAGTAAGCGACCCTGCAATAGACCTCGCCGTGGTGAGCGCAGTAATGTCCTCAAATCTTGACGCTCCGGTCGGGCATCAGTCAGCATTCGCAGGAGAGGTGGGGCTCTCCGGGGAGATAAGACCGGTGGCAAGAATCGAGCAGCGCATCCTCGAGGCTTCCCGCATGGGCTTCGAACAGATAGTTGTCTCCGGATACAACAGGAATATAAAGGAACAGCCCGGAATGAAGATCCGGACCGTGTATAAGATTGAGGGGCTTGTAAAGCTTCTCTTTTCCTGATCAGTAATACTTCTGCCTGGCGGGATTCCCCTTCTGCTCCTGCGATTTAACCCTGCCACAGTCAAGGTCGACACTGAAGTTTGGCGGAGCCTCAAACAGATCATCTTTCATGGAACCAAGCGAAGGATCAGCAAAAAGCTTCTGAAGAAACAGTCCGTAGACCGGCAACGCCATATTCGACCCCTGCCCGAGTGAAAGATCCTCAAAGTGGATGGCCTGATCCTCCCAGCCTGTCCATACTCCTGCAACAAGATCCGGAGTTATTCCCATATACCATCCGTTGGAGTGGTTCTGCGTGGTACCCGTCTTGCCCCCCATCTGGTTGGTAAGCTTGTATGTGCCCCTGAGCCTCATTCCCGTTCCTGTATTGACAACCCCCTGCAGAAGGCTGATCATCAGATAAGCGTCCTCGTCACTTATAACCTCATCTATGTACGGTGAGAAAGTTGATATTACATTCCCGTTCCTGTCTTCTATGCGGGTAACGTAGAGCGGCCTTGTATAAACACCGTTGTTTGCAAAGGTGCTGTAAGCGCCTACCATCTCTTCAAGAGTGAGATCGGATGTGCCCAGGAATATTGAAAATACAGGGTCAATGAAGCTTCTGATACCCATGCGGTGCATCAGGTCCACTACAGCTCCCGGGGAGAACTGTTTCATGAGCCACGCGGAAATATAGTTCTCGGACTGCGCCAGCCCCCATTTCAGGGTTACCATCTTTCCGTGATACTCTTCGGGGCCTGAGCTTCGCGGTGTCCATACCGTATCCCCGATTTCGAAGGAGCGCGCAATATTTTCAACCTCGAAGCAGGGAGAATAACCGTCCTGCATTGCCAGTGTATAAAGAAATGGCTTGATTGTCGACCCCACCTGCTTTTTCTGTTGTGTGACAGCATCATACTGAAAATGACGGAGATCAGGGCCGCCAACATACGCTTTTACGTGACCGGTATGCGGGTTCATTGCCATAAATGACGACCTTACAAAGAACTTGTAGTACTTCACTGAATCAAGCGGAGTCATCACCGTATCGCGCTCCCCCTTCCATGAAAAGACCTTCATCGGAAGCGGAGTATTGAAAGAAAGAGCTATGGAGTCTTCCGAAACGCCTGCAGATTTCATTCTGCGATACCTGTCGCTCTGCTTCACGGACCTGTCAATGAGCTGCTTGACCTGTGAGGCACTGATGTCGTTTGAGTAGGGAGGGTTCCGGTTGGTTTTGGCCTTCCTGTTGAAAACCGGCTGAAGGTTTTTGGAGAGATGCTCGGCGACAGCTGCCTCGGCAAATCCCTGCATCTTCGAGTTCAGGGTGGTGTAGATCCTCAGTCCGTCACGGTAGAGATTGTAATTGTTGCCGTCAGGCTTCTGGTTTTTGCGGCACCAACCGTAAAGTGGATCATTATTCCACAGCCACAGCGCATCATTATACTGATCATCAGAATAGAACATGCTGCGCTCCGGTTCGAATTTTATCATCGTTGTCCGAAGGTACTCCCTGAAATAGGTTGCCAGACCCGAACTGTGACTTGTCTGCTGCAGGTCGAGGATGACGGGCAGCTTCTTTACCGAGTCGGCGACATCCCTTGTAATATACCCGTAGCGCTCCATCTGCCCTATGACTATATTCCTCCTGGCAAACGCGGTTTCACTGTTTCGCAGTGGATTATACAGGACAGAGTTTTTCAGCATCCCTACCAGCATTGCCGACTGTTCGATATTCAGTGAATCGGGGGTGGTATTGAAATAAACCCTTGCCGCCGAGTGAATCCCGTTTGCATTGTATATAAAGTCGAAGACATTGAGATACATTGTTATTATCTCTTCCTTCGTATAGCTCTTCTCGAGCTTCACCGCCGTCTGCCACTCCTTAAATTTTGCAACAAAAAGCTTTGCCGTTCGTATAAGAGCCGGGTCGTTTGACAGATCCCTGGGTAAAAAGAGGTTCTTTGCAAGCTGTTGAGTGATGGTGCTTCCGCCGCCTTTGTCCTGCCGGAGAATGATGGATTTTACCATCACCCTGGCCAGACTGCGGATGTCAATCCCTGAATGACGGTAAAATCTTATATCCTCAGTGGCGATAAGTGCATCGATCATGTAGGGTGAAATATCTTCGTAATCTGTCCAGGTACGGTTCTGAATGTAAAACTTGCCGAGTAGAACATTGTCTTCCGAATAGACTTCGGCGGCAAGGTTGCTGGCAGGGTTTTCAAGCTCCTCGAAAGACGGCAGGGGACCGAGTTTCTGCACCGAGATAAGGATGAAGAGAGCGGTCAGGAGAACTACGGGTGCGGTGATTATCACCCAGAACCAGACAGTCTGTTTACGGAATTTTTTATCCCTCATATTTAACTGATAAACCGGGTGCTAATTTAGTGTATTCTGAAGAATCTTTTCTAATAATTTTGAAGATCGGGCCCATAATTACTTACTTTGCCCCGTCTTAAAAAAATTCGGATGACAGAAAACCTTGTAATTGTTGAGTCTCCTGCAAAGGCGAAAACCATTGAAAAGTTCCTTGGTAAGGATTTTACTGTTGTTTCAAGTTTCGGCCATATTCGCGACCTTTCTAAAAATAAACTGGGTATTGAGATTGATAAGGGATTCAAGCCGGTATACGAAGTGCCTGCCGACAAACAAAAAGTTGTTGCCGAGCTGCGCAAGCTTTCCTCCCAGGCTAAAACGGTCTGGATAGCATCCGATGAGGACCGTGAAGGAGAAGCAATAGCCTGGCACCTGGTGGCAGTCCTTGGTCTTGATCCTTCTGTCACGCGCCGCATAGTCTTCCATGAGATCACAAAAGACGCCATCACCAACGCCGTTAAGTCTCCCCGTCAGGTAGACATGAATCTTGTCAACGCCCAGCAGGCCCGGAGAATGCTTGACAGACTTGTGGGTTTTGAAATATCGCCGGTCCTGTGGAAAAAGGTGCAGCCCTCCCTTTCTGCGGGCAGAGTCCAGTCTGTGGCTGTTCGTCTGCTGGTTGACCGCGAACGTGAGATAATAAACTTCGTATCAGACTCGGCATTCAGGGTTACTGGCCTCTTCCAGGGTACCAATGAGGAGGGCCAGGAGGTAAACCTGAAAGCTGAATGTCCCAAGAAATTCGGCGCCGAACCGGAAGCCAAAGCCTTTCTTGAGTTGTGCGCTGCCGCAACATTTGCCGTTGAGAATATAACAGTCAAACCAGGGACCAGATCACCTGCGCCGCCCTTCACCACTTCCACATTGCAGCAGGAGGCCTACCGTAAGCTGGGGTTCTCAGTGGCGCAGACAATGTCAGTGGCGCAGAAGCTCTATGAAGCAGGGAAAATAACATATATGAGAACTGACTCGACCAACCTCTCAACGCTGGCATTAGGTGCCGCCAGAGAAGTGGTGACAGCAGAATACGGCAGTAAATATTCACGCACACGTCAGTTCAAGACCCATACAAAGGGAGCTCAGGAAGCTCACGAGGCCATCAGGCCTGCTTACTTCGACAAAAAAGAGGTTCCCGGCAACAATAACGAGAAAAGACTCTATGAGCTCATCTGGAGAAGAGCCATAGCATCCCAGATGGCTGACGCCGAACTGGAAAAAACAACAATTACAATAGGTATGTCAGTATCCCCTGCCACCTTCATGGCATCAGGAGAGGTGATACTCTTTGACGGTTTCCTGAGAGTTTATACCGAGTCTTATGACAATAACGGCCACGATGATGAAAAGCCGATTCTTCCGAGGGTGGTCAAAGGAATGCCCCTTGCCGGCGAGAGCATCATCGCCATACAGCGCTTTACTTCGCCGCCGCCCAGATATACTGAAGCCAGCCTCGTCAAGAAACTCGAGGAACTCGGCATAGGAAGACCGTCTACCTACGCTCCCACAATCTCCACAATACAGACAAGAGGATATGTGGCCAGGGAAGACAGGGCCGGTGAGAACCGTACAGTAATATTGCTTACCCTGGCAAAAGGGAAAATAGCCCGCTCGGTGAAGACCGAGGTAACCGGAAGAGAGAAGTCCAAACTCTTTCCTAAAGATATAGGTATTATCGTCAACGACTTCCTGATAGCAAATTTCCCTGACATCCTGGATTACAATTTCACTGCCGGTGTGGAGAAAGAGTTTGATGAGATCGCTGCCGGTGAGATCGTCTGGGATAAGATGATTTCAGGGTTCTACGGCCCCTTCCATAAATCAGTTGAGGCCTCCCTGGAAAGCAGGGAGAGGATGACCGGTGCACGGCAGCTTGGCAATGACCCGGCAACAGGTCTGCCGGTGATGGTAAAGATGAGCAAATACGGCCCGGTGGTACAGCTGGGTGAAGCCTCCCCCGATAAGAAACCGCGTTTTGCCAACCTGCGGCGTGACCAGCTGATGGAGACAATCACCCTTGATGAAGCCGTCACCCTTTTTGACCTGCCCAGAACTGTCGGCACCTTCGAGGGAAGCGAAATGACAGTCGGCGTGGGTAAGTTCGGGCCGTATGTCAGGCATAATTCAAAATTCTACTCACTGAAGAAAGGCGTCGATGATCCCTATACGATCAGTGAGGAAAGGGCAACCGAACTAATCGCGGAAAAGAGAGACGGCGATCAGAAGAAAGTCATCAGCGACTTCGATGATGTCCAGGTGCTGAATGGCCGGTACGGACCGTATATTACAAGGGATAAGAACAACTACAGAATACCAAAAGGCACTGACCCTGCAAAGCTAACCAAAGATGAGTGCCTTGCAATCATTGAAAAGAGCGGTGCAAAAAAACCCGTGAAAAAGACAAGAAAGAAGTGACAGTAAACAGATATGATTGACCTGAACCAGTATTTTGATCCCGTTTGCCTCGACAGGCCTGAAATATCGCACATAAGGGGTGCGGCAGGTTTCTCGCATAATATATATGTAAATACGGGCAACGAACCTATCGGGGACATATCAGGCTTTTCGGTAGTATTTATAGGTGTGCCTGATGACAGGGCATCGATGAATGAGGGCTCTGCCCACGCGCCGGATACGATCAGGAAGAGTCTGTACTCCTTCTCACGCCTTCCGGGTAAGATGAAGATAGCTGACCTTGGCAACCTGAGGCCGGGAACCGGTTTTGAAGACACACTTGCCGGACTGCGTGATGTTTTGACGCAGCTGTGTGAACAGGATATCCTGCCTGTTATCCTCGGAGGTACAAGTGCACTTATACCGGCCGTTGAAAAGTGCCTGTCCGCCCTGAAACAACCCTGGTCACTGGTCTCGGTCGATTCGAGACTCGACTTTACGGCGGAGAAAAGAGAGGCCGACTCGTTTAACTGGATGAATGACGTTATCTACCGCAGCGGTTCACGGATGGCCCATCTCGCAGCAATCGGATATCAGACTTACCTTACTGATCAGCAGGTGATCAACCGTTTCAACCGCAGACATTATGACCTTTTACGAATAGGCGAGGTGCGTGCTGCAATACATGAGACCGAGCCTCTGTTCCGTGACGCCTCTGCCGCCATTTTTGATATCGGTTCAGTAAGACAGTCTG
Source organism: Bacteroidales bacterium (assembly GCA_038248855.1). GTDB lineage: Bacteria > Bacteroidota > Bacteroidia > Bacteroidales > VadinHA17 > SR-FBR-E99. Next base: position 23,673 of record JBBRXA010000008.1, on the reverse strand, counting down.
ACGCCCCGGGCACAGTGCTGCCTTCGGCTAACGGCTTCTACGGCGAGGAAATTTGCCTCCTTGCCAGGTATGCAGGGCTGTCTGACAATCTCAGGGTATTCGGGCTTTTTGAAGTCAATCCCAACTTCGATCATCATTTCCAGACCTCCCACCTGGCAGCCCAGATGATCTGGTTCTTCCTCGAAGGGTTCTCACAGAAACAGTATGAAATTACATATCTCAGCGACCAGCAGAGCAACAGGTTTATCAGGTATCACGTGACCCTCACGGATCTTGAAGGGGAAGCGATTTTTATAAAGAGCAATATCACAGAAAGATGGTGGATCGAAATCCGTGACCCGGAGAATGAACCGCATTATCTTGCCTGCTCTTTTGAAGACTATATGATGGCCAGCAGAGACCAGGTACCCGACAGATGGACAAAAGCAATGCTTCGTTACGGACACTAAAAAAACACCTTTTATTTGGTGGCGTGCATATTTTTTATTTATTTTACTCGTTATTTTTCTGGGTGCAGAGCACTTTTTGAGAATTGAAAATGAAGAAAGTCAAAACAGTCATCCTGGCAATACTACTCTCGGCAGGCATGATTACCGGTCAGCAGGACCCTGTTTTAAGCTATTATATGTTTAATACCCAGACTTTTAACCCTGGTTTTTCAGGCATCAGCGGCCTCATGTGCGCAACAGCCATCACACGGCAGCAGTGGGTCGGATTTCCGGGGGCACCCTCAACAATGATCTTCAACATCAACACCCCGTTTTCACTGTTCGGTTTAAGCAGCGGAGCCGGTCTGCTCGTTGAAGCTGACAAGTACGGATTCAGCAATGACATCAATCTCAGTCTTTCATATTCATACCTTGCTCCGCTGGGTAACGGCACACTTGGAGCGGGATTCAGCGCCGGTGTTCTGAATAAGACACTGGCACCGGAATGGTTTATCCCTTCAGGAACATCACATGTTCCGCCGGCCGGAGACCCGCTCATTCCTGAAAATGACGAAAGCTTCGTGGCTGTTGATTTTTCCCTTGGCCTTTTCTACCAGGGCCTAAATTATTATGCCGGTTTGTCTGTCACTCATATTAACCAGCCTAAAATAAAATATGCCGAGACAGCTACTTATGTCAGCAGGCAATACTACCTGACGGCAGGATATACGTTCCAGCTGCCCAATCCGGCTCTCGAGGTCACCCCCTCGGTGTTCGTTGTAAATGATGGGGCAGCAACACAATATATAGCAACCGGGACTGTCCGGTACAATAAAAAAGTATGGAGCGGCGTTTCTTACAGAGCCGGAGATGCTTTTACCGGATTTGCAGGCACTGAATTGTACAACGGTCTGAAGATAGGATATGGGTATGATTTCCCAATTTCGGAAATCAGGAAAGGAACCAGTGGGTCCCATGAATTCATGGTTTCCTATTGTTTTGACATCGGCCTTGGTAAAAGCTCGGCTAAATATAAAAGTATAAGATTTTTATGATTGTAATAAAAAAATAACTTACTTGCAAGATAAAATTGACCCGTATATGAAAAAGGTAATCCTATTTGCTCTGATTATAGCCTTTGTTTTAGGCGGCTGTTCCTCCTCTACCGACAGTGGGGAGTTGACAGGCGTTCAGGGCAGAAAGAAATTCTACGAGCCCGAACCCTTTGAGATGGCATTCATCCCGGCAGGCTCTTATACAATGGGCCCCAGCGATCAGGATCCGCTCCGCGCAATGAACAGCATTTCGAAAACAGTTACAGTGGAAGCATTCTGGATGGATCAGACTGAAATTACAAATAATAAATACCGTCAGTTTACCTACTGGGTACGCGATTCCATCCTCAGAACCAGACTTGGTGACGAGGGTATCGAAGGCTACGAATTTTTCAGAACCGACGAGGAGGGAAATGTGCTTGAGCCCCACGTCCTGAACTGGGCAGAGGAGATAGACTATGAGGATGAAAACGTTCTTCCTGTTCTTGAAACCATGTACTATCCGCCTGAAGAGAGATTCAACGGCAACAAGCAGTGGGACACACGGCTCCTGAACTACTCATATTTCTGGGTTGACTACAAACAGGCAGCTAAAGCTAAATATAACTACAAAGACCTTAAGTACGAGGGAAATGTAACCAATCTTGACGGGGTCACTACCGCAGTCACAGACAGGTCTTCATTCATCATGCATCATGTGGTCAATATTTTCCCTGACACCCTGGCGTGGATCAGAGACTTTACCTATTCGTTCAATGACCCGTGGGCAACACTCTATTTCTGGCACCCCGGTTATGACGATTATCCCGTGGTTGGTGTTTCATGGGTACAGGCAGGCGCATTCAGCGTCTGGCGCACAAATTACATGAATGAAAACCTTCGTGCACAGGGCGTTCCGGATGTTCACAGCTACCGTCTGCCACTGGAGACTGAATGGGAATATGCTGCACGCGGCGGCCTCGACCTCTCGATGTATCCCTGGGGAGGACCCTATACACGCAACTATAAAGGATGCTTCCTTGCTAACTTCAAGCCACTCCGCGGTAACTATATAGATGACGGTGCCGTTTACACAATAAAGGTCGCCTCCTTCGAACCGAATGAATACGGGCTGTTCGATATGGCGGGCAACGTTTCAGAATGGACTTCCAACGCCTACCACCCGTCAGCATACGTTTTCACACATGACCTTAACCCCAACTATGAATACAACGCACGTCCGGAAGATCCTCCGGTACTGAAAAGAAAAGTTATCAGAGGCGGTTCATGGAAGGATATTGCATACTACATGCAGACATCATCTCGTGATTACGAATACCAGGACTCAACAAAGTCATTCGTGGGTTTCCGTAACGTCAGAACTTATATCGGAGTAAATAACTAAAGAATTAACCTTAAACTGCAAACATATGGGCCTTTCGGAATTAGTTCACACAAGTAGGTGGAAAGCTTTCATGGCTAAACTTTACGGCTGGGGTGCTTCAGTCGTGATCATCGGTGCTCTGTTCAAAATTCAGCACTATCAGTTCGCCGGCCTTCTTCTGGCCATTGGCCTCTGCACTGAGGCCGTAATTTTCTTTTTCTCTGCATTTGAGCCATTGAAAGAAGAACCGGACTGGAAACTTGTCTATCCGCAGCTTGACCCGAAATATTCAGGCGAGGAAGTCGGCTTTGCCGGCAATTTCGGCGGCGGTGGCGGCGGCGGCGGCGGCGTAGGCCTGTCACAGTTTGACAAGATGCTCGCCAATGCCGGTATTACCCCGGATGTATTCGACAGGCTGAGCCAGGGACTGAAAAAACTGACTGAGACAACAAATAATTTCAATGCAATGGGCGACCTTGCAGCCACCACAAATGAATATCAGGGAACTATCAGAAAAGCCAATGAATCACTGACGAACCTGGCAGACTCGGTAAGACAGACCGCAAGGTCAATGAACGAAACAAGCACTGTTTATCAGGCTATCGGCGAGTCGTCAAAGAATATCGAGACTGGCGGAAAATCGTATCAGGAAAGACTTGAGTCTCTCAATAAAAACCTCTCCGCACTCAATGCAGCCTATGAACTGCAGCTTCGCGGAGCAAGTGATCACGTCAAGAGTTCAGAGGTACTTTACAAAGGCATCGAAGGCCTTATGAAAGACCTGTCAGGATCAGCAGATGATACCAAGAAGTACCGTGAGCAGGTATCAAAACTGAATGATAATCTTTCTTCGCTCAACAACGTATACGGCAACATGCTCTCTGCCATGAACGTGAAATAATGTTAAGGCCATTTAAATTAATCTATAACATCTAAACTATCCACAGATGGCTCACGGAAAAGAAACCCCGCGGCAAAAGATGATCGGTATGATGTACCTCATACTGACCGCAATGCTTGCTCTTAACGTATCAAAGGAAGCCGTTGAAGCTTTTAAAAAAGTGGACCAGAGTCTGAACAAAACTACTGCTAACTATACCAGGAAAAACGACATTACTTATGCAGCATTTGACGCTGCTGCTGCCGAAAACAAGGCAAAAGCGGGACAGTGGAGGACAAAGGCTTATGACGTAAAACAGCGCGCTGATGAGGCTTTCAATTATTTGCAGGATCTTAAAGTAGAAATAGTCCGTAAAGCTGAAGGTGCAGACTCTCCGGCCCTTCTTCCTGACAACCAGATTGACATTTTTCAGGTAAAGAAGATCGATGAGCCGAACATCCCGTCAGAAATTCTTATAGGTGCAGATGAAAAGGGAAAGGCTTATGACCTTAAAGCCCTGGTTGAAGACTACCGTTCATTTCTCGTTGAAACTCTTGACGGCAAGGACCTGAACGCCGAAGCATCAATTCTTTCGGCACTCAATACCGACGATCCCAAGAACCTGGAAGGCGCGACGGAAAAATGGGCAAATTCCAATTTCCAGACTTTACCGCTCGTAGCAGTCATTACGATTCTCTCGAAGATGCAGGTTGACGTGAGAAACTCGGAAGCAGACGTACTTAATTTCCTGTATACCCAGATCGACGCCGCTTCATTCAAATTCAACAAGATCATACCTACTGTAATTCCGAATTCAACCTATATCATGCAGGGAAATGAATACGAAGCACAGGTATTCGTTGCAGCCACTGATACGACACAGGATCCGGAAATTCTCATCGGTAACTACACTACAAGGCAGAATGCTGACGGTACCAGCGCCGTCGAAATGATCGGCGATTATACAAAACTTCCGGTTAACGATGCAGGCATCGGAGTCTACAGGATAAGGCCGGGCTCAACCGGTGAAAAATCTTTCGGCGGAGTCATCAGGCTGAAATCTCCCGACGGATCCGTCATTAATTATCCGTTCAATTCAAAATACTCCGTAGGCCTTCCCAACGTAGTAGTATCACCTACAGCCATGAACGTCCTTTACCAGGGTATCCAGAACCCCATTGACATCTCGGTGCCGGGAGTCGGTTCTGACAAGCTCTCCGTAAAGATGACAAACGGCGAATTGAAGAAAGGCAAGTACAAGAATTACCGCGGCGACTGGGTAGCTCAGCCGCGCAACATCGGAGAACCGGCACAGATAATCGTTTCCGCCAACATCAACGGCAAGGTGCAGAACTTCCCTCCTGTTGAATTCAGGGTGAGAAGAATTCCTGACCCCGTTGCAAAATTTGCAGGCATGACCGAAGGAAGCGTACAGAGAAGCGTCGCCGCCGCCCAGCAGGTTGTATCCGCAGTTCTCGAGAACTTTGAATTTGACCTCACGTATACCATAACCGGTTTCACTGTCTCTGTCAATGACAAGGGCTTTGAGATCGCGGCTGAATCAAACAATAACAGAATCACCGATAAGCAGAAAAGCCTGATAGGAAACCTGCGTGCCGGCCAGAGACTGATAATTGAAAAAATCTCGGCTATAGGACCTGACGGAAGAACCAGGGTCCTCCCGCCAATTATTCTGAAAATAGTTTAATCTTAGAAAGAAGACAATATGAAGAGGAGAATAATAGCCGGCTTTGCAGGCTTGCTGATCTTTACCGCCTCAATGGCCCAGTCTTTCGGCGACATCTACGAAAAGTCGATGCCGAACAACCAGAAGATAAATTATCCCTTCCTGGGTGAATCGGATGTAGTCTGGTCACAGAGACTGTACAGGATTATAGACCTCAGGGAAAAGATGAACCTTAATCTTTACTATCCTTCCCTGAAATTCAATAAGGCCGAAAACAAATTTGTCTCTGAAATGTCAGACGGCAGAATGAACTTTTCAGGCATCCTCCTGAACGAGATACTCGCCGGCAGGGTTGAGGCCATGGACGGTGATGAGATGACAGTACCCACAACATACAGTGATATCGCTTCGAAAATGAACCGTGACACCCTGAGAATTCCCATCATCGATGCACAGGGCAATGAGCGTGACTCCACCGTGATGAACATGGAAAACCCCTCTGACATCAAACAGCTTATGCTCCTTGAAGAGTGGTATTTCGACAAGAAACATTCACGTCTCGATGTCCGCATCATCGGCATATGCCCCATCTATATGGGTTATGACCAGGTCACGGCCAGACTCGTCAAAAGACGCCTTTTCTGGATAAGGTATGAAGAAGTCAGGCAGGCGCTCGCAAAAAGTGAGGCTTTCAACTCATTCAACGATGCACAGAGAATTTCATTCGAGGACATGATGCTGCAGCGTAAATTCAACGGCTACATTGTCGCCCAGTCAAACGTCTATGACGACAGGTTCATCAACTCATACAAGATGGGCCCGGCGCAGATTTTTGAGGCCGAAAAGATCAAGAACGACATTTTCAATTTCGAACAGGACCTCTGGGAATACTAAAGACAGACAATAATAAAAAAAAGCTGCCGGTGGCAGCTTTTTTTATGTGCGAATGTTGATATGCGATGTGCGAATTAATTCGCAAATCGCAAATTAAAGATATTTCTCCCCTGTCTTATTCTTTACCTGGTCCAGGTAAAGCTTGATATTCTGTTCCTGATCCCTGGCAACAATGAGCAGCACGTCTCCCGTATCGACAATTATGTAGTCATCCAGCCCCTGCACAACGGCTATCTTGCCATCGGGAAGGCTGATTATATTGCCTTCGGAATTAAATGTAAACGCCGTGGATTCCAGTATCGCATTGTCATTTTTATCGTGGCCAGAGTGCTGGTAAAGCGAACTCCATGTGCCAAGGTCAGACCATCCCAGGTCAGTGCATATCACATAAACATTATCGGCCTTTTCCATTATCCCGTAGTCGACGGAAATGCTGCTGCACTGGGGGTATGCCTGGTTGATGAATTCTGCCTCTTCCGGCTGGCCGAATTGTCCGGTACCCTGGTTGAAAATATGGAATACATCAGGGAGGTACCGTTCGAATGCCGCTAATATGGATGATGCCCGCCAGGCAAAAAGTCCGCTATTCCAGTAAAAATCACCGCTCTCCAGAAAAAGCCTGGCCATCTCAAGCTCAGGCTTTTCGGTGAAGGCCTTTACTTTGTGCAGATTATGGTAACCGTTTACCTGTTGTTCCTCATTTGCCTGAATGTATCCGTAACCGGTCTCCGGCCTGTCGGGGCGTATCCCCAGGGTCAGCAGCGCATCATTCTCAGAGACAAACCTGAAGGCCTCCTCCATAACTTCTTCGAAAGCCTTTTGCTTGCTGATAAGATGATCTGACGGGGCGACGACTATGACTGCATCGGGATTTTCTGCCATGATCCTGAAAATTCCGTAGGCAATACAGGGGGCAGTATTTCGCCTCATTGGCTCGGCCAGTACCCTGGAACTGTCAATTCCAAGCTGGCTTACAACTATCTCACTGGTGTCCTCACTTGTGACAACATAAATATGATCTGCCGGACAGAGTTTTTCAAACCTTTTAAAAGTGGTCTGAATTAGTGTCTCCCCCGTACCCAGGATATCCAGGAACTGTTTGGGCTTTTCCTGTCTGCTTAGCGGCCAGAAACGGCTTCCCACGCCGCCTGCCATAATCAATACGTAACGGTTGTTCATGTCTTTTTCAGCTCTTTTCCCGTAATTATCGTAAAGATATAAATTATGAATGACCAATTTCATTAAGGTAGCCGTACCCGCAAATTATTGCTAAATTTGACAAAATATTCTACCGGATGCTAAAATTCCTTTCTTCTTTCGGAAGATACTGGCTGCTCCTCGGAAAAGTCTTTTCAAAACCTGAGAAGACAGAGGTGTACTATAAACAGACCACCAAAGAGCTCATCAGCCTGGGACTCCGCTCAATTGGTATTACAATTATTATTTCGTTTTTCATGGGAGCTGTAATAACGCTCCAGACGGCTTATAACACTGAGAACCCCATTTATCCGACATATCTCATAGGTCTTGGTTGCCGTGACTCAATCCTGCTCGAGTTCTCATCCACAATCGTTGCCCTGATTCTTGCAGGCAAGGTGGGGTCCAGTATCGCATCCGAGATAGGTACAATGAAAGTCACAGAACAGATTGACGCACTTGAGCTTATGGGGGTTAACTCGGCATCATACCTGATTCTGCCGAAAATCACCGCTTCCCTGATCTTCAATCCCTTTCTTACACTTATCAGCATTATCGTAGGGATATGCGGAGGGTGGCTGGCAGGCACCGCAACCGGGGTGATCTCATCACAGGACTTTATTTATGGCATCCAGTATGCCTTCATACCTTATTATATTGTGTACGGGCTCATCAAAACGGTATTTTTCGCTTTTATTATCGCTACAGTTTCTTCCTTCCAGGGTTATTATGTCGAGGGCGGCTCACTTGAGGTGGGGCGCGCCAGCACCAAAGCCGTTGTCTACAGCAGCGTCATGATTCTCCTCTTCAATGTCATTCTTACTCAACTTCTGCTGTCATGATCAGGGCCCAGAACATCTCAAAAACATTCGGTGACCGTGAGGTCCTGCATAACATCTCCGCAGTTTTTGAACCCGGAAAAACAAACCTCATAATCGGTAAAAGCGGATCGGGCAAGACGGTCTTCCTGAAATGCATTGTAGGCCTACTTGACATAAATGAAGGAGAAATCTGGTACGGTGACACTCTTTTTTCTAAGCTGGACTTTTCAGCTAAAAAAGAGATCCGGAAGGAAATGGGTATGCTGTTCCAGGGAAGTGCCCTCTTTGACTCCATGACTGTCGAGGAGAATGTCAGGTTCCCTCTTGACATGTTTACCTCATTTTCTTACGAAGAGAAACTCGCAAGGGTGAATTTCTGCCTTGAGAGAGTCAATATTGTAAATTCGAATAAACTCTTTCCTGCCGAACTCTCTGGCGGGATGAAGAAACGGGTGGCTATCGCCCGCGCTATAGCACTCAAACCCCGATACCTCTTCTGTGACGAGCCCAACTCGGGCCTTGATCCCAAGACCTCAATAGTTATAGATGAACTCATAAAGGAGATCACTGTCGAGCTCAATATGACTACAATTGTAAACACCCATGACATGAACTCCGTAATGGAAAACGGGGAGAAGATAATCTTCATCGAAGAGGGTGAGAAATGCTGGGAGGGCACCAGGAATGAGATCCTGAAATCAGACTGCACCATCCTGAATGATTTTGTCTTTGCCAATGCCCTGGCAAAGCAACTTAAACTGTCTGCAGGAACCTGATCAGTCCAGGTCGGAAGGTTTGTTTTTAGCCTTGTTCCCGAACATAATATTCATACCCACCCTTGCATGCAGGGTGTTCCAGTCATCAGGCACCGGAAAACTGTCATTTCCACTGCTGACCTTTGTCCAGCGAACCGGAATATTGTCAACAAGGGCGTAAAGTTGCATCGCCCCCCCCCTTAATGAAATCCCTGCACCAAGATTGTCATACCTGTGGTTCACCGCAGTATAGGAACAGGTTGCCGACAGGGCATTCCAGATATTCATGTTGGCTGAGAGAGTCATGGACTCCCGCACCTGCCTGCCGATGAACCTCGTATGCGAAAGGACACCGAATGTAAAGGCCTTGACCGGACTGTAGCTTGCTGCAACTGTGACTCCCGGAGTCAGGTATGTAACAAAGGGATCGCTGCCTGCCTCTTGATAAAATGTGTTCTGAAGTGAATCCAGGGTATAGTTAATGAGCTCATCGAAATCCAGCGATTCGTCATATACATCCTGCATCGTCAGACCGTTGAATTCAAACTGGGTCTTTGTAAAAAGAGTGGTTCTGTCAGTCCTCCACCTGATAAATCCAAGGTCAGTTACGGCTCCTGATACTGACAGCCTGTCTGTTATCCTGTATTCCATCCCCAGGTCAATCCCGAAGCCAGGGTTCCCGGTGTTTGTTAAAAGCGATATTTTATCTTTTGTGGTTTCAAACCTGGAGTCATCGATACTCACGTTGTCCAGTGTTCCGTCGGGGTTCATGACCGCTCTGACCGGTCCGCTCATCCTGAAAGACATGTCAGCGAACAGGGTATGAGTGTAGTCTTCATTTACCCTTAACCTGAAGTCGTTGTTGTCAAGAGTCGCCGTAGCCACACCGAAGAGAAGCTTCCCGCGTACCCCAAGCCGTAACCTTTCGGTTAGATTTTTTGACAGGCCCACCCCTATTTCGTGATAGTATTTGACGCCTGCCCTGAGTGAAGACAGGTCTATGCTCTGCCCTGCATATGCATCATTCCCCCTGATCCCAAGCCTTATCAGCTCTCCCGGTAGCACAAAATTTGCTTCAGCCCTCTCAGTCAGATCCAGCGTGACCCAGAGATCCTTTCCTACCGAAAATCCAAGTCCGAAAAGCTGAACCGAAGCCTGCATCTCAACCGAGTTTTTGTCTTTAAGCCCTGCCACCAGCCTGTCAAGATGCTCCCCCGGCTCGAGAAATGTAACAGTGGAATCTGAAATGACACCACCGATAAACAGATCTGACATGTTGATGAAATTATTGTCGAGATTGACCGTAACACCCGACAGTGCAGGCAGTCCGATATAGAGTCTGTTTGTTGGTCTCAGTGCCGGATTGAGAGAGTTTCTCTGAGGCAGGTTCATGAAATAAAGAGACTGACTGTACTGCGCTGCAGCGTCAGTTAACATCACTGCCAGAAGCAGCATCATCCAATAACAGGTTCTTTTGAACATATCATATCTATTTTAAGCCGGTGTCAAGTCCCCAGTTGTAAAGGTATCCGTCAGTGCCGTCAGCAATCAGGCTCCATCCCCCTGATGATGATAATTTGCCTGCTGCAAAGAACTCGCCTCCCTTTATGGGGAATCCGGGTGCGGGATCTCCGGTCCTGTTGAAAATATAAATCAGCTGCTTTCCTGATTCGTAAACGCCGGTACGTCTGTCAGAGGCAGAAAAATTGTACAGGTACGGTCCCCTGATATCTTTGGTTTCAAAACTCTTTGTGAAAAGTTCCGTACTGTCATTTTTATAAACAGTCAGGATGCCCTGATCTATGACCAGGAACTCATGTACCCCGTCGCCGTCAAGATCAGCGAAATCAGACCGGTGAGCCTGTGTGAACGTTCCTGCCTGTTTCCCTGCAACTGTTCCGTCAAACGAAATATTTCTGACTGCCCCATCCGGAGAAGTGAAAACAACTGAAGGCTCCGATCCCGGTGTCAGCCTAAGGGCAGAGCCGGCCGCCCTGGTAACAGGTTCTTTAAGATTTACCCTTGTGTTGCCTGTCCGGTCAAGAAAATAGAGCGACTGCTCATCAGCGACCACGAGGTAGTCTTTCCCCCTGACACTGTAAAACGCTATCTGGTCCCTTACTGTTCCTTTTGTTACAAACATGTTCCACCCTCTGACCTGGGCGCCAGACCTGTCATACAGATAGATTTTCCTGTCTGCTCCGGCTATCAGTAGCCGGTAATCCCTGTTGCCGTCATAATCATAGAGAGCAAGTGTATTTGATGCCGCGGATCTCAGCTTTACCGGGAAGCGGTCGACATAATTGCCGTTCCTGTCAATCAGATGCAGGTAATCCCTGCCTGCAAAAAGCAGCTGGTTTTTGCCGTTCTTATAATAATCGATCATGAATACTTCGCCCATGATCCTCTCTCTTATCAGCGCCTTCCACAGTATCCTGCCTCCGGAACTTAGCAGGTAGATATTGTTTTGCTGATCCTGCACAAATATCTCTGTGGCGCCGGTATTATGGTTTCTGAAAAAGAAAGGCTTTGCACCCAGGTTTGCCTCCAGTTTGACCTTCCATTTCATCTCCGGAAAAATGTCCTGTGAAAGAGCATCTTCCTGTCCGGCCTGCAGGGTCGCCGGGGTTGTCATTTCAGACCGGGCAGGTGAGGGATCGCGGTATCTGCACGAAAGGCTAGTGTATATCATGTCATTGCTCGGGCTAAGGCTCAGACCCAGCGCCTGGATGCCGGAGAAGGTATTATCAGCAAGGGCTGAGGCAGCTGCCGGGGTAAGGTACTGGTCCAGTGCCGCTTTTATGGCGCCTCCGGAAATGTATAAAAGAAAAGAACTTTTTGTCGGCAGAGTCTTTTCCATCTCCCTGAACTCAAGGTCATTAATGAGGGTGTTGTCCTCGTCTGACCTGTTCTGTATCTCCACCAGAACCTCAGGATTGGCAGCAAAGATCATATAGGAACGGCAGAACAGAACCCAGTTGTCCTCAACCATACCCGCCGGTTCACCGGAAAGCATTGCAGCGACTCCTGCGAAAGGCATTTTATAAATGACAACCTGTTCTTCTTCTTTTTCCCTGAGTGCCGCAATAAACTGGCTCTCCCTGAGTCCCATCGACCTGTATTTGGCTGTAAGCTTCTCTTTCAGTATCGCCTCAGCAGCCTGCCGGTCATCCATTCTGAAAAGGACAACCTTTACCCGGCTGTTGCCTTCAGGAATGACAGCCGTTGTCACCTCTGCACCCGTGAAAGGGCTGACAGCCAGTGCGAGGTCAGTTGCATTGATGCCTGCAGGGTCTGCAGCAGCCTGACCGGTCATCGAGGGCCTTTTCATTACGGTTCTGTAACTCAGTGTTCCCTCGGGCAGCACCTCGTGCACACCTGATTCAGCAGGAGTGATACCGTTAAGTCTGTCAGCTCCCAGTCCGGCTCCGGCTGTCGACATAAATCCACTGATGAATAACCCGTCCTCCCTGGAAGTCACATCACCGCCCGCTGCAATTCCTGCTGCCGACAGCGGCGTGATGAATGCAGGATTAACGAATGGCTGGACCAGCCGCGGAAGATTTCTGAAGAGGATATAAAGGCTCTCTGTCTCTTTCCCTGATGCATTGACAACCGGCGTGAATCCCTGCTGATGTCTTATATCCGAACCTGTGCTCTTGTTATTTAAAGCGTTGGCAACAAGTGTTTCCGAGGGTGAAAGAATAATGATTCCCGAGGAAAGAGCTATATAAAGCACCTTCTGGTTTTTACCCTTACCGTAGGTGGCCGAAAGGACCCTGGCTCCTGCAAGTTCTTTCGGCTGCGAAGCAGTAGCGCCTGATTTGCTGACCATATGTGCAAGGTCCCTGAAATTAAATGACGGTCCTGAATTCATTACCGCCATCGGTGTGATGTTCCCCTGACTCCCGGCATGAAACGAGAGTATGACCTTACGGTCATTCATCATTTCACGTAAATCACGGCTGCCGGTAATACTGTCAACTGTCGCCGCGGCCTCCGAAAGGCCCGCTGCCCACTTCATCCCTGCAAGCCTCGTGATGATCCCGTTGCGGTCTGTTACCTTGGTAAGCAACTCCGGAAAATCATGAGTCTCAACTATGAAAACAGCATCGGAAGGCACCGCCAGCCATGGATCGATAACGACAACCTTCTTATTCTTTTGAATAAGATATCCCGCCACCGCCAGAACTGTCGCGAAAATTATGACTGCTATTATACCGGCTCTTTTCAGCACCTATTTACGTTTCAGATTGAATTTCAAAAATATAAAATATTACTTTAGTCTTTACAAACAGTACAATGATCATTATTTAAAGGCTATGCTGAGAAACATAGTCGCACAGGACAAGGTTGGAATACTTTTTGTGCCGTATTGTTCGCTTAAAAATAATTAATAATGAAGCCTTTTCTCATATTGTCTGCATTGCTGATATCTTTTCAGGTATCATTGGCTCAAACAGTCACAGTAGTTGACGGTGAAGACGGCAAGCCTGTATCCGATGTGGCCATCTACAGCGAGGCAAGGACACAGTTCTGTTATTCCAATCCCTCAGGCAAAGCCAGTATGTCGGTTTTTACCGGCAACCAGCCTATATATTTTCAGCATTTCTCTTATGAAAGAGTCTCATTTACAATCGCTCAGCTGGGTGAGGCAGGGTGGATAGTTAAGCTTTACCCCAAGACTTTCGAGGTTGAGGAGTTCATAGTCTCGGCAAACCGCTGGGAGCAGAAATCAGACGAGGTTCCTAACCACATCAGCGTCATTGCGCTGCCGTCAGTGAGAATTCAGAATCCCCAGACTATGGCAGACCTGGTATCCCTGAGCGGGGATGTCTATGTCCAGAAGAGTCAGCTGGGCGGCGGAAGTCCGATGATAAGAGGTTTTGCCACAAACAGGGTATTGATAGTAATCGACGGGGTAAGGATGAACAATGCCATTTACCGCGAAGGAAACATCCAGAATATTATTTCCCTCGATCCGAATGTGATTGACCGCACTGAAGTTATCTTCGGTCCCGGGGCAACTATGTACGGAAGTGACGCCATCGGCGGGGTGATGGATTTTCATACAAAGAGGGCTCTCTATACAGCAGGTGACAAGGCATATTTCAAGGCGGAAGTGATGGCCCGGTACTCTTCCGCATCGGATGAACAGACATATCACCTCGACTTTAATGCAGGAGGAAAAAAAATAGCTTTCCTGTCATCAGTAACGTGGACTGACTATGACGACCTCAGGATGGGTTCATGGAAGCATCCTGATTATTTGCGGCCTGAATTTCAGACCACGACTGCCGGAGGTGATGAAATCTTAATGAATCCCGACCCGAGGGTCCAGATCTCAACCGGATTCTCTCAGCTTAACACGATGAATAAACTCCGCTTCAAGGCAGGTGAGCATCTCGATATAAATATTGCAAATCATTTCTCGCGCCTTTCCGATGTCCCGAGATATGACAGGCTGATCCAGAAGAAAAATGGCATACTGAGGTACGGCGACTGGTACTACGGACCGCAGGTTTGGATGATGAACAATGCTGTGCTGGACTACACCCGCAAATCATCTGTCTATGACGAAGTGAAGCTGACCGTTGCCCGTCAGGATTACCGCGAGAGCCGGCATGACAGGAAGATTTTTGACAGCAGTCTTAACGAACAGACCGAGGACGTGGCCATCTGGTCTGCAAACCTTGACCTTGACAAAACCCTTGACGAAGGCCGGAGTCTTGTATATTACGGCGCTGAATATGTCAGTAATAACATAAAGAGTACCGCCGATATCAGGAATGTGACAACCGGAACCATCACCCCCGCCGGATCACGTTACCCGAACGGAGACAATATCTATAACAGTTTCTCAGTCTACAGCGGGTATAAGAATAACCTCTCGGAGAGGGTGACTCTCAATACCGGCCTGAGATACAACTTCGTGTCACTCAATTCGGAAATTGCTGACAATTCATTCTACAGTTTTCCCTTCACAACAATCAGTTCAGCCAACAGTGCGGTCACCGGCGCTCTCGGCATGGTTTACAGGCCCGATGACAAGAGCGAAGTTTCTCTGAATTTATCAACCGGCTTCAGGGCTCCGAATCTCGATGACCTGGGCAAGGTGTTCGAATCTGCTCCCGGAGTTGTCGTAGTGCCAAATCCCTCACTGCGTCCGGAATATGTTTATAATGTCGACCTGGGAGTTGCAAATGACTTCGGACAAATGCTCCATACCGAGGTTGCAGGCTTCTTTTCATTCCTTGACAATGCTATGGTTCGCAGAGAATTCCTCTTTAACGGGGAAAGCACTATAATGTACCAGGAAGAGGAGAGCGCCGTATTTGCGATGGTAAATGCAGGTTATGCTGTCGTTTACGGCGTTCAGATCAAGGCGGAATTGAAACCCCTGTCACTGTTGCGTGTCAAAACGGCACTTACACTTACCGGCGGTCATGATGATGCGAAAAACCCGTTGCGGCATGTCCCCCCTGTATTCGGATCGACCCATATAATTTTTGAAAAATCCGCCTTCAAAATGGACCTGTATGCCCTGTATAACGGAAGCAAGCCCTATGATAAGATGGCCCCCGCCGAGACTGAAAAACCTTACATGTATGCCTCCGACGAAAACGGAAACCCCTGGTCTCCCGGATGGTTCACGCTTAACCTCAAAGCCAGCTACAACCTTTCAAACAGGGCCGAATTCTCCGCAGGCCTGGAAAATATGCTGGATGTCCGGTACAGGCCATATTCTTCGGGGATTGTGTCACCGGGGAGGAATTTTATCGTCTCGGTAAGGATAATGATCTGACCCTTTTCGCTTTCATGTTTTTTATTTCCGGAAGGATTAGTTAAATTTCAGCCATTATCGGATAAATTCGGATACAATGGCTGGCAGTTTTCAACTTATAGAGGTCAGAACTAAAAAAGAGATTCGGGAATTTCATGATCTCCCCTCAAAGCTAAATGAGGGAGACCCGAACTGGATAAAACCTCTTTTCAGAGATGTGGAGTCTGTTTTCACCCCCTCGTCAAACACACTGTTCCGGACCGGCGAAGCGATACGATGGCTTCTGAAAGATACAGGCGGCAAAACCGTTGGCCGCGTGGCTGCCTTCTACAGCAAAAAGATAGCCAGCGCCGGCAAAGAGCCTGTGGGAAGCATGGGGTTCTTCGAATGCATTAACGACCGGGAAGCTGCCGCAGTGCTTTTCGATGCCTGCCGCCAGTGGCTGTCAGTCCGTGACATGAAGGTCATGGAGGGGCCGGTGAACTTCGGCGACCGCGACAGATGGTGGGGCCTGCTGGTCGACGGTTTCCTTCCTCCCAATTACGGAATGCCCTATAACCCTCCCTATTACAGGGCTCTGTTCGAGGATTGGGGGTTCAAAAACTATTTCGAGCAATACACCTATCACTCTCCCATCACTGACGCCAATATGGACGAGGTGATAAAGATCAAGGCTGAAAGGATCTTCGCCAACCCTGACTATTCTTTCAGGTATATGAAAAGAAGCGAAATGAAGGAGATAGGCCGCAACTTCATGATAGTCTTTAACAAGGGATGGGCCCGTTTTCCGGGTGTCAAAACAATAAGCGAAGGTCACGCGAGGATCCTGCTGAAAAGCCTTAAACCTATACTCGATGAAAAACTACTCTGGTTCGGCTTTTATAAGGGAGAACCGGTATGCTTCTTCCTCATGCTTCCCGAAGTCAACCAGATCATCAGGCACCTGAACGGTAAAATGAACACTGTCGGCAAGATTAAATTCCTGTGGTACAGATACGTTTCCGGTGAACTTACCAAGGCGTTTGGCCAGATCTTCGGCATCGTCCCCGAACACCAGAAAAAGGGCGTCGAAGGCGCACTTATAATGTCTTTTGCCAAACTTGCCTTTACTAAATCATTCCCTTACAAAGATCTGGAAATGAACTGGATAGGCGATTTCAACCCGGCAATGATGCACCTGCTCGACCAGATCGGGGCAAAGATAACCAAGACCCATATAACCTATCGGTATAACTTTGACAGGGAAGCTCCGTTTGAAAGAGCCCCTCTTGTGAACGCCTGATTTTCAGGGTCTCAAAAAGGTCTGTAACCTATTATCTCCCTGACCTCCCTCACGGTCTTTGATGCGCTGGCACGCGCTTTCTCAGCCCCCTGAGATACAACCTTGCCCATGTAAGCGGGGTCGCTCAGTATCTCGTTGATGCGTGTTCTGATCGGATCAGTGAATTTAATTATATCTTCCGCCAGCTGTTTCTTCAGGTCGCCATAGCGAATCTCGCACGTTGAGTGCTTCTCAAGAAAATACTGTACAGTTGACGGATCAGATACCACTTCCATTATGGTGAAGAGATTCTGCACTGGCTCCGATGGTGCCGTGCCCGGTTTTTCCGGACCGGTATCAGTCACAGCCTTCATTACCTTCTTGCGTATGTCTGCAGGAGTGTCAGCAAGGAAAATTCCGTTGCCTTCGCTCTTTCCCATTTTTCCGCTGCCGTCAAGTCCCGGTATCTTCAACAACTGTTTCCCGAAATTATAGGCATCCGGCTCCGGAAAATACTCCACTCCGTACATAGTGTTAAAGCGGCGGGCAAAGCGGCGCGTCATCTCGAGATGCTGCTCCTGGTCCTTCCCCACGGGCACCTTATGGGCCCTGTGTATGATGATGTCAGCAGCCATCAGTACCGGATATGTAAGAAGACCGGCATTAATGTTGTCAGGCTGCTTGCGCACCATCTCCTTGAATGAGGCAGTGCGCTCCAGCTCACCCACGTATGCATTCATGTTCAGCAGGAGATACAGCTCGGTCACTTCGGGGACATCACTCTGTACATAGACGGTAGCCTTCTCCGGATCAATGCCGCAGGCGAGGTACTCGGCAAGAACCTGTCTGATATTGCCGTGCAGGTCATCAGGATGAGGATGCGTCGTAAGCGAATGATAGTCCGCCACGAAGAAATAACAGTGACTCTCATCCTGCATCCTGAGGAAGTTCTTCAGAGCCCCGAAATAGTTGCCCAGATGCAGGTTTCCCGTTGACCTTATGCCGCTTACTACTGTGTCCATCTTTGATTGAAATGTAAGCCACAAAAATAGGGATAAATATCGAATATTGAGCCGGCGGTTGCTGTAACCTGCATCCACCCGCCGCTCCCTGCCTCAGTACCGCACTACCAACGCCCGTCAATCAATTCTGCGGCTTCCTGTCTCAGTACCCCCCAACCAAAGTCCGCCGCTCCCACAGGCTGAACTATTTTTTGTATTTTTGCGGTGAAAATCTCATATAATGGAATCCACAAGGCAAAAAAAGGTTGCGAGGCTCATTCAAAAAGAACTCGCAGAGATATTGCTGCATCATACCGGTGAACTCGCCCCGGGCAGAATGGTATCCGTGACCACGGTACGCGTCAGCCCTGACCTGGCACTCGCAAAAACATATATAAGCATCTTCCCCTCGGAGAAATCTGAAGAGACCCTGGAAAATATCCGGAGCCATGTTCCAAAACTCAGGTTTGAACTTGGCCAGAAAGTGCGCAACCAGCTGCGCATAGTCCCCGAAATTGCCTTTTTCCTTGATGACAGCAACGATTATATCGATAAAATAAGTTCCCTTCTCAAGGAATAAAGCCCATGCAGTATGATCCGATAAAAGAGCTCCTGGGACGGTTGTTCAACCACAACCCTTTTCTCAGAAGGATTTTCTACTCCCTGCTCAACATCCTTCTGCTGCGGTCGTGGCATGTCAGAAAAGCCCTGAAAGAGACAGGCGCCCTGATGTCTCCCTATGCGTCAGTCCTTGATGCGGGAATGGGTTTCGGACAGTACTCGTGGTGGATGACAAAGAGATTTCCCGGATGGAAGATCACCGCTGCAGACATTAAAAGCGAGCAGGTGGCCGACTGCAATACATTCTTCATCGCTGAAGGGGTTGCTGACAGTGTAAAAGCGGTGGAAGCCGACCTGGTGACCTGGAAGGAGAACGAAAAATATGACCTCGTACTGTGCGTCGACGTGATGGAACACATAGAGGAAGACCGCACCGTATTTTCAAACTTTTTCCGTTCGATGAACCCGGCTGGAAGGCTGATCATCTCAACCCCTTCCGACAGGGGCGGCTCTGACGTTCACGGCGAAAATGAGGAATCGTTTATCGGTGAACACGTACGCGACGGCTACGGGACTGAAGAAATAACGGCAAAACTCACCGATGCAGGATTCAGCACGGTGAAAGCATCATATACATACGGTCTTCCCGGAAGCATCGCCTGGAAACTTTCAATGAAGTATCCGGTGACAGCACTCTCGTTCTCGAAACTTTTCTTTGTTCTGCTTCCTTTATGGTATCTTGTGGTCATACCGTTTTGCCTGGTGCTCAACCTGCTTGATCTCAAATTGAAACACAAAGAAGGAACAGGACTGCTTGTAACAGCAGAAAAATAAGATGAAGCTCCCGCTTTACATAGCAAAGAGATACCTGTTCGCAAAAAAGTCGCGGAACGCCATTAACGTGATCTCAGCAATATCAGTGGCAGGCGTGACCGTCGGCACCCTGGCCCTCATTACAATTCTCTCCGTTTTCAACGGTCTTGAAGAAATGGTGAAGGGCATCTTTAACACTTCCGATCCTGAGCTTCGTATTAGTCCGGTTATGGGAAAAGTCTTCGTGCCTGACAGCGTCACTCTCACCCGGCTCTCGGCAGTCAGCGGCGTGGAGGTGTGGGCAGAGACCCTTGAGGAGAATGCCCTGCTAAGGTATGAGGACCAGCAGTACATTGCTACTGTCAAGGGGGTAGGACCTCAGTACCGTGATGTGACAGACCTCGATACCGCCATGTGGGACGGCGACTTTATCCTCAACTCTGAAAACGGCCGGCCTTTTGCCGTAGCAGGACTGGGGGTGGCAAACCATCTCGGGATAAGGCTCAACTTCGTGGCGCCGCTGGCGATCTACATCCCTGACCGTACAGCACGTCTCACACTTAATCCTGACAATGCCTTTACCCGGAAGTATATATTCCTCTCCGGCATCTTCGCAGTGGAACAGGAGTTCGACTCAAAGTACGTCTTCATGCCACTTGATTTCGTCAGGGAACTGCTTGATTATTCAAATGAAACAAGCTCTATAGAATTAAAACTGGTTCCCGGCGCTGACCTGAAAAAGACACAGAAAGCCGTCAGGGAGATAATGGGTAAGGAGTTTCTCGTTCAGAACCGCTATGAACAGCAGGAAATATTTTACAAGGTGATGAAAGCCGAAAGGCTCGCAATCTTCGTTATACTCACATTTATCCTGATAATAGCATCGTTCAATATCATCGGTTCCCTGACAATGCTTATAATCGAGAAAGAACGTGACATCAGCATCCTCAAAAGCCTCGGGGCCAACAATTCGCTTATCCGCCGGATCTTCATCTATGAGGGTTGGATGATCTCATTCATCGGCACCTTCCTCGGGCTGGCAGCCGGATTCCTGCTCTGTGCCGCACAGCAGCAGTTCGGCATAGTGAAACTGGCGGGAGATTCACTGCTGGTCGATTCATATCCGGTAAAAATGGTTCTCAGCGATTTCATCCTTGTTGGCCTTACTGTAATGACCATAGGATACGGGGCAGCCTGGTATCCCGTTCATTACCTGTCACGCAGATATCTTACGGAAAACAAAAAAAATCAGAAATGACAGGAAAGCGGATAGCCCCGGTTTTGTTACTGGTACTGGCGGTCACAGGATGCGGGACCGATACTGCCACCAAACCCGGCAGGGAGATGCTGATACCTGATGACGACCTGGTGGCTGTTCTGACAGACACTTACCTGGCGGGAGGCATTCTTGATGTTCCCGGGGTCAGGGCTGAGTGGGGCGAACGGGATTCGATCCTGAATTACATCGATGTCATCGAAAGCCACGGTTATACCCATCAGCAGATGGAGGCCACAATGCAGTATTATTTTATTGCAAAGCCTAAAAAAATGGCTAAAATTTATGACAGGGTCACAGGTAATCTGCTGGAACTTGAGGTTATGGTCCAGAGCCAGGATGATGCCCCCCCGGGAGACAATAGTGAAAACCTGTGGATGGGAAAATATACCTACTCCCTGCCAGAAGATTTTACAAGGGATCCGATATGGTTTGACATACCTGTGGACATTTCGGGGACTTATGTTTTAAAGGCTGATATCCAGATTTTTTCAGACGACAGGAGCCTCGACCCGAGAGTGACGGTCTTCTTCAGCTCCACCGACAGCCTCGGTGCGGAGGTAAGGGACTACTGGGCTGAAGTGAAACTTACAAAGGACGGCAAGGTCAATAGCGTTGAGATCCGCAAGAAGCTGGAGTCAGGTTATATGGTGCACATCAAGGGCTGGCTGCTGAATCATACAAGCCAGCAGGGGGTATGGGAAAAACATTCCCGCATCCGAAACGTTAGCCTCAGACTTGAGGAAGAGACCCCGGTGCCGGAGCAACGGGTAGAATAGCCGCACAGTATATCCGGGTCACGGAGCAAAAGGTAGAATTAAAGCACAGCATATCCAGGTCAGAGAGTAAAAGGTAGAATTAAAGCACAGCATATCCAGGTCACAGAGTAATGAGAAGAATAGCAGCCCAGTATATTTTTACTTCTGCCGGCGTGCCCCTGAAGCGCGGGGTGGTCACAACCGCTGACGACGGCACTGTAATCTCCGTGGTAGATACGGGAGGCGACCTGGCAGAAAGCGCCTCCGTAGAATTCTACAACGGCATAATCATTCCGGGGTTTGTAAACTGCCATTGCCACCTCGAGCTTTCGCATATGCATAATTCAGTGCCCGGCGGCGGCGGACTGGGTGATTTCATCAAGGCTGTCAGGGAGACAAGAGCGGCATCGGACGAGGAGGTCAGGGCGGCTGCACAGAAGGCTGACAACGATATGGTTGCGGCGGGCATCGTGGCCTGCGGCGATATCAGCAACAACGCGCTGACGTTTGAGATAAAGAGCAGGAGCAGTATTGCATATACGACCTTCATTGAAGTTTTCGGCGTTGACATGACAAAGGCGCAGAAGCGTATTGAGGAAGCTGAAGGGGTGGCGGCCGCGGCGGCGGCGGCGGGGCTGCGCCATCATATCACACCGCATGCCGTCTACTCAGTGTCACAGACACTATTCACACTGCTGGTGCAACATATCAGCCCCGCCGCCCTCTCTTCGCTCCACTTCCTCGAATCGGAGGATGAGCGCGAAGCGTTAAGCCGCCGCCGCGGCCGCATAACTGAATCATACAAGTCCCTTGGTATAGCCCCGGAGAATATCGACACACCCGCAGATCACCTCTCAACCGCACTCACTCTCTCAGCCCGCACAGGAAACCTGATACTGGTTCATAATACCTGCATCAACACAGGCGAAACCTCAGTACTCAGTGCCGCCGGCAACGTCTGGTTCTGCCTCTGCCCGTCGTCAAACCTCCGCATCTCCGGTGCAATGCCTCCTGCAGGAGTGCTCCGCGATGCCACTGACCATATTGTAACGGGCACTGACAGCCTGGCCTCCGCAGACCGGTTAAGCATACTTACAGAACTGAGACTCCTTCAGGAATATTTCCCCTACATCCCGCTTGAAGAACTGATCTGCTGGGGAACAATCAACGGCGCCAGGGCTCTTAAGATGGATGTCAGACTGGGCTCGATAGAACCCGGCAAGAAACCCGGACTGCTGCTCATCGAGGGTATGGACCTGGCAGAAATGCGTCTCCTGCCGCAAAGCAGGGTCAGGAGATTATTGTAAATTTACTGCCTGAATTAACTCATCTGATGTCTACATTCCTCTTTGACAGTATCATCTTCGGCCCTGTCCGCAGCCGCCGGCTCGGCGTATCACTGGGGATAAACCTTTTGCCCTGTGACCGCAAGGTGTGCAGCTTCGACTGCATATACTGCGAATGCGGCTGGACCCCAGGCGGAAGTAGCACCGGTTCACATCTCCCATCCCGCCCAGAGGTCCGCGAAGCCCTACGCACCAGACTCGGAGAAATGAAAAAAAAAGGTGAAAAACCTGACGTGATTACATATGCAGGCAACGGGGAACCGACGATGCACCCTGACTTTCCGGGCATCATCGATGATTCCGTAGCCCTCAGGAACGAATTCTTCCCCGATGCAAAAATATCAGTCCTCTCGAATGCCACCGGCATCAACCGTAAAAGTGTTCGCGATGCATTGATGAAGGTCGATATGAATATCCTGAAACTGGACTCCGCATTTATGTCTACAGTCGTCGCCCTTAACCGGCCGCGAAAATCGTACGACCTCGCGAAAACCATTGAAAACATGAAGCTCTTCAACGGGAAATTTATTATTCAAACCCTCTTTGTAAGAGGCGAACACGAAGGAAAAACAGTTGACAACACCACTCCTGAAGAGGTGGATGCCTGGTTGCAAAAGGTCAGGGAGCTCAATCCTGAATCTGTAATGATCTATACTATTGACCGTGACACCCCGCTGGGTAGCAGGCTGCACAAGGTCCCCATTGCTGACCTGAAAGACATCGCAGCGCGTGTTGAAGCTGCAGGCATCACCGTCAGCGTCTCGGGGTGATAGCGAAGCCCCGAGGGCCCCGA
>JBBRXA010000007.1:0-76396 GCA_038248855.1 Bacteroidales bacterium | reverse complement strand
GAGCGCCTCCTGCAGTCAGGATACATCTTTTTCTCATTATACTACAGTAAAGTGCGCTGTGTAAATTAAGAAACCGCCGTATACCGAACGGTACGTACGGTGGTGGGAGAGGACGGAAAATAAAATAGGAGGAAAACTATTGTATTTTCCTCCTACTCGATTTATGACTTTTGCCCTTTGTCCGTTGACAAATATTACAGATATTACCGGACATCAAAACGGACCTAAGAGGCCATTGCAGTCAAAACTAACCTTTCATAAAATGAAGAAGCAGAACTGGTATAAACTTGTTTATCAATTTGCGGTAATCGGCGTCCTGGTTTTCATGGTATTTCGCCTTTTCCTCGATAAGGCCTATACCCCTGACTTTGAGGCATACTGTCCCTTCGGCGGGCTGCAGGCTCTGGGAAGCTATCTCACAATGGATTCGCTGTCGTGCTCCATGACAAGCACTCAGATAATGATGGGAGTGGCGCTCTTAATCGGCATCGTACTCTTCTCGAGACTCTTCTGCGGGTATATCTGCCCCCTCGGAACCGTAAGCGAGTGGATAGGCAAGCTGGGCGACAGGCTGAAGGTGAGGTTCACCCCGAAAGGTTTTTTAGATTATGCTCTTCGTATTCTGAAGTATGTACTTCTTTTCCTCACATTTTACTTTACACTTAAGACCAGCGAGTTGTTCTGCAAGAAATTCGATCCCTACTATGCCGCCGTCTCCGGATTCAATTCAGATGTGGTGTTGCTCTGGGCACTGATTGCCATTGCCGTCCTTGTCCTGGGTTCACTCTTCCTGAGACTGGCCTGGTGCCGCTACCTCTGTCCGCTCGGGGCTCTCTCGGCAATCTTTAAATTCTCATACTGGTTCCTGGGGGTGATGGCACTATATGTCATTCTGCTGCTCCTGGGACTGAAGATCCCCTATGTCTGGCCGCTTCTCGTTATAACTGCAGGAGGATATATTCTCGAGGTGACACGGATGACCAAAGTGCGTCCTGATCCGGTGCATATCACCCGCAATTCCGACACCTGCACATCATGCGGCCTCTGCACTGAAAACTGCCCCCAGGGCATTGATGTGGCATCGATGCAGAGAGTGACCCATACAGACTGCAACCTGTGCGGCGACTGTCTCCATGCCTGTCCTGAGAAAGATACACTGCAGATAAACAAAAGAAACATGAAATGGCTGCCGGCAGTGGTCCTGGGTGCACTCATCTTACTGGGAATACTTGCGGGCACACTGTTTGAACTCCCCACTATTGCCCAGAAATGGGGCACACCTGAACAGATTGAAAGTGCAAAGGTGTTTGAGATGTCGGGATTGAAGAACATCAAGTGCTTCGGAAGTTCAACCGCATTTGCAAACCAGATGAGACAGGTAAACGGCATCTACGGTGTTTCGACCTACGTGGCGAGCAATACTGTTCACATACTTTATGACCCACAGGTATATGATGATGAAAAGATTCAGAAATTGCTGTTTGTACCTGAAAAGAGGATTATCGGAACTCTGCCTGAAGGGAGTGATGCCGTCACATATTACTCACTCACCCTTGACAAGTTCTTCGATCCTCTTGACGCCACTTACCTTCAGCATCTTCTCGATCAGAAGACTGACGCCTGCGGATACCTGAGCGATTTCGCATGCCCTGTCATTATCCGCATTTATTTTCCTGCCGGAAAAGAACCCGGAAAAGAGGCCCTGACAGAGGTACTCGAGTCGAAGAGCCTGAGTTTTACCACCGGAGGCAATGATTTTCATGTAAAACTACCCTACAAAGTCATCACTTTTGAGGAACCGGCGGTGACAATATCAAGGCAGGAGTATGCTGCACTCATGTATACACCTCTGTCGTCATTCTTTAACGGCTACTCCGGTTTCGCACCGGAGGCTGTCAGGGAGTACGTCCTTGAAATGCGGGAAAATTCGCTGCTGCAGGTAAGGTATGTCTATCTGATGAGTCATCTCTCGAATGATACCGGGGTGGTCGGCTTCGAGACCCGGCTTGATACTGCCGGTATTGAACTCGGAATAGTCCATTATGTTGACAGCCTTACAACGCCGGAGAATATTTTCGGTGCGGTCAACACTGACACCCTGCTGTTTCACTACTCGGACGGTACCATAGGAAAGCTGGCCAATCCGTTCACCTTTCCCGAGGCCGGCACAGTCAGGGAGAAAAAGTAAACGCTGGTTATAAGGCAAAAAAAAGACTGCTGAGAGGCAGTCTTTTTTTGTACAGGCAACGTGCTGTGTCTATTCTTCTTCCTCTTCTCCGGCGTATGCCTTGATGACGGCATCCTGGACTTCACCGGGAACCGGCGAGTACTCGGCAAATTTCATGGAGTACATTGCGCGGCCGCCGGTCAGGGAGCTGAGAGCGGTTGAATACTTGTTCATTTCGGCAAGAGGCACTTTCGCCTTGATGACCTCAAAGCCCTTCTCGTTTGACATTCCCAGCACCATGCCACGGCGGCCCTGCAGGTCGCTTATGACATCACCCATGCGGTCGGCGGGAACCATAATTTCTACATCATAAACCGGCTCAAGGATCTTCGGACCTGCATTCTTGAATGCTGTGCTGAAGGCGTTACGTCCTGCCAGGCGGAATGAGATCTCGTTTGAGTCCACCGGGTGCATCTTGCCGTCGTACACATATACCCTGATGTCACGGGCGTAGGAGCCTGTAAGCGGGCCCACCTCCATTTTCTCCATTAAACCCTTGAGAATGGCCGGCATGAAACGTGCATCGATTGAACCTCCGACGATACAGTTCATATAAATAAGCTTGCCTCCCCATGGAAGTTCGATCTCCTCCTTGTCGCGGTTGGCAAGCTTGATATCCTTGCCTGCGATCTTCATCATCGACTTGGCTTCGGAGCCTTCCTCAAACGGCTCAATAATCATATGGACCTCACCAAACTGGCCTGCGCCACCTGATTGCTTCTTATGCCTGTAGTCAGCAACCGCTGATTTGGTTATTGTCTCACGGTAGGGGATTTTGGGTGCAAGAAACTGTGTTTCAATTTTGTAGATGTTGTCAAGATGCCACTTCAGGATATTCAGGTGATATTCACCCTGTCCGTGAATGATGATCTGCTTGAGTTCCTTGGAATATTCGACAATTATAGTCGGGTCTTCCTGGTGCATACGGTTCAGCGCCTCGCCCATCTTTTCCTCGTCGCTCTCGCTCAGGGGTTTTATGGCAGCACGGAATTTGGGTGCGGGGAAATTCATGGGCTCATAGGTCCAGTCGTTTCCCGGGGCGTTTAGCGTATGGTTTGTCTTGGTGTTCTTGAGTTTCACAAAACCGCCAATGTCGCCGGCGTGTATCTCGGGGACACGCGTACGGTTCTTGCCGGCGCATATAAATATCTGTGCAAGACGTTCCTTGGTGCCGTTGCTGGTATTCACAACATCGAGGTTCTCGTTTATCTTGCCCGATAAAACCCTGAAATAGTTGATTTCTCCGATATGTTCCTCGATTGTTGTCTTAAAGATGAACACCGAAGCGGGACCTGCGTCAGAGCATTTTATCTCATTGCCCTTTGAATTTTTCACAGCCGGCATGTCGGCAGGGCTGGGAGCAGCAACAGCTATAAAATCAAGCAGCCTGTCAACACCGATATTTACTTTCGAGGCAACACAGAAGACCGGGAACATACCCCTCTTCAGGAGGCCGGCACGGATTCCCTTGCTTATTTCATCTTCGGTAAGAGTGTCATTAGCAAAGAATATCTCCATCAGAGACTCGTCGTTCTCGGCTACCTTCTCTATGAGCGCGGCATGAAGTTCGTCAGCTTTGGCCTTGTGCTCGGCGGGAATTTCGGAAACCTCTGCCTTGCCTCCCTCTTTGGCGTACTTCAGCATCTTCATGCTTATCACGTCAATGATGGTGTTGAATCCGGTACCTTCATTGACAGGGAACTGGGCCAGAATCACATTATTTCCGAAACGTTCATGGAGCATTTCGATTGTCTTTTCGAAATTGGCTTTCTCATGGTCAAGACCGTTTACGGCAATGATGAGAGGCTTGTGGAATTTATCGGCATGCCTGAAATGAATTTCAGTTCCTACTTCAACCCCGTTCTGGACGTTTATGGTAAGGACAACACAGTCAGCAGCATAAAGTGAAGAGACCACCCCGCCGGAGAAGTCGTCGAGACCCGGTGTGTCAAGTATGTTGATCTTCCTGTCCCTGTATTCGGCATAGAGAACGGTGGAGTAGACCGAGTTGCGGTTTTCCTGTTCGATGGGCTTGTAGTCCGAAACTGTGTTTTTTGCTTCTACCGTACCTCTTCTCTCAATCACACCTCCGTTGAAAAGCATCGCTTCTGCCAGGGTAGTCTTGCCTGAGCTCGAGTTTCCCAGTATAGCAATGTTCCTGATGTGGTCTGTTGTGTATGTCTTCATTTCAAGCTATATTTTGATATATATATTTAAATGTACATATGCATTGGGGTGGGCAAAAATAACAATTTTTCAAAAGAGAACACAAAAGTTGTGGTTGTTTGGAATATTTTTCTTTTCTTTGCACCGGTTTTTTGGGAAACAGGAGTACCGGTCTCTCCATCGAAGGGTAAGTTTATAAAAGAGGTCAAGCGGAGCGGTCGGGAAGAAAATCCTGTAAATAACTTACAAACCAATAAGTTACATTTTCAGAAAACAGTGCCTGCATGGGTAGGTTATGGCGTTGTGCCGTGACCGGGCTATGCGAGCAATAATTTACGTAAATATTGCACAGGTGGTTGCAGATTAAAATAAATGTAATACTTTTGCAGTCCGATTTTTAAAGGAAAATTAATAGTTAAAAATTGAATTATGCCGACAATTCAGCAGTTAGTTAGAAAAGGCCGCAAGAAGCTGATTGACAAGAGCAAGGCACCCGCCCTTGACTCCTGCCCGCAGCGCAGGGGAGTATGTGTCCGCGTTTATACTACCACGCCCAAGAAACCTAACTCAGCCATGAGAAAAGTTGCCAGGGTGAGGCTTACGAACCAGAAAGAGGTCAACGCCTATATTCCCGGAGAAGGTCATAACCTTCAGGAGCACTCGATCGTACTTATCAGGGGTGGCAGGGTCAAAGACCTCCCGGGTGTACGTTATCACCTCGTCCGCGGCGCACTTGACACCTCCGGTGTGGACGGCCGTAAGCAGAGAAGATCGAAATACGGAGCTAAAAGACCAAAGAAGTAACAGTTAAAGGATTCACATTATGAGAAAGGCAAAACCAAAGAAGAGGATCCTCTTACCGGATCCGAAATTCAACGATCCATACGTTACCAGGTTCATCAATAACCTGATGTTCAGTGGTAAAAAGACCGTTGCCTTTAGAATTTTCTATGACTCACTGGATATAGTAGGTGACAAGATGAAGAATGTGGAGAAGACTCCTCTCGAGATCTGGAAACAGGCTCTTGACAATATCACTCCGCACGTCGAGGTCAAAAGCCGCAGGGTTGGTGGCGCCACCTTCCAGGTTCCCCTGGAGATACGTCCTGACCGCAAGGTGAGTATAAGCATGAAAAACCTTATACTGTTCGCACGCAAACGTACCGGCCACAGTATGGCCGAGAAACTCGCCGCTGAGGTTATGGCAGCATATAACCAGGAGGGCGGAGCATATAAAAGGAAAGAGGATACCCACCGCATGGCTGAAGCCAACAAGGCATTCGCCCATTTCAGGTTTTAATTAGCATAACCGGAGGGGTAGCGAGAATAACAGGATGAGTAGCGATCTGAGATATACCAGGAACATTGGCATCATGGCCCACATTGACGCCGGAAAGACAACCCTTTCCGAGCGCATACTTTATTTTACGGGCCGTGTACACCGTCTTGGCGAGGTCCACGACGGCAATGCCACAATGGACTGGATGGTGCAGGAACAGGAGAGAGGGATCACAATTACATCCGCAGCCACAACAACATTCTGGAAATACCTTGATCAGCTCTACAAGATAAACCTGATTGACACTCCGGGTCACGTTGACTTTACAGTTGAGGTCGAGAGGTCACTCCGGGTGCTTGACGGCGCTGTTGCCGTCTTCTGTGCCGTGGGCGGTGTAGAACCGCAGTCGGAGACTGTCTGGAGGCAGGCTGACAAGTACGGAGTACCAAGGATTGCCTTCATAAATAAAATGGACCGCGCAGGAGCGGATTTTCAGGGCGTGGTGCAGCAGATCACCGACAAGCTGGGAGCACATCCCGTTCCGGTACAGATACCTATCGGGTCCGAGGAAAAATTCATCGGATTGATAGACCTCATCGAGATGAAGGCTTATATGTTCGAGGACGGATCAGACCCGCTGACAAATTACATAGAGCAGCCGATACCGGACTACATGCTGGAGGAAGCAGAGGAGTGGAGAGCGAAGATGGTTGAGGCTTGTGCTGAAGTCGATGATACAATTCTGGAGCGTTTTCTCGAAGATCACGCAAGCATAGATTCAAGTGAGTTATACAGGGTATTGCGCCGTGAAACGGTTGACGGAGTCATTGTCCCCGTCTTCTGCGGTGCAGCCTTCAAGAATAAAGGGGTACAGCTTCTTCTGAACGGTGTTACGGCATTTCTTCCTTCTCCCCCTGACAAGGGATCAGTGAAGGGGAAAGACCCCCGTGACGACCAGGAGATATTCCGTAAGCCTGAGGTTGATGAGCCGTTTGCGGCCCTGGCCTTTAAAATTGCTACCGATCCGTATGTAGGGCGACTGGTTTTCATGAGGGTCTATTCAGGCACTCTGAATGCCGGGGACACCGTACTGAACATACGTACCGGCAAGAGGGAGAGGATTAACCGCCTCTTCCAGATGCATGCAAACAAACAGAATCCCGTTGATTCAGTATCTGCCGGCGACATTTGCGCCGGAGTGGGGTTCAAAGATCTTAAGACAGGTGATACGCTTTGTGCAATTAACAAGCCTATAGTCCTCGAGTCAATGGTATTCCCCGAACCAGTAATCGGGATCGCCATTGAGCCCAAGACGCAGGCTGATGTCGACAAGCTGGGGATTGCTCTCGGAAAACTCTCCGAGGAAGATCCCACATTCAGGGTCAAAACCGATCCTGACAGCGGACAGACGGTGATAAGCGGCATGGGCGAGCTTCACCTCGAAATACTTACTGACCGTCTGAAGAGAGAGTTCAAGGTTGAATGCAACCAGGGCAGACCCCAGGTGGCATACAAAGAGGCTGTCACAGCATCCTTCAGTCACAGGGAAGTCTTCAAGAAGCAAACCGGAGGCAAAGGCAAGTTCGCGGATATATCCGTGACCATTATGCCTGCCGAGGATAATGCTCCGGGACTTACATTTGTGAATGAGGTAAGGGGAGGCAATGTGCCGAAGGAGTTTATCCCGGCCGTTGAAAAAGGGTTCCGCGAGGCTATGCAGAACGGACCCCTTGCAGGCTTCCCCGTTGAAAGCCTTAAGGTTGTCCTCAAAGACGGTTCGTACCATTCAGTTGACTCAGACGCACTGGCGTTCGAGATATGTGCAAGACAGGCCTTCCGCCATGCGGCGTCTAAGTGCCAGCCCGTGCTGCTCGAACCCATTATGTCAGCCGAAGTAGTTACCCCTGAAGAATACGTGGGTGACGTCGTCGGTGACTTTAACAAGCGCAGAGGGAAGGTTGAAGGTATGGAATCGAAAGCAGGTGCAAGGGTAATTAAAGCAAAAGTACCTCTGGCAGAAAACTTCGGATACGTTACAGTACTTCGTACCCTTACCTCAGGAAGAGCTACATCAACCATGGAGTTCTCCCATTATGACGAGGTGCCTGCAGAATTGTCGAAGAAAATTATTGAAGTAACCAAAGGAAAAATTCTTTAAAGATGAGTCAGAAAATCCGCATCAAACTCAAATCTTACGATCATAATCTCGTCGACAAGTCGGCCGAGAAGATCGTCAAGACTGTGAAGTCAACGGGTGCCGTAGTAAGCGGACCGATTCCGCTGCCCACCCATAAGAAGATCTATACGGTCCTCCGTTCACCGTTCGTCAACAAAAAAGCAAGAGAGCAGTTCGAACTCTCTTCCTACAAGCGTCTGCTTGACATCTACAGTTCAACTCCCAAGACCATCGATGCTCTTATGAAGCTTGAACTGCCCAGCGGAGTTGAAGTAGAAATCAAAGTGTGAAACCGGTAAACGACTGAATTATGCAGGGATTAATAGGTAGAAAAGTTGGGATGACATCTGTTTTCGACGGAAATGGAAAGAGCATCCCGTGCACGGTGATAGAAGCCGGCCCTTGCGTTGTAACGCAGGTAAAGACAAAGGAAAAAGACGGGTATTTTGCATTGCAGCTCGGTTTTGATGACAAGAGGGAAAAATCCAGCAACAAGGCTGAGATGGGTCATTTCAAAAAAGCTGATTCAAAACCCAAGAGAAAAATAGTTGAGTTCACCGGATTCAGGGAAGAGCAGTATAAGCTCGGCGATGTTATCACGGTTGACCTGTTCAATGATGACACATTTGTTGACGTCAGGGGCTGGGCCAAAGGCAAGGGCTTCCAGGGCGTAGTCAAGCGTCACGGATTTAGCGGCGTTGGCGGGACCACTCACGGTCAGCATGACAGGCTCAGGGCTCCGGGTTCAGTAGGTGCATCATCATGGCCGTCGAGGGTTATGCCGGGCATGCGTATGGCAGGCCGTACCGGAGGCCAGAGGGTAATGGAAGAACTCAGGGTGGTCAGAATACTTGCTGACTCCAACCTCATTCTTGTAAAGGGCTCCGTTCCAGGTCCCAAAGGTGGTTACATAATAATTACAAAGTAATGGAAGTAGCAGTAGTAAACATAGAAGGTAAGGATACCGGAAGAAAGGTAAATCTCAATGAGACTATCTTCGGTATAGAACCCAATGATCATGCGATCTACCTTGACACCAAACAGTACCTTGCCAACCAGAGACAGGGTACCCACAAGTCCAAGGAACGCGCAGAGATCGTCGGAAGCACCCGCAAGCTGAAGAAGCAGAAGGGTACCGGAACAGCCCGTTTCGGTAGCATCAAGAACCCGGAGTTCCGCGGCGGAGGCCGCATCTTCGGCCCCAGGCCCAGATTCTACGGATTCAAGCTTAACAAGAAAGTGAAGCAATTAGCCAGAAAATCAGCTCTTTCGTATAAGGCGCAGGAGAACAGGATTATTGTGGTTGAGGATTTTTCATTCGAGGCGCCAAAGACCTCCAGGATGGCGGGTTTAGGAGTAAACCTCAGCATTATGAATAAAAAATCCCTTATTGTTTTACCGGAACCAAATAATAATATATATTTGTCATCTCGAAATTTACAGGGAGTTGAAGTTGTAACAATCAGTGATTTAAACACTTACAACATTATGAAGGCTACAACTCTTGTACTTGTAGAGAGCGCAGTTGATGTTTTGCAGTCAACTTTTGAAAACTAGTAAAGTCAGAGCGATGGAAATTATAATAAAGCCGATAGTGACCGAGAAAATGACCAGCCAGGGTGAGAAATTCAACCGGTACGGTTTCCTGGTCGCACGCAAAGCCAATAAACTGGAGATCAAAAAGGCAGTTGAGGGACTCTACGGCGTTAAGGTTGAGTCTGTGAACACCCTCAATTACGGTGGCAAGACAAAAACGCGTTACACCAAGTCGGGCATCATGTCAGGCCGTACCGCTGCAACCAAGAAGGCTGTCATTACCCTCGCCAAAGGTGAGACAATAGATTTTTACAGCAACATTTAACAGAATATGGCAGTTAGAAAGATCAACCCCGTAACACCGGGCCAGAGACATAAGATCGCGAGCTCCTTCGAGGAGATAACACGCGATGTGCCGGAAAAATCCTTACTCGCGCCGCTGAGCAAAACAGGAGGAAGGAACCTTAACGGCAGACGTACCATGAGGTACATCGGCGGCGGCCACAAGAAGATGTACCGTGTGATCGACTTTCAGAGGACAAAGGATGATGTGTCTGCAATAGTCACTTCAGTGGAGTATGATCCGAACCGTTCGGCCAGGATAGCTCTCATCACCTATGCTGACGGAGTGAAGAATTACATTATCGCTCCGCACGGACTGAAAGTAGGCCAGACACTGCAGTCGGGCCGCACCGCAACTCCCGAAATCGGTAACACGCTGTTCCTTGAGAATATTCCTCTCGGTACGATAATTCACAATATAGAACTTAAACCCGGCAAGGGTGCTTCACTCGCACGCAGTGCAGGAACATTTGCACAGCTTGCAGCCCGTGACGGTAAATATGCCATTATCAAGCTCCCTTCAGGTGAGACGAGAATGGTTCTTGTCACATGCCGTGCAACCATCGGTGTAGTCTCCAATCCTGACCACAGTCTTGAAAGATCCGGCAAAGCCGGCCGTTCACGCTGGAAAGGCCGCAGACCGCGCACCAGGGGCGTTGCCATGAACCCGGTTGATCACCCCATGGGCGGTGGCGAAGGAAGGGCTTCAGGAGGTCTTCCGAGATCACGCAAGGGCTTGCCTGCAAAGGGTTTCAAGACCAGAAGCGAGACCAAATACTCAAACAAGCATATTATTGAAAGAAGGAAAAAATAATTGATACGATGAGTAGATCTATTAAAAAGGGACCGTTCATTGACCTGAGCCTTGACAAGAAAGTAGGCGCGATGAATGACGGCGTAAAGAAGACAGTGATCAAGACATGGTCAAGAAGATCAGTTATTTCTCCTGATTTTGTCGGTCATACAATTGCTGTACACAACGGAAATAAGTTTATACCTGTTTACGTTACCGAGAACATGGTTGGTCATAAGCTGGGTGAGTTTGCGCCTACCCGCACCTTCCGCGGTCATGGAGGAAAACAGAAGTAACGTATCTTAAAAACTGAAAAACTATCAGAGATGGGTGCAAGAAAAAGAATAAGTGCCGGTATCAGGAAGGAAGCTGCGAAAGTCAGGACCCAGGCCGTTCTGCGGAACGTCCCTACCTCGCCGCGAAAAATGAGGCTGGTAACTGAACTCATAAGGGGGCAGGAGGTTAACAAAGCTCTTGACATACTCAAGTTCAGCACGAAGGAAGCTTCGCGCAGGGTAGAGAAGCTGCTTCTGTCAGCCATTGCCAACTGGCAGGCCAAGAATGAAGGTCAGCGCCTCGAAGAGAGCAATCTTTTTGTAAAGGAAGTTAAGGTTGACGGTGGCCGGATACTCCGCAGGATACGGCCCGCTCCCCAGGGAAGGGCATACCGCGTCCGCAAGAGATCCAATCATATTACCCTTGTACTGGGAAGTAAAAATCAGGAAGTCGAAAACATTTCAAAATAAAAAATGGGACAGAAAGTAAATCCGATAGGCAACAGAGTAGGAATCATCAGAGGATGGGATTCCAACTGGTACGGTGGCAATGACTTCTCAGGCAAACTCATTGAGGATACCAAGATCAGGGAATACCTCAATGCCAGACTTGCAAAAGCCAGTCTGTCAAAGATCATTATTGAGCGGACACTGAAGCTCATTACAGTCACTGTCAATACGGCGCGCCCGGGAATCATAATAGGCAAGGGAGGCCAGGAGGTTGACAAACTCAAGGAGGAACTTAAAAAGATCACCAAGAAAGAGGTTCAGATAAACATCTTCGAGGTGAAGCGTCCCGAACTTGATGCAGCAATTGTAGCAAGTAACATAGCACGCCAGGTGGAAGGCAAGATCTCCTACCGCCGCGCCATCAAGATGTCAATAGCATCAACGATGCGCATGGGAGCCGAAGGCATCAAGGTAGTGATATCCGGAAGGCTTGGCGGTGCTGAAATGGCTCGTGACGAAACTTATAAAGACGGAAGAATTCCACTGCATACCTTCCGCGCAGATATCGATTACGCTCTCGGTGAGGCTCTCACAAAAGTAGGCCTCATAGGGATCAAGGTATGGATTTGCAACGGAGAAGTATACGGCAAGCGCGACCTCAGTCCCAACCTGGGAGCAAAGTCGCCGAAAGGAGGCAGCAAGGCCCCGGCCGGCAACTTCAAGAGAAAAGGCGGCGGCGGTGGAAACAGAAAAGAATCCCGCTAGGTATATAACTATATAATATAATTGAGCGATGTTACAACCGAAGAAGACCAAATTCAGAAGGAGCCAGAAGGGCAGGATGAAAGGCAATGCCCAGAGGGGGAACCAGCTGGCATTCGGGTCATTTGGCATCAAGATTCTTGCAGAGGCATGGATCACGGGACGTCAGATAGAAGCTGCACGTCAGGCTGTCACCCGTCATATGAAACGTGAAGGTCAGCTCTGGATACGCGTCTTCCCTGACAAGCCTATAACAAAGAAACCTGCTGAGGTACGTATGGGTAAAGGTAAAGGTGCACCGGAAGGATTTGTGGTGCCCGTGACCCCCGGAAGAATACTGCTTGAAGCTGAAGGCGTTCCTTATGAAGTAGCCAAAGAAGCACTCCGCCTTGGAGCACAGAAACTTCCCGTTCCCACAAAATTCGTGGTACGACGTGATTACGTTATGGAATAAAAACCGCAGAGATGAAGAGTTCAGAGATAAAAGAATTAAGTAACCAGGAGCTTCTCGAGCACATTGACAATGAGAAGACCGCCCTTGTACGCATGAAGCTTAACCACGCAATTTCTCCCCTTGAGAATCCACAGAAGATCAAGGACAGCAGAAGAACAGTTGCCAGGCTCATGACTGAGATGCGCAAGAGAGACATCATTCAGAAAACAAAATAGCCGTTATCACGATGGAAGAGATAATAAGGAATCTTAGAAAAGAGCGTACAGGCGTTGTCGTCAGCAACAAGATGGACAAGTCTATCGTCGTTGCCATAAAGAGGAAGGTGAAACACCCCATCTACGGCAAATTCGTTAACAAGACGAAAAAACTTATGGCCCATGATGAGGAAAATAGCTGCAACATTGGTGATAAGGTACTCATAATGGAGACCAGGCCTCTCAGCAAAAACAAGTCCTGGAGATTGATTGAAATAATCGAAAGAGCTAAGTAGTTATGATACAGCAGGAAAGCAGATTGACTGTAGCTGACAACACTGGTGCCAAAGAGGTTCTTTGCATCAGGGTTCTCGGCGGAAGCAAAAGGAGATACGCAAGCGTTGGTGACAAGATTGTCGTCAGCGTAAAAAGCGCACTGCCGTCAGGTGAGGCAAAAAAAGGAACAGTGAGCAAGGCCGTGGTCGTAAGGACCCGCAAGGAAATACGTCGTGCCGACGGTTCCTACATCCGGTTTGACGACAATGCCGTGGTGCTGCTCAGTAACGTAGACGAGGTACGCGGTACCCGTATCTTCGGTCCCGTAGCCAGGGAGTTGCGTGACAAATTCATGAAGATCGTTTCACTCGCACCTGAAGTGTTATAATATTAAACTGACACCCGATGCAGAAGAAATTACACATCAAAAAAGGAGACTCGGTAACTGTCATTGCCGGTGAGGCAAAAGGTCAGAAGGGCCGCGTCCTCGAAGTAGACAGGGAAAAGAGCAGGGCTCTGGTTGAGGGAGTGAACATGGTATCAAAGCATACCAAACCCAATGCCAAGGCGCCCCAGGGAGGCATTCTCAAAAAAGAGGCACCTGTGCATATTTCCAACCTCATGGTCATTGACCCCACAAGCGGTAA
Organism: Bacteroidales bacterium; assembly: GCA_038248855.1. Lineage (GTDB taxonomy): Bacteria > Bacteroidota > Bacteroidia > Bacteroidales > VadinHA17 > SR-FBR-E99. Next base: position 62,819 of record JBBRXA010000007.1, on the reverse strand, counting down.
ACCAACCCGCACGGGCCGCAGACTGAATGAGAAAAACAAATTAGTGCGTTATTCCAAAAAATCAGGAGAGGAGATCAAGTAATGTATACGCCTGCATTAAAGACAAAATACAAGAGTGAGATCACGCCTGCGCTGATGAAGCAGTTTAATTATACAACTGTGATGCAGGTTCCGAGGCTTGAAAAGATAGTTATCAGCCAGGGGCTGGGTCAGGCAATTGCCGACAAGAAACTGCTTGAAGTGGGCCAGAAGGAAGTGACAGATATTGCCGGACAGAAATCTGTTCAGACAATTTCGAAAAAGGATATCTCAAACTTCAAGCTGAGAAAAGCGATGCCCATCGGTGTCATGGTTACACTGCGCAAGGACAAGATGTACGAGTTTCTCGAGAGACTCATCTCCGTTGCCCTGCCGCGTATACGCGACTTTAAGGGTGTTGGTGCAAAGCTTGACGGCCGCGGTAACTATACCCTCGGGATCACCGAGCAGATTATCTTCCCGGAGATAGATATAGACAAGATCGTAAAGATCATGGGGTTACAGATGACATTTGTAACTACAGCCGGCAGTGATGAAGAAGCTTATGCCCTTCTTAAGGAATTCGGTATACCATTTAAAAATAAATAAAGAGATCGGAATATGGCTAAAGAATCAATGAAAGCCCGTGAGGTGAAGCGTGCCAAGCTTATAGAGAAATATGCCACAAGAAGAGCCGCTCTGAAAGCAGACGGTGATTATGTGGGACTCAGCCTGCTGCCACGCAACTCCAGTTCTATCAGACTTCGCAACAGATGCAAGCTGACAGGACGCCCGAGAGGCTACATGAGGCAGTTCGGTATCAGCAGGATCACTTTCAGGGAGATGGCTTCGAAAGGGCTTATCCCGGGTGTAAAAAAAGCAAGCTGGTAACCAACCATAGAAGATAAAAACAATAAATAATAATAAGAGATGACAGATCCAATAGCAGATTTTCTTACCAGGGTAAGGAACGCCACCAAAGCTGGACATAAAGTGGTTGAGGTACCGGCTTCAGGTCTGAAGAAGGATATCACGAGGATACTTTTCGAGAAAGGTTATATCCTCAGCTACAAGTTTATCGATGACGGTGTACAGGGTAAGATTAAAATTGCCCTTAAATACAATCCGAAGAGCAAGCTGCCCGCTATCAAATCGATACAGAGGATAAGCCGTCCGGGACTCAGGAAATATGCCGGAGTGGATGAACTCCCGAGAGTCCTCAACGGCCTCGGAATTGCAATCCTCTCCACCTCCAAGGGTCTTATGACCGAGAAAGAGGCGGTGAAGGAGAACGTCGGGGGAGAAGTTTTATGTTATGTATACTAATCAGGAGGAGATTTTAAATGTCACGAATAGGAAAATTACCTGTAAACCTGCCCGCAGGCGTCACCATTACGGTGAATGACGCCAACGTGGTAAGTGTGAAAGGCCCCCTGGGAACATTGTCGCAGCAACTTGACAAGGACATCAGGGTGGAAGTGGATAACAACCATTTAACAGTATCAAGGCCGAACGACGAAAAACGTACCAAATCACTTCACGGTCTTTACAGATCGCTCATTGATAACATGGTCGTCGGTGTTTCTTCAGGCTATAAGAAAGAGCTTGAACTGGTTGGTGTAGGCTACCGTGCCGAAGCCAAGGGACAGAATCTTGAACTCAGCCTTGGCTATTCACATGATATTATCATTGAGATGCCGGGTGAAGTAATGGTAGAGACAAAAACCGAAAAGAGGAGTAATCCCGTGATTACCCTCAAGAGCATTGACAAACAGCTCATCGGTCATGTTGCAGCCAAGATCAGATCACTGCGTCCGCCTGAACCGTACAAGGGCAAGGGTATTAAATTTGTGGGTGAACAGCTCAGAAGAAAAGCCGGTAAATCGGCTGGTGTGTAACATGATCAAATTATAAAGTCATGGCCTTAACAAGAACAGAAAAGAGAACAAAAATCAGACTGAGGATCCGCAAGCGGGTCAGAGGAACCGCTGAGAAACCCCGCCTAATGGTTTTCCGCAGCAATAAAGAAATATATGCTCAGGCAATTGACGACGTGAACGGTGTAACCCTGGCCTCGACCGGTTCGAGGGTGAAGGAGATTGCATCAGTCACCGGCAAGAAGAAGAGCGAAATAGCCGTGCTTGTTGGCAAGCGCATCGCTGAAATCTGCAAGGAGAAGGGCATCGAGAATGTCGTCTTCGACAGAAGCGGATACCAGTATCACGGCAGAGTAAAATCATTGGCTGACGGCGCACGTGAAGGCGGCTTAAAATTCTAATCAGATGGCATACGCAACAAAGAAAGTAAAGAACAGCGATCTTGAACTTACCGACAGACTGGTAAGCATCAACAGGGTTACCAAAGTTACCAAGGGCGGACGTACATTCAGCTTCTCGGCTATCGTCGTCGTTGGCGATGAGAAAGGGATCGTGGGACACGGTCTCGGCAAGGCAAGCGAAGTAACCACAGCCATTGCGAAAGGAATTGAAGACGCCAAGAAAAACCTGATAAAGGTTCCGGTGTTCAAGGGTACAATACCTCACGAGCAGTACGGAAAGTTCGGTGGAGCCTATGTATTTATCAAACCGGCTACCGAAGGTACTGGTGTTAAGGCAGGAGGTGCAATGCGTGCCGTACTTGAGAGCGTAGGCATAAGAAACGTGCTCGCAAAATCAAAGGGCTCGTCAAACCCTCATAACCTTGTGAAAGCTACGATTGCAGCGCTGCTTGAACTGCGTGATGCAAGCACAGTGGCTGAACAAAGGAGTGTTTCATTGGATAAAGTGTTTAACGGTTAGTAATATCAGATATGGCCAAGATCAGAATAACCCAGACAAAGAGCAAAATCGGGCAGCCCGAAAATCAGAAGAGAATTCTGGCAGCGCTGGGTATCAAGAAAATGCATCAGACTGTTGAGCATGATGACACACCCCAGATAATGGGTATGGTTGAGAAGCTGAGGCACCTGGTGAAAGTTGAAAACGTTTAAGGTATTAACTGCATTATAAACTGCAATATGAATTTAAGTAATCTAAAACCTGCTGAAGGATCGACCAAGAGAGAAAAGCGTATCGGTCGCGGTGAAGGCTCAGGACATGGCGGCACATCAACACGCGGTCATAAGGGTGCCAAATCACGCTCAGGCTACAGCAAGAAAGTCGGTTTTGAAGGCGGCCAGATGCCACTGCAGAGAAGGGTCCCCAAGGGAGGTTTCAAAAATATCAACCGCATTGAGTACAAAGCCATCAACCTTAGCACCGTTGAGATTCTGGCAACAAAACTTGACACAGAACTCATTGATTTTCAGACACTCCTTACGGCAGGCCTGATAAACAAAAATTCACTTGTCAAGATACTCGGCAAAGGTGAACTTACCCGCAAGCTTGAAGTGCATGCACATGCCTTCAGCAAATCGGCACAGGCAGCAATCGAAGCAATTAAGGGAACAGCAGTAAAACTGTAGAAGCATGAAATTTTTTCAGACCATAAGGAATATATTCAGGATCGAGGATCTGCGTGCAAGAATCATCTACACGCTTCTCATCGTTGCATTGTACCGTTTGGGTAAATATATTACCCTCCCCGGTGTCGATCCTTCCATGCTGGCAAATCTCAAGGGCCAGACTTCCTCAGGTATAATGGGTCTGCTTGATATGTTCTCGGGTGGCGCCTTTTCACAGGCATCTGTATTTGCCCTGGGTATCATGCCCTACATCTCGGCATCCATTGTCATTCAGCTGCTCGGAATCGTCTTCCCCTATTTCCAGAAGATGCAGAAAGAGGGCGAAAGCGGCAGGCGCAAGCTGAACCAGTACACAAGGTATCTGACAGTCTTAATCCTTGCACTCCAGGGACCCAGTTACCTCGCCAACCTTCATGCAGTGTTACCGGCAGAAGCCTTTGTGCTCAACGGGACATTCTTTACAATTTCATCTGTCATCATTCTTACCGCCGGCACCATCTTCGTGATGTGGCTCGGGGAGAAGATAACTGACAAAGGCATAGGCAATGGTATCTCCCTGATAATCATGGTGGGTATTCTTTCACGCTTCCCGGCATCATTTATTTTTGAAGCCGGAACACGTATCAACGGTTCAGGAGGACTGGTTGCACTTCTTGTTGAAATTGTCTTCCTTTTCATTGTGATACTTGCTTCCATTCTCCTTGTACAGGGAACGAGACGCATTCCGGTGCAGTACGCACGGCGTATAGTGGGTAACAAGCAGTACGGAGGAGTTCGCCAGTACATTCCTCTTAAAGTTAACGCTGCAGGTGTAATGCCTATCATCTTTGCACAGGCAATCATGATGCTGCCCATCATTTTTGCCGGGTATGCAGAAAGCGGCTCAGGAATTGTGGTAGCATTCACGAATATGTACGGATTCTGGTACAACCTTATTACGGCGCTGATGATCATTGTCTTCACCTACTTCTATACAGCTGTTACAATTAATCCGGTACAGATGGCGGAAGATATGAAGAAGAACGGCGGTTTTGTCCCGGGTATCAAACCCGGACGCAAGACTGTTGAATTCATTGACACGGTCATGTCGCGCATTACTCTTCCTGGTTCCATTTTTCTCGCAATAGTGGCAATTATGCCGGCCTTTGCGGTGAATGCCGGGGTCAGCGGTGAATTTGCCCAGTTCTTTGGCGGCACATCGCTCCTGATTCTCGTTGGTGTAGTACTCGATACACTACAGCAGGTAGAGAGTCATCTGCTTATGCGCCACTATGACGGGCTTATGAAATCCGGCCGTGTCAAGGGCAGGACCGGTGCCGTTACGGCAATTTAATTGACTACGTTCTTTGATGATTTATATTAAGACGGATGCAGAAGTAGAGTTATTGAGAGAGAGCAATTTGCTGGTCTCCAGAACTCTTGCTGAGGTAGCCAAAAATATCAGGCCCGGTGTAACAACACGGGAGCTTGACGCCGTCGCGGAGACATATATCCGTGACAACGACGCACTGCCCGGTTTCAAGGGCTATGCAGGCTTTCCCAACACCCTCTGCACTTCAGTCAATGACGAGGTGGTACACGGAATACCGTCTGGCTATACCCTTAAGGAAGGCGATATCATATCGGTCGACTGCGGGGTGATCCTCAACGGTTTTTACGGTGACAGTGCGTACACCTTTGCCGTGGGAGAGATAAAGCCTGAGATACAGCTGCTTCTCGACTTCACCCGGGCATCGCTCGAGGCCGGAGCAAGGGAAGCTGTCGAGGGGAAACGGATAGGTGACATCTCATGGGCGGTACAGTCGACGGCAGAAGGCGGTGGATATTCAGTTGTCCGCACCCTGGTAGGGCACGGCATCGGGAAACACCTGCATGAAGGCCCTGAAGTACCTAACTTCGGCAAACGGGGTTCGGGTCCGAAGCTGCAGAGAAACATGGTCATCTGCATTGAGCCGATGATCAATATGGGGACTAAAAACACCAGGACTCTGAATGACGGATGGACTGTGAGAACAGGAGACGGGAAACCGTCGGCACATTTTGAATATGCTGTTGCAGTCAGGGAGGATAAAGCCTTTCTGCTGACAACATTTGAGTTTATAGAAGAAGTTTTAAAAAGAGGATAAGTAAATGGCCAAACAACCATCGATAGAGATTGATGGAACAATCATCGAAGCACTCTCGAACGCAATGTTCAGGGTGAAGCTTGAAAACGGGCATATCATTACAGCCCATATATCAGGCAAGATGAGGATGCATTATATAAAGATTTTGCCGGGCGATAAGGTGAAGGTTGAAATGTCACCCTATGACCTTACAAAAGGAAGAATAACATTTAGGTTTAAATAGAAAATACGACGGTAATGAAAGTTAGAGCATCAATAAAAAAGCGTTCCGTAGACTGCAAGATTGTCAGGAGAAACGGGCGCCTGTATGTTATAAACAAGAAAAATCCCAAGTTCAAACAGAGGCAGGGATAAATTTAATTAACTTTGCACTTCAAATTAAAAGAGGTATATGGCACGTATAAATGGTGTAGACTTACCAAGAAATAAGCAGGGAGAGATAGCTCTCACTTATATCTATGGAGTTGGACGGAGCACAGCACAGAAAGTGCTTGACAAAGCAGGTGTTGACAGGCACGTGAAGGTTGAAGAGTGGAATGACGATAACATCAATACAATTCGTCTGATCCTTTCTGAAAACTACAAGCTTGAGGGCGAACTCCGTTCAGAGACACAGCTTAACATAAAGCGACTGATGGATATCGGTTGTTACCGTGGTATCCGTCACAGGATAGGACTTCCGGTAAGGGGACAGAGCACTAAGAACAATGCCCGTACCCGTAAAGGCCGCAAGAAGACCGTTGCTAACAAGAAAAAAGCTACTAAATAATTAAAATATGGCAAAGAAGACTGGGACATTAAAAAAGAAGGTCGTTAAAGTTGAATCTGTAGGACAGGCTCACGTTCATTCCTCATTCAATAATATAATAATAAGTCTGACGAACAGCACAGGGCAGGTCATCTCATGGGCTTCTGCCGGAAAGATGGGCTTCAAGGGTTCCAAGAAGAATACTCCCTATGCTGCCCAGATAGCTGCTGAAGAGTGTACCAAGACTGCTTTTGAACTGGGATTGCGTAAGGTGAAGGTGTATGTGAAGGGTCCGGGTTCAGGCCGTGAGTCAGCCATTCGCGCCATCTCGAACAGTGGTGTGGAAGTCACTGAGATCATTGATGTCACCCCGATGCCTCATAACGGTTGCCGTCCGCCGTCAAGAAGAAGGGTATAACAGCCTCAAATGCATATTTTCAATAATCGATAAACAAACAATTCAATGGCAAGATATACTGGACCAAAAACTAGGATTGCAAGAAAATTCGGAGAGCCCATTTACGGCCCTGACAAATACCTGGACAGAAAGAGTTTCCCGCCCGGGCAGCACGGCCTCAGCAAAAAGAGAAAGAAGACCTCTGAATACGGAATTCAGCTTCGCGAAAAGCAGAAGGTAAAATATACCTACGGACTGCTTGAGCGCCAGTTCCGCAATACCTTCGAGAAAGCACAGGCCCGGCCCGGCATTACCGGCCTTGTCCTATTACAGATGCTCGAGTCACGTCTTGACAACGTCGTCTACCGTCTCGGTGTAGCCCCTTCCAGGGCAGCAGCACGTCAGCTGGTATCACACCGTCATATCACAGTCAACGGCAATGTTGTTAATATTCCATCATTCGGCGTTAGCCCCGGAGATATCATCGGGGTACGCGAGAAGTCTAAGTCTCTCGAGATCATCGTAGAATGCCTCGACTCAAACCGCCGTTCAAAACTGGCATGGCTGGAGTGGGATGATACTCAGATGGCCGGTAAATATATGAGTGTTCCCGAACGTTCAGAAATACCTGAAGTTATCAAGGAACAGCTTATCGTTGAATTATATTCCAAGTAATCACGTAATAATATCAATATGGCCATACTAGCATTCCAGAAACCTGACAAAGTAATATTACTGGAAGCGGACGATCAGTACGGAAAATTTGAGTTCCGCCCGCTTGAACCCGGTTACGGTATAACTGTAGGCAATGCACTCAGGCGCATACTGCTTTCATCACTCGAAGGCTTTGCCATCACAACAGTCAAGATAGAAGGCGTTGACCATGAATTCTCCATCGTCACCGGAGTCATTGAAGACGTAACGGAGATCCTCCTGAATCTGAAACAGGTACGTTTCAGACGTATGGTTGAGGATGTTGACAGTGAAAAGATAGTGATAAAGGTAACCGGCCAGGAAATGCTGAAAGCCGGAGACCTCAACAATGTACTGAGCAGCTTCGAAGTGCTTAATCCTGACCACGTGATTTGCCACATGGAATCCGATGTGAAGCTTCAGATAGAGCTCAATATTAATAAGGGCAGGGGCTATGTTCCTGCTGAGGAAAATCAGCCTGCCGAAGCAGAATTCGGAGTGATAGCCGTAGACTCGATCTTCACACCCATCAGGAATGTGAAGTATGCAATTGAAAACTACAGGGTTGAACAGAAAACCGACTATGAGAAACTTATCATCGAGATAAGCACTGACGGTTCAATACATCCGAAGGACGCCCTCAAGGAAGCAGCCAAGATTCTCATATACCATTTCATGCTTTTCTCTGAGGATAAGATAACCATCGATTACGAGGATAAAATGGCAAATGAAGAATTCGACGAGGAGATCCTTCATATGCGCCAGCTTCTCAAAACCAAACTTGTTGACCTTGACCTTTCAGTCAGAGCCCTTAACTGCCTCAAGGCAGCGGAGGTTGAATCACTGGGTGATCTTGTCAAATTCAATAAGAATGACCTCCTTAAGTTCCGCAACTTCGGCAAGAAGTCGCTCACCGAACTTGACGAGCTGCTTGAGACAATGAGCCTTTCATTCGGAATGGATGTGGCAAAATATAAACTGGATAAAGATTAATAACAGGTAAGGATAGATAGAAATGCGACATTTAAGAGTTATAAATCACCTGGGAAGGAAAAGCGCAGACAGGAAGGCAATGATGGCCAACATGGCATCATCACTCATACTTCACAAGCGCATCACCACCACCAACGCCAAGGCGCGTGCTCTGCGCACCTATGTCGAGCCGCTGATAACCAAATCAAAGGAAGACTCGACCCATTCGCGCAGAGTTGTTTTCAGCTATCTTGCAAATAAGGAAGCTGTTTCAGAACTGTTCAGGGAAGTGGCCCCCAAAATCACTGACCGTCCCGGCGGCTATACCCGCATACTGAAACTGGGAAACCGTCTTGGTGACGCAGCTGAAATGTGTCTTATTGAGCTCGTCGACTTCAATGAGAACATGCTTGCAGCAGATACAGCAAAGGCAAAAGCAACACGCCGCCGCCGCAGCCCGAAGAAGAAAACTGAAGAGGCTGTGACAGCTGTTAAGGAAAAAGCTGCCCCGAAGAAAGAAGATTCTGCTGATTCGAAAGATGAATAACATTTTACAGTGAAATATTAAAGGGATACAGTCCGGGTGACTATATCCCTTTTTTTGTATATTGCATATTGATAAATTAAATCCAAAAGACAATGAGTCAGATAATTAACGTACATGCAAGGGAGATCCTTGACTCAAGGGGCAACCCTACAATTGAAGTTGAAGTAGTAACCTCAAGCGGCGCAACAGGCAGGGCCGCAGTTCCATCCGGCGCATCAACAGGAGAAAATGAAGCGCTGGAGCTGAGAGACGGCGACAAGGCCCGTTATATGGGAAAAGGCGTTCTAAAGGCTGTCTACAATGTAAACAGCGTTATTGCCGAGGATATCATGGGTATGGATGTGACCGACCAGATAGGCATTGACATGAAGATGATCGAGCTTGACGGCACACCCACAAAGAGCAACCTGGGCGCAAATGCGATACTGGGTGTCTCCCTGGCCTGTGCAAAGGCAGCTGCAGCGTACCACGGTCTTCCCCTCTATAAATATATCGGCGGTCCTAATGCCCGGGTGATTCCCATCCCCATGATGAACATCATCAACGGCGGGTCTCATTCAGATGCCCCTATAGCCTTCCAGGAATTCATGATACGCCCGAAAGGTGCCCCGTCATTTGCAGAAGGGCTTCGCATGGGCGCCGAAATATTCCATTCACTCAAGAAGGTGCTTAAAGAGCGCGGATTCAGTACCGCCGTCGGTGATGAGGGCGGTTTTGCCCCCGCACTTGAAGGCACCGAAGATGCTCTTGAGAGCATTCTTAAGGCCGTGAAGGCAGCCGGATATGAACCCGGCAAGGATGTGACAATCGCCCTGGACTGCGCAGCAAGTGAATTCTTTGTTGACGGCAAATACGACTATTCAAAGTTCGAAGGTGATAAGGGCAAGAAGCTGACCCCTGCACAGCAGGTTGATTACCTTGCCTCACTAGTTGAGAAATTTCCCATTGACTCCATTGAGGACGGGATGGCTGAAAACGACTGGGACGGATGGAAACTGATGACTGAAAAGCTCGGAAGCAAGATCCAGATAGTCGGTGACGATGTTTTTGTGACCAACGTCACCTATCTTGAAAAGGGCATCGCAATGGGTTGTGCAAACTCCATCCTCATCAAGCTGAACCAGATAGGCACTCTCACAGAGACCCTCAACTGTATTGAAATGGCGCACAGGGCCGGTTACACCACCGTCACCTCGCACCGCTCCGGCGAGACGGAAGACACCACAATTGCCGATGTGGCAGTGGCAACCAACTCGGGCCAGATCAAGACCGGATCACTGAGCCGCACAGACCGTATCGCAAAATACAACCAGCTGCTCCGCATCGAGGAAGAACTTGGCAACAGGGCTGTTTACGGCTGCGAATAAAAACCTGCTGTAAACGCAAGCATCAGGAGGCTCCGTAATACCGGGGCCTCTTTTTTATACTCCCCCGGCAGTCTGATTTTTACCATAACAGAAATGCTTATCTTTGTATAAATCTACTATTCGATGACATTTTCCGGCCTTTCAGACTATATCAGCCATCTTGATGCATGCGGTGATCTCTGCCGTGTTAAATGCCGCGTCGATCCGGACCTTGAGATGACCGAGATAGCTGACCGTATGGTTAAGTCAGGGGGTAAGGCGCTTCTGTTTGAAGATACAGGTGTAAAGTTCTCTCTCCTCATTAACTTCCTTGCCTCTGACAGCCGCATGACAGCGGCCCTCGGACGTTTCTCCCCTGAGGATGCGAGTAATGAGATCCTTTCGCTTTTTGACGCCATCAGCGGGGATAAGAACCTCCTGAGTAAAATAAGCCAGCTGCCGCGCTTGCTCAGGCTGCTTAAACTGGCTCCCCAAAAAAAAAGAGGCAGGGGCGTATGCCAGGAAGTGGTCATCAGCAAGCCTGACCTTTCAATACTGCCCGTGATGAAATGCTGGCCGCATGACGGAGGAAAATTCATCACCCTGCCTCTGGTCCATACGAAACACCCTGAAACCGGAAAGCCGAACCTGGGAATGTACCGGATGCAGATTATGGGCCCTGACCTGACAGGAATGCACTGGCACAGGCACAAGACAGGTGCCCGGCACTTCCAGGCCTGGAAGGAGACGGGAAGGAGGATGCCGGTCACGGTTACCCTGGGTGGCGACCCTGTATATACTTACTCCGCCACGGCACCGATGCCCGAAAACATCGATGAGTACCTGCTGGCAGGATTCCTTCGCGGCCGCAGAGTGGATATGGTAAAATGCATTACAAATGATCTCTGGATACCTGCCGATTCTGACATAGTTATTGAAGGATATGTAGACCCTTCTGAAGAACTGCTGCTTGAAGGACCATTTGGAGACCATACCGGTTTCTATTCGCTTGCCGATTACTACCCCGGTTTTCATGTCACCAGCATCACCCACCGCAAAAATGCCGTTTATCCTTCCACAATCGTGGGGGTTCCGCCCATGGAAGATGCCTGGATAGGAAGAGCGACAGAAAAGATTTTCCTTGCCCCCCTGAAACTTGCGATCACACCGGAGATAACGGATCTTCATATGCCGGTGTCAGGGGTGGCCCATAACCTGATACTGGTGAGCATCGACAAAACTTACCCCGGCCAGGGAATGAAGGTCCTCAATGCCCTCTTCGGTGCAGGACAGATGATGTTCAGCAAATACATAGTCGTTCTTAACAGCGGGGTGCCGCTTCACGACTACGGGAAAGTGGCTGAAGCCCTCTTTGAAAATGTCAGGTTTGGAACCGATCTGATGGTGACACGGGGCCCGCTGGATGTACTTGACCACTCTTCAGACACATTCAGCATGGGGGGCAAAATGGGAATAGACGCCACAGTGAAGCTGAACGAGGAAAAAACCCGGGAATTCATCACCGTTCCGCTGCGGCTGGTAGCGGTGGAGGGCATACGAAACGAAGTTGTCACAGGGATAAAGACCCTCTCCGACCTGACTCTCCCGCTTGTTATAATTACGGTCAGAAAGCCCGCTGAAGGTTTTGATATGAAAGAGCTCGTGTCATCACTTCCGGGACCGATACAGAATGACGGCATCATATCCGTTGCTGTTGATGACGGCACTGATACAGGTGATCTCGGCATGATCGTATGGCTTGTCACCGGGAACAGTGATCCGGCACGGGATATCTATAAGCCTGCCGGCGGAGGACTGTTCATCGATGCCACTTCGAAATCGGGATCACTGCCTTCCTTCCCGAGAGAGTGGCCTAATGTCGTATGTTCTGACATTGAGACAATTGAAAGGGTCGACCGCCGCTGGAGTGAGTACAATGCCGGCGCGTTCATAAAATCACCTTCCCTGAAACTTTTTCCTCTCGTACAGCCGGGCGGAGCCGCGGTGAATAAGCCTAAATGATTATGAAGTGAACAGCATTTTCATAAATTACCTGATAGGCGCCTTTGTCGTTGCTGCACTGGTCTACCTGGCCATACTGCAGTTTTGGGTGCTGTTGCGTACCAAAAAGCACCTCACAGAGATGAAGTCGGCATATTCGGAGATCCATGACCAGCGGGAAGAACTTCAGGTAAAGAACAAGAATATTACAGACAGCCTTAACTATGCAAGAAGGATACAGGCGGCGCTGCTGCCTGCAGAGCATTACATAAGACGCATCTTCCCCAGTTATTTTATCTTTTACAAGCCCAAGCATATTGTCAGCGGCGACTTCTACTGGGTGAGCCAGCGCGGCGGAAAGTTCTATATTGCAGCTGCAGACTGCACGGGGCACGGCGTTCCCGGGGCACTCATGTCTATGATCGGACTTGAACTGCTCCAGAAGATAATCAATGAAATGAAAGTTGAAACAAGTGACAGCATACTCATGACCCTGAACCGCGAACTGGAGTCATCATTTTATAAGGAGGAGGACGGCAGTGCCCTCATTAAGGACGGGATTGAAATGAGTATCTGTGTCATTAACCGTGAGTCGCGTGAAATGCAGTTCTCCGGAGCCTTTCTCCCGGTATATATAGTCCGGAATGACAAACTGATCGAGATCAAGGGTGATAAGATTAACGTCGGGCAGACCTATGTAAACGGCGTTTCATTCAATAAGAGCACCTTTACCCTCGAGAGAGGAGACATCCTTTATCTCTTCTCGGACGGGTATGCCGATCAGTTCGGCGGGCCTGAGAACAAGAAGTTCATGTATCGCAGGCTGAGACATATACTGCTGACTATCAGTAAATACCCGTTGCCTGATCAGGAGCGGATCCTCGATGAGACGATAACCTCATGGATGGAAGGGTGTGAGCAGATCGACGACATGATGGTAATGGGTTTCAGACCTTTCTGAAACTAAATCAGGGCGCTTATCTTTTCAATCAGGAGGTCCGGCTCTATGGGCTTGCTGATATAATCATCCATTCCCACAGCAAGGCACTGCTCCCTGTCACCCAGCATGGCATTGGCCGTTATCGCTATTATGGGGGTATGCATATGTGTGCTGGTCTCCAGTGCCCTTATCTTTTCCGCTGAGACAAGCCCGTTCATTACAGGCATCTGGATATCCATGAGTATCAGATCATATCTCGAGGTGCCGAACATGTCAAGAGCTTCCTTACCGTTTCGCGCTATCTCTATCCTTTTCACAAGGGGCTCCAACATCAGCTGTGTAATGCGCTGATTGATAGGATTATCCTCAACAAGCAGGATGCTCACGTCCTTCATTTCCTTCTTTCCAGGCTCTTTGCTGATGCCCTTGATGAGAGTGCTGGCTGCCTCGGGCCGCTCTACTTTCCTGTTTTTCTGCGACCTGACAGTAAAGACAAAGTACGATCCGGAACCTGATGAGCTCTCCTGCCAGGTTCCGCCGGCACCGGTAATCAGTTTGGAGGCAAGATTGTAGGGTTGCCTTCCCTCGCCGATAAAAATAACAGGGTGGTTGGTCGAAAGGGTGAATTCAATGAGGTGTACTCCTTCTCGCTCCGGTGTTTCGCGGACCTCGATTTTCAGGGTCAGGTTGCCTGTTGCCGCTGAAATGGCCGTGCTCAGAAGGTCTATAAGTATCTGTTTTATTATGATCGGATTGCCCCTTAATTCTGTCGCACCCTCTCCCTTGTCGTCATAAAAGATCATGCTGTGCTCATGACGCCGGTTCAGTTTCAGTAACTCAATCGTATCGCGGATAATCGGGCCAAGCCTGAACATGATGTCGCTGCGCGACTCAAAGGTGGCGTTGCCGGCAGTCTCCATTGTAAGCTCATTAACCACCTCAACCATAGAATCTGTTGAGGCCACGAACGTCTCGATGAGTTCCTGCTGTTTGCCCGGCGCGGTGGAATCGCGCAGCATGCCGCTGAGCAGCACCAGATTGTTCAGCGGCTCCCTGATCTTGTGTGAAAAACTGTTTATGACCTCCTCGTGCTTCTCAGCTATGAATGACAGTTCCCTCATTATATCCCTTGTTTCCGCAATCAGGCTCCTGAGCTCGATAATGGAAACAAACAGGGCGATTATTGTAACGACACCTGCTATTACCGGCAGGAGAATCATTCCCGCAACAGCCGCAGCCACAGAAATAATTGCAAAGAGTGATGCAAGGGCAACAGGCATAAGTACCCGTTTTCTTATCCTCCTTGTCATCAGTTCAGATTGCGGTGTAGCACCGACTTTGGATTTCCTGGCCATTTTGCAGATACAGTAGAAAATAACTCACTCAAATATACATGAAATTCAATAAAGAAAGAGACCGTATGGGGGTGCTTCGACTTAAAAGATTATTTTTGCCTTACGGTATAATATTTGATGATGTTTTTGAAAACGAGAGATATGAAAACGGCCGCACTGACCCTTATCCTGGGTTTAATTACCCTTGGCACTGCTTCAGGTCAGAAGCCTGATACGCTTGTGCAGTACACTCCCGACTTCAAATTCAGAGACGGAATCTACCTCAACTTCGATATGGTCCGCACCAACAGTCCGATACCGAAAGCCAAGCTTCTGACATCGGTGGACTATAACGACAAGGATTTTTTCGCCCAGATCCTGTCAGGCGACAAAATCTATTTCTATGACAACATGGGAGTAAGACAGGAAATTGATAAGAGCACAATCTGGGGATTCGCCCGAAACGGCGTCCTCTACAGGAAAGTACAGGAAAACTACAACAGGATCACTTTTTTCGGCAGCATCATTCACTTCGTGGCAGACGTTACAAGAAATGATCCCGCATATAATCCTTACGGATATTATGATCCCTATTATTCACCTTACCGCTCTTCCTATTATTCCCCGTACTACTCACCATACTATTCCCCATACAATTCGCCCTATTCCTACGGAAATCCTTACAGGTCATCCGGGTCCAGGACTGACCTGCAGATGTATATGATAGATTTTGAGACGGGTAAAGACTATGAATACGACCTCAAAAACCTTGAGGTGCTGCTCATGAAAGATCCTGAGCTATACGAGGAGTTTGTCTCAATGCGGAACAAGAATCAGAAGAAAATGATGTTTGTTTACCTTCGGAAATTCAATGAAAAACATCCTGTTTTTATGCCTTCAGGCAAATAGTCACTGTATGAAAAAAGCTTCCCTTGCCGTTTTTATGATACTTGCCACAGCCACCCTTTCAGGGCAGGTAAGGCCTTATCCCACGCTGGATGACGCTAAGAAATTTATGGCTTCCACCACGTGCATTGTCGTCGAAGACAACCCCTTTTCATTTTATAATGCCGAACTCAGGACTGCGGTTGAAAAATACTGGAAGGTGACCCCCTTCAGGTTCATTACAGTCAATGAATTCAACGTGATGCGAACTGATCCTGCATACTCATTCATCGTTCTGACAATCACTAACTTCAGTAACGACAAATCGGGATCAGCCTATGATTTCCTGAATTTGCTTCTCGGTGCCGATGTGGACAACCTTGACGAATTGCCGGAATTTTGCGCCATACCCCTCTCATTTGCCGGCGCCGACGACGGTGAATACAGTTACAAGATGGGCCTCATCGTAAGGTTCATGCAGTATCATGCCGACCTTGTGACAAAGAATCCGACCATTTCTGCCCTCAGGTACCTGAAATACTATAATAAAAATGTGCCTGAGATAAGTAAGAAAACAATCCTTGTCAGGATTGAAGACCTCGCCCCGGAGATTGATACGGAGGAGAAAATAAAGGCATGGTATCCTTACAGTGTCAGGATAGTGGATGAGGAGGCGATTATCAGCGCAGTTGAAAACAAGGAAAAGGATGTCCTGATATTCCATAAAGTAGGTCCTGACGGATCAAAGCAGACCGGCACGTGTCTGAAGATGCTGATAGGCACTGATGATGCAGTAATGTATTACCATGATATACATATGGTAGACAGCAAAAATGCCAACGGCATGCTGATATCTGACCTGAAGAGAATAGCACGTTTCTGAAAAGCAGCATTTTTGTATTTATACCGTCTTTAAACAAAAAAGCTATGGAAGAGGTCAAATCATACACACAGTCGGAGCGAGACTGGGCAATGTTCTGTCACCTTTCCGCCTTTGCCGGGTATTTTTTCCCTCTCGGAGGCGTTATCGGTCCGATGATTTGCTGGATATCGCGCAAACAGGAGTCAGCCTGGATTGACACTAACGGAAAGGCATCGCTCAATTTCCAGCTTTCGATGCTGATGTACACGGTGCTTGCAATACCGCTATGCTTCATCATAATAGGTATTCCCATCATAATGTTCCTGGCAATCCTTGAACTGGTCTGTATCGTTGTGGCTGCCATAAAAGCTGCAAAGGGTGAGCTTTTCAAATATCCGATTTCCATACCGTTCGTGCAATAAACTGCCAAACGTTAATAACATAAGGGCTGCCACCAACGTGACAGCCTCTTTTTTTTTATTTTTGTCCCATAATCAGGTAAGAATGTCTCAGAAACCGTCTGTTCCCAAGGGCACTCGCGACTTCTCCCCAGAGGAGATGCTCCGGCGAAACTATATTTTTGACACTGTCAGAAGAAACTTCTCCCTTTACGGCTATCTGCCAATTGAGACACCGGCCATGGAAAACCTTTCTACACTGCTTGGTAAATATGGTGAGGAAGGTGATAAACTTCTGTTCAGAATTCTCAACTCCGGAGACTTTCTTTCAGGCGTTGACCGTTCGGTTTTAGCCACCGTTGACAGTTCATCCCTCTCTTCCTGCATGTGCGAAAAGGGTCTGAGGTATGACCTTACCGTGCCTTTTGCAAGGTACGTGGTTCAGCACCGTGATGAGATCACATTCCCCTTCAGGAGGTACCAGGTACAGCCGGTGTGGCGTGCCGACAGGCCTCAGAAGGGGAGGTACCGCGAGTTTTTTCAGTGTGATGTGGACGTGATCGGAAGCGATTCGCTGCTGAATGAACTCGAACTGGTTCAGATCATTGACCGCATCTTCAGAGACCTGAAGATTAACATTACAGTGAAGATCAACAACCGTAAAATACTCAGCGGAATAGCCGAGACAGTGGGCGAAACGGAGAGGATCACTGACATTACGGTAGCTATTGACAAGCTTGACAAAATAGGGAAGGAGGGAGTCAGGCAGGAGCTGATTCAGAAAGGGATTTCCGAACAGACTGTCTCGCGTCTTGAGCCCATTTTAGGCCTTGGCGGTTCATCAGTATCGAAGCTCAATGAACTGGGAATAATCATGCAGGCTTCGCAGGTCGGAATGAAGGGAATAGCCGAGATGGAGGAACTCTTCGGTTATATTGCCTCAGAGTCATTTGCAGCCCGCATTGAGCTTGACCTTTCCCTGGCACGGGGTCTGAATTACTATACCGGGGCAATTATAGAGGTTAAGGCTGACGATGCAGCCATCGGAAGCATATGCGGTGGCGGAAGATATGATGATCTTACCGGAATCTTCGGCCTCCCGGGTGTATCCGGAGTAGGGGTCTCCTTTGGCGCAGACCGGATTTATGATGTCATGTTGCAGCTGGGACTTTTCCCGGAGGCTGCAGCCTCCGGAACCAAAGCCCTGGTCATCAACTTCGGCGGAAAGGAATTACCTGAACTGGTGCAGATTACGCGCTCACTCCGGGATGCCGGGATAAGCTCAGAGCTGTACCCTGATGTTGCCAGGCTTAAAAAACAGTTCGCATACGCTGACGCCCGCAGAATACCCTGGGTTATCATTGCCGGAAGTGAAGAACTTGCTGCAGGTCAGGTGACAGTCAAGGAGATGCGGACGGGCGGGCAGCAGAAAATTGATATTTCCGCATTGCCGGCCTTCATAAAAGCAGAAAGGCATTGATCATCAATGCCTTTCATTCCTGCATTATTTGTCTTATTGTTGCCTTCGGATCCCGGAATTGCCCTGACCTGCTCCTTGCCCCTGTCTGCGCTGGTTCAACTCCCTCAGAAGCTGTTGCTTGTACTGGGTCTCTGACTGAAATAGCCTGATCACTTTGGCCGGTGAAAGAATCTTTTTTATATCCGCATTGAAGGAAACTGTAAGATTGGCTTCGTCAACAAAAGACTGTGCAAGCTTGTCTGCCGTTGTTGAGAGTTCCTGTTCGCTGAGGTTGGCTTCGTTCTGCATGGCGTAACGCATCAGTGCCACTCTTTCAAGCTGGATCTTGCTTTTGCGTGCCGAATAGTCATTGTAAACAGGCCAGAATTTCTCGGCCTCTGCTGATGACAGGCTCAGTTTCTGCGTAAAGAAAGCGATCTTGTAGGCAGTGAGTTTGTCAAGATCTTCCTGACCCTGTGCCTTCACTTCGAAAGCAGAGATAATCAGTAAGGCAATGATTGCTGTAAATACTTTTTTCATTTTTATATTTTTATAGAAGTTCGTAAATATCTGTCAGTTCCACATTCTCCAGGAGCAGGTAATAGATAATGGCTTCACTCTGAACCTCCGTTTCGCCACCCTGAACCTCAGCGTCACTTTCCGTCATATCTTCCGAAACAGCCCACTCATTTTCTATTATATAAGTGTCTATCTCCCCGGCGACAAGGTCAGCATAAATCCCATCCTGAGCCTCCTGGGAAAAACCGCCGGCATCTTGCGTCACCAGCCTTACCATACCGGCAGCAAGGATTGCAAACCCTACTATGGCTGCGGCCAGCGCAAGAAACGGCATGACCCTTACCTTACCGCCTTGATTTTCAGCCGGGGACTTCTCTGATACGGGGATATCCTTAACAGCCGATATTGTTCTTTCAGTCAGTGACTCAAAGTAGCCGTCAGGCACCCTGAACGGATTCTCTTTTTTTATTTCATCGATTGACTTCATACTTCTCTTTGATGAATTTAACCGCCAGAGGTTTAATTACTCAATTATAAATCTTTCAATTTTTTTTACAGCATGGTGATAGGAAGCCTTGAGTGCACCCACTGATGTGCCCAGCGCAAGGCTTATTTCCTCATAACTCATATCGTCAAAATACTTCATATTGAATACTGTACGCTGTTTTTCAGGCAGCTTCATGATTGCATTCTGAAGTTTAAGGGTTGCCTCATTACCGTCAAAATACGAATCGCCCTCCGTCGAAACAGAGATTATTGATTCAACATCATCAAGCGAGACGCCGCTTGTCTTCTCTCTTTTTCTTATCAGCGTCAGAGCCTCATTGGTTGCAATGGAGTAAAGCCACGTATAAAGGGAACTCTCGCTCCGGAACCCTCCCAGACCTTTCCAGGCATTTATGAATGTGTTCTGCAATGCATCATCGGCATCAGCATGAATAATCACCAGGCGCCTGATATGCCAGTAGAGCTTCGAGCCGAATTTTTCGACGATCAGCCTGAAAGCCTTTTCGGGCTCACTCTTCAGCAGCATTTTTATTTCATCTTCAGAGGCGTAAAGCTTCACCTTCAGATCAGTATTTGTAATTGAGACGTAAAAGCGGGGTAAAGGTTTAATCCAGACATCAAAATTAGTAAAAAGAGGTCATCACCTTTGCCTGAATGATGCAGAGTGGCACTTTTTGGTACCTTTGTGGCATAACGGAAAAAATCAGGATCAATGGCACTTAAATGCGGCATAATAGGAATTACAAGTGTCGGAAAGACAACAATCTTTAACTGCATCTCCAATTCGCGGGGCGAGACAGGCACTTTCGGGGCTGTTGCAAAAGCAAACCTGGGCATCATTCAGGTCCCTGATCCGCGTCTCAGGGAGCTGGAGAAGCATCAGGTCACTGAGAAACTTGTGCCAACCACCGTTGAGATAGTCGATATCCCCGGGCTGGTGAGGGGCAAGGGCGACGGCTCCGGTAACAGGCTTCTTGGCGATATCCGCAATACCGATGCCCTGATACATGTGCTCCGCTGCTTTGACAATGATACCCTGCCGCATATTGACGGTTCAGTTGACCCGGTCAGGGATCTGGAAAACGTGGAGTTCGAGCTGCAGGTAAAAGACATCGAGTCAGTAGAGAAGAAGCTGCAGCGTCTTGAAAGAGCCGCAAAGACCGGTGACAAGGAAGCGAAGCACGGGATTGAAGTGCTGAACCGTTACAAGGAACATCTTGAAGGCTTCCGGAATGCGGTAACCCTTGACGGAAA
The DNA here is from genome assembly GCA_038248855.1 of Bacteroidales bacterium. Classification (GTDB taxonomy): domain Bacteria; phylum Bacteroidota; class Bacteroidia; order Bacteroidales; family VadinHA17; genus SR-FBR-E99. The sequence continues at coordinate 42,350 of JBBRXA010000007.1, read as the reverse complement.
GCCTGAAGAGAAAAGATATACCGACGATATCTTCCTTCTTACAATGAAGCCGGTGCTTTATGTTTGCAATGTCGACGAGGGCTCTGCCGTCAGCGGGAACAGATACGTGGATGCGGTAACAGCATTTCTGAAGGAACGCGGGCAAACCCCTCTTGTAATCGCAGGAGCGGTGGAAGCCGAGATAGCAACCCTGGCTGATGCTGCAGACAGGATGGAATTCCTGCAGGCAGCGGGGCTGTCAGAGCCGGGTGTGAACAAGCTTGTCAGGGCTGCCTATTCGATGCTGAACCTACTCACCTTCTTTACCGTAGGGCCCAAGGAGATACGTGCGTGGACCATCACTGACGGAATGACTGCCCCGCAGGCCGCTGGCGTCATTCACTCTGATCTCGAGCGGGGCTTCATCAGGGCGGAGGTAATGAAATACGGTGACTTTATCAGACTTGGCTCGGAACACGCCTGCAAGGAAGCCGGCAGGTTTATGATCGAGGGAAAGAGTTATGTCGTGGGTGACGGTGATATCCTTAATATCAGGTTTAACGTATAGTGCTGACTTTGAGTAACAAACTTCTGACAGCTGTCATTTTCTTATTTTTCCTGCTGATAAATGCGTCCGGTCAGGAGGCAGGTGATGATATACTGACCCTTGTAAGGGATTACGGCCAGGCAGAGGTGGTCATCGACTATCCCGGCTATGATGCCCTGTCACAGCTTGCCACTCAGTATTCAGTGTCGTCCTGCGACGGAAAAACAGCAATTCTTTCTCTTTCCCCGCTTACGGCCCCGGTGTTTGTCAGGTCAGGGATGCAGTATAAAATAATCATTCCCGAAAGCACCAAGAGCAACATTACGGCATCTTCCGCCGACGAAGCGATGCAATGGCGTTCATACCCCACCTGGAAACATTATGATACCATAATGCACCGGCTGGCTGACCGGTGGCCTGATGTATGTGTCCTTGATACAATCGGCTTCAGCGTTCTCGGAAGGGCTATTCTCGCACTCAGGATTACCGGTAATCCTGCTTCGGAAGAGGATGAACCAGCCGTTATGCTCAGCGCTTCCATCCACGGTGATGAGCTGGCAGGCTTCGTGCTTCTGATGCGACTGGCCGAACACCTGGCATCGGGCAGCAATGACGGGGGGCTCCTCCAGAGGCTTACATCAGAACTCGATATTTATATCAACCCCCTTTCAAATCCTGACGGGATGTACAGGAACGGCGACACTATCATCAATCCTGTGAGGACGAACCATAACGGGTATGATATCAACCGAAACTTCCCTGATCCGGAGGTTTCATCACCTCCTTTGCTCCAGCCCGAGACAGTCGCCATGATAGCCTATATGCGCGAAAAGCACTTCGTGCTGTCAGCAAACCTCCACGCGGGAGCTGAGGTTGTGAATTACCCGTGGGACAAATGGACCAGGCAGCACGCCGACGATCAGTGGTTCAATGCGGTGAGCAGGAGATATGCAGATACCGTGCATCTGAATGCTTTGCCCGGTTACCTTACCTTCCTTGATAACGGTGTTACACGCGGATCAGTCTGGTACTCAATAAGGGGAGGACGTCAGGATTACATTACCTATGAACTTGGCGGAAGGGAAGTGACAATGGAACTCGATGACACAAAACAGACACCTGCCACACAGCTAGAGTCACTCTGGAACTTTAACCGTAGGTCGCTTCTGCGCTATCTTGAAGAGGCGCTGTACGGTGTCAGCGGCACTGTCACCGACGCTGAAACAGGACTGCCGGTAGCGGCAGGGATATTTGCACCAGGCCATGATGCCGACTCTTCTCACGTTTATTCCGATACCCTGACCGGGAGATTCTACAGATTCCTCTCACCGGGTATACATACGCTCACAGTTGCCTCTCCGGGTTATAAAACATATACGGCTGAAAATGTCAATGTTATATGGAGTCAGCGAACTGAACTGAATGTTGAGCTCACACCCGCTGACACCTTCCCGGTTCCGCCGTTATCAGACCTCCTGATATACCCGGTACCCTCTTCAGGCCGGGTCAGAATTATTCCACCCGAAACAGTTTCCGGAAATGTCATTGTCAGGGTTACATCCACCGGCGGAGCACTGGTTGCATCATTTACAACCGTTTCAGTACCGGGAATCCCTATAAATGAAGATTTTGGCTTTCTGGGTGACGGTGTGTATATCGTTTCTGTGCAAAAATTGCCTCTCGGGCCGGCAGTCAGGGGAAAACTGATTGTCAACAAATTCCCGCCCCTTTAAGCCGGATGTTGATTTCTTTAATGATCAGCATTCTTGATTTAAAGGCAAAACTGATACTTTTGCGGCTTGGTTTATGTTCCTCATCAAAATATGAAAATGAAAAATGCACTTATTATACTTGCCTCTCTCCTGATTTCACTTAATCTTTCCGGCCAGTCGGCTTACATTCCGCCTGACAAACCCAGACTGGTCATAGGAATAATGGTCGAGCAACTCAGGTATGACCAGCTCGAACGGCTGCGCGACATACTCCCGGAGAACGGGATCAAACGACTGATAAACGAGGGGACCTATTACCGCAATGCATCCTATGATTATCTTCTTACCCAGGCTGGCCCTGGTTATGCGACAGTCTCCACCGGAACCTCACCGGCGTTTCACGGCATCACATCTGACAGCTGGTACCATCCCTTCAATGATCAGATAATATACTGCGTGCAGGATCCCAAGGTCAGTCCTGTCGGGGGCAGCTTTGAAACGGGCCTCTTTTCACCGGTGAACCTGCTCTCTTCAACGTTCGCCGACGAGCTTCAGATGGCCTCGTGCGGGGCCGCCAAGGTATACGGTATCGGCATCCGCGAGATGGGAGCCATAATCACCGCAGGGCATGCCGCTGACGGCGCTTTCTGGTATGATGACAGGACTGGCACCTGGATGAGCAGCACCTATTATTTAAATGACCTTCCATCGTGGCTGAAGGACCTCAATGCACTTGTGATGCCCGGGCAGTATCTAAATCAGCAATGGACTCCGCTGATGGATCCACTCCGGTATCCCGGATGCCAGACTGACTCGAGCAGTACGGAACGCGGATTCAACGGACGAACCTGGTTCCCTTATGATCTCAAGACAATGTCCACTGAAGGGAAGCTCCTGAATGTCAAACGTAATTTAGCCCTGCTCAGGGAGACCCCATTTTCCGATGATTTCACTACTGAACTTGCCATGAGGCTGATCACCGGTGAACAACTCGGACAGGATGACATCACCGATTTCCTGGCAATAACCTACACTGCAACCGACTACATCGGACACCGCTTCGGGCCATCTTCGGTTGAGACCGCCGATGCCATTGTGCGTCTCGACAAAAACATTGGACTTCTGCTGGATATGATAGACAAGAATCTCGGCAAGAAAAACGTTCTGGTATATTTCGTATCGGCACACGGTGTCTCGGAGATACCGGCAGTGCTCGAAGCCAGCCGCATACCCTCAGGATATTTCAAGGTTAACCAGTCGTTGCAGCTCCTGAGAAGCTACCTTAATGCCGTCTACGGTCAGGGCGACTGGGTAAAGGGATTTTATGACAACCAGATTTTCCTGAACAGGGCCCTGATAGAGGATGCCGACGTCAGTCTGGAGGATATACAGAAAAAAGTCGCAAGGTTCATGGTTCAGTTTTCGGGCATTGCATCAGCGGTCCCGTGCTCTTCTTTCGAAATGAGTGACTTTACCGGTGGTATACTGCTTAAGATGAGTAACAGTTACACTTCCCAGCGGTCAGGCGACGTGATGATCTCGCTTAATCCGGGATGGATTGAGAAAAACGACAATGCCACAGGGCACAACTCACCTTACGAATATGACAGCCATGTGCCTCTTATCTGGTACGGATGGACCGCCAGCAGGGCATCGGTGACCAGGAACATAAGCATCCGGGATATTGCCGTGACGCTTTCCGTCCTTTGCAAAGTGCCGCTGCCGAACGCCGCCACAGGCGAACCGCTGCAGGAGCTCTTCAGGTAATACAGCTGTTCACGGGGATTATTTCAGGCGGTTATGATCTTTTTGTTATAACGGTCCCTGATTCTGCAGGCATCAGCAATGAGACCCGGGTCTTTCTCGCATCCGTTTCCGATTACCACAAGGTCAGCTCCGGCTGAAAATGCTGCATCGATCTTTTCGGGTGTGTCGAGACCCCCGCCGGTGATGACGGGTACAGATACCTCCTCCCTGACAGCCCTGATCATCGAAGGACTTACAGGCCTCGACGCACCGCTGCCTCCCTCCAGGTATACAGCCTTCATGCCCAGCATCTCTCCGGCCAGGGCCGTTGCAACGGCGAGGTCATCCTTGTCCCGGGGGATGGGCGATGTCTGACTCATATACCCTACTGAAGTGCCTCCTCCACAGTCGATGAGCATATAACCCACGGGAATAAGTCTCTCGCGGATGTGTTTGAGGAAGGGCGCCGCCACCACATGGTTGCCTATCAGCAACTCAGGGTTGCGCCCGCTTATGAGTGACAGTAGAAATACCGCATCTGCGGCATCAGTCAGCTGCATCAGATTGCCCGGAAACAGGATTACGGGGATGGATGACAGCTTCCTGAGCTTTTCTATCATTGTATTGATTGGTCTTGACGTGAGGCTCCCTCCGGCCAGGAAAAAGTCGACGCCGGCCTTGTCAGCCTGACCGGCAATGACAGCCAGTGATTCATCACTGTACTTGTCCGGATCAATCAGCTGCCCCACTGTCTTCCTTCTGCCGTCAAGAATGCTGCTATTCATGCTTTTTCTTGGTCCAGACAATTGCGTAGTTGTCATATTTGGAATAGAAGAGGGTGAACCGGTCGTCTATCCGTTCATTCTTCACATATCCCGTAATCTCACCCGAGTCCCTGATTCCGAAGGGCTCAATGGTGATATCCTTCACAATGTTAATACCCTCTTTGTCACAGATCTTGTAGATAGCCTCCTTGGCGCACCATATTATATAAAGGTTATAGGTGCGAAGGCTTCGGTTACGGGTGATCTTCTCTTTTTTATTCAGGAACTTGAATGCTACGTAACTGATGCTGGCGCGCATATATTCGAGGTCTATCCCCACTCTCTCACTCTTGCTGATAAGTAATGCTGTGAGTTTGTTCGAATGGGTGATGCTTATGAAATGTGATCCGTCCCTGATGAAGGGTTTGTTATTCTTGTTGTATACTATTTTGGCTTCCTTTCCCAGGAGTTCTGCCAGAAGGGCTCTCACACTGAGGAACTCCGTCTTTCTGGAGGTGCTCCGGAAGACATCATATCTCTTCCTGTCTTCTGCGTTCATCTCAACCAGTTCGAGCAGTGTCGGAAGGTCTTCTTCGATCTTCCAGGCTCCCAGTACGGTATCCTTGTTCAGGTAGTGTTTGGTGATACAGCCCATGGTTACCGCCAGGTAAGCGTTTCAATCATCCGAATAATATCTTCCCGCAGAAAAGTGATGACAGGCAGAAGGGAGTCCTCATTGGGCTGGGCGGTAAAATACAGTGAGCCGCGAAGGTAATGGCGGGTGCTGTCAGTCATGTAAAACTGAACCGCTGAGGCGGTGTTGCCCTTAAGGTCATAAAGGATACCGTAGACACGGGCCGAGTCGTTTGACCAGACCTTCTCGTCAATTGCATCAGCCTTGACGGTGTGTTTGTATGCCAGCTCGCGCGCCGATTCCGTCAGCGAGGCAAGGTTGGTGATGACGGTGAAGTAGGTCAGGTGTATTTTAGCTTTAAAAGAGGGAAATTCTATGTCCATCCAGCATGTATCCTGAGGCGGACCCGGCCTGGGATTGATTTTTCCGTAAACGGGATACTCTATGGAATATGAACACGGTGCGTCATAACGGGCATACTGTTTCTCCGGAAGGTCTATTCTGAAATAACCAGCCGGCCTTGGTACAGCCGGACTGCCGCAGCCTGACAGAAGCAATGCTGCTGCACAGATAAAAGGCGCCCATCCTGTTCTCATGCAGAACCCTCCTTCTTGACCACCCGTATCTCACGGATACGCCTCTTCTCTACCGACTCTATTGTGAAACTGAAGTCGCCCAGTGGAATGACCCTTCCTTTCTGAGGTATTTCCCCGATCAGCTCCAGCAGGAGCCCCGCCAGCGTCTCTGACTCGCCAATGAAGTCATCGAACGGATCTTCATCAGTATCCGTGATCCTGTAAAAGTCGTTTATAAGGATCTTCCCGTCAAAGATCCAGGCTCCGTCGCCGGTTTTTCTGTAGAGAGGCAAATCCTCATCCGTCTCATCGGTGATCTCTCCCACAATTTCCTCGAGTATGTCCTCGAGCGTCACTATGCCGCTGGTGCCGCCGTATTCGTCAACAACGATAGCAATATGGATCTTCTTTAACTGGAACTCCTTCAGCAGGTCATTGATCTTCTTCGTTTCAGGAACCACATAGGGAGGCCTGACGAGAGACTGCCACCTGAATGAATCGGGCTTTTCCAGATGAGGAAGGAGGTCCTTGACAAAGAGTACTCCTTTTACATTGTCAAAAGACCCCGAATGAACAGGGATCCTCGAGAATCCTGATTCTATAATCTTGGGCAGGACGGTCCTGAATCCTTCGCGCATATCCAGTGCAGATACATCCATTCTCGGGCACATTATGCCGCTGACACTTATGTTCCCGAATCTGACTATTCCCTTTAGGATTTCTTCGTCATCCTTAATGCCCACCGAGGTAAGGTCAAGGGCGTCAGACAGATCGTCAATGCTGATGTTTTTTGATCTCAGCACGGCTCTCTTCCTTACAAAAACCGATGAAAGCATCAGCAGAGAGGCCAGGGGTTTGAAGATGCTGACACAAAGTGTAAGCGCAGGCGCCATAATCAGAGAGAACCTGAGCTGGTTTCGGGAAGCATAAACCTTGGGCATTATTTCTCCGAAGAGCAGCAGCATGAAGGTGATGACCACCGCCTCGATGATGAATCCCATAACCGGATTGTCAGTGAAGTCGAAGAGCTGCGAACTGATGAAGGCTGCAAGAATAATGATAGAAATATTAAGAGTGTTGTTCGTGACCAGGATGGTGCTGAGCAGTCTTTCAGGCCTGGAGAGCAGCTTCAGGGCCATAGCCGGACGTTTGCCCTTCTTTTCCCTCAAACTGCCGAGGTCGGCAGGCGAAAGTGAAAAATAAGCGACTTCGGAGCCGGAGATGAAAGCTGAAAAGAACAGCAGGAGCAGCAGGATGACAAATTCAGCAATCACACTGATATCGGAGACCGCAATGACTGACATCTGATGGATACCTGTCTGTAGAACTGGCAGAATTGTCTCCAATGGCCCGGAATTTATTTAACTAAAACGGGAGGTCGTCAATACCCTCTCGGGCAGACAGGTCCTCACCCTGGTTGGCGTCAGGCATGGTCGGACTCTGGGGGGCATTGTAGCCGCCTGTAGTGTTCTGCGCCGGCTGGCTGCCTGTCGGCTGCGTACTGGTACCGTCAGACTTCCGGCCGAGAAGCTGTATTACCTCTGCTTCAACTTCGACGATATATCGCTTGTTGCCATCCTTGTCATCATAGGAACGGTAGCGAAGTTTTCCCTCGATAAGAATCTGCGATCCTTTGCGGATATAATTCTCTGACAGTTCGGCAAGCCTTCTCCAGGCGACGATGTTATGCCATTCGGTCTGGGTGACCTTGTCTCCGCCTTTGGGAGTGTATGTTTCGCTGGTGGCGAGTGAAAACGAGGCTTTGATATTATTTTCGAACCGTCTGATCTCGGGGTCTTTGCCCACATTTCCGACCAGTATTACTTTATTGAAAGACATAATATATTGGTTTTGCTGTTAAGTGCCGGATGTAAAGTTATAAAAAAAACCGTTGAAAGAGGATAAGGAGTTATTCACAGAACCTGAAGGTCAAGCACAGAAAGGGACATAATCATAACTTTTACGGGCTCTTATTGTACCTGAAATTTTATAGTTATCAAAAAATCAGGTTATTCGGAGTTAAAAAAATATATTGTCACCCATAATTGAGAAATAATATTTTATATTTGCACCATTGAAAAAACAGAATACAAAATAATTTGTTGAATTTAAAATTCATGCAAAATGACAAAAGCAGACATCGTTAATGAAATTGCCAAGAACACTGGAATTGAAAAAGTAACAGTACAGAAAACTGTTGAAGCTTTTATGGAATCGGTAAAAGACTCAATGGTAACCGGAAATAATGTATACCTCAGGGGTTTCGGCAGTTTTATCGTTAAAAAACGCGCTAAGAAAACAGCCAGGAACATTTCAAAGAATACAACCATCATTATTCCTGCCCATAACATTCCGGCATTCAAACCTGCCAAAACATTCATTACAAAAGTTAAATCACACGCTAAGAAATAAGTAACATGCCAAGCGGAAAAAAGAGAAAGAGGCATAAGATGGCTACCCACAAACGCAAGAAGCGTTTGCGGAAAGACAGGCATAAGAAGAAGAAATAGCAGTAATGCATAGTCTGAACATCTGAATCTAACCTAAAGGCCTGGGAGTCTTTAGGTTAGTTGCATTTTAGACAGGCTTAAGCCATAATATTTAAATTCCGGAATGTGAGTAAGGATTTAATAATCAGTGTAAGTGATTCTGAGATATCTATAGCGTTACTTGAAGAGAAGCAGCTTGTTGAACTGAATAAGGAGAAGCGTAACGTACAGTTTTCGGTAGGTGATATTTATCTCGGAAAGGTAAAGAAGATAATGCCGGGATTGAATGCAGCGTTCATTAATGTTGGATTTGAAAAAGATGCCTTTCTTCACTACCTGGACCTCGGGGCACAGTTTAAGACCCTCCACCATTATTACAGCCTGGCAACGCAGAACAAGGGCAAGCTAACCCCGGTCTCGAAGTTCAAACCGGAGCCTGACATCGACAAGGATGGAAAGATTTCCGACGTACTGACCACCGGTCAGACGGTAATTGTGCAGATAACAAAGGAACCCATCTCGACCAAAGGGCCCAGGCTGGCCTCTGAAGTGTCCATCGCAGGGCGCAATCTGGTTCTGATGCCTTTTTCCGATAAGGTCTCAGTCTCTTCAAAGATAGAGAACGCCGACGAAAGGAATCGATTGAAACTCCTCATTCAGAGCATCAAGCCGAAGAACTACGGAGTGATCGTCCGGACGGTAGCAGAAGGAAAAAAGGTTGCGGTACTTGACGTAGAGCTCAAGGAGCTTGTAAGCCGCTGGGAGACAGCGCTCCTCACCATCCACAAGGAGACTAAGACACCGAAACTGCTGGTGGGAGAGAGAAACCGCACAACCACTATCCTGAGGGATATACTTAATCCCGATTTCAGCAATATTGTTACCGATGATGAGGTGATGGCTGACGACCTGCGCAGTTATCTGAGGGAAATTGCGCCGGATAAGGAAAAGATTGTAAAGGTATACAAGGATCAGATTCCCATTTTCGATCACTTCGGTGTCAGCAGGCAGATCAAAGGCTTGTTTGGCCGCACTATTTCGTTCAAGGGAGGATCATACCTTATTATCGAGCATACTGAAGCGCTGCACGTGGTCGATGTGAACAGCGGTAACAGGTCGAAGTCGGGCAATGACCAGGAAGCCAATGCTCTCTCGGTAAACATGGAGGCTGCCCGTGAAATAGCACGGCAGTTGCGCCTCAGGGATATGGGCGGGATTATCGTAATCGACTTCATTGACCTGCAGTCGAATGAGAACAGGCAGATACTGTTTGAAAAGATGAAAGACCTGATGGCTGAAGACAGGGCTAAGCACAACATACTGCCTCTCAGTAAGTTCGGTCTTATGCAGATCACCCGGCAGCGAGTCAGGCCGGAGATGAGCATCAGTACTGACGAAAAGTGCCCGGTCTGCCGCGGTGAAGGCAAGATCGGTCCCACTGTGCTCCTTACCGATGACATTGAACGCCAGCTGGTGCAGATACTCGAACGGGTAAAGACCCGGAAGCTCCTTTTAACGGTTCACCCATTCGTAGCTGCCTACCTCAACGAGGGATTCTTCTCGCTCATAGGTAAAATCGACAAAAAATACAAGGTAAGCATCAAGGTTAGGGGAAGCCTTTCCCATCACTTCCTGGAATTCCGCTTCTTTGACAGGCAGGGAAACGAAATAGATCTGTCCTGACATTTACCACCCCGTCAGTCTGCCAGCCGGCGTACGAACACCCCTCCTGAAAAGGAGGGGAAAGTACTTGAAAAAACGCTTTTGTTTAGAGATTGATGACCTTTCCTGATCCCGTACGACTGACGCTTACATCAGGATCACCGTAAAGATATATGTTTCCGCTGCCGCTGAGCACCGCATCAAGTGACTGTAAAATTGTAGTATACACTGATCCTGACCCGGAGATTGTAACATTGGCATCATCGGTAACCAGATTTTCGGCGAAAAGAATTCCTGATCCTGAAAGAACGTACCTTGCAGTGAGAGTGTTGCCGCTCGTCTCCAGGTTCCCTGAACCGGACATTGTTACTTTAACGTCATCAGCCTCCATTGCTCCCGTCTTCAGTTCACCCGACCCGGAAATTATAAGATTTGACGTGGTACATGAGACAGATCCTGTTACTATATCACCTGATCCGCTGACTATTATCCGCACCTCCTCACCCTCCAGCGGTCCGGCTATGATATCGCCTGATCCGGCATTGACCAACTCGTCTACAAAGGGCGACGTGACAACAATTACCGGTTTTACAGTATAATCTATGCACCGTGTTCCCCTGGTTGTCCTTATTTCGAGGGACCCGCTGTGAACGTCGGTCTCAATGTAAGGAATGATATTGCTCTCAGCTTCCACCGTCACTGAAACAACGTCACTGCGCCTGTAGAACACCTCAAAGGATGTCTCGTTGGAGACCGAAGTGAAAGAGGCCACAGTCCTCTCCTCAGTGATTGTATTGCCGTTACCGTCTACGCAGTTGCCGATCATTATGCAGGATGAGGCTATGCCTGTCAATATTGCCAGAATTATTAAAACATGTGTTCTCATATAAGTCTTTTTAGTTCCGGAGCGTGTGATAATATAGACTCCGGCAAGGATCACCGAGATTGAAATGATCATAGACAATCTGACGGACTCGTGCAGGAAGAATCCCCAGCCGGTGGATACAACGGGACTGAGATATGTCACAGAGACGGCATACATCGGCGACCTGCGTACGATGAGGAAGGAATAAAGGCTGTTGGCAAGGAAGGTACCTGCCACAGCCAGCAGTAAAATGCCTGCAAGATTGATCTGCCATCCTTCGGATCTGAATGACGACGGAAGGTCTGAGAATGCCAGCACGACGCCTGCAATGGGTCCGATAAAAAAGAATGCCAGTGACATTATTGCGAACCCGCTTATGCCTTTCAGTGTTCCTATTTCGTTTGCACTTATTCCGTATAGCAGGGTTGCCAGAATCACGAAGAGACCATAGAAATTAAAGATTAATGAACCCTGGTAGAGCAGCCCGAGTGCTCCCAGCAGGCCAAGCGCAACACCTGCAGTTTGAAGCGGCTTAATCCTGCGCGAGTAAAAGAGCGCACCCACTATCAGGGTAAATACCGGCGAGAGCGAATTCAGCATGCCGGCAAGGGAACTTTCGATTTCTCCGGATCTTTTCATATGTGCAGGCCAAAAATATATAATTTATTATATTTGCCCACTTTAAGGGGAGTAAGTATATGTTTCCGGCACTGTTACTGTTTTTTAAGAGTTTCATAATGGGCCTGAGTGTTTCGGCACCTCCGGGGCCCAATGCCATGCTTATGATCAACCGCACCCTTCGCAAGGGACATTTTTCCGGATTCATGACAGGTATGGGGGTAGCGGCTGCCGATACAATTTTTGCAATCATTGCGGGACTCGGATTTTCTTTCATTATTGGCTTTATCAATGAAGAGGCTTTCTGGATTAAGCTTGTTGCTGGTCTGCTTGTGGCCTCGATTGGGCTGAAGCTTTTCCTCTCGAATCCGGTAGGGGATATCCGCAGAAGAGTTCGTGAGGACATACAGGGCACGCCGGCCCAGGATTTCTTTTCGGTATTCGGTCTTGCGCTGACCAATCCCTTTTCGATATTCATATTTCTTGCTATGTTTCCGGGGATGAATGTAAGTTTCTCCGGTCCCTGGTACCTGATCCCGCTGATAATTGTCACTGGCATCTTCACTGGTGCATCAGCGTGGTGGCTGGTATTCAGTTATACGGTAAGCCGTTTCAGCCGCACTATGAGACTGAGGAATATTGTCCTTCTCACACGTTTCACAGGTGCATTCATAATTATAATTGGAATAATGGTCCTGTTAACCCTTTTCATCTCTGTCAGGTACTGATTTCCATTTCTGAAGGCTGGAAGTTTTAAATCGCCGTTATTTTTCTTGTTTTCACAACTTTAAAATGTTAATTTTACTGTGCTTTTACTGTCCAAAAGCAATTTTTCATTCTTTTCATGGCTGCCCCGGCCCGCCAATTGGCGGACGGGGCTTTTGCTGTCCCATGCCAATCGTTTCTTAACGTTTTTTAAGTTAATATTGCTCCTGCAGTCATAACAGCGGTCAGCCAATCAGTTATCTTTACGATTGCTAAATTCTTATTAAATGAAATTGTTACTTATGCTGCTGACCGTTGCCGGACTTACTGCCGGGTGTCTCAATAACGAAGAGAAGATTGACCGCAAGGCTGACAAGCTTCACATGAATATGCTCACCGTTGATACACACTGTGATACTCCTATGAGGCTCACCCGTAACGGATACGACCTTGGAGCGCGCAACGACAATGGTTGCGTCGATTTTCCGAGGATGAAGGAAGGTGGTCTGGATGCGGAGTTTTTTGCAATTTTCATCGGACAGGGCCCCAGAACACCTGAAGCTTTCGCCATAGAACACCAGAATACCCTGGTAACTTTCGATTCCATCCTCAAAAGTGTTGCACGTTATCCGCAGATGGCCGGGCTGGCCCTTACCCCGGCAGATGCCTCAGGACTGAAGGCTGAAGGCAGGATAGCTGCGTTCATCGGAATCGAGAACGGTTACCCGATAGGACTTGACATTTCAAAAGTGAAACAGTATTATGACCTGGGTGCCAGGTACATAACCCTCTGCCATTCGGCAAACAATGACATATGCGATTCATCCACTGACCCAGCTGGCCCGGAACATCAAGGTCTTTCCCCCTTCGGTGAGGAGGTTGTCAGGGAGATGAACAGAATAGGAATGATGGTTGATGTGTCGCACATCTCCGACCAGTCTTTCTATGATGTCCTCGCGATCACCAAATCACCCGTCATAGCTTCACATTCGTCCTGCCGGGCTCTATGTGAGAGTCCCCGCAACCTGAATGATGATATGCTCCTGGCACTGAAGAAAAACGGCGGTGTGATACAGATATGCATCCTCAGTGACTACCTGAAACAGCCTGAGCCAAATTCTGAATTCGATGAAAAGGTTAAGGAGCTACGCGGGAAATGGAAGGCTATGGGAGAACTTACAGAAGCACAGCAGGAACAGCGCTGGAGCGAGTTTTCAGTCCTGAGGGAGAAATACACCACGCTGGCCACGGTGGCTGACGCTGTCAACCATATTCAGCATGTGGTAGATGTCATTGGGGTGGACTATGTGGGTATCGGCTCGGACTTTGACGGTGGAGGCGGCATCGAGGGATGCACAGACGTTTCAATGATGAAGAATATCACGAAGGAGCTTATCCGCAGAGGCTACAGCAATGAAGACATTGCGAAGATATGGGGAGGCAACGTGATGAGGGTCATGGCTGCTGCAGGGTCGGAAAAAATTTGACGAATTTGACGAATTTGACGAATTTGCGAATTGCGAATTCCTAATTTTGTCCTATCCCTTAACCCTGGAATATTTCAGAGTTCTGATCATCCACAGCGGAAGCGGCTTGTGAGGATTTCTCTTACGCATGTCAAGATACCACCCAAGCTTTTTAAGAATGGCTACCTTATGCGTTTCAACGAACTCTATAAGTGTGCCGTCAGGGTCCTCGATATAGGCAAAATGACCCGCTGCCTCACCCATGTCGAAGCTGTCTCCCTCGTGGCTCTTCTGGCTGTCGACAGTAAAGGGGAATCCTGCATTTATGCAGTGCTTCCGGAGGTTATCCATTCCACTGATATCATAGCACAGATGTATGAATCCCGGATCACCCCAGTATCTTCCCTCAAATATTTTTGTGCCTTTCCTGTCTCTTGACTCTACCAGCTCGATGACGCTCTGTCCGAGCAGCGGGCTGAATCCGCCGTGAAAGGGTGTCGACGGGGCCAGCATCACGCGCCTGAATGTACCCTCTCCCCCGGGAACGGATGCGAAGTCGTCGAATTTTCCGGTACTGTCATAGATTACACTGTTGTAACCCAGTATGCCGGAGTAGAGTCCCATCGCCTTTTCAATATCTGAAACGCCGATTAGGGCACCGTATGAACCTCCGGAGTCTTTTTTCAGATTCATCAGCCAGTCCTTTCCTTCCACCATATGGAAAATGTTTCCGAAAGGATCACTGATGAAAAAGCTCATTTTTCCCGAGGGATCCGGGGAAGGGGCCCCCAGTACGGTGACCCCGGACTTTAAAAAGTTCTTATATGCCGATTCGACATCCCTCACCTTCATCTTGCATGAAAAGATGCCAAGGTCGCCGGCTTTTATCTCCTTCTTGCTGTATTGCGGCTCGCGGCCTTTGTACTGCCACACCTCGAATCCGCCACCGCTCTGAAGATTCATTGCCAGAACGGCATGCCTGCTCCTCGGCTTTCCTCCGGTGTAGGGGAGCATGAGCTTTGCCTCTGCCTCTTCCTCAAAAATCGGGCAGTCCATTCCGAAGGCGCCGATGTACCATGCCCACGCCTTCCGGAGATCAGCAACCCCGACCCCCATTTGTTGTATGCCGTTGATATTATAACCTTTCATCACAATTTACTGATTTACATTGGTTTCATTCGGCCTGCCATCCTGAAAAACAGCGCCGGCAGATACTTTCTTATCCCCAGCATGAGCAGCTCCGTGCTGCCCACTAGTATCTCACGCCTGTTCCGTTTCAGTCCCCTTATTATCTGCTCTGCCGCTTTCTCCGCTGTGATGCCTCCTGCCTGTCCCTCATCCATCTTACCGTGCTCTGCACCTGATGCGGTGAGGGCATGCACAGATATTGAGGTTCTGACCCTCCCGGGAATGATGACAGAAACTCTAATATTGTCACGTCGGTGTTCCAGGAGCAGGGTCTCGAAAAACCCGTGAAGTGCGTGTTTGGATGCTGAATAGGCTGACCTCAGGGGAAAACCGAAGCGGCCTGATATTGAACTTGTGGCCGCAATCTGACCTCCGCCTTTACTTATCATATACGGCAGCACCGCTTTGGCAAGCGCCACGGTACCGAAGTAATTTATCTCCATGATCCGCCGGTCAAGTGAGAGCGGGGTTTCCCTAATCAGGGCCCTCTGGCTCACGCCACCGATATTCAGGAGTATATCTATCTTTCCTTCTTTTTCAATAACCGTGGCCACGGTCTTTTCAATTCCCGAGGTGTCAGCCAGGTCGAAGGCTACCGTAGTGATGCTGCCTGGCATCGCCGTGCATTTTTCAGCCACCCGGGCAAGCTCCACGGGATTGTTTGACGAGGCAATCACCCTGCTTCCGCCTCTTACAAAAGCGTATACCAGCGCTTCACCTATCCCTGATGATGCTCCTGTCACCCAGACAACCCTGTCTGAAAAAAATTTTTCCATCATTAAATTCTTCCCATTCTTAGCTTCAGGTCGTCAAAAGTATTTTGCAGTTCGATATAATGGCGGTTTTTCTTACGTTTAAAATCCCATATCCTGAGCCCGCCCACTGTTCTTCGCACAAGCAAGATCCAGTTCCATGCAAGGATCCCCAGAACGGGCACGGCCAGAAAAGCGGCAAGGGCCATCCACCAGGGCCTGATGAAGACAAATGCCACGACAATGTAAAGCGGCACGATGATGAAACTTAATCCTAGAGTAATGCCGTACCTGGCCGTGCTGATGAATGCCTTGTCCTTCATCTTGAGAGCCTGAATGGCAGGTACCTGGAAAATTACAAAGTTGAGAAGGGAGCCGGCAAGAAAAACCGGAAGGGTGGCAAACAGAAACAGGGAAGCTGCAACAAGCCACCCCAGAGGATGCTTTTTCTTGTTCAGCTGCCGGTAAGTGAGCTTCAGTCTGGCAGACAGATCCCTGACATTCAGGCTCTCATCACATACTATGCGGTATTCTTCAGGATTAATCATGCGGAGTTCATTTACCTTGCTGATAAGCCTGTTGTCACGAAAAAGCTTGGGGTAGCGAATGCTGTCGCTGTATTTCCCGTTTATGATGCTTCTGAGTTCGTCAATTGCCTCATAATCCTCCTCGTCCTCAATATGCACCATCACTTTTTTCAGCTCCAGAGAGAGTCTGTCGCGAAGTTCCAGAAGACCCTTCGTCGGATTCTCCCTGTATGTGTCATAATACTCCGAAACGGATATTGGGTGACCGTAGACCACCGTAAGCACCTGCCTGAAAAGCCAGTAGTGCGAAAATTCAAGTCCTACCGGAACTATTTTAACATCCATCTTAAAATCAGATGTCTCCCCGGCCTGGAAGGCGATTCGGCATATGCCCTTCTTCAGCTGGCGGAGCCTTCTGAAGCCTGCATGGTTGCCTTCAGGCAGAATGGCTATGCCGGTGTGGTGCTGCATGACCCTGTAAGTGTCATGGAAGGTGTCGTCGTTCTGTTTCAGGTTTTCGTAACCGTCCCTGATCCTGAATACCGGCAGCATCTTGAAAGCATACAGGATGCGTGCGACAAATTTCTTTTTGAAAATATCTGCCCGGGCAAGAAAAATGAGCTGTTTCCTCAGGGTGCACAGTACTGCAAGAGCATCCATGAGGGCATTCTGGTGATTCGGGGCGAAAATGTTCGGTACTGACCAGTCTATGTGTTCTTTGCCGAAGACAATGACTTTCCGGTAGTATATATAGTTATGCCAGAAGCCAACATATGATCTGAGAAGATGATAAAAAAAATCAAATTTCTCGATATTATTCTTACCCATACCTGAAGCAGGTTTTTTATCCTTGAATAAACGGACTCCAACGCAGAGCCAATCCGACTCCCGAAGGTAGAAAAAGAATAAGCCCGACGCTTAAGGTGAATGAATTTCTTAAAGCTGAGGAGCTGTTTTTAGGTATTTATACCACCATAAATGAGGCAGTGTGAAGTTTTAATCCAGGAAGTTTCCGAGGTCTCTTCGCTCTCTCTTTGTGGGGCGCCCCGAGCCTCTTGGCCTGTACCCGAAGAAAGATCCGCTTTCGGGCTTTAATCTGTTCTTCTCTTCTTCAGGAGTAAGGTCTGTAATGTATTCAGCAACCAGTTTGGCGCCCACCCTGTTTTCAATCAGTCCCTTGACAAGATATGTATAAGTGACGGGAGGTTTCCTGATGATGAGGGTGTCTCCTGTGGTTACGCCGTGTGAAGGTTTGACGGGATTGCCTCCGATTGTCACCCTGCCTTTTCTGCATGCTTCCGAGGCGGAGCTTCTGGATTTAAACAGTCGCACCGCCCACAGGTATTTATCTATCCTTGTCTCCCTTGTCTCCATCGTCAGACAGCGTTTTACCCGATTTATTGAATGCCGTCATTGTCAGTTCGCACCCTGCTATTGCAAATGACTTCACCATTTCCACAGCCAGCGGCACTCTTTTTTTCATAACTGACATCTCCTCTTCCGACCACTTTCCGAGCACATAGTCAACCTGCCTGCCTCTCGGGAATTCGCTCCCTATGCCTACCCGCAGGCGGGGGTAGTCATCTGAACCCAGGGTCTCGCTTATGCTTGCGAGGCCGTTATGCCCTCCGTGACTTCCCCTGGCTCTCAGACGTATGCTTCCCGTTGGTATTGCCAGGTCATCAGTCACCACAAGAAAATTTTCAAGCGGTATCTTTTCCTTCTTCAGCCAGTAATCCACGGCGTTTCCGCTGCGGTTCATAAATGTTGACGGTTTAAGCAGCACAAGCGTCCTGCCCCTGTGCTTCAGCTCGGCAACCGCCCCGTAGCGGCGGTCTGTAAAAGAGATATTGGACGCACCTGCAAGTGCATCCAATATCATGAATCCGACATTGTGTCGCGTATTTTCGTACTCTTCGCCTATGTTGCCAAGACCGGCGATAAGATATTTCAAGGTGCTCCTTATTTAGTGGCGGCAGCAGCCGGTTCTGCGGGTGCCTCAGCGCCTTCAGCAACAGCGCCCTCAGCTCCTTCTTCTTTCTGTACTACGCGTGAGGTAGCCACACCTACGATCATGGATTTCTTGTTTTCCATGATCTCGAGATTTTCATATTTAAGATCGCCGATCTTCAATGACTGACCGATCTCAAGACCTGTTATGTCAATCTCCAGGTGCTCGGGACAATCCTTTATGAATCCCTTGATCTTAAGGCTTCTGCGCTTGAGGTTGAGTCTTCCGCCGGCCTTCACTCCTGATGATTCGCCGGTGAGCATGATAGGAATAGCAATCAATACAGGTTTATCTTCAAATACCTCAATAAAGTCGATATGAAGCAGTTTGTCAGAAACCGGGTGAAACTGAAGGTCTTTCAGAACCACATTGTAGCTCGCCCCGCCAACCTGCAGGTTAACAAGGTGCACATCCGGTGTATAAATCAGTGAGCGAAATTCATTTTCATGAGCATAGAAGTGAATATTCTCCTTGCCGCCGTACATTACACACGGAACATTGTCATTGACACGCAGGCTTTTTGTGTCCTTCTTTCCAAAATTTTCCCTTGGTACGGCTTTGATTTCAATAGTTTTCATTGTCTTTAATTTGTTGTGCTACTCAAGGTTACATGCCAGGCAACCTCCCATTGCACGTTGGACATTTTTAAAAATTGGCCTGCAAATATAGTGAAAAACCTTAAAACAAAAAACCGGTGCTGATGGAACTGTTGCTATAAACGGCTTTTATTGCCTCGGCAAAGATATTTCCGACCGGAAGGATCTTGATTTTAGGCGAACTGTTGACAATGGGAATACTGTCAGTCACCACCAGTTCCTCAAGCGGAGAACTGTCTATTTTTTCAATGGCGTCACCCGAAAGTACCGGGTGGGTGGCTACTGCCCTTACGCTTATGGCTCCGCGGTCTTTCATTACTCTGGCCGCGAATGTCAGGGTGCCGGCGGTATCGACCATGTCATCAATGATGACAACGTTACGCCCCTCAACTTCACCTATTATGGATATCTCTTCCACGATGTTCGGCTTCTTTCTCAGCTTGTAACAAAGTACCATTTCGCTCTGCAGGAACCTGGCATAGGCATTGGCTCTTTTTGATCCGCCCATGTCCGGTGCTGAAATTGTAAGGTTCGGCAGTCTGAGACTCCTGATATACGGAGCGAAAAGGGCTGAGCCGAAGAGGTGATCGACAGGCACGTCAAAGAAGCCCTGTATCTGGTCAGCGTGCAGATCCATCGTTATGATGCGGTCTACACCAGCCTTGGTAAGCATGTCAGCAGTAAGCTTCGCACCCAGCGAGACTCGCGGTCTGTCCTTGCGGTCCTGCCTGGCATACCCGTAATAGGGAATTACTGCATTAACCTTGTATGCCGATGCCCTCTTTGCAGCATCAATCATCAGCAAAAGCTCCATCAGGTTCTCTGCAGGCGGATTGGTGGACTGAACAATGAAAACATGGCAACCTCTGACTGACTCATCGAAGCAGGGTTGAAATTCACCGTCACTGAACCGGGTGAGAGAACTGATGCCAAGTTCAATCCCCAGATGTTTTGCTATTGTTTCTGCCATGCCTATGGAAGAACGGCACGAAAAAATCTTGAAGGGAGCTCTACCGATCATATGTCAGGGGGTAATAGGTTATTAAATTCTGGCGCCGTAAAAATAGCATTTAAGGTCCAATCATTTTTCCTTTTTGAAAAATTTCATTGTCTCCGAGATATAGTCTAGTAACTCATCACGTCCTTTTCCTTTGGTGGCTGAGGTGACGAAGGTAACGGGAAGGCTCTCCCACTTTTCAAGCATTATTTTATTATGCTGTGCCAGGTTCTTTTCTGTCTCCCGCTGCCCGGCCTTGTCAGCCTTGGTGAATACCCTCGCAAAGGGGACACCGTTGAGGGCCATTTTCTCCATGAACTCAAGGTCGGAGGCGATAGGCTCGTGCCTGGCATCAATCAGCACAAACAGCGAAATGAGATTTTCACGTTTTGCGACATAGGTGTTAATGAGCCTGCTCCATTCCTCTCTCTGCTTCTGTGATGCCCGGGCATACCCGTAACCCGGAAGGTCTACAAGATACCAGCTGTCATTTATTATAAAATGATTGACGGTGCGGGTCTTGCCGGGGGTGCCCGAGATCTTCGCCAGACCCTTCTTCGTTACAATCATATTGATCAGTGAAGACTTGCCAACATTGGAACGGCCTATAAATGCATATTCCGGCATGTCAGGAGGGGGGCACTGGCTTATTTTGGCACTGCTGGTTACGTATGAAGCACTTTTAATTATCATTCTGCTTTTATTTTATCTCCGCAATGACCCCATCAGTTAAGGTCTTTATACGGTAGGGGGATTGCAATTCTGTAGTAGAGCCTGTTACCGAAACCCGTAAGATAGGCCGCAATGACAACAACTGAATCTGCCCCTGTGCTGTCACTCTTTTTCATGTCGAGGTAGCCTGTGGTTGCCGTCTGAAGCAACGTTTTGCAGACTGAGAGGTCAACAAGGCCATTGACAAAATCGCCCCTGTAGTAATTTACATTTTCAGTGAGATCTGACATCTCAACGAAGATCTTATAAATGCCCCTTTCCCTGTACAGGTCTGTCACCCTGTAAGTTACTTCCGGATAATCAATGACTTTAACCCCTGACATAGCATATTCATCAAGCAGGGGTGACCTGTTGCCGTTGACGTAGTTTATCCTTGCCTTGACCCTCCCGCTCTTGTAATACTGTATCTGGGCACCGTTGATAGTGTCATTTTCATAAGGAGTGACCCTGAAGAGTTTGCTGTCAGGATAGAACCATTTTGCCTCTCCGTTCCTGGCACCGTCGCTGTACGGTATCTCCTGCTCCGTGACGCCTCCGCGGTAAAAGGTCCGCGTCATTCCTTCCCTGATCCCGTTGGTGAAGTGCACCTCCTTGACCTTTACCCCGTCTCTCATGTAGTTTTTCATCCCGGTATAACCTGTGTCCGCCGCCTGTTTTTCTTTTCGTCCTCCTCCGTCACCCGGATTTCCCCCGGTGCAGGAAAATGCTGCAACGATCAATAATGTCATTAAGAATGTGATTACAGGTTTCATGTCATTGTGTTTTAGGGTATGAATACTTCAAGAATTGTTGCAGTGCCCACCGGTATCAGGGTCACGCTGTCTGCGGAAGCCGGTATCAGAACAGTCTCCCCGGCATTGAGTTTTTCAGTGTTGCCGAAGCACTCTACCAGCACCGTGCTTTCGGTACAGATGTAAATGACAAACGAGTCAATCAGACTGTAGTCTTTGATGACCGGGACGTTAATGCGGATCAGGCTGGTATGGAAATACCTGCAATCGGCAAGTTTGAGAGGGCGGTTTACCTCAGGAATTTCCCTGATGAGTCCGGTAGTGTCAAGATCGAAATTTATGGCATCGAGAGCAAGCTCAGTGTGCATTTCACGCCTCTCTCCCAGGGTGTCAACCCTGTCCCAGTCATAGATGCGGTAGGTGACATCCGAAGTTTGCTGAATTTCGGTGAGGATAACTCCGGCACCTATTGCATGAACCATTCCTGCCGGAATGAAAAAGGCATCTCCGGCCTTTACCGGGGTTACATTGATAAGAGACTCAAGACTCCTGGCGTCAAGATGCTTCAGATATTCTTCCTTTGATGTCTTGTGCCTGAACCCGGTGAATATCACGGCATTATTCACGGCATCAAGAACATACCACATCTCGGTTTTGCCCCAGGCGTGATGACGTTCAAAGGCAAGCTGATCTCCCGGATGCACCTGAATCGACAGTTTATCACGGGCATCGATGAATTTTATCAGTAGCGGGAACTCGGTGCCGAACTTCTCAAATGGCCCGTCGCCGATGAGGTCACCCATATAAATCTCTGTGATCTCTTCGAGAGTGTTGCCCTTCAGAAAACCGTTGGCGACTACCGAGCTCTCTCCGGTCATCCCCGTTATCTCCCAGCTTTCGCCTATTGTTTTTCCGGGTTTGCTCTCCTTGCCATAGCGTTCGTGCAGAGCGCTGCCTCCCCAGATTGACTCCCTGAGAACAGGCTTGAATTTAATGGGATAGAGTGTGTTCATGCTTCAAAGTACGTAGTCAACGGTGACCTTCGTTTTTCTGACTGCAGAAGCTGCATTAACGGCCGCCACGTGTTCTGCACTCCGGATGTACCGCTTCAGGTCTGCTTCACTGGCAAAGAGAGAGTCAATCACAAAGTCACCGGCATGCTCCGCATTCAGGACGTTTACTCCTGTCCTGAATTCAAGCGGGAACTTCAGGCTTTTGCCCAATGGCTCAAAAATATCCCTGAGTTTTTTTACCGAGGCCTCTTTTTCTTCGTGTGTGTATGGTGGTGTCAGCCTGAAGATGACGATATGCTTTATCATTTATATAATTTGCTACATTTGAGACTAAGTTGACAAACGGATTTAGTACAAAAATAATCATTTTATGCTTATCGTAGGAATTGCCGGAGGCACGGGCTCGGGAAAGACAACCGTGGTTCGTAAACTGATCGAGATGCTTCCTCCCGGCGAGGTGGTGATCCTTCCGCAGGACGCCTACTACAAAGATAACCAGGGAATATCGATTGAGGAGCGTCAAAAAATCAATTTTGACCATCCCGAATCTGTGGAGTGGCCGCTGCTGATGGCACACCTTGCCGAACTTCGGGCTGGCCGGCCAATAGAGATGCCATTATATTCGTATCTCACCTGCCTCCGCTCGAAGGAGACCCTTCCTGTCTCTCCGGCCCATGTGGTTGTTGTCGAGGGCATCCTGGTGCTTACGGATCCGGGCTTGCGGTCAATGCTTGATATTAAGGTTTTTGTTGATGCCGACGCCGATGACAGACTCGGAAGAGTCATACAGCGTGACATCATAGAGCGAGGCAGGTCTGTACTGCAGGTACTGGCGCGTTACGGTGAGACAGTCAAACCGTCACACCTGCAGTTCATAGAACCGTCAAAGCGTTATGCTGACATCATTATCCCCGGGGGAGGAGACAATGTGGTCGGGATCGAGGTGCTGCGAACCATCGTTGAAAAACACCTGAAGTAATCAGGTGCTATACTTCAACTCCCTGAGGTACATCTGTACCGTGTTCTCCAGGCCCAGGTACAGGGCGTCGGCAATCAGGGCATGGCCTATAGATACCTCCATCAGGAAAGGAATATGCTGATGCAGCCAGCGCAGGTTATTAAGATCGAGGTCATGTCCGGCGTTCAGGCCCATTCCAAGTGACCGTGCAAGTTCAGCAGCCCTGACAAACGGAGCCACTGCAGCCTCCCTGTCGGCAGGGAACAGCGAAGCATACGGCTCAGTGTACAACTCGACACGGTCTGTTCCGGTCTGTGCAGCATAACCGATCATCTCATCATCGGTGCCCACAAATATCGAGGTGCGTATACCCTTTTCCCTGAAACCGGAAATTACATCCTGCAGAAATGTAAGATTGGTCTTCGTATCCCATCCTGCATTCGACGTTACGGCATCATGCGCATCAGGCACAAGCGTTACCTGGTCAGGCAGAACATCGTAAACAAGTTTGATGAACTCCCTGCCCGGATTGCCCTCGATGTTGAACTCAGTCGTTATGATATCCTTTATTTCATATACATCCCGGTATCTTATATGACGTTCATCAGGTCTGGGATGGACTGTAATGCCTTCAGCACCAAAGTTCTGGCATTTCACGGCAGCAACCTTTACGTCCGGAACGTTACCACCACGAGCATTTCTTAACGTCGCAATCTTATTGATGTTTACACTTAACCTTGTCATCCTGCCGTTCTCTAATTATGAATGCAAAGTTATAACGATCCGCAGTTTTTTGTACTTTTATTCCTTAATTGAAGCTGACGATGGTGGCAAAAGATATGATATCAGATGTGATTCCTTCCCTGAAGACCTCAGATACGGCGCAGACGGCGCTGAACTGGATGGAGATATTCAGGGTGTCGCATCTCCCCATTGTGAACGAGCTTGACTACCTCGGCCTCATATCTGACAGCGATATCTATGACATGAACATGCCTGATGAACCTATCGGGAACCACGAGCTCTCTCTCCCCAGGCCATTCGTCATCGACACGCGCCACATATATGAGGTTATCTCCCTGGCGGCGCGGCACAAGCTTACAGTGGTGCCGGTCCTTGATGAAAACAGCCATTACAGGGGATCAGTCACCTACAATGAGATAATCAGCCATATGGCTTCGCTCGCATCAATTGAACAGCCAGGCGGTCTGGTCATACTCCAGGTCCTGGAACGTGATTACTCGATGAGCCGCATCTCCCAGATCATAGAGAGCAATGATGCCAGGATACTGAGCATGTACATCACCTCGAAACCTGAATCCACAAGCCTGGAGATTACCCTCAAGGTGAACACCGTAAATCTCACTTCGATAATCAAAACATTTGAAAGGTATTCCTACGAAGTCACCACCTGGGTCTCCGAGAATGATGAGCTGGACCGTTTTTATACTGACAGGTACAACATGCTGATGAAGTACCTTAATATTTAACCGGTAAGATGTCAAGAAAAATAGCACTGTTCAGCAAAGACCTGACTGAGAAGACGATGGCGGGGCTTTTACGTCTCATTGATGCCCTTGACGGCAGGGGAGCGGGTATCTGGCTGACTATTATGGGCAGTGGTAAGGAGAAATTTGCAGCTGACGCCCGTGTCACCCTCATCGATGATGTTTCGCAGGTGCCTGCCGACGTGCATCTCATCATAAGTGTTGGAGGTGACGGCACTTTCCTTGAGACTGCCATGAAAGTGAGAGAAACGGATATCCCTGTAGCCGGTATCAATACCGGCAGGCTCGGCTTCCTTGCAAATATACCCGATGATGACATCCCGGGAGCTGTCGGGATGCTCTGCTCGGGGCATTATGAGATCATTCACAGGTCATTGCTGGAAGTCGTTGAGCCCGAAAACCTCTTTGGCGATTTAACCTCCCTGGCACTGAATGAGGTGACTGTACAGAAGGCAGACCAGAGAATGATCACAATCACGGTTCATGTCAATGACATCTTCCTGAATACATACCGTGCCGATGGTCTGATAATTTCATCATCCACAGGCTCCACAGCCTATAACCTGAGTGTGGGAGGTCCGATACTCTCTCCTTCCGATGAAAGCATAATCATCGTACCCATGTCGCCCCACAACCTGACCGTCAGGCCGATAATAGTCACCGGCGGAAGCCGGATCACCCTGGAGACAGACGGGAGAAGCAGTGAATTCCTGATCACCTGTGACTCGAAAGCCATAAAAACACCTATGGGAGCAAGACTGTCGATAAGGCAGCCTTCCAGAAAACTGCAAACTGTAACACTCAACGGAAATGATTTTTTCTCCACTATCCGCGATAAGCTGATGTGGGGTGCTGATCCCCGTAACTGACAATAATTAAGGAATTATTAAGTTTTTAATATTGTACAATAATTATCTTTGTAGCCAGAACTGCCATAATGTTAAAAATGAAACGTCTCATCCCCCTGTTAATTCTGGGGTTACTGGTGATGCCCCGTGCAGAGGCACAGCTCTGGAAGAGCAAAAGGTATGAGGCTACGGCCGGATTGGGCACATCACAGTTCTACGGTGATGTAGGGGGGTTTACAATTGGGGAGAACGCTCTGGGTTTCAAGGATATAACTTTAAAACAGACACGGTTCAACGTGTCCGGCACTTTCAGGTATTATGTTTATGATGAGTTGGCCGTAAGGCTTTCGTTGTCTTATGTAATGCTTCGCGCCACTGATTTAAGAGGCTCGAATGAAGGCCGCGGGTATGAGGCGCTGACCTCTCTCTTTGAACCCGCACTGATAGGCGAATACTATATCATCAGGAACAGGGAACGCAACAGCTACAGCTTCCAGACTTATCGTGGCCGGTCGAGGAATCATCTGAAGGACTTTTTCAACAGCATTGATTTATATGCACTTGCAGGTGTGGGAGGAGCTTCATACAATTCCAGGGTAAATGAGGCCCTGGACCTCCGAGATCAGAAAAACAGCGGATTTACGGCGGTGATACCCCTGGGAATTGGAGCCAAGGTAACATTCGATCCCAATATCCTCTTCGGTGTTGAGTTTTGCGGCCGGTATTCATTTTCGGATTACCTTGACGGATATCACAGCCCGAGGTTCTCTGCACGCAATGATGTATATCAAACCTTCAGTTTTACCTTCAACTACAGGATCAAGACTGCCCGTAACGGACTCCCGAGTTTCAAATGATTATCAATTGACACCGTCAGAGGCATGAGAAAAACCTTAATATCACTTTTTCTGCTCGCATCCCTGATGTCTGCGAATGGCCAGCGCTCAGCTGACTACGGCTTCTCTGCAGGTATCCTGAATTACCTTGGAGAACTCAACACTGTCAACCTCTTTAGCAATCCCGGTCCTGCTGCCAGCCTGTTTTACAGGTACAACTTCAACCCCAGGCAGGCGGTGAGGGCAAACCTTCTCGGAGGGCAGATCAGGGCCGAAGACCTTGATATCAACAATCTCATGACTCCCCCCGGCGACGACTCTTTTTCCGGCATGCTCGGTGAACTTGGACTAACATACGAATATAACTTCTTCCCTTACTCGACACAACGCAGCCGCCGTGTTGACTATACCCCTTACATAGCCGCAGGAGCTGCGGTAACGCTCGTTAACACCGCGGATCTTTCGATCTTTCCTTCAATACCATTCTCTGCCGGATTCAAGATAAATGTTGGCAACAATATCGGTCTTGAATTCGAATATGGTTTTCGTAAAACATTTTATGATAACTTTGACGGCCTGACTGACATGGTGGATCCCGAAGATCTGACATGGATGCATAACAATGACTGGTACAGTTTTATGGGTGTTTCATTCACCTGGAAGATTTACAATAAACTGGTCGGTTGTCCGGCGTTTGCAGGAGACGTGGAGAAAAAAAGAAAGAAACAGAATTGACCTTCAGGGAACAAATAGACAAGAACAGGCTTCCTAAGCATGTTGCAGTGATTATGGACGGCAACGGTAGGTGGGCGCACCGCCGGGGCCGTGAAAGGGTCTACGGACACCAGCAGGGTGTTGTCGCCGTCCGTAAGGTCATCGAGGCTGCCGCTGAAGCAGGCATCAGATATCTGACACTCTACGCATTCTCTACCGAGAACTGGAACAGACCCGGTGAAGAGGTATCGGCGCTGATGGACCTGATGGTCTCCTCGCTCAACAACGAGACTGATACACTGCTTAAAAACGAAATCGCCCTGAAGGTGATTGGCGATATCAACCGCCTTTCCCCGGAGATGCGCACCAGCCTTCTCGAAACAATCAGCCTGACTGCCGCCGGCAGCCGGATGACACTTATAGTTGCACTCAGTTACTCGTCAAAATGGGAGATAACTGAAGCGTGCCGCAGAATAGCAGCGGATGTGGAGGATAAAAAAATTGACATATCAGAAATAACGGAAGATACCCTGGCCGATTATCTGTCTACGGCGGGTATCCCCAATCCTGAACTGATGATCCGTACCAGCGGAGAAAAGCGTATAAGCAATTTCCTCCTCTGGCAACTGGCGTATTCAGAACTATATTTTACCGAAAAACTTTGGCCCGATTTTGGTAAGGAAGATTTTTACAAGGCAGTTGCCAACTTCCAGAAAAGGGAAAGAAGATTCGGAAAGACAAGTGAGCAGATAGCGGAAAACAACTGAACAAATGAGAGAAAAAATCAGGAGACTACTTATCCTTTTCGTTTTGATAATCCCCGGAGCGGCCTCCTCAGGCCAGACAACTGAAAAAATTGTCAATTTCCTTTATCCTGAGGAATATACAATTGCCGGCATATCCATCTCAGGGGTTAAATACCTTGAGCCCAACGCACTGATTGGAATATCAGGACTGAGGATCGGGCAGAAGATCGAGATACCTGGAGAACAGATTACATCATCGGTTAAAAAACTGTGGGCCCAGGGACTCTTCTCCGACGTTAAGATTACAGTAGCAAACAGAGAAGGCGACAACATCTGGCTTGACATTTATCTGCAGGAACGGCCCAGACTCTCCTCATTGAATTTCGAAGGCATCAGAAAGTCTGAAGAGACTGATATAATTGAGAAGCTAAGCCTTCCCAACGGTTCACAGGTAACAGCCCACCTTCTCAATAAGGCAAAAAGGATCATCACCGAACACTATGTCGAAAAGGGATTTCTGAACACTGAAGTTGACATAATCCAGAAAGATGACCCTGATATGCCCAATAACGTGACTCTCAATGTTGTGGTTAACAAGCATGAGAAGGTCAGGATCGACGAAATACAGTTTACAGGAAATGAATTTTTCGATGCCAAAAGGCTGCGCAGGGTGATGAAAAACACCAAACAGAAGGACCTCAACATCTTCAAGGGATCGAAATACATTGAGACCAAGTTAGATGAAGACCGCGAAAGCCTTGTGAGCTTCTACAATGAGAACGGTTTCCGCGACTTCAGGCTTGTTATGGATTCTACATATGCTATCGAAGACGGAAAGATTGTCCTGGTAATGAAGGTTAATGAAGGCAACCAGTATTACCTACGCAATGTAGACTGGGTGGGAAACAGCATCTATTCAAAGGATCAACTCACCAGGGTCTTCAACTTCCCTTCCGGTGAAGTCTATAACCAGACCATGATCAACAAGAGGCTTACGGAGGATCAGGATGCCGTGAACTCCCTTTATCTCGACTACGGATACCTCTTCTCGAGGCTTACACCTGTTGAACAGAAGGTGGAGGGTGACTCGATTGACCTCGAGGTGAGGATCTTCGAGGGCGATCCTGCAAACCTTAATGATGTAATTATTTCGGGCAACACCCGCACCAATGAACATGTAGCGAGGCGTGAACTGTTTACAAATCCCGGTGACCTGTTCAGCAAGGAGAAGATCATCCGCTCCGTGAGACAGGTGGCAGTGTTGGGTCACTTCGACCCTGAGAAGATCAACCCGCTGCCCATACCTGACCAGATCAACGGTACCGTCGACCTGTTATACGAACTGGAGGAAAAGGCAAATGACCAGTTCGAGATTTCCGGTGGCTGGGGTGCGCAGATGCTCGTCGGAACTGTAGGAGTAAAGTTTAACAACTTCGCCATCCGCAACTTTTTCAAATGGAGCGAGTGGAGACCCTATCCCTCGGGAGACGGTCAGTCGCTGAGCATCAGGGCACAGTCAAACGGCCGCATTTACCAGTCGTACAACCTCTCTTTCATCGAACCCTGGCTGGGCGGCAAAAAACCAAATACCCTTTCGCTCTCTTATTTCCGTTCGGTAATGACCAATGCCAAACGGATGGATGAAGACGGGAGGCAGCATATGATAATAGACGGAGGCTCGGTGGGCTTCGGAAAAAGGCTGGAATGGCCTGACGACTATTTCTCGGTCTATTATGAGGGAAGCTTCCAGCGGTACAGCATGCTCAATTACACCCAGTTCCAGTTCCTTTTTGATAACGGTGTGTCGAACCTGGCATCAATTACTGCAAGGATAACAAGATTTTCGGCCGGACCAAATACAATATATCCCCGCAGCGGGTCTACCTTCTCGCTCTCATTGCAGGCCACTCCGCCTTATTCAGTCATCAGCGGCAAGGATTTCTCAACCGCGAATGATCAGGATAAGTACAGGTGGATAGAGTTTTATAAAACGGTATTCAAGGCTGACTACTATTACCCGCTGTCATCGAATGACAAACTTGTGCTTAACGCCAGGGCGGCGTTCGGCTATCTCGGCTTCTACAATAAGGATATAGGGCCTTCACCGTTCGAGAACTTCTACGTTGGCGGTGACGGCATGACAGGGTACAGCTTTTACGGCCGCGAGGTCATAGCCCTGAGGGGTTATACAAACGGTTCGCTCACACCTACAATTATAAAGGGAACCAGGAGGGTTGAGGTTGGTAACGTCTACTCCAAGCTGACACTTGAACTGCGTTACCCCATCTCACTGAATCCGCAGGCAACTATTTACGGACTTACCTTCCTCGAGGCGGGGAAAGCCTGGTACAGCCTCAAGGAATACAATCCCTTCAGGATGAACCGTTCGGCAGGCTTCGGCCTCAGGGCAAACCTCCCGATGTTCGGGCTCCTCGGAATAGACTGGGCCTACGGGTTTGACGATGTGCCGGGCAATCCTGAGGCCTCCGGAAGCCAGTTTCACTTCGTAATAGGTCAGCAATTCTAAAAAACAGCAAATTAAATAAACAAAAAGGTTATGAAGAAGATTATTGTTTTGACAGTCCTGGTGCTTGCAGCCACCCTCAGTGGCGCTGCACAGAAATTCGCTTTTGTCGACAGCGAATATATACGCAATAATATACCTGCCTTCACTGCCGCTCAGCAGCAGCTTGACAAGCTTTCCGAAGGATGGGAAAAAGAGGTGGCTGACGGTTATGCAGCTGTCGAGTCACTGTATAAGAATTACCAGGCAGAGGTGGTCCTTCTGTCCCAGGATCAAAAGAAGAAAAGGGAAGACGCAATCATAGCAAAAGAGAAGGAGATAAAAGACCTTCAGAACAAGTATTTTGGAATGGAGGGAGAACTCTACAAGAAACGTGAAGAGCTCGTTAAACCTATTCAGGACGAAATACTGAAAGCCATAAAGGAGATATCCGTCGAAGGAAGCTACGCAGTGATATTTGACACCTCCACCGGGTCGAACATACTCTTCGCCAACCCGAAATTCGATCTCTCCGACCAGGTCCTTGAGAAATTAGGTTACAAAAAATAAATAATTACATTTGCACGATTTAAAAATTCACAGAAAAGACATGAAAAAAGTATTCGGAATACTCCTGTTCGCTGCCATGATGTTATCAGCACAGGAAGCGGCTGCACAGTCATTCAAGACAGGGCACATCAACCGCGATGACGTCATAATGGCTATGCCTGACTATGACACAGCAATGAAACAGTACAACGCCTTCGGACAGGAGCTAACCAATGCTTTGGAGCTGATGCAGGTCGAGTATAATAACAAACTTGACCAGTATGTTAAGGAGAGCAAAAATTTCACCGAGCTTGTAAAGGCAAATAAAGAGCAGGAACTGGGTGACATGCAGAACAGGATCAACAACTTCCAGCAGCAGGCACAGGTTCAGCTTCAGGAAAAACAGGCCGAACTGCTTAATCCCATAATTGAGAAGGCCGGTGCTACAATCACACAGGTAGCCAAGGATGGCGGCTTCATATATGTATATGATGTTCGCACCCTCGTCTATTTTGACCCGGTGAAAAGTACGGATCTCACCCCGCTGGTCAAGGCCAAGCTGGGTTTGAAGTAATTCTTATATATCAGTTACAGGGCTGCCCTCCAACCGGCGGGCAGCCTTTATTTTAAAAAGCAGATGGAAAGCGTGAAACGGCCGATAGGCATCTTCGACTCAGGTGTAGGGGGCCTGACGGTTGCTCATGCCATAAGGCAGACACTGCCCGGCGAGACAATCATCTATTTTGGCGATACCGCCCACCTTCCTTACGGCGACAAATCTGCCGAAGCAATTAAAGCATATTCACGGGGAATAACCGAATTCCTCCTGGGGTATGATGCCAAAATGGTTCTCATAGCCTGCAACTCTGCCTCTGCCTCTGCTTACGAGACCCTTCAGAAAGAATTCAGTGACAGAGTCATAATTATGGATGTCATCAACCCGGTTGTTGAATATGTAGCTTCCAGAAATTTCAAAAGGGTAGGGGTCATCGGAACAAAAAGAACTATAATCTCAGGAACATATGACAGGATGATCCGTGACACCTCACCCTCGACCGAGGTATGCTCACTGGCCACCCCCCTGCTGGTACCCATGATTGAAGAGGGTTTTATTTTTGATGATATCAGCAATGCAATCATCCGCACATATCTCTCTGACAGCAATCTGAACAATATCGAGGCGCTGATCCTCGGATGTACCCATTATCCAATCATCAGAAACCAGATCAGCAAATTCTTCAACTTCAACCTGGAGATTGTCGACTCCGCCCGTATTGTGGCAGCCAGGCTTCGGGAGGTACTTGAAAAACACAGTCTTATAAATGACGGACCGGCAGCCGGTCATGACCTCTTCTTTGTATCAGACTACACAGAGTACTTCGAAAAGATAGCCAGGATGTTTTTTGAGGGCAATCTGTACCTCGAAAAGGCAGATATCTGGACATGACCAAAATCATAGCCCGTTGTAATCTTTATTATGAACTTAGGGGTGTTAATATGGTTACTTTTGTACACGTTTAAAACATAATCATAATTTTATTGTAAATCATGGCAAAAAGATCAAAGGTCATAGAAAAAGATGCCGTTGTGATCAGGTTCTCGGGAGACTCCGGTGACGGGATGCAACTCACAGGCACACTCTTTTCAAACACCTCGGCGCTCTTCGGAAACGACCTCTCCACCTTCCCGGACTACCCCGCAGAGATCAGGGCCCCCCAGGGGACCGTCGGAGGTGTATCAGGATTTCAGGTACACATCGGCAGGAAACATATCAATACTCCGGGTGACTATGCAGATGTGCTGGTTGCAATGAATCCGGCAGCCGTCCGCGCAAATGCAAGATGGGTACATCCGCACGCCACAATTATTTTCGACTCGGATAATTTCACTGAGAAACATATTCTCCGGGCAGGATACCAGTCGGACCCTTTCAAGGAGGACAAACTTGAAGACCGCAACCTTATTGCTGCACCCATAACTTCACTCGTAAAGGAGGCGCTGAAAGACCTTGAACTCGATCCCAAAACTGTTCTCAAAACCAAGAACATGTTTGCCCTTGGGATGCTCTACTGGCTATTTGACAGCCAGCTAGCATACACGGAAGACTATGTCGACGAAAAGTTCGGCGGCAAAAAGCCGCTCGTAGCAGAGGCGAACAAGATAGTATTGAGGGCCGGCTATTATTACGCAGAGACCATTGAGGCGCTCACACCCTCATTCAAGGTAAATCCGGCGCCCATAGCCAAAGGCACATACAGGAATATCAACGGCAACACCGCAACAGCCTGGGGATTACTGGCCGCAGCCGAGAAGGCGGGAATGAAGCTTTTTATCGGGTCATACCCCATAACACCTGCAACGGGTGTTCTTGAAGAGCTTGCCCTGCGTAAGGATCTGGGAGCCAAAAGCATTCAGGCCGAGGATGAGATAGCAGGTATATGCACCGCAATCGGAGCCAGCTTCGCCGGCAGGCTGGCCGTGACTTCGACCTCGGGTCCCGGTCTTGCTCTTAAATCAGAAGCGATCGGCCTTGCCGTGATGACGGAGCTGCCGATAGTCATTGTAGACGTGCAGCGCGGCGGCCCTTCCACAGGCCTTCCCACAAAGACAGAACAGAGTGATTTGATGCAGGCACTGTACGGCCGCAACGGCGAAAGCCCGGTGGCAGTGATTGCCGCCAGCACCCCGTCAGACTGCTTCCATTATGCCTTTGAGGCAGGTCGCATTGCCCTGGAGCATATGACTCCGGTCATACTTCTTACTGACAGCTTCCTCGCCAACGGCTCGGAACCGTGGCGCATACCGGACATGAAAGACCTGCCGGCCATTCATCCGCCGTTCGCGGTGAAGGAAGACAAGGAATACCAGGCATACGCCAGGGATAAGGATACCCTTGTCCGCAAGTGGGCAATACCCGGTACACCCGGATTGGAGCACCGCATCGGCGGCCTTGAAAAGACAACCAAGGGCAACGTCTCTTATACCCCTGAAAACCACGAGTATATGGTTAAGATCAGGGATGAAAAGGTAGAAAGAATTGTATCCGATGTTCCCGATCTGAAAGTGTCGGGCAAAAAGAAGGGTGACCTTCTGATGATCGGATGGGGCAGCACCTACGGCCATATAATTACAGCACTTGAGGAGCTTCAGAAAGAGGGTTACAGCGTAGGTGCAGCACAATTTAACTATATCAGGCCGCTGCCGAAGAATACCGCAAAAATATTTGCAAACTATAAGAAGCTTGTAGTCTGTGAACTGAACTACGGCCAGTTTGCCAATTATCTCCGGATGAAGCATCCCGGGTTCACCTATCATCAGTGTAACAAGATTCAGGGCCTGCCGTTCACGGTTCAGGAGATCAAGGATTATTGCATTAAATTATTGGAGGGAAAATAAGATGGCTGAAACACAGACAGTACAGTTTACTGCTAAGGATTTTAAAAGCGACCAGGAGGTCAGATGGTGCCCGGGCTGCGGTGATCATGGCATCCTTGCCTCTATTCAGAGAGCAATGGCTGAGCTTAATATACCGAAAGAGAATAATGTTTTCGTCTCAGGAATAGGATGCTCGTCGAGGTTGCCCTATTACATGAATGCCTACGGATTCCACGGCATCCACGGACGTGCTGCGGCCATCGCCACCGGCGTCAAGATAGCGAACCCTGACCTGATGGTCTGGGAAATGACCGGTGACGGCGACGCACTGGCAATCGGCGGAAACCACTTCATCCATGCCGTAAGGAGAAACATAGATATTAACCTGATCCTTTTCAACAATGAGATCTACGGTCTTACGAAAGGTCAGTATTCACCGACCTCCCGCAAGGGTCTTGTCACCAAAACATCACCGTACGGCACCATTGAAGAGCCTTTCAAGATAGGTGAACTGGTTCTTGGCGCCAACGGACGCTTCTTCGCCCGCACGGTGGACTACAGTGTCCAGGTCTCAACTGAAGTTTATAAAGCGGCTGCCCGGTTTCACGGCACATCGGTTGTGGAAGTTCTGCAGAACTGTGTCATCTTCAATGACGGTGTGCACGACGAAATCACCGACAAGGAGACCAGGGATGACAGGACCATTTTGCTGCATCACGGCAAGCCAATGATATTTGGCAAGGAGCAGGACAAGGGGATTATGCTCGAAGGCCTGAAGCTGAAGGTCGTGAAGCCTGGCGAGAACGGGATCACCGAAAAGGATCTTCTGGTGCACGATGCCCACGAGCCAAACCCCGGGATCCATTATATGCTTGCCGGAATGAAGTATCCCGAATACCCTGTCGCACTCGGAATTATCCGTGCTGTGGAAACCCAGACCTATGACGGTGCGATGGTCGAACAGCATATAGCGATACAGGCGAAGTCGAAAATCAAATGTGTTGATGACCTGCTCCGTGAGGGTTCTACCTGGGAAGTGTAAATCTCCCGTACCGGGAGGCAGTAACCTGCCGGTATGAATATATATTTTCATAACATGACCCCCTTTGGCAACGGGGGTTTTTGTTATTTTTGTCCCCTGATCAGACCGACTTTCAGCCAATGGATGAACTGACCCAAAAAAATCCGGAACTTGACCCTTCGCAGGTCCAGCAGACTGAGAGACTGAAAGAGCTGGCCTGCATCAACGCCACAACCCTCATACTAAAGGAGGGCAAACCCATTGATGCCTCTCTTCAGCAGATCACGCTGCTACTTCCGGCCGCCTGGCAGTTTCCAGCTTTCACTTCGGTACGGATCAGCTACCGCAATAAGTCCTTTGAAACCGCGGATTTTCGCGAATCCGAATGGAGAATGGTGCAGGACTTTACCGCGATGGATAATTCAAAGGGTTCCATTGAGATCTTTTATTCCTGTGATTTCCCTGTTGAGAGTGAAGGCCCGTTCCTGAAGGAGGAGCGTGATCTGATCCGCAATATCGCCCACTTGCTGACAAGATATATAAACGGATACCTTGCAAGATCCCTGACCCTGGCTGAACAGGTAACTCAAAAGGAGGAAGAAGAGGACAAAGTAGTATCAAGCAGAAAGATGCTGCAGCAATTCCTTGACAGGCATAATGCCGAGAGGGATGTCTTTCATGACCTCATGCCCTTTATGGTGAAGGAAATACTCCTGGTGGCAAACCTCTATGACGCCTATTCCATCGAAGGCGAGGGCCGCTTTTCCGACTATATCCTCGGCGTATACTACCAGCTGAGCCTCACCTCGATTCCGCGGGTCACCGGTGTCTACGGCGAGGAAGAAGTGCTGAGCCGCCTCGAGGTCAGACACTATGACATGATTATTATTATGGTCGGTGTCGATAAAGAGAGTCCGGTGAACCTGTGCAGGACGCTCAAGGACAAATATCCCTATATCCCTGCATACCTTCTTATCAGCAATCCCGGGGTCATTCCTTTCGTGCTTAATCAGAAAAGCCTCGGAGTGCCTTTCGACAACTACTTTATGTGGACGGGAGAGTCAAAAGTCTTCTTCGCAATGGTCAAGCTCCTTGAAGACAGGGTGAATGTCGAAAACGACACGAAGATAGGCCTTACAAGCGTCATCCTGATCATCGAGGACTCAGTAGAATACTACTCCAGCTACCTGCCCATGCTCTATACACTTATCATGGAGCAGACGAAGAACCTGATTGAAGATGTGTCATCCGATGAGTTGTACAAGGTGCTGAAACTCAGGGCCAGGCCAAAAATTCTGCTCTCTACGAACTATGAGGATGCCATTGCAAATTTCAACCGGTACAAGGGCAGCCTCCTTGGAGTCATTTCCGATATGCGGTTCCCCAGGAATGGTGTAGTGAATGACACCGCCGGGTTTGACCTGATAAAGCAAATCAGGCAGGAACTTCCCAACCTGCCCACAGTCCTGCAGTCGTCAGACACGGAGAACCTTAAATATGCCCAGATTCTGAAGGCCAACTTCATAAACAAAAATTCCGAAAGCCTGCTTCAGGACCTGAAATCATTCATCAATTACTATCTTGGCTTCGGTCACTTTGTTTACAGGGATACCAGGGGACGGCAGATAGCCGTGGCGAAGTCGATGAAGGAGTTCGAGTCGTATCTCAGGACCGTGCCTGAAGACTCACTTGTATATCATGCCATGAAGAACCATTTCTCACTATGGCTGATGGCCCGTGGAGAAGTGAAGATAGCCAAGATAATAAACCCCATTAAGATTTCTGACTTCGAGAACCTGACTGAACTGAGGGAGTTTCTCATAGACGTAATCCGCAAGAGAAGGCGTGAGAGGAACAAGGGTAAAGTGATAAACTTTGACGAGACCCTTGTTATTGACGAGACAAATGTGGTTAGCCTTTCAAGCGGCTCCCTGGGCGGTAAGGGCCGGGGTCTTGCATTTGTTAATACACTCATTTACAGCTTTGACCTGAAGCGTCTTTTACCTGAAATGAATATAAAGTCCCCGGTAACTGCAATTATAGGCACCGATGAGTTTGACATGTTCATGGACCGTAACCGTTTGTGGGACAAGGTAAAAGAGGAGAAGTACTATAAGACCCTGCAGAGATGTTTTCTGGAAGGAACCCTCAGTCTTCCGTTGCTGAAAAAACTGAAGACCCTTCTGACCCTTCTCAAAGGACCACTTGCAGTGCGTTCGTCGAGTCTCTTCGAAGACTCCACCAGCCAGCCTTTTTCGGGGGTCTTCGGAACATACCTCCTTCCCAACAACGATCCTGACCCTGATGTCCGGCTGAAACACCTCAGGGATGCTATCAAGCTTGTCTTCGCCTCCATATATTCAGTCAACGCAAGGACCTACTTCGAAGCCATCGGATACAAAGTGGAGCAGGAAAAGATGGCTATCGTCATTCAGTCGGTGGTAGGACACAGGTACGGCGACGCCTTTTATCCCCATCTCAGCGGCACCGCACAGTCATTCAACTTTTACCCCGTGGCCAATATGACCACCGGCGACGGATTTGCAGTCATGGCGGTAGGTCTCGGGCAGTATGTACTGGAGGGAGAAAGGGCTTTCAGGTTCTCGCCTGCCCACCCCGCACTTGACATAATACCAGTAAAAGAACTGGCCAGAAGCACCCAGAGGACTTTCTACGCCGTGGATATGGCAAAGAAAAAAATAGACCTGCTTGAAGGTGAAAGTGCCGGGCTGGTTACCCTTGACATAAGCCAGGCAGAGCATGACGGCAACCTGAAGCACTGCGCTTCGGTGCTCAGTTCGGAAAATGATACGGTTATTCCGGGTCTGGATCTTCCCGGTCCGCGGATAGTCAACTTCGCCAATATCCTGAAGTATGATTATATACCTCTGGCAAAGACAATCAAGGCTGTCCTGGATGTGGTGATGGAAGCGTTCGGTGCTCCCGTCGAAATTGAATATGCCGTTGATCTGACAAAGGATGCCGATGGAAACGCCACCTTTTACCTCCTGCAGATAAAACCGCTGGTGGGAAGCATTGCAGGTTATACTATCGAACCTGACACGGTCAATACCAAAGATACTCTGATGGTGACCCTCAGAAGCATGGGAAACGGCGTTATCAGCGACATTACGGATATTGTATATGCCGATCCGGAACTGTGCAGTAACATGAAGACACAGGAGATGGCTGATGAAATTGACAGTATCAACCGCAAAATGCTCCACGAGAACCGGAAATATGTGCTTCTGGGACCGGGCAGATGGGGGACCAGGGACAGGTTCCTGGGCATCCCGGTGAAATGGCCTCAGATATCGAATGCAAAAGTCATAGTCGAATATAGCTTCCCCAGGTTCCACGTTGATGCTTCACTCGGATCGCACTTTTTCCATAACGTAACATCCATGAATATCGGGTATTTTTCTATCGACCAGGAATCTGAAGAAGAATCCATTGCGTGGGATAAACTCAAAAAGCAGAAACTGGTTGAAAAGGGCAGTTTCTTCAGGCATATAAGGTTTGAAAAGCCTTTGCTTATCCGGATGGACGGCAGGAAGCGAATGGCGGTAATATCTATGACACACTGAACAGAGCACTCTCTGTCAGCATATCCCTGTTCACTTTTTTTATCAGTCCCTGCAGCACGGTTCCGGGTCCCACCTCAGTGAATTCAGTGGCGCCGTCAGCTATCATGTTCTGAACGCTTTGCGTCCACCGTACCGGTGAAGTAAGCTGTGCGATGAGGTTTGCCTTTATCACTTCCGGGTCAGCCGACGGTTTGGCAGTTGCATTCTGGTAAACAGGGCAGCGGGGAGTGCTGAACTTTGCAACTTTGATGGCAGCTTCAAGTTCTGCACGGGCGGGCTCCATGCACGGCGAGTGAAAACCGCCGCTCACGGCAAGCGGGATGGCGCGTTTGGCACCCCTGGCCTTGAGTAACTCGATGGCAGCATCGACGCTCTCAACGGTTCCGGAGATCACTATCTGACCGGGACTGTTGTAGTTGGCAGGCACCACGGTTCCGGGGATCTCACGGCATACTTCCGCGACAACCGCATCATCCATGCCGAGAATTGCAGCCATTGTCGAGGGCGTCAGTTCACACGCTTTCTGCATCGCCCTGGCCCTTCCTGCAACCAGTGTCAACCCCTCCTCAAAAGTGAGAGCCCCGGCAGCTACAAGCGCCGACAGCTCTCCAAGGGAGTGCCCGGCCACCATTGACGGATTGAAATTCTTGCCAAGCACCGCGGCCAGGATCACGGAGTGCAG
Organism: Bacteroidales bacterium; assembly: GCA_038248855.1. Lineage (GTDB taxonomy): Bacteria > Bacteroidota > Bacteroidia > Bacteroidales > VadinHA17 > SR-FBR-E99. Next base: position 2,714 of record JBBRXA010000007.1, on the reverse strand, counting down.
GAATATTGCGGGCTGTGTCACCCTGGTCTGGCGCAGCTCATCGTCAGTCCCGCTGAACATTGTGTCAGTTATGCGGAAGCCCAGCAGTTCATTTGCTTTTTCAAACATCTCACGCGCCAGCGGAGAATTATCGTACAGTTCTTTGCCCATACCCGGATACTGCGCACCCTGACCGGGAAATACATATGCTTTCATATCATATACAGTTTTTAACGGCGCAAAAATACACAAATTGATAATATCTGTGCAATTGCACCGGCATAAATGTCTTAACTGTTAATGCAACTTGTTGCCTATCAGGTGAATGAATTCTTCCCTTGTATTTAGGTTTGAGAGGAAGCATCCGGTGAAGGCCGAAGTAGTTGTGACTGAGTTCTGTTTCTGCACGCCCCGTATCTGCATACACATATGCTGAGCCTCGATGACAACCGCTACTCCCAGAGGTTTAAGATTCTCCTGCAGGCAGTTGCGTATCTGTGTCGTCAGTCTCTCCTGTACCTGCAGTCTCGATGCAAAGGCGTCCACCACACGTGCTATTTTGCTCAGGCCTGTGATATAACCGTCAGGGATATATGCCACATGCGCCTTGCCGAAGAAAGGCAGCATATGATGCTCGCACATAGAGTAAATGTCAATATCCTTCACGATGACCATCTGCCGGTATTCCTCCTTGAAAATGGCTCCCTTGATTATCTGTTCCGGGTCCTGGTTGTAACCCCTTGTCAGGAAACTTAGCGCCTTGGCAACCCTCGTGGGAGTGTTCAGAAGTCCCTCCCTGTCAGGGTCTTCACCCAACATTTGCAGTATCCTGTAGTAATACCCTGAAATCTCTTTTATGGTTTCCGGGTCCCAGCGTTCGATCTTGTTGTAACCGTCGGACAGCTTTCCGCCGCCGTCATTCAATTTTTCCATATGTTATCCGTAATAGTCGACGAAGTTATTTTCTGTCTCTTCAATTCTCACACAGTGAAGCGTCGCACCCTCCGCCCTGAGAGGTACCTCGAGTTCACCCCATATTGCCATGGCAAGGTTCTCCGTGGTTGCCACCTTTCCAACCATGAAGTCAGTCTCCAGGTTCATGTTCTTGTGGTCGAGTTTCCCGATGACCTTCTCTGCAATTATCTCTTTCAGCCTGTTTGCATTCATAAAATATCCGACTTTCGGGTCGGCATCACCCCTGACAGTCACTTTCAGTACATAGTTATGACCGTGCCACAGGGGATTGGAGCACTTTCCGTATATCTGTATGTTCTCTTCATCGCTCAGCTCTTCGCGGTACATCCTGTGCGCTGCGCAGAACCTTTCTCTCCGTGTCAGGTAGATCATGCCTTGTGTGGTTAATTGGACAGTAAATTTGACGATTAAATTCGTCAAAAAAAAATTTTGCAGGTCCTAATAAAATCTGTCAAAGGGCTGCCGGATTATTACCCGGGGTATTTAAAACAGAGCGTCCGGAATAATATGATTATTTTTGTATCCGGGACCTGTCGTGAATAAACACGGAAACATGTCCAAAGATGCCGGTCGAAAGAATGAAAAAAGGTAAACAACCTGATAATGAGACTTTCTTTAAAGCCGTGTTTCAAAACAGCATGGACGGTATTCTTATTACAGCACCTGACGGGGGCATCCTCGCTGCCAACCCCGTCGCATGCAGGATTCTTGGCAGGTCCGAGGCAGAAATATTAAAACAGGGACGTAACGGGCTGGTTGACCGGACTGATGACCGGCTACCCGGTCTGCTTGAGGAAAGGGAAAGGAGCGGCAAAGCCAGAGGGGTGATCAGAATGATCAGGAAAGACGGTTCACTGTTTCCGGTTGACATTTCCTCTTCCGTTTATAAGGCTGAGGACGGTAAGGACAGAACAGTGATCATTTTCCGTGATAATACAGAAGAGCTCAGGGCTGAATTATTATTGAGAAGTGTTCTTTCAAATGCACCTGTAACTATTTTTGCTACAGACAATACAGGTTTATTTACTTTATCAGAAGGCCGTGAACTGGTAAAGGCGGGATTAAGATCAGGAGAAAATGTCGGGGTGTCAGCCTATAAACTGTATGGATCACTTTCTTTTGTTGAAAATGCAGGGAATAAGATCACGGGAAAGGAAGTACTTGACCGAGCACTTTCCGGTGAGAAAATGACTTTAACAAATGAGCTGAACGGTGTGTACTTCGAAAATCATATAGCTCCGATAACCAATGAGAAGGACGAGGTGACCGGGATTGTCGGGTTGGCAGTTAATATAACAGACCGGAAGGTGTTGGAAATGTCTCTGCGGAAGAGTGAGGCCAGGTACCGACTGCTTTTTAATAATTCAACCATTCCAATCTGGGAAGCTGACTTTTCAAGGGTAAAAGAATATCTTGAAAGGTTGAAAAAGAGAGAGGTGCGTGATTTTCTTTCCTACTTCAGGGAAAATCCGGAAAAAACTGTTTATTGCATTTCACTGGTGAAAATAACAGTGGTCAACCAGACAGCATTGAATTATTTTGGGGTAAAGAATATTTCTGATCTTACCCTGAGGCTTCCAAAGCTATTTACAATGAATTCAGTTTTCATTTTTGCCGAATTACTGGCATCACTGGCGGAGGGAAGGAAACAATCCGGGAGGGATATTCAGTTAAAAACCCCCGATGGCAAACTTAAATACCTGAATCTCCGGCTTCAGGTAATGTCTGACAGTTTCTTCAGCCTCTCCAGGGTGATTGTT
>JBBRXA010000006.1:0-93485 GCA_038248855.1 Bacteroidales bacterium | reverse complement strand
TCGTATATTACTAAAATGAAGAACTATAAGTCAGTTAAAAGGCGTATGCCGCATGAGACGATATATCTGCTTAATACTTTAGAGGATATAGCAGTAAAATCGATGCCAGGCAATACAAATACCTATTTTGCCAAAGTAAGGGGAGGAAAGGAATATGCTGTGGATAATATGAGTTATCTCATCTGGGACACTGTGAGTGAGGCAAACGAGATAACCCACCAGGAGTACAACAATTTCTGAAGTTCAATCCCGGACTTTCTCCGCGGATGGTGCAATAAAAAGAGAGGCCCCATTACAGGACAGCCTCTCTTTCAATTAGCAGATCAAAATTTCAAACCGCAAATCGGTTACTTTGATTAGGGGATTTAAAGTATTTCTAATTATTAAAGTCAGTATAAAGGTACTTCCTTCATCGTTTTTTACATCCGATTCCAGGCAGATCAGCTGAAAGGGTATACCAGGGTGCACTGTAATCGGGTCCGCCGGTGAAAGGTTCCCTCTCCGGATCAATATGCGGATCAAGGTCGATGTAATCAAAGGCTCCTGTTCCTGCCGCCATGTGAACCGAGCACCCAAGCGCCAGCTTCGACTCAAGCATACATCCTATCATAAGTTTGATATTGGCGCTGCGTGCAATGGCGATTATGTCAAGCGCTTCAATGATCCCTGATTTCATGAGTTTGATATTTATAATATCGGCACATCCGGTGCGAACAACATTGATAGCATCGGCACTTGTGAATACAGACTCGTCCGCCGCGATCGGTACGGAAGTATGGTCTTTGACAAATCTCATCCCCGCGAGATCTGATTTGATCACCGGTTGCTCAAAAAGTATGGGGCGGATATTGTTTTTCTCCAGCTCCTCCAAAAAATGAACGGCCTCGGTGGGTGAATAGCCCTGGTTGGCATCGAGGGTTATGCCGCAGCCCGGGGCCCCGTCCTTAATAGCCAGCAACCTGTCTATGTCATCCGTAAGCTTCTTCCCTACCTTTGTCTTAATAACCCTGTATCCGGCTTTTGCAAGTTTTGCGGCATTGACCCTGGCAGTATCCGGTGGAACAATGTCAACTGTGTAATCAGTCTCTGCCTTATTGCCAACGCCTCCGAAGAACTGATACATAGGGATGTTCAATGTTTTGGTATAGGCGTCCAGCATCGCCATCTCCACAGCACACCGTGCCGTGATCTGGGCCCAGAAAACGCTTTTCAGGGTTTTGGATATTGACCTGTATTCAGTGATATCCTTCCCTTTAATAAAGTCAATGCAACTGTTCAGTGTTGCAATGGCCGTTCCCTGGTTCTCACCGTTCACCGGCTCCAGCGGGGCTGCCTCTCCGTATCCCTCGATTCCGTTATCGAGCACAACCGTTATAAGGGCATTTTCAATGCTGTATTTTGTTCCTGTAGCAATTCTGAAGGGCTCATCAAGCGGAACGTTTACGGGCTCTACAAAGACTTTTTTAATTTTAATCGTTTCCATATTTATCCTTCCATAGGTGTAACATATCCAATAAGATTTCTATCTGTCCGGTTGTATGAATGGCTGAAACCGTGATCCTTATCTGGTGCATCTCCACCCTAACGGGATAGTTCATGAAGGGTGCAATGATTCCCTGGTCTTCAAGAAAGTGGGAGAGGCTTGATGCCTTGGCAGATGAATCGAATATGACGGGTATTATCGGTGTGCCGCCGCCGGCTGTACGGAAACCCATCCGGATGATCTCATCCCTGACGGTTGTGGCGTTTTCAAGTGCACGAAGGCGTAAGCCGGGATTTTCCTGTATTATTTTCAATGAGGCTATCCCGGCTGCTGCTATCGGTGGTGGCAATGCTGTCGATGCCTGGTATGTGGCCGAATTTTCCCTTATAAGTGTTGTAAGCTTTGTGTTTCCCGAAATAAACCCGCCGTAACCGCCCAGGGCTTTGCTCATGGTCTCGGTCTGGAAAACATTTTCATCTTCGGGAAGATTAAAATGTTCGGGAGTGCCCTTTCCGGTTTTCCCCAGGATCCCTGTCGAATGGGCATCATCGACTACCAGTAATCCATGGTGCTTTTTCACAATAGGGTAGAATCTGTCCAGCGGGGCTATCTCACCGGTAAGCGCGAAGACCCCGTCAGTTATGACAAGCGGTGGGCCTGACTTAGACTGTTCTAAGAGATTTTCAAGACTCGATGCATCGCAATGGTCATAGAAAACAACACTGGCAACCCCGCCAGGAATACCGGCAAGGATGCTGGCATGGGCATTCCGGTCACAGAAAACTGCAGAATAGCGGTCTTTCAAAATATCGAGCAAAATGGTGTTTCCCTGGAATCCGGAAGCAAATACAACTGCATCCTGTCTTCCCTTAAAAAGAGCAAGGCTGTTTTCAAGACCAAGGTGAATGTCCGCGGTTCCTGTCGTATGGCGGGAGGCTGAGAAATTAATTCCGTACTTTTCAACTGCCTGAATTGCAGCTTCTTTAACGGCAGGATGGCTGGCGAGACCAAGATAGTTGTTGCCCGCGAAATAAGAATATTTTTTACCGTTGCTGTAAATATAGTTACCGATTCCGCTGTCCAATACAATCATAGGAATTTCCTGATTCAGGGTCTGTAATGCTTTTATCAAAAATAGAATTTAATTACGTGAAATAACACGGAATAATACATAAAACCGACTTTTATGACATGAGGCTGAAATTTCTTCCGTAAACATTTAATAAATCCCCGGAAATAATCAAACCACCCCGGCATATGTGAATTATGCAACAAAGAGATGCAACTGTGTAACATACCCCGGAGAAATAACCCGCACCTTTACGATCAACTGTAATATCCTTAATAATAAGGTAAAACATTACATAATATTCGCAATATGAAAAAATCAATGAAATTTTTAACCGGATTAATGACAGCCATTCTGATTACGGGAGTTGCATCCGCACAGCACGGCGATTCACCGAGGGGAAAAATAAACCTCGGGGTGAAAGGCGGAGTAAATGCTTACAACATTCATAACGACAACGGTGTCAAATACGATTCAAAACTCGGATTTCACATCGGAATGCTTGCCCATATACATTTCAACGACCGGTTTGCATTTCAGCCGGGAATAGTCTACTCCGCCCAGGGTGCGAAATTAGGTAATTCCACATACAATCTGGACTATATAAATATTCCCGTAATGTTTCAGTATATGTATGACAACGGGTTCAGACTGCAGGCCGGTCCGCAGATAGGTATCCTTGCCAGCACAAACCTGGATGACATTAATCCAATTGACTTTGCATTAGGTCTTGGTGCAAGCTATGTTGTGCCTTCAACAGGTTTTGGGGTAGATGCCAGGTATAATATTGGTTTGACCAATATACACAAGAGTGGCACCGTAAGTTCAAGCAACAGGGGATTTCAGTTCGGACTGTTCTACATTTTCGGCCATAACAGCAAGATAGTTCTCAATTAGAAAAAAAAGAGGGCCACTGAATTTCAGCGACCCTTTCATTTCTACTTAAATTAATGCTGTAAATCCGGAAGAGGATGTGCTTTAAGACCTGACCGTACTTAAAGGCAGCCTCTTCCCTGTTTTCATTTTAACGCTGGACTATTTATCTGCCTGTTTGAGTAACCTTAAGTACCTTAAGTACCTTAAGTCCCTCAAGGCTGAAATCCACTGGTACCGTGTATGAAACTTCCACGGCTTTACCACTCTGGCGGCCCGGCTTCCAGTCGGGCATCATTCCGATGACCCTGACAGCTTCCTTATCCAGCAGCGGATGCGCAGATCTTATTACTTTCACATTCTTAATTTTCCCGTAGGCAGTGACAACGAAACTGACGACTACCCTCCCTGAAATCTTCTCCCTTACGGCTTCAGCCGGATAGACAATCTTCCCTGCAATCCACGAAACCATTGCAGTTTCTCCGCCGGGGAACAGTGGCATCTCTTCCACCACTACAAATACTTCTCCGTCAGGATTCTCGTCAGGCTTTTCCGCTGAAACAACCTTAGCAGCCAACTCTTTTGCGACTTTCTCCTTTGTAGTTATTTCTATTACACCATGTTTGCCTTTCTCTCCGTATTTTGCAATTGCAGATTCATCCTTGAGAACACTTATTGAAGAAATTGATTCAGGCGGAATACTGTTCGCTTCAAGATCTGAAATGACCCCGTCCAAAACAACAAGCGGAGCAGGTCCGTCAGTTTGTGACTTTATTTTAATTCCCGATCCTGGTGGCGGAGGAGGCGGAGGCGGAGGGGCAACCATTACCGCTTCGGTTACCACTGTACCTGCCTTCATTATTACTTTCATTTCGGAGTTAAATGAAGCCTTTACAGCCTTCGTTTCAAAACGGATATAGCTGACTATAATAACTCCCTCATCCGGAACATCGGCAAGGTTGAACCGTCCCTGACTGTCTGTGACAGTGCCCACTGTGGTTCCCTTGATAACGACGGCTGCTCCTTCAAGGGGTTTTCCGTCTTCCTGAACAACAATTCCCTTTACTGCTTTTGTTACAGCAGGGAAATTCTCGCCCGGCAGGGCCTGGGCAGTTTGATCTGAAGCAAATCTGTATTGAGGCTCTGCGAAAGAATACAATACAATCGCAAAGACCGGCAAAACAAGAAAAAGCTTCAGCTTTCTGTAAGGTGAAGTACTGATATTTTTCATCATCGTGAATCTTTTTTTGTTAAGTGAATAATTGAAGGAGTTACCCAGGTCAACAACCGGTGAGCCGATGATCTGGTTTAGAAGCGCTGCCCTGTACAATGCCGGATCAGAGCTGTGCTGCAGCGCAGTCTTATCGGCAAGATATTCATGGTTTTGCCTCATGAACCTTGAGTAGATCCATATGACAAGGATTAAACCATTGAACCGTACACACCACACCTGACAGCAGAAGGTCAACCCAGTGTTTCTGCCGGATGTGCACCATCTCGTGATTCATGATCTCCCTTGTCTCGGTGTCAGTTATTGAAGGATTGACAACTACAAAGGAAAAAAATGAATACGGAGTCACACATTCAGCTGATCTTACAAGTTTTACCGGGTAAGTTGAAATAATCTCTGCCCTTTTAGAGGCACCAACAACTGACCTGATCTGAACCGCATGACGAAGAATTACAAAAAGTGCCCCGGTGAGGTACAGGCACAGCAAAAGAAAATACAGACCGTTTGGTTTTCTGCGAATCTGAATCTTATGGTATCGGGCCCTGTCTGATTTGGTTTGCCTGCAAATGGCAAAGGAATGTTCGGTTGGTTCATCAAAAATGAAAGAATACTGTATTCCGTTTTTTCAGCTCCGGCGGTTAACAGGTTAACAATGTTTCCATTCAGTATTTTCATCGAGCGGTCAGCCTCAGCAGGGGATAAATGTCTTCCCGAACATCCGCCCATAAGCAAAACAATTACTGTAGCAAAATAAATTAATAGTCCGAATTGGCCTTTTCAATCCATACAGCAGGATTATCAACTGTTGCAAGCAATACTTTCATTACCGGTTGCCCATGTCACTTTGAGGTAGTTACCGGAACAAGTGAGAGAGGCGGTTTCTCATAATATTGCGGAATTACGGGTATGCCACCTTCCTCCGCAGGTTTCAGCTGCTGAAAGAATTTAACAAGGGCCAGCCATTCTTTTCCTTCCTGGATGCCCGGCAGCGACTTATCAAAATCTGCAACGGCATTATCCATTTCGGTCACCGGGATTCCGTTTTCATCTTTTGGTACAACATTTATCAATCCGAACGATTGCTTCTTGATAATTCCGACGAAATCAAGCATATAAGAATTAGCCACAATTGAATACAGACGGTTGTCTTCCTTGCCTGTCAGTATCGGGGTCACATTTCCATCCCTGTCTGTGAACTCAAGTTTCTTAACCTTTTTAAATATTCCGCCTTTCGGGTCGTATTCAATGCGCAGGTGAGAGTAATAGCAGAAATGCGAAGGTGTGGATGCGGATGACATGATCAGCACCTCGATAATATTCTTCAGTTCCCTTCCGGTGACATACAGTTTTGAGAGAGGATAGCCGGGAACCCTGTCAGCTCCGGCACCGAGGGACATCACGCGAAAAACATCGGCAATACTCTGTGTACCTGGCATTATCGGGTCACGCAGAACGCCGGCGGCTACCATGGCAATATCGGTTCCGGGGCCGTCAGAATTCATATAATACCAGATTGCATCAGCTACCAACGGGCCCAGATTGCTCTCTGAGCCATCCCTGGTTTCGTCATAGGTCAGTGTGAACGGTGCAGTGACAACGGGCTCCCCGTATTCGTATCCAAGGGGAGCCAGTATCCCGGCGTTTATCTCCGTCGCCTGGGTTTCAATTGCTGCCTGTATGGAGGGATCTGCAACGACTGCATCATTAACCGGCATCGGTACATATTTTTCAAGCGAAACCTTTCCGTTGTTAACATTCAGGTCCACCCTTCCGACGTGACTTCCCGCACCGCCTGCAAGTACTATCGGGATACCTTTTACTACAATAGGTTCCTGAAGCAGTATATGCGTATGCGCAGAGATTATAAGATCTATACCTTTTACCTTTTGTGCCAGCTTCACATCTTCGCCTGTCCACTCTCCGTCTTTGCCTTTGGTTATGCCACTGTGCGAGAGACATATCACAACATCGCAGCCTTCTTTACGAAGTTTCTTAACAAGTTTTCTGGCTGCCGGGATCACTTTGTCAAATTTTACAGGAGGCGCATATGGAGCAGACTCATCGGCATCCTTGCCGAGGAGTGAAAAAATTCCCGTTTTGATGCCATCCCTTTCAATTATCGTGAAGGGCAGGATCAGGCCGTCACGCATGACTTCCTCGAACAGATCATCAGAGGCGTCATCAGGGTCCGTCACGCCATTTCCCAGGAGAAGGACAGGCAAGCCTCCCCTTGCGAATGCGGCTTTGACTGTACCGGCAAATGCAGCAGGGCCAAAGTCAAAGTCGTGATTCCCGAGAGCCACAACATCATAACCTGCTTTTTTCATAAGGTTCAGCTGGAATCCGGTTGCGGGCTCCAGTGCTGCAAAAAGCGTTCCCATCAGGCAATCGCCGGCATCAAGAACCAGGGTTGAGGTCGGGTTTTCCGCCTTCACCTTTGAGATTATTCCAGCAATTCTGGAAAAACCTCCAACGGTTTCATCCCCGTCGGAAATCAGCGGGGTGTAGGCCGATTCCGGGGCATATCCCTGCAAATGCGAGTGAAAATCGTTGGTATGAAGGATAACCAGCTTCTTTCCATCCTGCGCATTCAATGCCGGAAGGCAAAACAAGAGACTGAACAGTATAACGGCACTTTTTTTCATAACGCTGTAATTTGGCGATTAAGTTAGGAAAAAAAAAGGGTAACTGTGAAAGTCCGAATTGTTTTGACATCAGACGTCAGACATTGGATTTTAGACCTTTTCGCGCTACACCACCTCCGCCACCACATAGGTGGATCCGCCTATGAATATCATATCATCTTCAGCAGCAGCAGTCCGGGCAGCTTCAAGGGCGAGTGCCACGGAAGGATAAGCGTTGCCCTCCAGACCGTACTTCACGGCTTCAGCCTTCAGCACATTTTCATTCAGGGCTCTGGGGATGTCCGCCCGGGTAAAATAGTAAACGGCTTCGGGAGGGAAAAGAGACAGCACCTGCGAAAGATCCTTGTCATTCACAAATCCGATGACAATATGAAGTACTTTTCCGGGTGTCGCTTTTAACTGCCTGACCACATATTCAAGTCCCTCACGGTTATGCCCTGTATCGCACACTGTCAGCGGCGACTGTGCAAGGACCTGCCAGCGTCCCATCAGCCCGGTATTCAAAACTACATTGGACACGCCCCTCACAAAATGGTCATTGGTGAGACTGAACCCAACAGCTATCGACCCGAATGCAGCAGCAACGGTTTGAATGTTCTTTTGCTGTGCAAGACCGCCAAGCGGAGTTGTCCCTCCCCTGCGGGTACGACTGCGCAGGTCATACAACATATACGGTCTCACGGCTGTCGTCTTATCCGGGTCACCGAGGTTGCATCTGAAAACCCTGTCGGCAAAAGTGACCTCCGTATTCCTTGCTTCTGCCGCAGCTGTAAATACATCAGCAGTCTCAGGATGGGTCTCTCCGACAACAACAGGTACACCCTCCTTGATTATTCCGGCTTTTTCACCTGCGACAGCCGCAAGGGTGTCTCCGAGAAATTCCATATGGTCATGGCCGATGTTGGTGATCACAGACAGTACCGGCGTAATGATGTTCGTAGAGTCAAGCCTGCCTCCCATTCCTACCTCTATGACAGCAATATCCACTTCCATGAGGGCAAAATAATCAAAGGCCATAGCAACTGTAAGTTCAAAAAAGGAAGGGACGGTGCTCTCAATTATCCCGCTGTGATTTTCAACAAAATTAATTACCTCGTCCTTTTCAATCATCATCCCGTTCACACGTATTCTCTCCCGGAAATCGCGCAGGTGAGGAGAGGTGTAGAGGCCTGTTTTGTATCCTGCCTCCTGGAGTACCGAGGCCAGCATATGAGAGACGGAACCCTTTCCGTTTGTGCCGGCAACATGTATTGTTCTGAACTTCAGGTGAGGATGGCCGAAGTACGTATCAAGCGCCAGGGTGTTATCAAGATTACCCTTGTATGCCGCCTTTCCCGTCCTGTGCCAGACCGGCAGCAGAGTGTACAGATATTCTACTGTTTCTTCGTATGTCATGTTAATAACCTGATGATTGTTGTTTGCAAATTTACAATAATTGCCTCTTGACAGAAACGGCAGAGGGTATCTTTGTTTCATGACCATAAGGCGCCGGAATTATGGTGTTCAAACGATAAAAAAAATGTTTATGGCGAAGAAAAAAAAACAGAGCAAAATCTTCATTCTCGATACGAATGTTTTGCTGCATGACTACACCTGTATTTATAATTTTGAGGAAAACGACGTAATAATCCCCATCGTTGTTCTCGAGGAACTCGACAAATTCAAGAGGGGAAACGATTTAATCAACTTTCATGCCCGTGAGTTCACCCGTGAACTCGACAAGATATCCGGTGACCTTCTGCTGACCGGCAGCATTCCTCTTGGTGACAAGCTGGGCAGCCTTCATATCGAAACCGGAAAACAGTTCTCCGAGAGGGTCACGGAATCCTTTCCGGAGAGAACCCCTGACCACCGCATTCTGGCGATTGCCGATTATGTCACTCAGCAGCATCGCGATAAGATTGTTGTACTTATAACCAAGGACATCAACCTTAGAATGAAGGCTAAATCGCTGGGTGTCAGGGCTGAGGACTATGAAAACGACAAGGTGGCAAATCTTGACGACCTCTATAAAGGTATTAAGACAATTGAGGGCGTCAAGCACGAGGTAATCAACAAGCTTTATGAACAGCCGGAAGGCGTTCCCGTCGGAGACCTGAAGATAAAGGATGAGGAGCTGGGGCACCATTTTTACATACTGCGAAACAGCGGGTCCAGCGCTCTGGCCCATTACAATCCTGTCTCAAAGATGCTTATCAGGGTTCTCAAACAAACCACTTACGGCATTGAACCGCGCAATGCAGAGCAGACCTTTGCCATCGATGCCCTGTGCAATCCGGATATTCAGCTTGTCTCGCTGACTGGCAAGGCTGGTACGGGAAAGACCCTCCTGGCGCTCGCCTCGGCTCTGCACCAGTTCAAACGCTATAAGCAGATCTTCCTTGCCAGGCCCATAGTACCTCTGGCAAACCGGGATATGGGTTTCCTTCCGGGAGATGTGAAGGAGAAGATGGATCCGTATATGCAGCCCCTGTTTGACAACCTTACAGTCATCAAACACCGGTTCAGCACGCAGAGCCCTGAATTCATACGCATAAATGACATGGTGAAGGAAGAGAAGCTTGTAATAACACCGCTGGCATACATCAGGGGCCGGAGTCTTTCAAATATCTTCTTCATTGTAGATGAAGCCCAGAACCTGACGCCGCATGAAGTCAAGACAATCATCACCCGCGCCGGCGAAGGGACAAAAATGATATTCACAGGCGACATAGAACAGATAGACTCTCCGTACCTCGATGCCGGATCCAACGGGCTGAGCTACCTGTCAGACAAGATGAAGGGACAGGATCTCTTTGCGCATGTCAACCTGGTCAAGGGAGAAAGGAGTTTCCTGGCCGAACTGGCGAGCAGGCTGCTGTAGGTTAGCTTTTTTGAGCTATTTTTGCAGCCGAAACTGTAATGAATTCATTTTGAAGAAAAAAGTAGCGTTTCAGACACTGGGATGCAAACTAAATTTTGCCGAGACATCGACTATTGCCAGGTCCTTTTCTGACGACATGTTCGAAAGGGTCGATCCAGGCAGCAATGCAGATGTCTTCGTCATCAATACCTGCAGCGTAACGGATACGGCTGACCGAAAATGCCGGCAGGCTGTCAGAAAGATCATTCACCACAACCCCGGCGCCTTCATCGCAGTTGTCGGCTGCTACGCCCAGCTCCGGCCTGATGAAGCTGCCTCCATAGAGGGAGTGGATCTGGTGCTTGGCAACAATGAGAAGTTCAATGTAGCTGCATACATAAAAAACCTTGACAAAAAGAGCGTGGCCGAAGTCCACTCCTGTGACGCAGTTGAAAATGCCGGATTCAATATTTCATGGTCAGCCGGTGACCGTACGAGAACATTTCTGAAGGTGCAGGACGGCTGCGACTATCACTGCTCATACTGTACAATTCCAAAGGCCAGGGGCAACAGCCGCAATCCGCTTATTTCGGAAATTATGGCCGAGGCTTCAGCGGTGACGTCATCAGGTGTCAGGGAGATTGTTCTCACCGGTGTAAATGTGGGCGACTTTGGCAAAAGCACCGGAGAAACCCTGGAAGAATTGCTCAGATCACTCATAAAAGTCCCCGGAATTGAAAGGCTGAGACTCTCATCCATCGAGCCCAACCTCCTTACGGACTCTATTGTGCAACTGATTGCCGGAGAACCTGTTCTGATGCCTCACATACACATGCCCCTGCAAAGCGGCAACGATAAAATACTCGGACTGATGCGGCGCCGTTACCGACGTGATGTTTTCGAGGACAGGGTGAGGCTAATCAGGCAACAGATGCCTGACGCTTCAGTGGGCGCTGACGTTATAGTCGGGTTTCCTGGAGAGACGGCAGAAGACTTTGAGGAGACTCTCCGCTTTCTTGAAGTCCTGCCTCTTACTTACCTTCATGTCTTTGCATTTTCGCCGCGTCCGGGCACACCCGCGGCATCAATGTCCGGCGAAGTGCCGGCCGCCGAGAAGGAAAAACGCAGCAGAAGGCTGATAAAACTCTCCGAAAGCCGTCGCACCCTCTTCATGCAGGCGTCATCTGGAGTGGTAACTGAGGTACTCTTCGAGAAGGAAGACGCAGATGGAATGATAGCCGGTTTCACGGGAAACTACATCCGTACGGTGGTTCCCTTCAGGGAAGGATTATCCGGATCGGTAAGAAGGGTAAAACTTACAACCCTGAGGGACGACAGCAGCATGAACGGAGAACTTATTGAACCCTGAGGTAGATGAAAAGGATAGGATTCTATATTTTCTTCGCAATCAACTATGTAATAACACTGTTGCCTCTGAGAGTGTTGTATCTATTCTCCGATATCTTTTTCGTTCTCCTCTTTTACTTTCCGTCATACAGGAAGGACGTGGTTGCAGCAAACCTGAGAAATGCATTTCCTGAAAAAGACAAAGCGGAACTGGAAAGAATCTCAGGAAAGTATTACAGACACCTTGCAGATCTCTTCGTGGAGACCCTGAAAGTCACCCACATGAGCAGCCGCGAGATCTCCCGAAGGTTCAGGTTCAGGGATATGACCCTGATTGACCGGCTATACGGGGAGGGCCGTGATATCGTAGCAGTCTGCAGTCATTACAATAACTGGGAATGGCTGTCATCAATGCCGCTTTATTCCCGTTACACCGCAATGACAATTTACAAGCCGCTGAAAAACAAATACTTTGACAAGATGATGTGTGATCTCAGATCAAAGTACGGAGTGGTGCCAGCCCCTATGCAAAGCATTCTCAGGGAGATCATAAAGCGAAAAAAAAACAGGGAACTGACAGTCACAGCCTTTATTGCCGATCAGACACCTCCGCCTGATGAACACACTTACTGGACCAGCTTCCTGAGTCAGGAAACAGGCTTTTTCACGGGCCCCGAGAAAGTTGCCGTGAAGCTTGACATGGCGGTGATATTCGTACACATCGTCAAGGTCAGAAGAGGTTACTACGAAGTTGAGGCGTCACTGATATCAGAGAGTCCTAAAAACGAGGCACCGAACGCCATTACCGAAAGGCATGTGCGCAAACTGGAAGAGATAATAAGTGAACAGCCGGAATTCTGGCTTTGGTCACACCGGCGGTGGAAACATAAAAGAGCGAAAAAAGATGATTAAGACAGCTGTTGTCATTCTGACCTGGAACGGACGCGCTTTCCTGGAAAAGTTTCTTCCGGGAGTCATCAGCGCCACTGCATCACCCGGGACTGAAGTCATAGTTGCCGATAACGGTTCCGGCGACAACTCTGTCAGCTGGCTCTCAGTCAATTATCCTGCCATCAGGGTCATACTGCTGGACAGGAATTACGGTTATGCAGGAGGCTATAACAGGGCTCTTGAACAGATTGATTCTGAATATTATATACTTCTTAACTCGGATGTGGCAGTTGAACAGGGATGGAGTGACGCGCTTATCACCTTCATGGACATGCACCCTGCGGCAGGGGCATGCCAACCGAAAATAAAGTCATATTCTGACCCGGAGCGATTCGAGCACGCCGGAGCTGCCGGCGGCTATTTAGACAGGTTCGGCTACCCTTTCTGCCGCGGACGGATAATGAACTATACCGAAAAAGACCGTGGACAGTACGATGATGTCCGTGAAATATTCTGGGCATCCGGTGCCTGCATGGCAGTGAGAGCTTCGGCATTCGAGCAGTGCGACGGGTTTGATGAATCATTTTTCACTCATATGGAAGAGATAGACCTGTGCTGGAGAATGCAGAATGTCGGTTTTAATATTTACTGTGTACCTGAGACGACAGTCTGGCACGTAGGAGGCGGGACACTCAGCTACGGATCACCGCAGAAAATATATTACAATTTCAGGAACAGCCTGCTGATGCTTGCAAAGAACCTGCCCTCACGCAGGATCAGGCGGACAATTTTCATCAGACAGGTGCTAGACGGAGTAGCAGCAGTAATGTTCCTCTTCACCTCCGGATGGCAGCCATTTAAGGCAGTGATAAAAGCCCACAACGATTTCCGGAAGGCCAGGAACAGCATCAGGACCCACCGCAGTCTCTCCCCGGTATGCGAAACTTACGGTCCTCCTCATACAATGATGAACAAATCTGTCGTTTTTGAGTATTATATAATGAAAAGAAGAATTTTCACCTCCCTGAAGTGGCAGTAAGAATCAATAAACAGATGGCATTATTTTTCATTATAGTCTTTACGGTCTATTTTCTGACAAACCTGTATCTATACCTCAAGGGAAGCAGGGCACTGACGGGGGCAGGATACCCTTTAAAAGTCTATACCGTTCTATTTATCGTGCTTGCATCAACGTTCATTGCGGGCAAATTTCTCGAATACAGGTATTCAAACGTTTTTACCGACATTCTGAATATTGTTGGCGGATTCTGGATGGCTTTCATGCTTTACGGTTTCCTTTTGTGGATTCTTTCTGACATTGTCCTGCTGACGCAGAGACCGTTTCATCTTGTTACCCCGGCAACGATGCCGCAGGTGAAGCTCTGGCTTTTCATTACAATTACAGGCTTCTCGGCGTTGCTGATAACTGTTGGGTTCTTTTCCGCCATCACTCCGAGGGTGACAAGGTATGACATCAGTACCGGGAAGAATTTTACAAACGGACAGGAAGGAATGAAAATTGTTGCAGTTTCAGATATCCACCTGGGGAGCGTTATCAGAAAAAGGAGCATGAAACATCTCTCGCAGATGATAGAGAGGGAGAACCCTGAACTGGTTCTGTTTCTCGGCGACCTTGTCGACGGAAGCATGGGGCCTGTGCTGCGGGGAGACCTCCTGTCGCATCTCACTCTGCCGCCACTTAAGTACGGACATTATGCCATTACCGGAAATCATGAGTATATGGGTGACCTTCATAAATCTCTTCCGTACATCGAAAGCAAGGGTATCAGGATACTGAAGGATGAAACCGTACCACTGGACAACGGTGTTCAGCTAATAGGGAGGCTTGACAGAACAGCGCAGCGGGGTTTCGGCAGCGGCCGGGTTTCTTTGGACTCCCTCATAAGAATGACTGATGCCGGTAAGCCTGTCATCCTCCTTGACCATCAGCCTTATGAGTTGAATAAACTTGAAGGGTCACCGGTGGATCTTCAGCTTTCGGGCCATACGCATAACGGTCAGATGTGGCCGTTGAGCCTGATCACAAGGGCGATGTTCGAACTGAGCTACGGGCACAAAAAATTCGGAAACACTGATGTTATAGTATCCTCGGGATTCGGCTTATGGGGACCCCGGGTACGTCTGGGAACCAGGCCGGAGATCGTGGTAATTAACTTCACCGGCAAATCACAGAACGTCGTAGACCTTCTCCAGCATCATACCCCGTGAACCTTTAACCAGGACAGTATATCCGGACAGGTTTTCTTTGCTGAGCCACTCCCGGGCTTCCCCGGACGAGCTGAAAGTCTTTGTTGTCTTTGCTTTTGCAAGTGAAATGAACACCGGACCGACAAGCAGTACCTCAGTCCCTTCCATGGTATCAAGTGTTGCAATTACCTTGGAATGTTCCGGGAGGCTCTCGTGCCCCAGCTCAAGCATATCGCCCAGTATCACCATTTTCTTTTCAGCACTGATTTCGCTGAATGCGGCGAGAGCTTTTGACATGCTCGAAGGATTCGCATTGTAGGAATCGCATATCAGTGTATTGCGCTCCGTTTTCCTTATCTGCGATCTGTTGTTCGAAGGCCGGTAAAGGGAAATGGCGTCAATGATTTCGTCCATTGCAACCTCAAAGAATATTCCAACGGCCAATGCAGCCCTTACGTTGTCAAGATTGTACGATCCGAAAAGATGCGTCGTAAAGGCATAGCGGTGGCCTGCGTAGTCAACCTCAACATTCAGGAACGGGTCGTCATGCACCACCGGTTTAACCACCAGGTCTGTACCGCCGGGGTCAGAATAGGGTACCGC
Source organism: Bacteroidales bacterium (assembly GCA_038248855.1). Taxonomy (GTDB): domain Bacteria; phylum Bacteroidota; class Bacteroidia; order Bacteroidales; family VadinHA17; genus SR-FBR-E99. Next base: position 78,293 of record JBBRXA010000006.1, on the reverse strand, counting down.
TTTCAGCACCATGTTATAAACAAGCTCTGTCAGGGTTGAATTGCACTCGTTGAAAAGGGCAATGCCGCCGTTATTGCGAAGCCACAGATACAACTCAGACTTGGCCGCAATAACGTTTTCATAGGAGCCAAAACCTTCGATATGCGCCTTCCCGATATTGGTAATTATCCCGTGCGTGGGCATTGCTGTACTGCACAGGGAGGCTATCTCTCCCCGGTGGTTTGCGCCCATCTCAATAACAAGGAATCCGGTATCGGCGGGCGCGCTCAGCAGAGTAAGAGGCACACCAATATGATTGTTCATATTTCCCGTAGTACTGTGCACTTTTTTCTTCCGTGACAGTACTGCTGTAACGAGTTCCTTTGTAGTTGTCTTGCCGTTTGTACCGGTAATGGCAATTACAGGCACCTGCAACGTCTTCCTGTGCATGACAGCAAGTTCTGTGAGTGTCGTCAGAACATCGGTGACGCTGATAATCTTCTCGCCTTTCAGCGAAGGATCATCAGTCACAGCAGCGACAGCTCCCGCAGTTATGGCAGCAGCGGCATACCTGTTGCCGTCATGGCTTGGTCCTTTCAGTGCGAAAAACACTTCTCCCTTTCTGAGCGACCTGGTATCAGTGCACATGCCCGCTGAACTGCGTACAAGGCTGTATAATTCGTTTAGCTCCATAATACGGTAAAAATAAGCCCCATTATTCCTGATAATGAGGCTTTATGTTTTGAAATCTAAATCTGTTACAAACCGGCAGGACTTCCAACTCTGATCATAGCGCACCTGAATCCGAGGTCATCGCGTGAGGCCTCCTGATCAAGATACCTGCGGGTTGAAGGATTGAGCCAGTAGGCTCTGTCTTTCCATGATCCGCCCTTGATGACTCTGGCCCTGTCATTGATGAGGGTCACATAGTCATTGTCAGTTGTATTCTGGGCGTACATCTTTTCTGTCTGTGCAAGTTCAGCATTGCCAGACCATTCCAGGCTCGAGGAGATGCTTGAGATGACATCGCCGTCAAGATAGTTTCTGTAGTCTGATTTCTGGTAATTGTACCTGTCTGCAACATCTTCCGGCTTAACTGTATCGATCTGAAGCCTTCCCAGTCTGTCTTTTTCAACTACCTGACCGTTGGCATCCCTGCGCAGGTCCGTGAATACGTTGCCCCTGAAGGGGTTAAACCCGTCTATGTCTTCCGATGAGAGGGGACGGTAAACATCCTGTGTCCATTCGTTCACGTTGCCTGCCATGCAATAAAGGCCATAATCATTGGGCCAGTATGACCTAACGTCAACTGTAATGCTACCGGCATCGTTCAGGTTGCCTGCAACGCCCATCATGTCACCCCTTCCGCGTACGAAGTTGGCCATGAATTCGCCCCTGTATTTGGGAGCTGAATTGCGGACGTTATGGCCGTCCCACGGATAAATGGCCCTTTCGTAGATTCTTTCTTCAAAGGTATTTCCTCTAAGGCCATATGCGGCGAATTCCCACTCGGCCTCGGTCGGGAGGCGGTACCTCGGCAACAGAACACCGTCTTCCTGGCGTACGCGGGCGTGGACCTCATCGACTCTCTGCCCGGGAATACCTTCATACTGACCTGCGTAATAAGATTCCGTATTGAAGTTGTTGGCGCCTGTCTGCTCCACATTGGGTTCCTGCCACTTGCCGTCAAGAAGTATTTGCTCATTGACCCTGTCAGTCCTCCAGACGCAGTAATCATTTGCCTGCAGCCAGCTGACGCCTACAACAGGGTAGGAATTATATGAAGGGTGCCTGAAATAATACTGCACATAAGGTTCATTGAAAGCGAGCGGGCTTCTCCATACGAGAGTGTCAGGAAGTGCACGGCGGTGAACTTCGGGATAATCCCTGTATACCCTTCTCAGCCAGTACAGATATTCGCGGTAATCAAGATTAGTCACCTCTGTTTCATCCATATAAAACGAAGAGACTGTGACCCTGCGCGGAATGTTGTTCCAGTCGTACATTACGTCCTGCTCAACCCTGCCCATTGTAAAGGTTCCTCCTTCTATGAGCACCAGGTTTGGGCCCGTTATCTGTTCTGATGCTTCTCCGATGGGATAACCGAGGTCGTTCACATCGCTTGATTTTGGATCCCTGTAGCTCCACCCGGTGGTAGGAGATACGTTTTCCGTCTTGCCCCCCTTGCAGGAGAACATGAAGAGTGCAACAACAACGAAAACCGGCAAAGCTCTGAGTTTATACATGGCCTCTTTAATATTTAAAACATGTTTAATTTTCAAAAATATATAAATTTAACTTAGAAACAACGCTACTCCAAAAATAACTACAAATCGGGTAACTTTATTACGTGGATAACCTTTCTTTTTTCAACATTATTTAAAGATACCGACAGTCCTGCTTTTACGACTGCCGTTCCGGGAAATGATACATCTCCGCGAGACAGACCATAACTATATGATAATGTGATTTTTAATGAGCCAGTATTCCATCCTGCCGAGGGTTCTATTGCAGAAAAGCCGTCCCTGACATACCATCCTGCCAGTCCGAGGACAAGTTCCCTGAAAGAGGCTGAAGATCCTAAATATGTGATAATATTCCCATCCTGAAGCATTATTAATGCCGAGGGCCGCAGCTCCAGACCGGTCCTCTCTGAAAGAATTACCCTGCCGGCATTAAATGTATAGAGACGTTCAAGCCTGTTGTAGTCCTGGCGGTTGTCATCTAAATAAGGCTGTGCCAGGTGCATGACTGCAAACCCGCCGTACCATGGCCCTGAGGAGAAAGTTACCCCGCTTCCTAAATCAAAAAGTGTTGAACCGGCATCTGAAACTGTCTCGCCCGGCGGACTTATCAAACCTCCGAAAGGGTCATAGTCACCAGGGAAGGTGACCGCTCCCCGGTTTATTCCCCTGTGCACAACAGAAGCCGTCAGTCCGGCATTGAAAAAGAGATTCCTGCCTGCCTTAAGGTGATATGAATAGGTCATTCCTGCACGCAGGTCATTCAGCACCTCCCCCATCATGTCATCGGCAACCCAGAGACCTGCTCCGCCATGAAGGGTCTGTGAGTAGTCGTCATAGGATGCATAGACTGACTGCAGCCCGAATCCTGCACCGGGAAGGAAGGAATAACAGGAGATACTCATTCTGCCTTCACCTGAAGAACCGGTGTAGGCAGGATTGTACATCATCTCCATTCCCGTTACTGAACCGTACCAGGTGTCCTGCGACACAGCCGCTGCAACATTTGCAACCAGGCAAAGGAGAGTTATAGTTTTTCTTAATCCCATTTATACTGTCCAGCAATTTGAACGTTTTTGCGGCGTTAATGTTTCATGCCCCGTCCGGTAACCTCTGGGCAAAGATAAACTACTTCACTATCTTTGCCCGGATGAAACTTAAAAGTATCCGCTTCCGCTTCCTGGTACTTTTTGTGATGCTGATAGCCCTTCCGGCTTCGGCGCAGGAGTACGCCTCATCTTCAATGCTCGGAAGCGGCAGGTGGATAAGGATAGCCGTTACCGAACCGGGCATCTACCGCATCGACTTTGCACAGATTAAGAATATGGGTTTTACAGATCCCGCATCGGTAGCCATCTTCGGCAATAATACGGGACAACTCTCATTTTACAATGACGGAACCGCACCCGATGATCTCAGGCAAGTGGCTTTGATTACTGACAGGGGAAGTGACAACGTTTTCAATGACGGAGATTTCATCCTTTTTTACGGTGAAGGAACTCACAGGTACAGGTATAATGAAAGCACCGGGCACTATGATTTTCTAAGACATCACTATTCGGATACCGCATTTTACTTCATCACCTCGCGTGCCGGCGCGGCACTTCAGGTAAAGGCAGCCCCAACTGCTGCCGGTGAACCGGTGCTCTTCCCGAACTCCACCGATGTATGCTTCCGGTATGAAACAGAAGGCGCGAATCTGCTCCGGTCGGGCAGGGAATGGTATCAGCAGGTAATACCGGAAAGGGAAAACAGTGTCGATCCCCGCTTCAGGAACATGACAGCCGGAGAGCAGATCCGTTACAATGCCAGGGTCCTCGCCAGGTCCGACAGCGAGTCGCGGTTCATTCTCAGACAGGGCACACAGGTGATCAAAACCCTGACTGTCCCTGCTGTAAATCCGGCAGACCTGAACGGCGTCTTTGCAAGTATCGTTACCGCAGAAGATTCGTGCCTTCCGGGATCAGCCTCACCCCTCTTTTCTGTTACTTACTCCGGATCAGGCAATCCGGCAGCTTCAGGTTATGTAGACTTCATCGGCTTTCAGGGAAGGGCACAGCTGAATTATTCAGACAGGCAACTGTTTGTTTCAGACAGCCGGACAGCAGGCCCGGGCAATTTCTCCCGGTTCAGCATAACGGGCACAACCGCCCTGAGTGTATGGGATGTGACTGATCCCTTCGCACCCCTGATAATGGAATCCTCATTTTCCGCAGGCACCACAACCTTCATGGCAGATACTGATTCTCTGCGTAAATTTATTGCCTTCACTACCCAGCATTTATTGCGGCCTGTGATTATATCAGCAGTAATTCCGAACCAGAACCTGCATTCGGCGACAGCGGCCGATATGGTAATCGTCACACATCCGCTGTTTGCACCTTATGCCCAACGCATTGCCGATATGCATTTGTCAGATGACGGCACCATTTCACTGATTGTCACTCCGCAACAAATTTACAATGAGTTTTCCGGAGGCATACCTGATGCCGTCGCTATACGCAACTTTCTGAGGATGATGCGCTTGAAGGGAAGCAACACACCTGATGCACTTAAATACCTGCTTCTGTTCGGCGACGGATCATACGAGAACAAAACACCGCCTCCGCAAAATACCTCCTTCATCCCCACCTGGCAATCAGTGAATTCGCATGTTGGTGTACTCTCATTTACTTCTGACGACTTCTACGGTCTCCTGGATGACGGTGAGGGTGAGGCTGACGGGTTCCTGGATATTTCAATCGGCAGGCTGCCTGTTACCGATACTGCCGGAGCTGGCATTGTAACCCGTAAGATAGCGTCTTATATCAGCGCCTCATCACAGGGATCGTGGAGAAATGTACTCTGCATGGTTGCCGATGACGAGGATGGTAACCTGCATATGACTGATGCTGAAAGTCTCAGTGCGGAAGCGTCTGCCTCTGCTCCGGCCCTCAGTGTTGAAAAGATCTACCTCGACGCATACCGTCAGGAGACTTCTGTTACTGGTAACTCTTATCCTGATGCAGTCAGGGCAATAAATGACCGGATAGCGGCAGGATGCCTGATATTCAATTATGTAGGGCACGGAAGCGAGAACGGGCTGGCACACGAGAGAGTAATCCGTACTGACAACATCAACTCCTGGAAAAACAAGGGTATGCTTCCCCTATTTATTACGGCCACCTGTGAATTCTCCAGATTTGACGATGTGGAGATTAACCCTGCCACGGGCGTGATCTCTTCGCGTACCTCTGCGGGTGAGATGGTACTTCTGAACCCTGCAGGAGGTGGTATTGGTCTGATGAGCACCACCAGGGTTGTTTATTCCGCGCCCAATTTCACACTGAACAGGAATATTTACGATTATGCATTTACAACTGCGGCTGACGGGAGGTCAATGAGAATGGGCGACATAATCCGACAGGCCAAGATAAATGCAGGCACGGGGATGAACAAGCGCAACTTCCTGCTGCTCGGCGATCCCGCCCTCAGGCTGGCATGGCCGGTCAACGGCAGGGTGGTTACCGACAGCATAAACAGTGTCAGTGTCAGTCTGGTCACCGATACTCTTAAGGCACTGTCAGTCATCACTGTAAGCGGCCATATTGAAGACCAGTCAGGCAATCCGCTTACTTCATTCAACGGCACCGTTGAACCGCGTGTTTATGATAAGCCTTCCTCTGTCAGCACTCTCGGGAACGACGGCGGTTCGGTAATGAGCTTCCCGGTGACCGGCAACATCATCTTCAGCGGTAAGACAACCGTCAGGGAGGGTTACTTCAGCTTTTCATTCATCGTTCCCCTGGATATCAACTACTCATTCGGCCGGGGAAGAGTTACCTACTATGCCCGGAATGATATCACTGACATGAACGGGGACTTTGCCGGTCTGACAGTGGGCGGGTTTTCATACATCGACATAAATGACACCGAAGGTCCTCAAATCAGACTCTTCATGAACGACACGCTTTTTGCCGGAGGAGGAATCACCGATACCTCTCCTTCTTTATTAGCTCTTATAAGCGATGACTCGGGCATAAATGCGACAGGGGCCGGAATCGGTCATGACATAATTGCATGGCTTGATGATGACCAGTCAGGGGCAGTATCGCTGAACAGCCTCTTCCGCACCGACCTGGGTGAACACAGGTCAGGAAGTCTCACATATCAGCTCTTGATTCCTGAGAAAGGTGAACATACAGTATCACTGAGGGCTTGGGACAACCTCAACAACCCCTCCTCAGCAAGCCTGAAATTTGTTGTGGAGACAAGCGGAAAATTCAGGCTGACAGACCTGATCTGCTTTCCCAATCCCGCAGTGGCAGATACAAGATTCGCTGCCGGACATAACAGACCGGACACCGAAATTGATGTCACAATCACTGTTTTCAACGCCTCGGGACAGGCTCTCAGGGTCATCAGGGAGAATGTTTCCACCGCCGGGTACCGGCTGCCTGATATAATGTGGGACGGATGCAACGACTCCGGAGGCAGGCTGGCCCGCGGACTCTATATATGGCGTGCCGATGCTGTGACTTCAGAGGGCGAAAGAGCCTCATCCTCAGGCAGAGTGATCATTTTGTAAGGCAATACAATATCTTACCTTTTTTTTTGTTTTATATTTGCACAATCTGAATTTAAAAAAGAAATGAAAAACAAGGCACTAATTATCACCATATTACTGGTATCACTTCTCCCCGGGGTTAAGATTTTGGCACAGGATGCTCCCCTTAACGCAATACAGACAGTGGTTCCGTTCCTTACAATTGCTCCTGACTCACGTGCCGGAGGAATGGGAGATGCAGGTGTTGCAACTTCGCCTGATATTTTCAGCATGCACTGGAATCCTGCCAAATTTGCATTCATCGACGGCAACGGAGGATTCGGGATCTCCTATTCACCGTGGCTTCGGGCACTGGTACCTGACATCAACCTTGCTTATCTTTCAGGATACTACAGGGTTGACAGCCGGCAGGTCATTGCCGCAAGCCTGATGTATTCATCACTTGGAGAAATACAGTTCACTGATGACTACGGTAATTACCAGAGCAACTTCAATCCCAATGAATTCTCCGCTGATGTGGCATATTCGCGCCTCTTTTCCGAACATTTCTCAGGCGGCGTCGCACTGAGGTTCATATATTCTAATATCACCGGCGGCTTTATCGTCGGGAGTACTGAAACTAAAGCAGGGATAGCATTTGCTGCAGATGCTTCAGGCTACTATAACACTGATATCAAGATCGGTCAGAGGGATGGCAGTATAGCTGCCGGTTTCAATTTTTCGAACATCGGCTCGAAGATGAGCTACACCGATTCGCGTGACCCGGATTTCATACCGATGAATATGCGTCTCGGAACCACCGGCACCATTAAACTTGACAAATACAATGCCCTGAGCCTCTCCGTTGACTTCAACAAGCTTCTTGTTCCCACGCCACCGGTGTATGATACTGACGGAGAGACCATTCTTGAAGGAAAAGACCCGAACGTCTCCGTTCCAGTTGCAATTTTCCAGTCGTTCTTCGATGCTCCAGGTGGTTTCAGCGAGGAGATCCGTGAGTTCACTGCTTCGCTTGGGCTTGAGTACTGGTACAATGAGCAGTTCGCATTGCGGGCCGGATATTTCAATGAGGCCGAGTCCAAAGGCAATAAAAAATACTTCACTGCCGGAGCAGGTTTCAGACTTAATGTCTTTTCGCTGGACTTTTCCTACCTGGTGCCAGTCACCCAGAACAATCCGCTGGCAAGGACCCTCAGGTTCTCGCTCGGATTCGACTTTGACGCCCTTCGCAACGCAAGCAAAAATTAATTTATGACCCTCCGTCACCGGATCGGACAGGGTATCGACTTTCACCGGCTGGCGGAAGGCCGTGAACTCTGGCTTGGAGGCGTACATATAGTATCACCGGTGGGATGTGTGGCCCATTCTGACGGCGATGCACTGATACATGCAATATGTGACGCACTTCTTGGTGCAGCAGGGCTCAGGGATATCGGGTTTCATTTTCCGGACACCTCCGGGGAATTTAAAGACATTGACAGCAAGATACTTCTGAAGCGGACTGTCGGGCTGATCGCGGCCAAAGGTTTCAGGGTCGTAAACATTGACAGCACTGTCTGCCTCGAGTCACCCAGGCTGGCTCCCTATATTGAAGCGATGCGCAGTGCACTGGCAGAAACGGTAGGTATAAATTCCGATTCCGTTGCCGTGAAAGCGACAACGACTGAAAAAATGGGATTCACAGGGCGGGGTGAGGGAGTGATTGCAATGGCTGTCTGCCTGATCGCGGATATGATCCCCGACAATATTTAGTCCAGCACCTCACTGATAAGGTTGTCGTCCGCCACAGAAGCCATGGTTACCACCAGGCCGGGTGTCCGGGCCATCTCCCTGCGTATTGCGAATACGGCTTCGCTGTTTCTTGCCCAGCTGCGCCGTGCGATTCCGTTATTCACATCCCAGAGAAGCATCGATCTCAGCCTCCGTTCTGCCTCCGGTGTTCCGTCGAGGAGCATTCCGAAGCCGCCGTTTATCACCTCTCCCCAGCCTACACCGCCGCCGTTGTGGATCGAGACCCAGGTGGCTCCGCGGAAGGCATCGCCGATCACATTCTGGATGGCCATGTCTGCGGTGAAGCGCGAGCCGTCATAGATATTTGAAGTCTCCCTGAAGGGCGAGTCTGTGCCGGAGACATCATGATGATCACGTCCTATTACTATCGGGGCGCTGACAGTACCGTCAGAAACAGCATCGTTGAATGCCTTTGCAATCAGCGTTCTGCCTGCAGCGTCCGCATAGAGTATCCTTGCCTGCGACCCAACCACCAGTCTGTTCCTTCCGGCCTCTTTTATCCAGTGTATGTTATCAGCCATCTGTTGATGTATCTCTTCCGGCGACTCCTTCATCAGTGCTGTGAGAACACCGGCAGCGATCCTGTCGGTTTTTTCAAGGTCCCGCGGATCACCCGAGCAGCATACCCAGCGGAACGGACCGAATCCGTAATCGAAACAGAGAGGACCCATAATATCCTGAACGTAGGAAGGATAGCGGAACCCGCCGTGGCCGTCACCCACATCCGCCCCGGCGCGCGAAGCCTCCAGCAGGAAGGCGTTGCCGTAGTCGAAGAAGTAGGTGCCGTGTGCCGTGTGCCTGTTTATTGCATCGACCTGTCTGCGAAGAGAGGCTTTCACAAGTGAACGGAATTTATCCGGGTCAGCTGCCATCATTATTCCAGCCTCTTCGAAGGTTAGCCCGGCAGGGTAGTACCCTCCTGCCCACGGATTGTGGAGGGAGGTCTGATCCGAGCCCAGGTCGGCCCACAGTTCTTCGTCGGCAAACCGTTCCCAGAGATCCACTATATTGCCATGCCAGGCAAGGGAAACGGCCTCACCGGTCTTCTTCGCCTTTCTGACGCGGCTGATAAGTGACGGCATATCATCGTATACTTCATCGACCCAGCCCTGGGAATGGCGCGTTCTGATCGCCTTCGGGTTCACTTCTGCTATTACAGAGATCACACCCGCAATATTGCCTGCTTTTGGCTGTGCCCCTGACATTCCCCCGAGACCCGATGAAATAAACAGCTTTCCACACAGTCCCTCACTGCCGTCGTTCAGGCGGCGCCCTGCATTCAGGACTGTAATTGTTGTACCGTGCACTATTCCCTGCGGTCCTATGTACATGTAGGAACCGGCGGTCATCTGCCCGTACTGCGAGACTCCCAGTGCATTGAACTTTTCCAAGTGATCCTGCGAGGAATAGTTGGGGATGACCATACCGTTCGAAACAACCACCCTGGGGGCTTCTTGATGGGAAGGGAAGAGACCGAGCGGATGTCCGGAATTCATTACCAGCGTCTGTTCATCAGTCATTTTGGCCAGGTACTGCATCGTAAGCCTGTACTGCGCCCAGTTCTGAAAGACGGCACCGTTACCGCCGTAGGTAATAAGTTCATGAGGATGCTGCGCCACCGCAATGTCAAGGTTGTTGGTGATCATCAGCATTATTGCTGCCGCCTGCACTGAACGGTGGGGATACTCACTCAACGGCCGCGCTTTTATCTCATACTCAGGCCGGTAACGATACATATATATGCGTCCGTACTCACGCAGTTCAGCTGCGAACTCGTGAGCCAGCTGCGCATGCAGGTTAACGGGGAAATACCGCAATGCATTCCGGAGTGACAGTTTCTTTTCATCGCTGTCCAGAATATCCTTTCGCTTCGGTGCATGATTTGCCGAGGGGTCGAACGCTTTCGCCTCCGGCAGGCTTTCTGGTATACCTGCCAATATCTGCATTTTGAAATCATTCATAACCGGGAATTTAATTGCTGAAATCAGCCATCACAAATATATTAAATCGAACAGAGACGTTGATGTCAACGTCTCTGCTTCATTATAAAATATTAATTGTCTGTTTATTTTCCCTGTATGATCTCGTCATCAACGAGGATGCGTCCGCAATATTCACAAACGATGATCTTCTTCCGCGATTTGATATCGAGCTGACGCTGAGGCGGAATCTGGTTGAAGCAGCCTCCGCAGGCGTCTCTCTGGACAGATACGACGGCAAGACCGTTGCGTGCGTTTATACGGATGCGTTTGTAGGCTGTCAGCAGTCTCTCTTCGATTTTTGTCTGAAGTTCTCCGGATTTTTTGTCCAGGACCTCCTCCTCTTTCTGGGTATCGCGTGTTATATCATCGAGTTCCGCTTTCTTTCCGTCAAGGTCTTTGGTTCTCTCCTCGAGCACCTTCAGTGCCTCAGTTATGACCTCTTTCTTCTCATTCAGGAGAACGGTTAACTCACGGATCTTTTTATTACATAATTCAATTTCAAGAGCCTGGAATTCGATCTCTTTTGAAAGAGAGTCATATTCGCGGTTATTGCGCACATTGTTTTGTTGTTCCTCATATTTCTTTATGAGTCCCTGTGAGGTTACGATCTCGTTGTTTTTGTTCAGGAGTGATTTCTCCATCTCAGCGATCTCACTTTTCAGGTTGTTGATTCTGGTCTCCAGCCCTGCCACCTCATCTTCAAGGTCCTGCACTTCCAGGGGCAGTTCGCCCCTGAGGGTTCTTATCTTGTCAATCTCGGAATCAACCAGCTGCAGTGAATACAGAGCTCTGAGTTTTTCCTCAATAGTAAGTTCAGTCTCACTGGTTTTTGTACTTTTTATCATAGTATAATTTTGATTTTAATGGTATGATAGAACCACACATAATGGCATAATGATTTTTTTGTGTTTGTGATTATGGGCAATTATGTGGGTTTCGTCATATGAAATAATTAATAGGATTCGTTTTTGTCACGGAAAACCGGAGCGCAAATTTAGGAAATTTTTTGATAACCAGATCGTAGAGAAGCTGTAAAGAAATATTTTCGCTCTCGTAATGACCAACATCAGCTATCAGCATATTTTCTGGAGCCTCTGTAAATGCATGATATTTTATGTCGCCTGTAATGAATGCATCAGCGCCGGCGCGGGCTGCTTCGCCGATGAGGGAGGCGCCTGATCCGCCGCATACGGCGATCTTTGTGATGATGCGGGCCGGGTCACCGCTGTAGCGGATCGCCGGTGTGCCGAAGACCTCCCTGAGGTGTGCCAGCAGACTCTCTCCGGTGAGCGCGACGGCGGCAGTGCCCACAGCGCCCGCGCCGGCGCCGGAATAGTCATTGGCAAGCGGTATGATATCAAAGGCCGGCTCCTCATAGGGATGTACGGCCAGCAGGGCTCTGACAACCCTCGTTAACAGGTGTGCCGGAACAACGGTCTCAATCCTCACCTCAGGTTCTGTATGCATCTCCCCCACCTTCCCGGCAAAAGGTCTGGCCCCTTCACCTGCCCTGAATGTCCCCTCACCTGCAAGATTAAAACTGCAGGAGTCATAGTTGCCGATATGTCCGGCACCGGAATCAAGTATTGCCGTCCGAACCCTGTCGGCGTCAGCCACCGGCACAAATACAACCAGCTTTGAAAGTTTTTCCGCGGCAGGCACCAGGACCCTGATATTTTCAAGACCGATCTTTTGTGCCATGAAATGGCTCACGCCCCAGGCAACCGAGTCGAAACTGGTATGAGCTGAATATACTGCTATACCCTGCCTGACGGCTTCAGCTACGCATCTCTCGGTTCTGCTTCCGTTACCCAGACGCTTTAAGGGCGAAAAAATAAGGGGATGGTGCGATACGATCAGGTTATGACCGTGTGATACAGCTTCGTGTATCACCTCCTCATTCACGTCGAGGGCAAAGAGTACAGAATCAATTACGGCATCAGGATCACCCACCTGAAGTCCGCTGTTGTCATAGGGCTCCTGGTACAGAAGAGGTATAACCTCCCCTATCCATTCCGTGAATTCCCTGAGTGTGACTGTCATTCGGCTTATTGAATTTCGTCCTTTATATCGAGGAGTATCTCCCTGATATTGCGAAGGGTATCGGCTATCTCCTGGCGGTAATCGGCATCACTGCGGTTATTCCTCAGATACTTCCTGGCGCCGTCGATTGTCATCCCCTTTTCACGCAGGAGATGGTGAATCAGTTTCAGGTTCCTGATGTCCTCCTGCATAAAGAGCCTGTTGCCCTTATTGTTCTTTTTGGGTCTCAGGATCTCAAACTCATTTTCCCAGAAGCGTATGGTTGAGACCGGCTCCGAGAACATTTCGGATACCTCACCTATCTGGTAATAGAGCTTTTCAACCTTTTTTTCCCTGTATGGCATTATAGTTGTTTTTCAATCAGTCAAAAGTCTGTCCGCTCTTCAGTGCGATCTCCGCCATCCGGTCGTATTCGGCTGCCGTCAGGTCATTGAAATAGTAAAGTGCCGGGTTGACATAACGGCCGTTGAGTAATACCTCATAGTGCAGATGGGGCGCGGTTGACAGTCCTGTATTACCCACAAAACCTATGATGTCACCGCGCTTTACCTTCTGTCCCACTTTGGCGCTGAAACCGTCAAGATGTGCATAAACGGTCTGGTATCCGAATCCGTGGTCGATAATTATATGGTTTCCGAGTTCGCGCCGCTGTGACTTGACAGTTTTCACAACGCCGTCACCGGTTGCAAATACATCAGTTCCGGTAGGAGCTGTAAAATCCATTCCTGAATGAAACTTCGAGATTTTATAAATCGGATGTATTCTCAGACCATAGCCTGAAGCAGTACGTTTGAGGTCCTTGTTCGATACAGGCTGAATGGCCGGAATGCTTCTCAGCATCTCTCCCTTTTCCCTGGCAAGGACAATAAGTTCATCAAATGATTTTGACTGGATGTAAATCTTTTTCCGGATCTTGTCAAGCCGGGTGGCGGTCTCAGTTATCAGCTGGGTGTTAGTAAAACCGTCGAGTTCCTCGTACCTGTTCACACCTCCTATGCCTCCCTCGCGGTAGGTAGAGGGAATGGGCTCTGACTCGAAGATTGTCCGGTAAAGATTGTCATCAGTTTCCTGCAGGTGGCCCAGAACCTTTTCCACATTATCCATTTCCCTGTTCATGAGCTCATACTGCAGATTCAACTGCTCGACCTCGCGTTTCAGTGCTCTCTCCTTCGGGGAGTCAAAAATAAATGCGAAAATAAATCCGTATAAACCGGCCAGAAACAGTGACCCGACAAAGTATGCAAAAAGTTTCAGAACAAACTGTTTGAGGCCCAGTCTTATCCTGTCAAAGCTGAGTGTCTCGTGGTTAAACTTGTACTTTGTCCTGGGCATCTGCTCTGTTGAGTCTTATAATATTAAGACATGCAAAATTATGAAAAACCGTAAATAATTCAAAACAGATCCTTTGGCGGCAGACCTGGTTGTGATCTTAATGAGAAGGAGAAGTAAGGTAATCGAGCATCTGAAAGTACTCTTCCTCAGTCAGGTTATCAGCAAAATAAGAGAGAGGATTAACATGTTCCCCAAAGAGGTTTATCTGGTAATGCAGGTGCGGCCCGGTTGAGACCCCGGTATTTCCCGAGCGTCCGAGCAGGTCCCCTCGTTTGACTTTCTGGCCGGGTTTGACTACCCAGTTGCTGAGGTGTGCATACAGTGAAGTGTATCCGTAACCGTGTTCAATTGTCACCTTGTTACCGTAGCCGTCATTTCCGTTTCCGGTTGAATAGACTGTGCCGGCGCCTGTGGCGTAAACCTCCGTACCTATGGGACATCGGAAATCCTGTCCGAAATGCCACCGCGGTGTACCAAGCACCGGGTGATGTTCCCTGAACCTGATCCCCTCACCCAGGGGCATTATGACGTTTACCGGCCTGATGTAAGGAAGATGCTCCCACATATCCTTCCATTCATCAACTTTGACTGTAAGCTCATTCAGTGAATTGTACTGGATATTGGTCTCTGTCCTGAGATCTTCGAATTTCGACCTGACGGTAATCATCATGTCAGTATTCATATATCCTGTCAGGTCACCGAATTTAAATGTACCACCGGATCCTCCTTCCTCAATTGAAGCAGGGATCTGCGGCAGATCAAGTATGGAGCGGTATGATACGTTGTCGGTAGCGCGAAGATCAGCAAGTACCTCGGATGAGTAGTCGATTTTGCGTTCCAGCAGGCTGTATCTAAGTTTCATCACCTCAACCTGCTGATTGAGCAGCTCCTCTTTCGGGGAGCCGAAAAGCCTGTCGAAGACAAAGCCGTAGGCTGCAGTCAGCATAAGCGAGACACCGAAGAAAAGGGATATGCGTATGAGTTTTTCACCCCACGTTCTGCGGTGCTGTAAAAATTGCAGGTTCCCTTTGTCAAGAATATATTTCTTCCCCTTCGGCATCAGACAGTTTGAGGCTTTGGACTATATTTTGAAGTTCGACCACAAACTTAAAAAAAAAATTAATTTTACAAGCCCTAAAAGTAAAGAAAATTAAAACAGGCTTGGCACATAAGATGAAAGCTAACGATTTAAGAGAGGAATTTTTCAGTTTCTTCAGGTCAAAACAGCATACCATAGTCCCCTCAGCCCCTATGGTGATCAAGAATGATCCCACACTGATGTTCACCAATGCGGGCATGAATCAGTTCAAGGATATATTTCTTGGCAACCAGGCTCCCAAATATAAGCGGGTGGCCAATTCGCAGAAGTGCCTGCGCGTGTCGGGAAAGCACAATGATCTGGAGGAAGTGGGCCTTGACACCTACCATCATACAATGTTTGAAATGCTGGGCAACTGGTCTTTCGGCGATTACTTCAAGAAGGAAGCGATAGAGTGGGCATGGGAATTTCTCCACGGCCGTCTCGGAATTCCGGAGGAAAGGCTGTACGCAACAATTTTTGAAGGAAGCCGGGAAGAAGAGGTGCCACGTGACGATGAGGCATTTAAATACTGGAAGGGATGTTTCGTAAATTCTGAAAACCGGATCATCGAAGGATCGAGGAAAGACAACTTCTGGGAGATGGGTGAGACAGGACCGTGCGGGCCGTGTTCCGAGATCCACGTAGACATCCGCCCGGATGAAGAGCGTGCCGCCGTGCCCGGGCACCTGCTTGTGAACAAAGGCCATCCGCTGGTGATCGAGATATGGAACCTGGTCTTCATACAGTATAACCGCAGGGCCGGCGGTGAACTGGAAGCACTGCCGGCAAGTCATGTCGATACCGGTATGGGCTTCGAAAGGCTTTGCATGGTCATCCAGAACAAAAAGTCGAATTATGACACTGACGTGTTTCAGCCTCTGATAAGCAAAATTGCAATTGTTTCTGGCAAGCCCTACGGTCTGAATCCAAAATGGGATACTGCACAGAGGGTTATAGCCGACCATCTCCGTACCGTTTCCTTCTCAATTGCCGACGGGCAGCTGCCATCAAACAACAAGGCGGGATACGTCATAAGGCGCATTCTCCGCCGCGCGGTCAGGTACGGCTACACGTCTCTTGAGATGAATGAACCGTTTATTTATAAGCTCGTGCCTGCCCTGATCAGTGTTATGGGCGAACATTATCCGGAACTTTCGAAACAGGAAGCTATAATCACAAAAGTGATTCACGAAGAGGAGCAGTCATTCCTGAAGACTCTCGGTAAAGGTCTTAAAATGATTGAACGGAGGGTCGCGGCGATGAAAAATGAAAAAGAATCACTTTTCCCCGGAAAGGATGCATTCGAGCTGTTCGACACCTACGGCTTCCCCGTTGACCTGACACAGCTTATTCTGAAGGAAAACGAAATGACACTTGACCTTGCCGCATTCAATACCGAGCTGATGGCTCAGAAGGAGAGATCAAGGGGCAATGCGGCCGTTTCGTCCGGCGACTGGGTGAATGTGAGGGAGTCGGAATCCACTCTCTTCACAGGCTATGACAGGACTGAGGAAAAAGTAAATATTGTCAAATACCGGACTGTCAGTTCGAAGGGAAAGGATGCCGTGCATCTCGTCTTTGACAAAACCCCGTTCTATGCAGAATCCGGAGGACAGACGGGTGACAGGGGCATTATCAGGTCAGACGCGGAAGAGATCCGCATCACCGATACTGTTAAGGAAAACAATCTGACAGTACATATTGCGGACAGGGTTCCGCATCATCCCGAAAAAGGCTTCACAGCAGTTGTTGACCGTAATTCGAGGCTTCAGGCTGCCAATAACCATACAGCCACACACCTGATGCATCATGCCCTTCGGACTCTCCTCGGAAGCCATGTGGAGCAAAAGGGTTCTCTGGTGACACCTGAGAAGCTGCGTTTTGATTTCAGCCACTTCAGGCAGGTTACACCTGATGAACTAAGGACCGTTGAAGAGATGGTCAACGGGATGATTATGGACAACCTTGTTTCGGAAGTCCGTGACAATACGCCTGTGCAGGAAGCTTTGAAAATGGGAGCCATGGCTCTTTTCGGAGAAAAGTACGGTGACACCGTGAGAGTTGTCCGGTTTGGAGACTCGGTGGAGCTTTGCGGTGGCACGCACGTGGAAAATACAGGTACCATCTGGCTCTTCAGGATTATCTCTGAGGGGGCGGTGGCCTCAGGTGTCAGGAGAATCGAGGCTGTAACTTCCCGGGAGGCCTTCAAATGGGTGAATGAAAAGCTAAAGACCCTTGATGAGATCTCAGCCCAGCTCAAAAGTACAGGGAACGTGGCAGCCAATGTCACGAAGCTGATTAATGAGAATGCTGAATTAAAACATACTGTAGAAAAACTCCAGGCAGTCTCGGCGGGGGCTGTGTATAATGAACTTCTGAAGAACGCTGAGGTGATTAACGGCTGCACGGTTGTCAGCGGCGAAGTGGAAGACGCCGCCGCCGAAACTCTCAAGACAATCGCACACCGGTTCAGGCAGACCCATCCGAACAGCGCCGTTATACTTGGTTCTGATGCCGGGGGTAAGGTATCACTGCTCGTGGGCCTGAGTGACAACCTCATCTCAGCAAAGGGACTCAATGCCGTTGAAATAATCAGGGCGACAGCCTCCGAGATCAGCGGTGGCGGTGGCGGACAGCCCTTCCTTGCCACTGCCGGCGGAAAGAATCCGTCAGGACTGAAAAGTGCGGTGGAGAAAGCCGTGGCCATGGTTAAAAGCAGGATATAGAACCGCTATGAAATCCGGATTCCGCATTACAGTCCTGGTACTTATGACATTGCTGTCGCCGGCTTGCTCGGAGCAAGCCTGTTATGACGACACAGACCCGCTCGTAAACGTCACCCTTTTAGAAAGCGGAACCGGGGCTGCTAAAAAATCGGTCTCCCTTAAAATTACCGGACTGGCAGGTGCCTCCCCTGTTGAGCTTGTCACCGCCACCTCGGTAGCCAAATTCAGTGTACCCCTCAGTCCTTCAGAGGAAACTTCAGTAATTGTGATCCTGCTTAACGGTATTGCCGATACAGCCACCATCAGCTACAGCAACTTCGTGCACCTTGTATCTCCCGAATGCGGTTACACTTTCTACAGCGTCATTAATGGCCTGAATACAACCCACAATATTATTGACACCCTCATTATCGAGAATAAAAACATTACCGTTGATGGCGAAAGGAATATGCGTCTTTTCTATTAGCCTGCTTTTGCTCACCGGCATCAGGACAGCGGCACAGGATACGGTGACGGTGCCTCTGAATTTCCGTGCCGGTTTTGACATAGCAGGTCCCGTTCTGCAGGCTCTTAACAGGAATCTTGTGAGCTACGGCGCCCTGATTTCCGTCGATCTCAATGAAAACTTCGCTGCAGTTGGGGGAATACGCTACAGTTCATTTTCAGCCTCCGAATACAGCTATGACTTCAGGAGCCGTGGGCTCACTTTCGTCATGGGCGCTGACAAGAATTTCATCAAGCCTAAAATGATGGCAGGAAAGCATTATGCCGGAATTGGATTGCATTACGGTCTGACCTTTTACGGACAGGAGGTTCCGCGGCTGGAATATACAAACCCGTGGGGCACAGGCGCCTCCTCCCTGCCCCTTTCGCGCCATGCCGGTCATTTCCTCGAACTGACTCCCGGGGTGCGAACAGAACTCTTTCCAGGAGTGACAATCGGATGGAACCTTTACCTCAGGTTACTCCTGGGCGCAGGCACCGGAGACCACCTGAAACCGGTTTACCTTCCGGGTTTCGGCGACGGGTCATCAGGCGTTGCTACAGGTGCGGCATATTATGTCTCCATCTCCATTCCCTATAAAAAGATCAGGGTCTTCATCAGGCCCAAACCGGTACCTGAGGAGCAGGAAGTTGACGATGTGACGGTCCCGTCAACAAACACCGTCAGGTCAGGGACGGGGAGCAGGTTCTGAAAGGGTGCCCCTGCGGCTGAAGATCCAAAGTCCCAGGAAAGTCAGGAAGCCGTTGAGAAGTATCAGCTCGAAACCGAACCTGTAACCGTTGAAAAGTACTTCCGAGTATTTGCTCAGAAAAAAACATATTACAGGTGAAAGAACAGCAATGAACGGCGTCAGCCTGTCATTGACCAGCCTTCTTGTGAAGAGGCCGAAAGAGTAAAGTCCCAGAAGAGGTCCGTAAGTATAGCCGGCAATTGTAAAGAGCTCATCAATTATTGCCCTGTTATTCATTGACCTGAAAATTATTATGGCAATGAAGAAGATAAAGGCGATAGTCAGGTGAACCCTGTACCTGATCTTTGTCTTGGCCTTTTCGGTCCGCCCGGAATTTTTTTCAAGACCCAGAAAATCAATGCTTACCGATGTGGTCAGTGAAGTCAGGGCTCCGTCTGCACTCGGGAACGCCGCCGAGATCAATCCTATCAGAAATACAACGCCTGCCACAGGTCCGAGATACTGAAATGCAACTGTTGGGAACAGATCATCGGTTGAGGCAACAGTGATACTCTTGCTCTTCGCATAGATAAGCAGAAAAGCCCCGAGGATCAGGAAAAGGAAATTGACGAAGACAAGGATGCCGCTGAAAGTGAACATATTCTTCTGGGCTTCCTTTATGTTCCTGCAGCTCAGGTTCTTTTGCATCATCTCCTGGTCGAGGCCTGTCATTGTTATTGTAATGAACATCCCGCTCAGAAACTGTTTGACAAAGAAACGCTCACTGTGCCAGTCAGTTATAAACATGCGTGACACAGAGCTGTCTGTGACCGTCCTGATAAGTTTAAAGATGGGTGTCCCCAGCTCCCTGCTTATATATACAACAGAAAGGATTACCGCCAGAAGCATGAATGTCGTCTGCAGCATGTCAGTCCACACTATTGTCCTGATGCCACCCTTCAGAGTATAAATAATTATCAGTGTTATGAAGATAAGGACGTTGACCCAGAACGGAACATTCCATGCATCAAAAACAAATATCTGTAATACATTTATTACAAGGAACATACGCAAAGAAGCACCGAGTATTCTCGAAATGATGAAGAATCCTGCGCCGGTCTTATACGACCAGAAACCGAATCGCTGTTCAAGGTATGAATAAATAGAGGTAAGCTTCATCCTGTAGTAGAGTGGAAGGAGCACCAGGGCTATGACAAAATATCCGAAAAGGTACCCGAACACCACAACCATATAGCTGAACTGTGTTTCCTGTACCCATCCGGGCACTGACATGAATGTAACACCTGAGAGTGAGGCTCCTATCATTCCGTAGGCAACCACGAACCAGGGTGAAACCCTGTTACCTATATAGAACGACTGATTGTTTGCTTTCCGGGCTGTTATCCAGGTAACTGAAAACAGAACCACAGTATAGATGGCGAATATGCCGAGAATCAGGGAAGGAGTCATTGACATCAAAATTAGAATGCAAGATTAGCAAAAAGCCTGAAGACAAAAAATTATTTTAATTTTGTTTAAAACCGGTTTGATGAGTACAGGATTTCCTTCGAAGTTGCTTGAGGATGCAGTGAATGAGTTTGCTTCACTGCCGGGTATTGGCCGGAAGACGGCCTTCAGGCTGGTGATGCACCTGCTGAGGCGCAACAGCGCGGAGGTGAAGCGTTTCGGAGAGACTGTCACCAGGCTCCGTGAAGATGTATGCTACTGCAGCATATGTCACAGTATCAGTGACACCCCGGTATGTGATATCTGCAGCGATACCCGGAGGGACAGGTCTGTCATTTGCGTTGTTGAAAACGTCCAGGATGTGATGGCTGTGGAGAATACAAGGCAATTCAGGGGGCTTTATCACGTTCTCGGAGGCATTATTTCACCTGTTGACGGAATCGGTCCCTCGGACATCACCATCAACAAGCTTGAGGAGAGGGTCCGTGAGGGCGGCATCGGGGAGGTAATAATGGCCCTCAGCACCACCATGGAAGGTGATACCACCAATTTCTACATATACAGGCGGCTTTCGCAGTATGACATAAAAGTCACCACGCTCGCAAGGGGTGTGGCAATCGGTGATGTACTTGAATATACTGACGAGATCACCCTTGGCCAGTCAATTGTAAACCGCCGTCTTTTTTCCGTAGCCCCGCGTACATGATCAGGCTGACCTTGCAGGTCACATCTGTCATTTTTTTATATTGAAAATTCTTGTTTAATTTGAAGAAATAAGTTCCGGTCATGGCAGAAAAATATGATAAATTCTTTTCACGATCGTCACTCTTGATGAAGCGTTCGGCGATCAGGGAGATCCTGAAACTGACTCAGAAGCCGGATATGATATCATTTGCCGGCGGACTGCCCTCCCCTGAGTCGTTTCCGATAGAGGATGTTAAAAAGATTGCAGCCGAAGTACTGGAGGAAGAGGGTGCTGCAGCCCTGCAGTACGGAACCACGGAGGGCGACAGAAAGCTCAGAAAACTGCTTACTGAGCGCCATAACGGCGAGGGTCTTGACATAACCCCTGACAATATTATGATTACCAGTGGTTCACAGCAGGGTCTCGATCTGATTGGAAAGATATTCATTGATCCGGGTGACTTTGTGATCTGCGGGCTCCCCACTTACCTCGGGGGGTTAAGCGCCTTCGCGGTCTACGGAGCACAGATGAAGGGCATTCCGCTCGATGATGACGGAATGCGTCCTGACCTCCTCGAGCAAGCTATTTTAAATCTGGAAGAAAAGGGCAAAACCGTCAAATTCATCTACATAATCCCGGACTTTCAGAACCCTGCAGGTGTGACTGTTCCGCGGGCGAGGCGGCTGGAGATAATCAGAATCGCCGAAAGGCATGACCTCCTGATAGTGGAAGACAGTCCTTACCGCGACATCAGATTTGAGGGTCAGCCCCAGCCGCTGATGTACAGCCTTGACACATCAGGGCGAATCATCACCCTGCACACATTCTCCAAAATCTTCGCTCCCGGGCTGAGGGTGGCGTGGGTTCTGGGTCATCCTGACCTGATAGACAAGTTAATCATTGCCAAACAGGCTGCCGACCTGTGCTCACCAGCATTCGTGCAGAAGATAGCGGCCAGATATCTTGAAAAAGGACTGCTTGACATCAACCTTAAAAAAACGGTGGCCCTGTACCGTGACAGGCGTGATTACATGATAAAATGTTTCCGCGAGTTTATGCCTGAAGGTGTTAAATGGACGGAGCCGCAGGGAGGGTTGTTCCTTTTTGTCACCCTTCCCCCTTCAATGGATGCAGCCCGGCTGCTTGAAAGGGCCATCAGGAAAAAAGTGGCCTTCGTTTGCGGTTCGGTTTTTTTCTGCAACAATGAGGGGCAAAACACAATGCGCATAAACTTTTCGTTTTCAGGTCCTGCAGAAATCTGCG
Organism: Bacteroidales bacterium; assembly: GCA_038248855.1. Classification (GTDB taxonomy): domain Bacteria; phylum Bacteroidota; class Bacteroidia; order Bacteroidales; family VadinHA17; genus SR-FBR-E99. Next base: position 55,980 of record JBBRXA010000006.1, on the reverse strand, counting down.
AGGGTGTACGCCGGCTCGCTGAGGCAATCAGGGAGGAGATGAGCGCTGTGTGAGAGTCATGGAGCTCTCCGTAATAATTGTATCATTCAATGTCAGGGAATACCTGAGACAGGCTGTCGCATCCGTAATTACCGCAACCGCTTCCGTTGACAGCGAAATAATTGTTGTCGACAACTGCTCATCCGACGGCTCGCCGGAGACAATAGAGCTTCAATTCAGGAATGTCAGGGTTATCCGCAATGAAAGAAATATCGGTTTCGGGGCGGCATGCAACGAAGGAATCCGTGCTGCCTCAGGACTGTTCATCCTGATCCTCAACCCTGACACTTTAGTGCAGCCTGACGCAATTACTTCTGCACTCGGTTTTATGAAACAACATCCTGAAACGGGGGTTGTCGGAGCCCGTATGGCAGACGGCAAAGGCACCTTTCTCCCGGAATCGAAGAGGGGATTCCCTTCTCCCCTGACATCACTGTTCAGGTTCACAGGAATGTACAGGATTTTTCCGCGCTCCTCCTTCTTTAATGCCTATTACCTGGGGCACCGGCCCGACAACCGGACATGCAGGGCTGACATCCTCACAGGCGCCTTTATGATGATCCGCAGAGAGGCTCTTGAAAAAGTTGGCCTTTTTGATACGTCATTTTTCATGTACGGTGAAGACATCGATCTCAGCTGGAGAATTGTAAAGGCCGGATATACAAATTACTTTTTGGCTGAGTCCCGCATTACACATTTTAAAGGCAAAAGCTCTGAAGTGGATGATCCCAGCATGATCCGGAACTTCTACGGGGCGATGGTCATTTTCTCCCGTAAACATCTTGGAAAGTCGTGGCAATTACCCGTGAATGCGGGTGTAAGAATGCTGCTGGCGATCAGGCTTATCACAGCTTCATTCAGGAAACCAGTTAAAAAAAAAGCTGTTCAGGTTAAAAAGGGTTGATACTATTACCCGCTTTTTTGAATATTTCACTTATATTAGTCTCTTTAAGAAAACTAACCACGTGAATGAGAAGCCCTAAATATATTCTTTGCATGCTGATTGTAATGCTTGGATTGACTGTTACAGGTCAGACAAGAAGCGGGATGCGGGAATTATTCGTCTCGGCAGAGGGCGACATTCTTTACGAAGATTACCAGGAAGCCCTTCCAAAATTCTTTAATCTTCTCCAAATCTATCCGGAAAACTTCAATTTCTATTACAGGATCGGGCAGTGCTATCTGAACACGCCTGGAGAAAAAGAGAAATCGATACCCTATCTCGAGACTGCAGCGGCAAACATTAATCCGGATTACCGTGAAGGAAAATTCAGGGAAACAGGTGCGCCGTATGACGCACTCTATTTTCTTGCAAACGCATACCGTATCAGCGGCAATCTTGACAAAGCCCTGGAAACATATGACCTGTTCATGGAAGATGTTGACGCTGAAGTCTATGACACTGCCCTTATAAGATTCCAGATAGAGTCATGTCATACGGCCCGTTTAATGATGACAGATCCGGTTTATGTGGTTGAAAGGAACCTGGGCCCGACAGTCAACGAACGTTTTTCCGAATCCAACCCCGTAGTCTCCGCTGACGGTAGTATGCTTGCATTTACCCGGAAGCTGCAGTTCTATGATGCGGTTTTTTATTCGAAAAGAGTGAACGACAGATGGACTCCTCCGGTGAACATGACTCCTGAACTGGGTGTGGATCAGGACTATTTTTCATCATCCCTGTCAGGTGACGGGAAGACTCTTTTGCTCTACAGAACTGATAATTACGAGGGGAATATTTATCTCAGCAGGTTTGACGGAGAAAAGTGGTCAAATGTTGAAAAGCTGAACGACAAAGTAAATACCAGGTTCTGGGAGTCACATGCCACGATGTCCAAAGACGGACGGAAGCTGTATTTCACCAGCAACCGCAGGGAAAGCCTTGGCGGTCTTGACATCTTCGTCTCAGAGCGTGACAGCACAGGCAACTGGGGTGTTCCGTCAAACGCAGGGCCTGTGATCAACACCCCTTATAATGAAGAGACACCCTTTCTGGCCAATGATGACCGCTCTCTCTTTTTCAGCTCCCGCGGTCATTTGAATATGGGCGGGTATGACATCTTCAGGTCTGACCTCGACGCGTCAGGAAACTGGGGCCCTCCTGTCAACCTGCGCTACCCGGTAAACACAACGGATGATGATCTCTTTTTCACTCCAGTAGGCGACGGAAGCAGGGGTTACACAGCCAAATTCGACCCTGACGGCTACGGAAAAATGGATCTGTTTTTTTATGAGATTTTCACAGACCGCAATCCCCGGATATTTACTGTTGAAGGAATTGTTTCAATTGACAACCTCCGTCCGGATTTCCTGGAGCCCGTAAAAATTACAGCCATCAATAATGCCGATGCATTAAGGGTGGTATCAGCTGTCTCCGACCCGGCATCGGGACGTTATTCCATGAGCCTTCCACAGGGATCATACAGGCTCATATGGTCTTCAGACGGTGCAGCAGATATCTCAAAAACGGTTGACATGCCCCGTACATTAATCGGTGATACAGTACGCATTGAAAGTGTAAGTCTGACGCCGTCCGATTTCGAGGCCTGGCTCCGTGTGACAGGTGATACCCTGATTCTTGTAAGACCCGGCGAGCAGGTTTCTGTCGGTCTTGAAACGGAACCGAGGTCCATTCTGCGGGTTGAGCTTAAAACCGCTGACACTTTGATCATTCTGGGAACCCATCGCATTACTGACTCAACATTCATCTTTACTCTATTGCCTGACAAGGGAGAGAGCCGGGTTTCCTTCACTCTGACTGACCGTTTTGGCAATCATAACAGCGCTTCAGTCCGTATTATTTGCGGAGAGAGCTCCGGATCCGTAAAACCGGTTGAAAAATCGGTAATAGTTGAACAACCGGTTGTCAAACCTGCGGTAATCGCGGTGCAACCGTCTGATAACGTTTCAGTTGCAGGAGACAAAACAGGTCAGCCAGGGCCTGTGTCAGCAGTAGAAACGACAGGTGCCCGTGATGTTTGCTGGTTATGGTGGCTGGCACTTGTCTTACTTTTAGTAATTTTGTATATCATCTGGCGTGTAAGGTCCGGAAAAATTAAACGAGACGAAAAGTAAAATCAAACTGAGAGAAATATGAGAAGAGTAGCTGTTTTTCTGATATTGATCCTGTCGGCAGGTTTCCGTGGGACTGCACAGGATGTTCCGAGGCTGCAGGATGCCTACTTTGAGGCAGAATATTTCCTTCTCAGTGAAGACTATGCTGATGCATTGCCTTACTACCAGGGTATCTATGCAGCAATGCCTGATAATGACAATATTGCATTCCGTATCGGTCTCTGTTATCTGAATATAGAAGGGAAGAAGAATCTCGCAATTGAATACCTTGAAAAGGCCTCAGTCAACCCTACCGCCAAATACCGTGAGGGACTGCTCCGTCAGAAACAGGCGCCGTATGAAGCCCTGTTTTTCCTTGGTGATGCTTATCGGGTAAATTATATGTTCGAGAAAGCCAAAGACGCTTACTCGCGGTATCGCAGCACACTCCTCCCCAATGATAAGGACAACCGTGCTTTCATCGACCAGCAGATTGCCGGATGCGACAATGCCCCGGCCATAATGGCCAAACCGGTAAAGTTCTCGGTTGAATCACTGGGCAATATTCTGAATGACGGCAGGGACAACTTCTTTCCAGTAGTCGTAGGTGACGGTAAGTCAATTGTCTTTATGTCATCAATGAAGTTTTATGATGCCATTATGTATTCGAAGCTGGTAAAAGGTGAATGGACAACCCCGGTGAATATCACGCCCGACCTGCAGTCTGACGGTGATCAGTATGTCTCATGTCTCTCTCTCAGCAGTAACATGCTCTTCCTTTCCAAGGACGACAACATCAACAGTGATATCTGGGTAAGCAAATTCAACGGGGAAAAATGGGAACCTGCCACAAAACTCAGAAAGGAAATAAATACAAAATACTGGGAAACACACGCTTATATCTCTGATGACGGTACCACTCTGATATTTGCAAGTGACAGGCCGGGCGGCTTCGGCGGACTTGACCTCTACCTTTCCAGACTGAATGCAGTAGGTGAATGGGGAACACCGGTAAATGCAGGCCCCGAGATAAATACCCCTGTGAATGAGGACAGGCCCTTCCTGGTCGAAAACGGTAAAAAACTTTACTTTGCCTCACAGGGGCATTACAATATGGGCGGATATGACATTTTTTACAGCGAGTTGCAGACCAACGGGTTATGGAGCAACCCTGAAAACATGGGCTATCCCCTCAACACCCCGGATGACAATATCTTTTTCTGTCCGTCAGACAACGGAAAAGAGGGCTACGTATCGCTGACCCGGGAAAATGAAGGGGCAGGAAAAGAAGACTTATACCGCATCAGGTTCAGATAGAAAGCATATAACCTGCTCTGCGGCAGGGGAAAAATCCGAAATGAAAAAATAAAAATGGGAAGAAGGGGAATTATCATACTGACGGCATTCCTGCTTTTTATGCCGCTGAACGGACAGAAGAAAAGCGAACTGAAGGCGATCTGGCTTGAGGCGGAGTCACACTACCTTTACGGGGAATTTGAACTTGCCAATCCTCTCTACCTTATTCTGAACGAACTGATTCCGAACAATTCAAACATTAAGTATAAAATCGGGAACTGTTACCTTAATATTTTTGATGAAAAGCCCAAAGCTATTCCTTTTCTGGAAACATCCGTAGAGAATGCCAGTTATGATTCCCGGAGCAATCTGCTCAAGGAAAAGAGGGCTCCCCTTGATGCATATTTCTCCCTCGGTAACTCTTACCGGATTGCAAATAAGCTTGACAGTGCAATGATGACTTACAGCATGTTCCAGGGACTTCTCTCCGGGGCAGGTGAGATGAAGAACCGGGATTTCATTGATCAGCAGATTCAGGCATGCAACGTTGCATCTGAAAAGATGAAGTCGCCGGTTAATGTTATCATTAATCCGTTAAAAGAATATATCAACCAGGGATCTGTAAATGACAGGCCTGTTGTCAGCTTTGACGGTCAGACAATGGCTTACACCGAACGCAGGGGTCTTGAAAGCGTCGTTTTTATTACCATGAAGGAGGGCACCAGCTGGGGCACCCCGATGGATATTACCGCCGAAGCTGAAATAGGCACAGACTGCCACACAACATCACTGAACAGTGACGGGACAGAGCTTTATCTTTTCAAGAATGACAATTTTGACGGTAATATTTATGTCACCAGGTTTGCTGAAGGAAAATGGATGCCTGTCACAAAACTGAACCGGAATATCAACACAAAGTTTTACGAGTCACACGCTTCGGTATCACCCGACGGAAATAAACTCTATTTTACAAGTAACCGCGAAGGGTCCCTCGGGGAGCTGGATTTATGGCTGTCAGAAAAAGATGCTCTCGGCGAATGGGGAGTGGCTGCAAACCTGGGAAACACTGTTAACACACCTTTTAATGAAGAGACACCGTTCATCGGAAAAGACGGCATGGTGCTGACATTCAGCTCAGAAGGTCACGGTTCAATGGGCGGATATGATTTTTTCATTTCGAGACTGGGGTCAGGCGGGTGGAGCAAGCCTGAAAATATGGGTTATCCGCTGAGTACTACGGATGACGACCTGGGATACCAGCCTGTTGATAACGGCGGCTACGGTTTTTATTCCCTGATGACAGGATACAAAAAGAAGGAAATCGTCCTGGTTACTTTCAATACCCTCCCTGATGAACGTGTACTGGACACAATTGCAGAAGGTCCGGTTGCAACAATAAGCTTTAACCTTGACAGCCTCCCCTACATTACGATCACCGACTCGTCAACCCTCATCAGGGACCTGATCATGAGAGACGTACTTTCCACTGATGAGGCAGATCCTGACATTCTATATTATACAGTGCAGGTAATGGCTCTTTACAACCCTGTAGATCCGGCCTATTTTAAACATGCTGTTATAAGGGTGTTCTACAACGGACTTGACCGGTTCTTCAGGTATACAACCGGGCAGTTTAACACCCTGGAGGAAGCCTATGCCGAAAAGGAAAGGCTGCTCAGAATAGGATATCCTACCGACATTTTCGTCAAGAAAGTCTACAGGGAATGATCCTCGGAGATGACATTGTCAGGTTGAGAGCTGTGGAACCTGAAGATCTGGAACTGCTTTACAAATGGGAAAACGAAGAGTCCAACTGGAGGCTCAGCAACACCCTGGCTCCCTATTCCAGGTTCGTTCTCAAAAACTATATAGCAGGATCCCACAAGAGTCTTTTCGAGACAGGACAGCTGAGGCTAATGATCGATATCCACGGGGAACAGAGGACTGTGGGCACCATTGACCTTTTCGACTTTGACCACTTTCATCTCAGGGCCGGGGTTGGAATTCTTGTAGCCGACGAGGCTGACCGTCATAAAGGGTATGCATCTGCGGCCATGGCCTGCCTTATAAAATATGCATTTGAGACCCTCCGGCTCCATCAGCTCTGGTGCAACATACTCAGTGACAATGAGGAGAGCATAAGGCTGTTTAGAAATCACGGATTTGGCCCATGCGCAGAAAAAAAGGAATGGATAAGACTTAACGGTCTGTTTGTCAGCGAGTTGATGTACCAGATTATAAATCCGGCCTCAGCCTGAATTTAACTTATAAATTGTGTTTTACTGTTTGAGGCATTCACGGCCAGCATACCGCATGCTGCTGCAATGTCCGCACCCCTTGACTTCCGGACAGAAGCCCCGATTCCGGAGGTTACAAGCAGATGTTTGAATCTTGACATTGTTACAGCGTCTGAGCTGACATTGCTGTCTCCTGTAACGGGATGGTAAGGGAGAAGGTTAACCCGGATGCCGGTTCCGGAAAGCAGCATTTTAAGAGCCTCAAGATGAACATCTGAGTCATTGACGCCCCTTATCATCACATAGGCAACTGTAAACCTCCTGTTGCGGCGGGCACTGAAGCTTTTCATGAGACCGAGGGTTTTCTCAAATGGCCATCTGGCTTCGGCAGGTATTACGGCTGTTCGTTCTGCGGGGAAAGGAGAATGCAGGCTCAGGGTAATGTTGCAGTCCGTTTCGTTAAGCAGCCGGGTAACCGACGGCAACACCCCGACCGTCGATACTGTAACCTTGCTCCTTCCGACAGCCAGTCCCCATTCGGCGGTCAGAACAGCGCAGGCTCTTATTACTTCGTCAATGTTATCACCGGGTTCACCCATGCCCATCATTACCACGTGGGTAACGTTATGTGGCAGGCTGATTACCTGGTTTATAATTTCTCCAGCTGTCAGGTTTCCTTTCCATCCGTTCTGTCCGGTAGCGCAGAACCTGCACCCCATCCGGCATCCCGCCTGAACTGATATGCATACTGTGTGGCGCTTACCTTCAGGCAAATATACTGCCTCGTGCAGCATTTCGGATCCGGTCTGAAAGAGATATTTGACAGAACCGTCGGCGGATGCTGAGGATGATACAGGTTCAGAGATGCCGGTCGTGAAGTTTTCAGTCAACTGCGAAATCACATCACGGGGAATATCGTTTATCATATCGAAGGAACCGATTCGTCTCCTGTATATCCAGTACAGCAATCTGCGTCCGTAACGCGGGTCAGTCCCCATCATTTCCAGTTCCTGGACCAGTGTGGCGAGGTCCATGCCTGCAATCGGTATTTTACTTTTATGGCTGTTCATTGGCACAAAGATATTAAAACGGAAAAATTTGTCAGGAAAACACCATATCTTAGATATGGTCAAAACTCCAGCCAATGACTTGTGATTTTTCTTCACTGGCAGTATATTACATTTCCGGCACCGGAAATGCAGCTTCGGCGGCAGGCTGGGTAGCCGATGAGGCCAGTTTACCTCATCATCCATTAGATCCAGCGCTTCAAGCCTTTCAGGTATATGATTGAATTCACATCCCTCTCAAGATTTGGTTTCTGGCGCAGGTACATCTCCCCTATTTACAAAAAAGGCAGAATTTAAAAAAAGAGCCGCACAATGGCGGCTCTCAGATATTACGGTTAAGGAATCAGTTCAGTCCCCTGTTCTTCAGTATTGCATCTATTTTAGGTTCGCGTCCGCGGAACCTGATATAACTCTGCTCTCCGTCAGTGATGCCCATCGGTTCCAGGATGTTATTACGGAATGAATCTGCAGTGGCCTTATCGAAGATGCCCTTTTCCTGAAAAGCCCCAAAGGCGTCATTGTCAAGCACTGCCGCCCAGGTGTAGCAATAATAACCTGCATCATAGCCGCCCACAATATGAGTGAAGTAAGTGCTGTGGTACCTTGGTTCTATCTCTTTCATCAGGCCTATCTTAACAAGATAATCCGTTTCGAATTGCCCGACTTCAATGCTCACCGGAGTTTCCAGTGAATGGTAAGCCATATCGAGCATCGATGCTGCAAGAAGCTCAACATTTATGAAGCCTGTGTTGAAATAGCTGCTGTTCTTTATTTTCCCGACAAGTTCGGCAGGTATAACCTCACCGGTCTTGTAATTTTTGGCGTACATATTCAGTACTTCAGGTTCTGTTGCCCAATGTTCCATTATCTGCGACGGCAGTTCTATCATATCCATGGGTGCGAAGGTAGTCGAGTACCTGTTTTCAGAGAAGAGGCTCTGGAGCGCATGGCCGAATTCGTGGAACAAAGTCTCGACTTCGTCGAAGCTGAGAAGTGAGGGAGTGTCACCCGAAGGAGTGGTAAAGTTAAATACCGTTGTAATAACAGGAGTTATCTCCTTGCCGTCTACCCATTTATGATCGCGGTAACCGCCGCACCAGGCGCCCTGGCCCTTGCTCTCACGTGGGAAGAAATCCATGTACAGAACACCGAGGTGGCTTCCGTCGGCTTCCTTGACTTCATAGGCCCTGGCATCCTTATGAGGCAGCGGAATTGAGGCTACAGGCGTGAAAGTAATACCGTAAAGCTTTGTGGAAACAGTGAACACCCCGTTGAGTACATTGTCAAGGCTGAAATAGGGCCTCAGTTCATTGTCGTCAAGATTGTATTTTTCCTTGCGCAGCTTTTCGGCATAGTACCACCAGTCAGATGATTCAAGTTTGAATCCCCCCCCCTCACGGTCAATGATCTTCTGCATCTCATCACGTTCATTGCCAGCAACCTTCAGAGCTGGTACCCAAAGCTTATCAAGAAGAGCAAATACATTGGCAGGGGTCTTGGCCATGCGGTTTTCAAGGTTCAGGTCTGCATGAGACTTATATCCAAGCAGCTTTGCCCTGTCGGCGCGAAGACGCATTATATCTGCAAGAAGCTGCTTGTTGTCATTCTTATTATTCCTGTTACCCTTCGAATTATAAGCCGCAAACAGCGTTTTTCTCAGGTCGCGGTTTTCCGCATATGTCAGGAAGGGAAGCATGCTCGGCTTCTGCGTGGTGAAGATCCATTTTCCTTCAAGGCTGTCCTGCCTGGCCATTTCAGCAGCACCGGCAATTACATTTTCGGGAAGCCCCTTTAGGTCTGCTTCGTTATCAATGACAAGTTTGAAATCATTGGTCTCTGCAAGCACATTCTGGCTGAATCTCACGGCCAGAACAGATATTTCCTGGTTCAGTTTCTTGAGTGTCTCCTGGTCGGCGGGATTGAGAAGCGCACCGTTGCGAACAAAATCCTTGTAAAGATTCTCAAGTATAAACATTTCCTCGGGAGTCAGGGTTGCCGATGCGCGGTTATCATACACCGTTTTGATCCGCTGGAAGAGATTGGCATTGAGAAGAACCTCATCACTGAAGGCAGATACCTTGGGGGCAATCTCCATTTCAAGTACCTGGAGGGTATCGTTGGTGAAGGCGCTGGTTTGGCTGCCGAAAACGTACATCACCTTTGTAAGCAGTTCACCGGCCTTATCATAATCAGCTATTGTATTCACGAAGGTTGGCTCTTCCGTGCTGTTTGCCACAGCACTGATCTCAGTCCTGGCAATTGCAATGCCCGAGTCCAGTGCAGGCATGTAATGGTCGTTCTTTATCTGGTCAAAGGGAGGAACACCGAACGGTGTTGTCCATTCAGAGAAGAAAGGGTTCGTTGAAACCTGTTTTTTGGTAGTGCATGAGGCGAGGACAAGGCCAGCCACCATCATGACGAAGATGATTTTTTTCACGTGGTTATTATTTTGTGGTTTTGAACATTATGGAGATGCGAAGTTATATTTTTAAGGAATGAAATAAAAATTATTGTACTTTTAGGTCTTAATTAAATGACTGTTTCAGGAGTTGACCAATGAACCGATCAATGTCATATCGCAACCTGCCATTCATTGTCGTCATCAGCTTATTGTTCTTAATGCCTGACACCTTTGGACAGAAGTCTTATGCCGGATTCCGTTCAGGAGAAAAAGTTACCGTCCCCGATTCACTTAACCGTAATCTTGCAGAAAAGATAAAATTCTATCCGGTACCAGTCAAAACAGACCTGAACCTTGAAAATATTTCTTCGGTAACTGTTATTGAGATCTTTGATGTCATGGGCAAAAAACACATCTCAGAAGCCTGCAATAAACAGGAGCAGTTGAGTATCCCTGTCAGTCAGCTTCCCCGGGGAGTTTACTTCATCAGGTTCGTCACACCGGGGACCACTGTGATGAAAAGGTTTATCAAGGAGTAAATCACTACATCCTTTCCATATACCAGTTCAATTCATTCTCCATTTTTTTATGCCGGAAGAGCGTCTCAATGATCTTCTTCAGTCTGAGGAATGCCGTTTCACTTTTCACCACATAGTCAAGAGCACCGTGATGCATGCAGTTTACAGCCACCTCAATTTTATCCTGACAAGACAGTATTATTACCGGAATGCCAGGGTTAACTGCCTTAATCCTGTCCATTGTAATCAGTCCGTTCATCGCATTCTTATCATTTCCGTCCAGATGGTAATCCAGAATAATTACATCCGGATTGTGTGCCAGGTTTGCAATGCATTGTTCACCTGTCATAAAAATCTCAATACTAAAACTTGAATGTTCAATAAATTCTATTTCAAGCAGTTTCAGGAAGACTGCGTCATCATCCACAAGGAAAAGTTTTATTTTGCTTTTATCTTTCATGTGTCGTCATTTTAATATTGTCATACTCAGCCTGCAGTTCCTTACAGGCTTGATAACTGATCTTCTCAAGCTGCAGGATCATGGCCGGAATTTCTTCCGTATTCTGCTCTGTTCTTGAATATTCCTGAACTTTTCTGGCCAGGTTTTCATACTTGGGATTGAAACCCATAATGGAAAATGAAGGAATAATTTTATGAACTTCGGAGTACAGTGAGTCCCAGGCTTTTTCCCGGAGGCTCCTGTTCATTGCCGTGATCAATGGCGGTGTCTGTTCCAGAAATACCGAAATCATCTCCATCATCAATGCGGGTTTGGACTTAGTCCGTTGCCTTAAATAAGTAAGGTCCGTGCATTTCGTTTTTTCGGTCCGGACACCCCTTTTCACCGTGGGGGCTTTGTTCCTTAGAACCAGTCCGACTATTTTGTTGTACAGTTTCTTTTCATCAATCGGTTTTGGCACATAATCGTTCATTCCAACCGATGTGCACTTTTCAAGATCCGCCGTTGTCACATCGGCAGTCAGGGCGATGATGGGGATCCTGGAATTCATTGTGTGACGGATGTATTCCGTGGCTTCAAATCCGTTCATTTCCGGCATCAGCAGATCCATCAGGACTATATCGTATGATCCTGACTTCATTTTCTCAATCGCTATTCTCCCGTTTGCAGCAATATCGGTTTCAAATCCGAAATCCTCCAGGACGGTTTTCATCAGCAACTGATTCAGTGCAATGTCTTCGACAACCAGGACCTTTATATTCATGTTTTCAGCTTTCAGGTCAGGTAATTCATTTTCAGCCTCAGGCTTTTCGTTAGTCTTGTGAAAACCCAGCGTAAAGCTAAAGACAGATCCTTCATTGACTTTACTCGTAACCTTTATTGAGCCACCCTGGGGTTCAACCAGTTGTTTCACGATTGCAAGTCCGAGCCCGGTGCCACCGTATAACCTCGAGGTGGTGCTCGATGCCTGTTGAAAGTTCTCAAAGACTTTATTTATTTTGTTTTCAGGAATGCCTATTCCGGTATCTGCAACTGAAAATTCAACAATTACTTTCTCACTATCTTCGCTTACGAGTCGAACACTGACTGTTATTTTACCTCTGGACGTAAATTTGACAGCATTGCTAACAAGATTTAATATAATCTGGTGCAGTCGTACCGGGTCTCCGAGCAGGACTGTAGGTATTCTCTCATCATATTCCTTTACAAAAGTCAGGTTTTTTTCCCTGATTCTGGATTCAAACAGGTGAAGCATAGCTGAAATTGAGTATGCCATTTTGAAAGGCGCATGCTCGAAGATCATTTTCCCTGCATCGACTTTTGCCAGGTCGAGAATATCGTTAATTAGCACGATAAGGGAGTCACCGCTCATTTTGATGGCAGATAAATATTCCCGTTGTGTTGCAGAGAGGTCTGTCTTAAGCAGCACCTTTGTAAAACCGATTATGGCATTCAACGGAGTACGGATCTCGTGACTCATGTTTGACAGAAACTGCTGTTTCGCCTTTACCGCACCTTCGGCAATGAGAGTTAAACTCTCTGCTTTGCCCTTTGCCTCTTCGGCCATTTCCCTGGCCAGGTCAGCAACTATTTTAGCTTCAGTCAACTCCGAGGAGATGAGGTTTTGGGCGGTGACATCCCTGGCAACGACTACAACCCCTGACACATTGCCCATATCATCCCTGTAAACCGATCCGTTGAACAGGACATCTGTCAGTTTACCGTCTTTGTGACGGATTGTCAGCGGGGCATCTGCCACTGAGCCGCTGGCAAATATTTCCCGGTACACTCCACGGGCATCCCCGGGTTCAGTAAAATAATCGAAGAAGTCGGTACCTGTCAGATCCTGACGCGTCAGACCCGTGATATTCGCAAGGGCCTCGTTCATGTCCGTAATTTTACCGTTGACGCTAATCGTTACAAGCGGATCAAGACTGGCCTCTATCAGACTCCTCGCATATTTTGATTCCCGGTTTCCCTGTAATTCCATATTTTCAGTTTATTAAAGGAGAACCTGTCCGTTCAGCTGGTCTGTTTCCTATATCTTCAATGGGTGTTCGCTTTCTGTCTTTTAAATTTTTATATCCGGAGGGTGACATACCGGTTACTTTCTTGAACTGATTCGAAAGATGCGCCACGCTGCTGTAGTTCAGCAGGTACGAAATCTCAGTCAGGTTAAGTTCGTCATAAATAAGCAATTCCTTTATTCTTTCGACCTTATGTATAATTATGAATTGCTGAATTGTGATTCCCTTTACTTCGGAGAAGGTATTGGAGAGATAAGTATAATCGTGATTCAGTTTTTCACTCAGGTAGTCGGAGACGTTTACCTTAATGACCTCCGAGGTATGATGAACCATATCGATAATCACACTTATAATCCTTTCTATCAAAACAGCTCTCTTGTCGTCCATCAGTTCAAAACCTGCAGTGAGCAAACCGGTTTTCAGCTGCTGACGCTGGTTGGCAGTGATATCCTCCATTAATTCTATTTCACCCAGATCGACAACGATAAAATGCAGTCCAAGCTTTTTCAGTTCAGCTTTCACGGCAATTTTACACTGGTTACTAACCATGTATTTGATAAATAATTTCAAATGGGCCCTCCTCTTTTAAGAGATTTCGGCAAATCTGCTCAATTAACGGCTCAATAATGTTACATAACTTTAGGCAAATCTTACATAATTTACTTATTTCCGGCCTTTTCCTGGGTGTACCCAGGCAAACGGAAAAGCCTGTACCGGAATAAGTGAATGATGTAACTTATTTTAAAAGTTGTGTAATACTTTGCCGTTATAAGATGGTCACCTTTACAGAGTATTATTAAGTTTAAACTAAAACACTAATATCATGCCCGTTTTAAACATTCTTCTTGTGATCATTGTTGCCGGTGTCGTACTCTGGCTGGTGAACAGTTACATTCCAATGCAGAGAACCCTCAAAAATATTCTTAATGTAGTGGTTGTGATCCTTGTAGTGATCTGGTTGCTCAGTGTATTCGGCGTTCTTGGCAATTTGCAGAACCTGAGGGTTTAACCTGTCAGGTCAGGAGTATGTTTCTACAGCTCTTGATCTGAATTCATTTCTTAAATTATTTTAAATGCCGTACCTGACCTTTAGGTGGTGTTAAGATTTGTGAATATTGGAATGAATCGTATCATCTGATTGTCTACATGGTTGGTTATCAATTAATAATTTAAGTATATGGAAAAGCGATTAATTAAAAGTGGTGTCATTGCAATGATGGTCACCGTGACTGTTATGTTAACGTCTGTGAGCATGTTTGCGCAGGATTCAAAAACTAATTTCTCAGGCTCATGGGCATTCAATGCTGAAAAGAGCCAGACGGGACAGCCTGCAGCGCAGGTACAGCCTCAGGGACAGGGTCAGAATCAGGGACAGAGAGGCGGCGGATCCGGAGGCGACTTCGTGGCAAAACAGGATGGCAATCTTCTCACCGTTGAGAGGACCCGCACAAACAGGGACGGACAGGCAACTACCACCATCACCAAATACACCCTTGACGGAAAAGAGAGTGTTAATTCAACTGCCCGTGGTGACAGCAAATCGGTTGCAACATGGTCATCAGACGGTAAAACACTTACAATTAAGACTTCCAGAACAATGGATATGAACGGAGAATCGAGGACCATGAATTCAACCGAAGTCTGGGCCCTTAACGACTCAAAGACACTTTCTATCACTACAACAATGACAACTCCCAACGGAGAGAGAAATTCCACTGCTGTTTACAATAAAAAGTAATTATATTTGCACGCGTTATGCCCCTTCGGGTGTAACACTCCGGAGAGATGCCAGAGTGGTCGATTGGGGCGGTCTCGAAAACCGTTGTCCGGGCAACTGGACCGGGGGTTCGAATCCCTCTTTCTCCGCAGCTTAAATGCCCCGCCAAAAGCGGGGCTTTTTGTTTTGACGTGACGCCGGAGAAAGCTTGCTTTCGGCAGGCGCTGCAGGCAAAATAAAAAAGACACGAAGGGTCATTTAAGCTCTGCAGGTCCTCCCCCGGGGATCATGAGCGCAGCGAATAATCAGTTCAGATTCCTTACCGTGGTCATTGCTCAGGTTGTAATTCAGGGTGATGTCGTATTCGTTAATAATATCGCATTTCATTGCATTCATGGTTCTTCCGAGAAAATCCGGCTCAAAAATCAGAATGTTTGCTTTTCTTTCTCTTCCGGATCTGGCACTGCCTTTTGCACTGACGGTGACTTCATTCAATTCACCCATCCTGTATTGCTATTCAAAATTATTAAATTTCGCGGTTATTAATATATACTTCATGGTCCACACCGAACCCTTTCCCCTGCTCCTTGTTATCATTAATATTTAACTTTGCACAATGACTGACAAGACACTCACAATTGAGGGAATGAACTGCGCTTCATGCGCCGCTCATGTGGAGAAGGCTGCACGAAAAATTGAGGGTATTGCTGTAGCCAATGTAAACCTGGCTACAGGCAAACTGACGCTGAAGTTTGACGAGAAGAAAGCTTCCGTAAGACAGGTAATGGATGCCGTTGACGGTGCCGGGTATAAGGCGCTGGACAGGGAGAAGGAGGAAAAGTCAAGACGAACCGAGGCACAGAAACTGAAAGTGAGACTTATTTACTCGCTTATATTTACCGTCCCCCTGCTCCTTCTTGCCATGTCTCATATGGTTGGCGTGGTTCTTCCCGACTTCATCTCACCGGAGAACAACCCGGCAAGATTCGCGTTAATTCAACTATTACTGACAGTACCTGTCATTATTACGGGAGTCAGCTTTTATTCGGCTGGTACAAGGACACTCCTCAGGGGAAATCCAAGCATGGATACCCTCATTGCAATGGGTACGGCCGCGGCATTTCTCTGGAGCCTGTATTCAACTTTCAGGATCTTTACCAGTGATGTTCATGCAGTCCACCAGCTCTATTTCGAGTCGGCCGCCACCATTCTAACCCTCATCACCCTCGGAAGGTACCTCGAGGCAGTATCAAAAGGCAGGGCGAGTGATGCGATAAAGAAACTTATGGCACTCGCCCCCCAACTTGCAACCGTAAGGCGGAGTGGCAATGAAAAAATTGTACCTGTGGCCAAAGTTGTCAGGGATGATATTGTTCTTGTTAAACCGGGAGAGAGATTCCCGGTTGACGGGATAGTTACAACAGGTTCCACCTCTGTCGATGAATCTATGCTGACCGGAGAGAGTATGCCCGTTGAAAAGGGCATCGGTTCAGAGGTTGTCGGAGCCAGTATCAATAAAAACGGTTATGTCGAATACAGGGCTACTCGGGTCGGGGCAGAAACCACACTTGCACAGATTATCAAACTGGTTGAGGATGCACAGGGATCAAAGGCTCCCATAGCCCGGCTTGCCGACATAATATCAGGTTACTTTGTGCCCATTGTAATGGCACTTGCAGTCATTTCAGGAGTGGCATGGTTTATTGCAACCGGCGACAGCCGGCTCGCAATGACAATCTTCATCTCGGTACTTATAATAGCCTGTCCCTGCGCTCTCGGACTTGCAACTCCTGTGGCAATAATGGCCGGGACCGGCAAGGGAGCCGAGCACGGCATCCTGATCAAGAGCGGTGAAGCCCTGGAGACAGCTCACAAAGTATCCGCCATTGTACTTGACAAGACAGGCACCATTACCAGGGGGGAGCCTGTGGTAACGGATATCAGGAGTTTTGGTTCATTAGGTGAAAATGAATTACTTTCACTTGCCGCCGGGGCAGAAAAAATGTCTGAACACCCCGTTGCCATGGCTGTTGTAATAGCCGCTGAGCAGAGGGGGATTAAGAGTGACAGTATAGACAAATTTTCTGCCATACCGGGCTACGGAGTAGAGGCATCGGCCGGGGGAAGGAAGATTCTTCTGGGCACTGCCAGACTGATGACCGAAAGGAATATCGACCTGTCAGAATCGGAAAAGATGACTGGGATACTTTCGCATGAGGGAAAGACTCTGCTTTATGTTTCGGTAAACGGAAAATGTGAGGGGTTGATCGCCGTGGCCGATACAATAAGGCAGGGTTCAGCAGGTGCCATCAGGGACTTGCTTGAAATGGGACATGAGGTGATAATGATTACAGGCGATAATATCAGTACTGCTCAGGCCATCGCTTCCCAGGCTGGAATTGCGAAAGTTATTGCAGGGGTATTGCCGCAGGACAAAGCGGCTGAGATAAGAAAGCTCCAGGAAACAGGACAAAAAGTAATAATGGTAGGAGACGGCATCAATGACGCTCCTGCACTGGCGCAGGCTGATGTTGGAATTGCCATTGGCTCCGGTACGGACGTAGCTGTGGAGGCTGCAGATATTGTGCTTGTCAGAAGTGATCTTCAGGAAGTTGTTACGGCTGTTAAGCTTAGTCGTGCAACAATCAGAAACGTCAGACAGAACCTTTTCTGGGCATTTTTCTACAATATTCTTGGCATTCCGGTTGCAATGGGAGTATTGCACCTGTTTGGAGGTCCGCTGCTGAACCCGATGATCGCCGCCGCTGCCATGAGTTTCAGTTCTGTAACGGTTGTATGGAATGCACTGAGACTCAAAAAATTCAGACCCTGACCGTTTTTACACTTTTTTTTGGAATCCCGTTAAACCTTTCCGTTTCCTTTTCATCAGAGTAACATACAAGGAAAGTTCAAAACAATAAATAATTAAAAAATGTTACTCATGAAAACAAGACTATTTCTTTCAGCCGTGGTTCTGACAGCTTTGACAGTTGTGGCCACAGCCCAGACAAACAAACAAACCAACGTACCTGCAGGTCAGGGCAGGAATCAGGGTGCCGCCTGGGTGGATGCCAATAAGAACGGTATCTGTGATAATTTTGAAAAGGGTACACCAGCCGCCAAAGGCCGCATGAACGGCCAGCGTGCAGGAAAAGGAAACATGCAGCACAGGGGACAGGGTATAGCCCGCGGCAATGGTCAGGGAAAAGGAAATGGTCAGGGAAGAGGCAATGGTCAGGGTCGTTTTAACGGCAAAGGACCTGACTTCATTGATGCTGATAAAGACGGCATTTGTGACAATATCAAGACACCTTTAAAATGACATGCCATAAAAGTTCAAAGGGAAAGAGACCGTTGCCAGGTCTCTTTTTTTTGATGCCTGACTTTCCCTTTTCCTCACGAAGCCTTCACTAATTTCTATTGCAGAAAAGGAAGAGTTTCAGGGATGATTTTACCCGTTGCCTATTGCCTGTTGCCTGATCTCCACTACCTTTGCCTCAACCTTATCATATTATTAGCCCTTTCTCAACCTTAACCTTAACCTCCACCTTAACCTTAACCTCAACCTCAACCTTAACCCCTACATCCTTGAACCTGAGCATTATCATACCCCTTTTCAACGAGGCCGGCAACATCGCCCTGACTCTTAAGAGGCTGAATGAAACTGTAATGCCTGCGTTTGTGGAGAATACGGAGGTGATAGTTGTTGACGACTGTTCAACGGATAATTCAGCCATCCTGGCCGAGGGCTTCAATGCTGTAAGTTTTCAGATCAGGGTTGTGAGGCTTTCAGTCAACAGCGGTAAGGGTGAAGCAGTAGCTGCCGGAATCAGAGCCTCCTCCGGTGACACAGTTGCAATTCAGGACGCCGATCTTGAACTGGATCCTGCCGACCTGCCCGCGCTGGTGGAAAAGATACACAGGGAAGAACTTGATCTGGTGAGCGGCACACGTTTCAGAACAGGCATGAAATACCCGGTCCATGCAAAACTGGCTGCGGGAGCCAACAGACTCTTCTCAATTGCGGCGTCATTCATCACAGGCAGCAAAATCACTGACATCACCTGCGGACACAAGGTTTTCAGAAGGAACCTGTATGACCGTCTGAATCTGACCGAAAGGAGGTTTGGTTTCGAAACGGAGTTGATATTGAAGTCACTGCAAAATAAAAATGTCAGGTACGGTGAATGTGATGTGGCTTACAATCCCAGGAGAAAAACCGAGGGTAAAAAGATCAGGATCACAGACGGCCTCGGTATAATGGTCAAGACTGTCAGATACGGACTTGAGGGAAGAAGGTGGATGTCATCCGTTATGATAGCCTTCATTTTGGCCTTTATGACCTTCAATATGCTGAATGTCAAGCACTGGAAACATGAACAGCGGGTAATTGAATGGGATGCCATATCATACTATGCCTATCTTCCGGCAACATTTATTTACAATGATCTTTCACTTGGTTTCACAGAAGGTTACACGGGAACTCACAAGTTCGTTTTCTGGCCTGGAAAAGGCCCGACAGGCAAAAATGTGATCAAGACCACAATGGGACTATCAGTGCTGTGGCTTCCTTTTTTCGGTGTTGCACATCTGGTTGCACATATAACGGGTGCCGATACCGGAGGGTTTTCTGAACCATATAAGTTTTTTCTGCTAGTCAGCGCTCTCTTTTACCTTTTCATCGGTCTTATTTACCTCAGAAAAATTCTCCTTGCCGGTGTCTCCGATGCAGTTACAGCCCTTGTCCTGGCAGGATTTGCCCTGGCTACCAACCTGTATTGGTACAGCCTTTTCCAGAGCACGATGTCACATGTTTACAGCTTTGCACTGATAACGGCATTCATCTGGTATTCAATGAAATGGCAGCAGGCAAGGAGCATGGAGCATGGAGCATGGAGCGCTGTGAGGCTGGGATTACTGCTTGGCCTTATTTCTCTCATAAGGCCAACGAATATTATTATCGGCCTTTTCTTTGTTCTTTACGGCCTGACCTCCTCAAAGGATCTAAAAATCAGACTTCGGGACCTGGCTAAAGACTCTCCTTATCTTCTCGTCATGGCAATTATAGTTTTACTGGTGTGGATGCCGCAAATGATATACTGGAAGGAGATGACGGGACAGTGGTTATACTTCTCCTACGGCGGCGATGAAAGGTTTTTCTTCAACCACCCGGCAATCATTAAGGGGCTCTTCAGCTTCAGAAAAGGACTTTTTATCTACACGCCGTTGCTGATCTTCGCCTTTGCAGGCCTTACAGTTCTCTGGAAGAAGAGCTCACCCCATCTGGTGGCAATCGCAGTTTTTGTACCTCTGAATATCTACATCATATTTTCCTGGTGGTGCTGGTGGTACGGCGGCGGATTCGGTCAGCGGGCCTTCATTGACAGCTATGCCCTTATGGCAATTCCCGCAGCATCGCTTTTACATGTTGCATTTACATCCGGCAGAAAATGGCTGAAGGGAGGCATAGTAGCAGCCTGGTCCCTCCTGTTCCTGCTGGGTATCTATAATAATATCCAGTACTATTACGGGGCCATTCACTGGGATTCGATGACAAAGGAGGCTTATTTCGATTCCTTCGGACGGGTAAGGCAATCAGAACGTTTTGATGACCTGCTGAGAGCCCCCGACTATGAAACAGCAAGAAAGGGTGCTGACAGATAGACATCCGTCAGGCACCCCTTCAATCAATTATCAAAAGATTTACTTTTTTGCCTTTTCAATACTGATTATCAAAGATTCCTTTGTTTTCATACCCACGAGTCTCTCGAACTCCTTTCCGTCTTTAAAGAGGATCATTGTCGGGATATTGCGGATACCGAATTTTGCAGCCACCTGCTGGTACTCGTCAACATTCAGTTTATACACAGAGGCTTGTCCTTCAGTAGCTTCTGCAACTTCATTCAGAATCGGAGCCATCATTCTGCACGGCATACACCAGTCTGCCCAGAAATCGACCAGCACCACACCCTTCTTTATCTTATTGTTGAAATTCTGCTCCGTCAGCTGCTCTATCAGATGGCTGTCCTCGGCCACAGGAGTGCTCTTCATTTTGTTCCACGCGCGAATCGCAAGAAACGCAAGCGCGGCAACAACTACAATTGCTATTATCAGTCCTTTCATATTCATCTTTGTTTTATTTTCTCTTTAATGAATGCAGGTAATCAGCAGCCGCAAGAGCGGCAATGGTACCGTCACCGACTGCAGTAGTCACCTGCCTGTATCTTTTTACATTTGCATCACCGGCTGACCAGACACCTTCAACACTTGTTGACATGTCGGAACCGACAATGATCTCCCTTCTCTCATTCAGATCAACAATGCCTTTTAAGGATTCAGTATTTGGAACATATCCGATGAATATGAACACTCCGTCAGTTCTGAAACCTGATTTTTCCTCTGTTACAAGGTTCGTAATTTCTACCCCTTCAAGACTCTCTTTTCCGTAAAACGAAGAAATTGTTGATGACATTACAAAGCTGATCTTCGGGTTAGCCTGTGCCTCCTCAACAGCATACTTGAATGCCTGGAAGTGATCAAACTGGTGAACCACGGTAACTTTCGACACATATTTTGTAAGTGAGACAGCCTCTTCGAGAGCTGAATTACCGCCACCGACCACCACTATTTCCTTACCCGTAAAAAAGTCGCCGTCACAGGTGGCACAGTATGAGATTCCCTTGCCTCTGAAGAGATCTTCACCCTCCACACCCAGAGTCCTCGACCTGCCTCCTGTTGCCAGGATGACAGCATCGGAAGTATAAACAAGGTTCTCATCGGTGGTCACACTTTTCACCAGACCCTGGAGTGCCAGTGAAGTGATCACGGTATTGCTTTTTACAACGGCTCCGAAAGATGTAGCCTGTTTTTTCATGACCGTGCCGAGCATATACCCGTTGATTTTTTCAATACCCGGGTAGTTTGCAATTTCATGTGTGAGGGTCATCTGACCTCCGGGAGTGCCATCGGTAAGCAGAAGGGTTTTGACCCTGGCACGGGAAAGATAGATCGCAGCAGTAAGACCTGCAGGCCCTCCTCCAAGGATTATGACATCAAAATGGTTTTCGTTCCCCATTCTGTCAGGCCTTTGGCTGCCCGAACTGAGCGTCGAGTATGCTTTTTACCTGTGGCATGTTCTGGATGCTCGTGGTTGCCTTGACCATTTTGCCGTTCTTATAATATACGGTATAGGGTAATCCCATGAAGCCTTTTGTCTCAGGAGCATTCCTTATGACTATTGACTCCGGATTGTCAAACTCCATATCGAAGAACTTAACATGACTATAAGCCGGCTGAAGTTCTTCCATAATACCGTAGACAGGTATACACATAGGGCCCATACGTCCGCAGCATACCATTACATTTTCATTTTCAGTGATGATCTTTTCAAGCTGCGTTGCAGTCTCAATGTGGTTCAGATTTGTGTATAACATGGTTTTTATATTTGCGAGTTGCGAGGTGCGATTTATGATTGGGTATTGAGAGTTGCGAATTGCGAGTTGCGATTTATGATTGGGTATTGAGAGTTGCGAATTTGAAATAAACCGGGAGAGGTCAGTCGAGGATACGGATTTCATGTGAAAGTTCAACCTGTGCTTTACGGTAGACAGCTGATACGCCACAATACCTTTCCATAGAAAGCGATATTGCTTTTTCAATTTTCTCCTTATCGAGATCTTTGCCCCGGAATTCATAAATGATATGCATCTTCACGAAAGGATTCGGATGCTGATCATCGGTGTCACCCTCAACTTTTACATTGAAATACTCAATGTCCTGGCGCATCTTCTTCAGTAACGAAACTACATCCATACCTGTGCACCCTGCCAAAGCTGCCAGCATAAGAGGTTTCGGACGGGGTCCGGTGTCTTCACCGTCATTGTTAAGTGCTGAATCCATCATAAAATGATGTCCGTTAACCTCGGTGTCAAACTTCATGTTTCCCTTCCAGGATGCTTCTACTGTATGTCTCATGGTTTAAAATTTCTGCAAAGTTAAGCTATTAACCAACGGTATTTGTTGAAATTGAACCCACGGAGAACAATCAGGGAATTGAAACGCGACAACTCCCGGCTTGATATAATTCAGTGGGTTTTATGTAATCATTTGATTAAATGCGCTTTATAATGGGATCTTTTTTATCTGTAAATTATTAAATTTGTTGCTCACAAGCAGCTATGAAAACCATCAGCGATTCGGACCGGGAATTTTTGTGTGATATCACACTACCCTGTTTCAGTACTCTCACAACTGAAGAGACAAAACTTGTAAGGGAAAGCAGGGTGCAAGTCCTCTTCAGGCGGGGTGAAAACATCACCAAGCAGGGAGCTTTTGCGTCATATGTCATCTTCATTGTCAGCGGTTATTCGCGACAGTATATAGAGTCAGCAAAGGGTCGCGATTTCAACCTGCGCATCATCCGTCCCGGTGAAATGGTAGGCCTCTCGGCAGTGTTTAACCCGAATACATTCAGTTATTCGGTTGTTGCGTTAACAGATACTGCCGGGTTCCTGATTGAGAAGGAAGCCATTGCCGGACTTGTAAAGAAGAACGGCGACTTTGCCTATGGCATCATCAGGCGTTACTGTGAGCAGAACAGTGTGCTTTACAGTTCCCTTGACCACGTACTTCATCAGCAGACCAATGGTCGTATGGCCACGGTGCTTCTGCACCTTGATCCGGAAAACTACGGAGGCGAAGACCTTTTCAGATTTCTCTCGAGGAAGGAACTTGCTGACTTTGCAGGCATCTCAACAGAGGGTGCGGTGAAAGTCCTGAAGAGTTTTGAAAAGGATGCACTTATCAGGCTTTCTGATAAAAGCATCACACTCCTCGACCGCAAACGCCTGACCGAAATCAGTCGCACGGGTTAGCTATCAGCAGGGGACTTGGAACATGGAGAAAGGAGCTTGGAGCTTGGAGCATGGAGCAAGGGAAAAGGGGCAAGAAGCATGGAGCATGGAGTATGGAGCATGGAGCATGGGAAAAGGGGCATGGAGAAAGGAGCTTGGAGCAAGGAAAAAGGGGCAAGAAGCATGGGGGCATGGGGAAGGGGGCATGGAGCATGGAGCTTGGAGCATGGGGAAATTAAGAATTAAGAATCGGGTAGACATTTAGACTTCCGAAACCTTAATACCCTCAGACTTTTCAGACTTACTACAACCTTATTACAGTCGGGGGCAAATTCACACCCCTGAACTCAAGCATCAGAGGTGTATTCTTTTGCGCCGGGGCAAGAGAATTGATGTCAACGGTTATGCTCCTCTTCTCTCCGGGAAGCAGTACAATATAGTTATCATCAAAAAAGACCGGCGAGACAATCTCCCCAGTGGCCGCTGTGATAACTTTCATACGGATAAAAAATGCTGCAACATCTCCGCTGTTGGCCACGTCAACTGTAAACTTGCCGTTGCTGCTCTTCATCATCTGAGCCACAACCCTCGCCTCAGGCAGTTGCGTCAGAGACTTATTTCCTCCTGCTCCCGGCAGCCAGTAAGTATTGTCATCAATCAGAACCCCGGTTGAAAGGTAGGTTATCTTCATCCTCAGAAACCTCACACCTTCGCCGCCTGCCGGAAACGCTGCATCCCAGAGCTTAAAGGTGCTGTTTGCCGCTGCACTGGTCTCCAGCGCCTTCGTCCATAACTGTTTTCCGCCAGCATCAGTGAGGATAGCCTCCACTTTCAAACCCTTCCGTTCCTTCGGTGTTGCATTTATAATGTAAATACCGTTGTCATTCAAATTTAGCTGCATGTGCAGGGGTGCTGCCGCATGTTTGTATGCATAGTAGGTTGCGTTCTGATCCAGGAACCAGTCGTAAAACTGTCCCTTAAGCGCCGTCCACGGGTTCTGGCTCTTCCATACAAGCATTCCGGTGTACCAGTCCCACATGTGAGCATTGTGTCCTTCCTGCAGCGAGCGGTACTGCTCATAACCGGCCAGCTGGGCCTTCATTACAAAGTCTTCAATGCCTGTAACCTCACCGTACTTCTCAATCATGTCACCGTATCCAAGGAATTTATGATATTCCCATACTTCATTCATCTCTTTCCCTGCAGGCGGCACAAGATCCTGTTCGTCCATAATCTTCCTGAGTCCTTCAATATTAGGCATTCCCACAGAACCTATCTCGGGATTGAACGGAAACCATTTTTCGGTAAAGAACCAGGCAGGGTCTTTAACCTGGTAAGGACCGTCAGCGGTGCCTCCGATGGTGTTTGTAAGGAGTTCTGAAGAGGTCGATTCGCTCAGGAATTGCCTGCTACCGTCAAGCTCTTCGAGGGTCTTGCGTACTCTTGCTTCCAGTTCGGGAGCAGGAGGAAACTCGTTGCCGCCGCACCAAAGATAGAGCGAAGGGTGATTGCGCAGCATTTTCATCTGATCGGCCAGTGACTCGATAAAAAGCGAGTGATCGTCAGGGTACTCCCTCCGGCGTTCCTGCGAATCAGCCTTCTTTTTGTCAGCCCACCTGCCGTTGCAGTCGCCCGTAATCCACAGGTCCTGCCACACCAGAATACCGTACCTGTCGCATGCATCATAGAACTCAGGTCTTTCAGTGATTGAACCTCCCCAGACCCTGATCATGTTCATATTCATGTCAGCATGCATCTTCACCTCAGCTTCATATCTCTCGGGGTTAAGGCGAAGCATAGCATCAGAGGCTATCCAGTTGCTGCCCTTGATAAATACCTTCTGGCCGTTGACTGTAAAAACCCTTGACCCTGTCTTCTCCTCGAAATAACTTCCGGTCTCCCTGAATCCGAATGTGATGTCCTCACGGTCATGGAACCTGTCGTCTTTGCCCTGAAAGGTTATCGCAGCTGAATAAACTGACGGCTGGCCTATTCCGTTGGGCCACCAGAGCTTCGGGTCGGTCTGCTTTATCTCGCCAAAGGTTATGACGGCGGATGATTTTGGTTCAAGTTTTATTTTCTTTTTTTCTGTATTGAGGCCGAATGACACCACCGCCTCGCCCTCCACAGGCTCATCGGAAGTATTTACCATCTCAGCCGAGAAAGTAACATAGGCAGGCTCCTGCAGCTCACCGGGAAGCCTTGCTCCAGGCACCCTTGGCTTTGCAAAGGCATTGCGGACATCGATGTCCCCTGTAAGCTCGATTGAAACCTTGTCCCAGATGCCTGTATTACGGTCCCTTACAGGTTGTATCCAGTCCCATCCGGCAGTAAACTGCATTGTCACATCGCGGCCTATTGTCCCGTCACCGCCCTGACCACCGTTTGGATTTCCGGGATGCGCCGGCGGCTCAACAAGCACCGCAAGGCGGTTCACTCCCGCAGGATTCAGATATTGGGTGATGTTGTACGTCTTGCGCAGGAACATCCCCTCATGCCTGTCAGTGCTGATACGCCTTCCGTTGAGGTAGACCTCGGCGAAGTAGTTTATACCCCTGAATTTAAGCCATACCTGCCTGGTAGAGTCTATCCCCTCAGTAGAAAACCTGTTGAAAAACC
The DNA here is from genome assembly GCA_038248855.1 of Bacteroidales bacterium. Classification (GTDB taxonomy): domain Bacteria; phylum Bacteroidota; class Bacteroidia; order Bacteroidales; family VadinHA17; genus SR-FBR-E99. Next base: position 29,693 of record JBBRXA010000006.1, on the reverse strand, counting down.
AGTATGTGTAGAAGTCGCGTCCTTCTGTATAAACATCGGGTATCTTTTCATTATTCATACCGAAAAGAGGATCAGGTATCAGTCCGTTATTGAGCAGAGTTGTCAGCACAGTGCCCGGTACAGTGGCATTCATCCACCCGGAGAGGTCCGGATCGTCCTTTGTGATCAGGCACCCGTCAGAACCAAGGTCAGATGCCTTTATTGCCTTCCAGCCGGTCATAAGCTGAGTCTCCTGTGCAGACAGAATTGATGCTGCAAATATCAAAACGGTGAAGATGAATGCTTTTTTCATTATTAAGTCAGGTTACAAACGTGACGGGCAAGTTATTAAAAATAATCGTTACCTGCTCCGTTCACCGCCGCTTCCGCCAGCCTAAACCCGTCAATCACTCAGCCGTTACACAATAATTATCACTTATTCTTTGATATTACCAAAGGATTTGCCAACATTGCGGGTTCGATTAATTCAGTCCGATGGAGGCCACTAAGGCAGGGGAAAAGGAAAGGCTTTTCATTTTAATTCTGACGCAGCACCGAAGATGGGGTTCTATACTGATGCCAGACATCATCGAGCGTACTGCGGGAGTGGCCTATTATCGGATGGTTGAAGCGCTGTCTCCGCATCCTGACAACAATACGGTTTCTCATCTCGACAATGAAGAGAATGAAATTGTAAGGCTTATAAACGAATATTCCGACCGGAATCTGTTTAAACTCTTTTCGAAACACAAAAGTGTCAGGGAGTTTCTTGAAAGTGTCGGGACCCGTGAGTTTGAAACACTGATTAAACCTTACATCGAAGCCAGGATATCGCAATGCCTGCATATAGCACTTAACGAGGAGGTACCCGTATTCCTGCAGAAGACTAAGATCGACAGCCTTCATCCGGAAGACCAGCTGAAAATCATGCCGCAGCCCGCCACCCCTGTATTCAGGTTTGACCGCGGACCCGAAGGAAGCACATACAATCTCATGTTATTCTCCGGCGGAGCCTCTATGAACCTCCGCAGGGGGAACGTGGAAATCCTCTCAAACAAACCCTGTATTGTCAGATCAAATGACCGCCTGCTCTTTGTTTCGGATATTGAAGGTGCGAAGCTGAAACCCTTCCTGATCCGGAGCAATATTGTGATCCCGAGGGCAACGGAGGAAAAGTACTTCCGCACTTTTGTCCTTTCTGTTGTAAACAGCCATAAGGTATCAGGCACCGGATTTACAATCGAAGAAGCTATACCCGAGAAAAAAGTGTACCTGACAATTGAAACGGGAATCAGGGGAATTCCCGTTGCGATACTCAAATTCAGATATGATGACCGCGACCTCTTTTATCCGGATGATATCTCATACTTTACCAGCTTCAGGGCTGACGGCGGACATTTTCTGTTCCGCCGGAAGAAGCGCTCCCCGGAGTGGGAAAAGGGATGCATCGATTCACTGGCAGAAGCAGGACTCTTTTCTGAAGACGGTATAAACTTCACCGTAGCAGGCGCCAGGGAAAACAACAGTGATGCCCTTTATGACCTCATTGAAACCGTTGCACTTAACAGGGTAAGGTTGTCTGAAGCCGGATTCATAATAAGGAATGGCAGCACAGATCTGCCCTACAGCCTTGAACCTGTTGAGATAACGATGAGTCATGAGGTGATTGACGACTGGTTTGACCTTCGTGCAGTTGTGACGATCGGTAATTTCAGGATGCCTTTTACCCGTCTGCGGAGGAACATCCTCGGAGGTATCAGGGAATATACACTTCCGGACGGCACCGTTGCCATACTCCCTGAGGAGTGGTTCACCCGTTACAGGGGCCTCTTCGAGATGGGACGTGATGAGGATGACAGCCTGATGGTGCATAAACAGCACTTTAGTATCCTCAGTGAAGCTCTGACTGTGGAAGATTGCGAGATATGCAGGAAGCTTGAAAAACTGGTTATGCCCGAAAAACTGCCCCAGCTTGAAAAGCCTGAAGGCCTTAATGCCGAAATGCGGCCCTACCAGTCGGAGGGTCTTAACTGGCTCTGGTTTCTCCAGACCAACAATCTGGGAGGCTGCCTGGCTGATGATATGGGCCTCGGTAAAACCCTGCAGACCCTGGCTCTGCTGCTGTGGAACAAGGAAAATCAGCTTTTGCAGGGCCAGGAAAAAGAAGAAGGTCAGCTCTCACTTTTCGGTCCTGGTCCCCTGAGAAAAACTTCGCTCATAATTGTCCCGGCGTCACTCATCCATAACTGGCACAATGAGATAAGAAAATTCTGCCCCTCCCTGAAAACATTAATCCATCAGGGTTCAGGAAGAATGAAGACAACATCGCAGTTTCCAAAGTATGATGTCGTAATATCGAGTTATCATACAGTACGCCAGGATATCGAGTTCTTCAGTTTGTTCAGTTTCTTTTATGTCGTTCTTGATGAAAGCCAGCATATAAAGAATCCCTCCTCACGGATTTACCGGGCTGCTATCAGGATAAAAGCAGAACACAAGCTTGTTCTGACCGGCACTCCCGTCGAGAATTCCCTGACAGACCTGTGGACTCAGCTGAGTTTTATCAACCCCGGTTTGCTGGGATCACTGGCCTTCTTCCGCAAGGAGTTTGCAAAACCGATTGAAAAAAACAGCGAGGACGCAAAAGAGAAGCGTTTAAGGAAGATCATCCAGCCTTTCATCATGCGGCGCACTAAGGATATGGTTGCAAAGGAACTGCCTCCTGTCTCCGAACAGGTAATATTCTGTGACATGGAGGAGGAACAGGCAGTAATATATGAGAGGGAGAAGTCTGCCGTCCGCAATAGTATTCTGGAAAACATAGAGGCCATGGGAGTCGAAAAATCGGCTATAATGGTACTTCAGGGGTTGATGAAGCTCAGGCAGATTGCAAATCATCCGGGGCTTACCGATGAGACCTACCAGGGAGGCTCGGGAAAGTTCGAGGCTGTGATCCACAATATTGAAAGTGCCATTTCGGAAGGACACAAGATCCTCATCTTCTCGTCATTCGTGAAGCACCTTGAGCTGTTCCCTGCATGGCTGCAGAGTAATTCCATAGGATATTCAATGCTTACGGGTTCCACACACGACAGGGAAAAGGTGATCGATGCTTTCCGAAAGGATCCTGCAATAAAGGTATTCCTGATTTCACTCAAAGCCGGAGGAGTAGGACTTAATCTTACTGAAGCCGATTATGTATTCATTCTGGATCCCTGGTGGAATCCGGCCTCGGAGATCCAGGCCCTGAGCCGCGCACACAGGATCGGCCAGGACAAAACAGTGTTCGTTCACAGGTATATATCCGCTGCAACCATCGAAGAGAAGATTCAGCATCTTCAGGAGAGAAAGTCGAAACTGGCTGAGGCATTCGTGGGATCGAACAACCCTGTCGTGAATTTGGACATCAGCGGCATACTTGAAATAATCAACTGATTTTTGTAGTTTTACACTATAATTAATCACCAACCAAAAATGCAGAATTATCAGAATCATCCCCTGGCGGGTGCCAGGGATCTTGACAGCGCAATGATCAGGTTATGGGCCTTTTACAAGAAATATTTCATCGGAATGTATATTATCTCGGTGATTTCAGCCCTGATCTCTAACCTGATCACCTCGACCCTTGACACCAATGCGCTGATGCAGGCCACAGGAGATCCGGAACTGCTGGTATCGATGATGAAGGAGATGGCACTTCCCTACTTGCTCATCATGGCGGTGTCGTTTGTGTTCACAGTTATTCTTCATGCCTGGGTTCTGGGAAGGCCCCTGGATGAGAATTACGGCGTTGTTGATACCCTGAAGGATTCTGCGGTTGCCTTCTTTCCGTTTCTTCTTGCCGCCATCGTTATGGGGCTGGGTGGTGTAATGCTTATCGGGATAGGTTTTGTGATGCTGGTGCTTCCGGGACTTTTTGCAATGTTTTATTTTTTCACTGTATTTATTTTCGCCCTGCCACTGGCTCTTGCAGAGACCAGAAATACTGCAACAATCATCGGGAAATCATTCCAGCTGGCTCACAGAAATCTCTGGCCGAATATGGGCTGGGTGGTGGTTGTGGCACTGATAATGCTTATTGCCTCAATGATTGTTTCAGGGATTATAATGCTCCCCTTCACGGGTACCTTCGTCAAATCACTTGCAAATCCGGAGGAAGCGTCAGCCCTTCTAAAAATGAGCAAAAGTCCCCTGTATATTATCCTGAGTTCTCTTGCAGGAGCGCTTATTACACCTGTCTTCCCGATACTGGCATTCATCCTTTATTTCAGGAACAGCGAAGAAATTCCGCAGGTAATCACTGAGAAGCCTGATGACAACAGGGTAAAAGTTGAGGATCTGTACCCGAAGATGCCAGAAAAAGAATAACGAATTGCGATGTGCAATTTGCGATTTGCGATTAATCCCGGAACCGTTTCGCCATAATCCCGGAGATCTTCTCCTTCGGATACTGTTTTGAGAATGTCAGCCAGTAATCTTTCACCGACTGTTTCATTTCCTTACGCAGTAACAGGATGCCCACAAGGTTGGGCACAGCCATCAGTACGATCGCAACGTAGGAAAGGGACCAGATTATTGTGGTGTCTGTAAATGAAGCAAGAAAGAAAGACACGACAAATACAATCCGGTAATAAATCACGTACCGGGGTCCTGCCAGATATGTTATTGCCCGGTCGCCGTAGTATGACCAGGAAATGGCCGTGGAAAAGGCAAAGAGCAGTAACGCAAAGGTGACGACATACTGTCCGTATCCCCCCAGAATGCTTTTGCTGAATGCAAAAGTTGTAAGAGGTGCGCTGTGAATAAGCGATTCACCGCTGACTGAGACCGATTCAGTATTCGTAAGTTTTCCGCTGACAACGTCAAGCACACCCGTAAAAGGCACTTTCCCGGCGTTGAATTTCACATTCTCGGCCAATGAACGGGCATGGATAAGAGAGATCCCGGGTGACTGTATGATGCCGTTCACGATGATAAGCTGTCCGGTATAAAGATCAAGAAACTCCTTCCTGCTCAGGTGTTTGCCCAGGCTTATCCTGTCATCACTCTTTTTATCCTCGTAGCTGCCCGCAAGGAACTGCATGTCAGTAGCCTGAAACTGGTTTTCAGTCTTGGTATTCCAGGCTCCGGACGAAAGGATGACCAGGCCCGTTAACGTACAAATAATAATTGTATCTATGAAAGGTTCCAGCAGGGCCACCATGCCCTCTGACACCGGTTCCGGTGCACGGGCGGCTGAGTGGGCTATCGGTGCAGAACCCTGCCCTGATTCATTGGAGAACAATCCCCTGTTAACACCCCTGTTCATTGCAAAGGCGAATGAGGCTCCCAGGAAGCCGCCTGCTGCTGCTGACCCGGTAAAAGCGTCTCCGAAAATTGACAGGAACGAGGGAATGATATTTTCAAAATTTGAGAAGATAACTATCAAAGAACCAATCAGGTACAAGATTGCCATAAATGGCACCATCACCGATGTTACTTTGGCAATTCTCTTAATCCCGCCTATTATTACCAGGCCAAGCAGGAAGGCAAGAATGGCTCCTGTAATTATATGCCTGATCCCGAAGGATGCAAATACCGAGTTTGAAATACTGTTTATCTGGGGCAGGCTGCCTGTACCGAAGGAACAGAGTACTGCGGCCACTGAAAAGAAGGCGCCCAGAACTGCACCTGTCCTGATTATCTTTCCGCTTTTGGTTGTGATATTCAGCCTCTTTTTCATATAATACATTGGACCGCCTGAAACAGATCCGTCAGGCAATATATCCCTGTATTTATGCGATATCGAAACCTCCACCATTTTCGTACACATACCTATTGCAGCCGTTACAAGCATCCAGAAAAGCGCTGCAGGTCCTCCCAGATGAATGGCAAGGGCGACGCCGGCAATGTTTCCCGTGCCCACCGTTCCTGAAAGTGCGGTTGCAAGTGACTGAAAATGTGATGTGTCTCCTACATCATGCGAATGATCGTATTTCCCCCTGGTGATCCTGATGGCATGTTTAAAGTACCGGAACTGCGGAAAACCCAGGTACACCGTAAAAAATACCCCGGTGCCGATGAGCAGCACCATAAACCAGACATGGCCTCCGAGATAGCCGTCAAGTACTGTAAGAAAGTCGTTCAGCTTATGCATGTCACGAATATAAAGATTTTTATACTTGCAATCGGCACTGTATGAATGTTAAAAAACAGAAAAAGCACGGGGAACGGAAAGCTAATCCTCCGGTTCAGAGGATATCTTTTTCTTTTGCGGAAAAACAATCGAAGCCAGGATGCTTATCACCAGCGTACCCGCAATGATATAAAGGGAATAGACATTCTCGTATCCGATTCTGTCCAGGAACGAATGGAAAAGAAGTTTCATCCCCACAAATGCCAGCAGGAAGGATATGCCCACCTTAAGATAGTGGAAGAGGTTCACAACCTTCACAAGCAGGAAGAACAGTGACCTGAGGCCTATAATAGCAAATATGTTTGAAAAGAAAACAATGTAAGGGTCCGTTGTTATGGAAAAGATAGCGGGTATGGAGTCCATTGCAAACACGACGTCAGTGAACTCAATCATTATCAATACTATGAACAGAGGTGTAAAATAAAACTTACCGTCCACCCTCGTCCAGAAGTGATATCCGATAAAGTCAGGATAAATATTGAAGTGTTTCGAAAGGAATTTTACCAGGAAATGATCTCTTGCTTCCAGCTTCTGTTCCTTGTTCCTGGTGAGGAACATATGTAAACCGGAATAGATGAGGAATGCCCCGAATACCAGAAGTAACCATGTGAATTTATGTATCAGTGCCGACCCTACAAAAATGAAAATGAACCTCAGGATAATCGCACCCAGTACACCCCAGAAAAGGACCTGCTTATAGTTCTTCGGGTCAACCGAAAATGCGGTCAGAATCATCAGGATGACGAAAACGTTGTCGATTGAAAGTGTGTATTCAAGGAGATAACCTGTTATATAGTTTGTTGCGGTAACCTTGCGGTACAAATCGAGTGCTCCCTCATAATCGTTGTCCGGAAGCTTAAGGTTGGGCTGATACAGTGCAACATAATCGCGCAGCGATTGCCAGTCTGTGATATCGTGGACATGATGACCGTAATACCTGATAAAGAAATAAAATGCAACGGCAAGGCTTATCCAGATCGAGGTCCAGATCAGTGATTCCTTAAGTGATATTGTATGGTGGTCGCGTCCCACGACGAGCAGGTCTATGAGCAGGACACCCAGCACTACTACGCCAAAAACAATAAAAAATATATTTTGAATCAGGAATTCAACCATTTCCGTAAAATTTTGTGCAAAGGTAAAAAGAAAAATTACTTGTTCGCTCTCCCCTTTTTCAGTGCATAAAAAAAGGGACATTCATTGGCTGAATGTCCCCCTGACAAAGTATTAAAAGATTAGTAGGACTCACGCTTTATATAGTGAGTATGAAGCAGATCGTGCGACTTATGCCCGTTGGGTTTCCCAAGAAAATCCCTGTATATTGCAATTACCTCAGGATTCTCATGTGATTTTCGCAATGGCATATTTGAATCTTCGGAATAAATTGCTGCCATCCTCAGCTTCCTGATCTCCATATTGGTTGGGATGGGTTGCCCACCTCCGCCGATACAGCCACCGGGGCAGGCCATGATCTCCACGAAATGATATGCAGCCTTTCCTTCGCTGACGGCTTTCATAAGTTTATTCGCATTGACCAGACCGTGAGCAATGGCTACCTTAAGTTCAGCACCTTCAAGGAATCTCCATTCTTCTGTTGTGCCTTCTATTTTTACGGTTGCCTCCTTGACTCCTTCCATTCCGCGAACGGGTGTGATCTCCAGGTTCCTGAAGGGAACTTCTCTTCCGGTTACAATCTCATAAGCTGTGCGGAGAGCTGCCTCCATGACTCCTCCGGTTGCACCGAAGATTACTGCGGCGCCCGTCGATTCGCCCATTACCGAATCATAATTAGCTTCCTCAAGGGTTCTGAAATCTATCCCGGCCTGTTTGATCATTACCGCCAGTTCTCTTGTAGTCAGTACATAGTCAACGTCCTTGAACCCGCTTGACCGCATCTCGGGTCTGTCAGCCTCGTATTTCTTTGCTGTGCATGGCATAATGGAGACTGAGACAATTTTGGAGGGGTCGATCCCGCGTTTCTGAGCATAGTATGTCTTTGCCAGGGCACCGAACATCTGCTGCGGTGATTTGCAGGTAGACAGGTTCGGGAGCATATGAGGGAATTTATGCTCGATGAATTTGATCCAACCCGGTGAGCAGGAAGTAAACATTGGAAGAGCAAGTGTCTTGTCACCTTCAACAAGGATTTTCTTCAAACGGGTGAGAAGCTCAGTGCCTTCCTCCATAATTGTAAGGTCAGCAGAAAAATCTGTGTCCAGTACCGAATCGAAACCGAGCTGGCGCAGTGCAGAGACCATTTTGCCTGTCACCCTGTGTCCGGGGTCATAACCGAGGTCTTCTCCCAGTGCTACCCTCACGGCAGGAGCGGTTTGTACAACCACGTGCTTGTCAGTGTCATAGATTGCATCCCACACCTGATCAATATATGTCTTCTCAACCAACGCTCCCGTCGGACAGCGGTTTACGCACTGTCCGCAGTTGGTGCACACAACGGCACTCATCGGCCTGTCATGGAATGAGGAAATCTTCTGATGATCTCCCTTATTGGCTACTGCAATGGCAGAAACATGCTGCAGCTCTGCACAGGTACGCACACATCTCTGACACCTTATGCATTTGCTGTCGTCTTTGATGAAAGAGGGCGACGACCTGTCAATTTTGTACGGCCTGTTTTCAACAAGGTCAAGGAAGATATGTTCGCCGAAAGAAAATTCGTTTGCAAGTGTCTGAAGTTCACAGTTCTGATTTTTGTAGCACTTTGTGCAGTCAGCACGGTGTTCTGAAAGAAGCAGCTCAACAATATGCTTGCGGGCGTTTCTCACTTTGAGGGAGTTGGTGTAAATCTCCATCCCCTCTGAAGCAGGCATTGAGCAGGAAGCTATCAGCGTCCTTGCATTTTTCTGTTCCACCACGCAAACGCGGCAGTTGCCGGCTACGCACAGGTCCTGATGGTTGCACAGTGTAGGAATGTTCAAACCGAGGCTCTTGGCAGCATCCAGAACTGTTGTGCCCTCTGCTACCGATACCGGATGGTCGTTTATCTTTAGGTTTATCATGATTTTCAAATTCTTAAATTAATACAATACCTCTTCTCTGAAGTTCTCAACGATTGACTTGAAGGCGTTGCCCACTGACTGACCCAGTCCGCATTTTGACGCCACTTTCATCGTATCGGCAAGTTTAACCAGTTCATTCAGGTAGACTGATCTGGCCTCACCCTTTTTAACTTTCTCAACGCCAAGCAGCAATTGCTGGCAACCTACCCGGCACGGAGTGCACTGCCCGCATGATTCCTCGGTAAAGAAGTCGAGGTAATTATGCAGCACATTGTACATCGAACGTGAGCTGTTGAACAGCTTCATTGAACCTCCTGTAGGTACCCCTTCGAAGCCGATAATTGTCTCGGCGAATTTCTTCCTTGGAACACAGAATCCCGATGCTCCTCCAACCTGTACTGCCTTTGTATCACCATCTCCGAAGACGTCTACAAACTCCTGGACAGTCATGCCCAGTTCGAGCTCGAAAATTCCCGGTGTGGGTGTGTCGCCGGATATGGAGAAGACCTTTGACCCCCGTGAGTCACTGGTTCCAAGCTTTATATATTCTGAAGCTCCCTTATCGATTATCATCATTGCCGTAACCAGGGTTTCAACATTGTTGATGGACGTGGGTTTGGCAAACAGACCGCTGGTTGTAGGATAAGGCGGTTTATTGCGGGGCTCCCCGCGAAAACCTTCAATTGACTCGAAAAGGGCGCTCTCCTCTCCGCAGATATAGGCTCCGCTTCCCATCCGGAACTCGATATTAAAGTCGTATCCTATCTCTTCTATCATTTTATGAAACTTATGCAGGTCGAGATAGAGCTGCGGAAGAAGGAACCTGTATTCACCCCTTAGGTAAATATATCCTTTCCTGGCACCCATCGCTTTGCCTGCTATGGCCATGCCCCCGTAGACTTTGTAAGCTACCTTATCGAGTATCTCACGGTCTTTGAAAGTTCCGGGTTCTCCCTCGTCTGCATTGCAGATTATGTATTTATCAGGATTTTTTTCAGCTGCAGTATATTTCCATTTAAGCCCTGTCGGGAAGCCTGCCCCACCCCTGCCCCTTAGTCCGGACTCAAGTACCTGCTGGATTATTTCGTCATTCTTCAGTGCGAAGGCTTTCTTCAGCACCTCTCTGGAATCAATTTTTTCGAAAATAAGGTCGACCTTATTTAGTCCTTTGTTCTTCATGTTCTGGTCGTTTGATATTATTTACGCATATAACTCTTTATCACATCCACGACCGATTCCGGTGTGAGTTCCGTATAGGGCATGTCATTAATAAGTATTGCAGGAGCTTTGTGGCACCAGCCAATACAGTTTGTTTCGAGCAATGTAAAAAGCCTGTCAGGAGTCGTTTCACCGACTTTTATCTTAAGTGTCTCTTCCAGTGCATCGATTATATCGATCTTACCCTTCATCGAGCAGGTAATGGTTTTGCAGACCCTGATGACATATTTACCCCTTTCCACAGTGTCGAGGAATGTGTAGAATGATGCAGTGCCATAAACTTCAGCAGCTGAGATATCAAGCTCTGTTGCGACGTTAACCATCGCTTCGTCAGTCAGGTAATTATGTTTCATGACAATATCCTGAAGGATCGGCATCAGGCTGTCCCTTCTCCGTCCGTGTTTGTCGGCTAATTCCTTCACTAGATCTCCAACGTGATACATATCTATTTGATTTTTAAATAATTAATTATTCATACTAAATGAAATTATTCACTTTTTAATAAGCTGTTAAATAAATAACAATACTTTTTATAAAAAACATACAAATGTCATGTTTTTAATTTATAGTGATTCTAAATAGCGGGAAAGGAAGAGGGAGTAATTGACCTGGTTTAAGAAATCTGATCAGTGATCCATTCAAACCAGCTGGAAAGGCCATCCCCCCGTGTAAATGAGACCTCAAACAATGGTATGCCGGAGTTTATCCTGAAGAGATCTGCCTTGAAATTATTGATATTGAAATTTGTGAATGGTATAAGGTCGATTTTATTCAGAAGAACGGCTCTGGCATCCCTGAAAATCATCGGGTACTTGGCAGGTTTATCATCTCCTTCAGCTGTACTGACAACGGCCAGTTTAAATGTCTCACCAAGGTCAAACTGTGAAGGACAGATTAGATTTCCGACATTTTCAACAAAAAGGATGTCAAGGTTATCAAGGTCAAAAGAATCAAGCACCTTGGAGATACTGTGGGAATCAAGATGACATCCACCTTCAGTATTAATCACAACAATAGGGATATTGAATTTTTTCAGGCGCTGTGCATCACGGTCCGTGGTTATATCACCTTCAATCACACCAATCCTGAACTTCATTGCCAGCTTTTCGCAGGTACGTTCCAGTAATGTTGTTTTACCGGCACCCGGGGAGCTTATTATGTTCACCATTACGATTTTCTTTTCAGCCAGCAATGCCCTGACATCATTCGCCATGTTCTGGTTCCGGTCAAGGATATTCTTCATGATCTTGATTTCCATAACTATTCTCCTTCAATACTTTTTATGAACAATTCTTTACCCTGTATTATTCCGAGGTCCGTGCAATTACAATTATGACAGGCAAACAGATTATCACGAACAAGAAATTCAGTCCTGCAATTCAGACAATTCATTTTCACCGGTATTATTTCTATATCCACTTCCGCATCACCGGCCACGGTATCTCTGACTATCTCCCGAAATGCAAATTCAAATACATCCGGCACAACCTGTATCATCTGACCGAATCTTATATTTACCCTGGTGACCTTTGCAAGACCCTCCCTTTCTGCAGTTTCAAGTACTATCGCTGAAAGGTCTTCCGCTATCCTGATCTCATGCATCTTTTATCCTGCTTAACATATCCTCGGAAGCTGCATTCCGGCCGGCATATCGACCAGCCGCCTTCCTCCTGCTAATGTATTTAAAATCACGATACCCCTGTTATCCTCAGTTATTTCACCTATTACTGCCGCATGCCTGCCAAGGATGTCAGATCTCAATATTTCAAGAATTTTTTGATGTTCACTTTCTCCGGCGACAAACAGTACTTTGCCTTCATTGGCCAGGCATAGCGGATCAAAGCCCATTATTTCACATAATCCCCGTACCGGTTTGTCCACAGGTATTGCCTGTTCATCTACCAGTATACCTGACCCTGTCATACCGGCAAGCTCATTGAGTATTGCTGCAAGTCCTCCCCTGGTCAGGTCTCTCATAAAATGAACCTCATGACTTTGCTTCATGACTTTGCTGATCAGGTGGTTCAGAGAAGCGCAGTCAGATGTCACAGGAGTCCTGAAGCTTAGGCTGTTACGTGCTCCCAGTATTGCAACAAAATGATTTCCCAGGGGGCCGTTAATTATCAGTTTATCACCGGGCCTGATCATGCTGCCCGTACTTATATGTGACAGTTCGGGACGCATAAATCCCGTTCCCGAGGTAGTAATGAACAATTTGTCACATTTCCCTTTTTCCACAACTTTTGTGTCTCCTGTAACAATTCTGATACCGGCACATAATGCCTCCTCAGCCATCGAACCGGCTATCTTTTCAAGGTCGGCTACCGGAAAGCCCTCTTCTATAATGAATGAAGCAGCAATATATTTTGCTTCAGCTCCGGAGACAGCAAGGTCATTAACAGTTCCGCATACAGATAGTTTCCCGATATCACCTCCGGGGAAAAACAGTGGGTCTATGACATATGAATCAGTGGTGAACGCCAGCACCGGTCCGCCAGCCTCAAGAATCGCCGAGTCAGTCAATGGTCCGGTCATGCCGAACTTTTTCACGAAAACCTTCTCAATTAATTCACGGGCTGCTTTGCCCCCGCTGCCATGATTTAATGTAACCAACTCACTCATGGATCTTATATTTATAAAATGCGTTACATGCTCCCTCATTTGAAACCATGCATGCCCCGACAGGGCTTTCGGGGAGGCATTTATTGGCAAAAAGCAGGCAATCTGCGGGTGTCTTTAATCCCCTGAGTATCTCTCCGCACATACATAACTCATTCTCTTCACGGGGTTGATTCATGACAGGAAAAAGGGCTGCAGCATCAAGCCTCTCATTCTCTTTTCGGAGCCTTAGGCCGCTGGCGGGAATAATTCCGAATCCTCTCCACAATGTGTCAGAGGGCTCAAAGACTTCATTCATATACTTCTGGGCAATTTTATTACCATCAGCAGTTACTGCCCTGGTATATTGGATCTCCACTTCAGGGAGCTGCCTGTTCACCTGCCTGACCAGCATTAATATTGACTGCAATATATCTGTTGGTTCAAAACCGGCGATGACACAACTAAGGCCATAATTCTCCGGGATAAAGCTGAAAGCTGAAGTACCGGTTATGGTTGCCACATGCCCCGGGCAAATAAACCCGTCGAGCCTGGTTCCCTCCTTAATAATAACCTCCATTGCCGGAGGCATCACCTTATGTCCGCTTAAAAGGAAGAAATTCCTGATTTCTTCCCTGATAGCCTGTCTTACTGTGACCGCTGTTCCCGGAGCTGTAGTCTCAAATCCAATGCCCAGAAAAATAACTTTTCTGCCAGGGTTTAAACGCGCTATCTCAAGAGCCTCCATACCTGAAAAAACAACTCTGATATCAGCCCCGGCAGCCCTTTCACTTTCTAGCGAAGAAAAGGATCCCGGAACACGTACAAGGTCACCAAAAGTTGTAATTATAACGTCATTGATTTTTGAGTATTCGATGGCAGCATCAATAAATTCTGTACCGGTAACACATACCGGGCAACCCGGACCGGAAATGAGTCTTATATTGGCGGGCAGTAATGAAGGTATTCCGAAGCGGTGAATTGAAGCCGTATGACCACCACAGACCTCCATAAAAGTATAATCACGCGTAACAGTCCTTTCCAGCTGTTGCACAAGTTTGATGATTAACTCTTTGTCCCTGTATTCGTCGATGTACTTCATAATATTATTATCCGTACCGGGAATCTTCGATTTCACGTAGCAGTTTCAGTGTTTCCAGGGCCTCCTTTTCACTTATTTTCTGAATGGCAAACCCGGCATGAAGAAGGATATAATCACCAACCACCGGATTTTCGATCATATGAATACCGGCCTTAAAAATTGCCCCGCCGGCAGATACCTCTGCCATGTTTCCATTAATGGCTTCTATCCTTGCAGGAATACTCAGACACATAATCCAAATGTTTTTGATCCGATTACCAGTTGACCCAGTGAAACGCCACCGTCATTTGATGGCACAAGATGATTAACATACACTTCAAACCTGTTACGGGTTAAAAGATACAAAGATTTTTCGAGCAGGTATTTATTCTGGAAGACCCCGCCTGAAAGAATGACTTTATTCAGAGATGTTTCCTTTTTCATTTTCATGCACACGTCAAGTATGATCTGCGCAACCGTATTATGGAACTTTGCCGAAATGGTTGAAACCTCCTGATTTCCCAGGTCTTTCAGTATCTCATGGAATGTCCCGGCAAAAGAGATTGTATCGTCAATGGTGTAGGGATAATACAGGTCACATTCGCAATCAATGACAGATTCAAGACGCAAAGGAGCCTCAGAGTCAAATGTGGCTATGGTACAAAGACCGATCAGGGCTGATACAGCATCAAAGAATCTTCCGGCACCGGAAGTCAGTGGAGAGTTGATCTTACCCCGGAGCATCTCTTTTACAATCAGGATCTTATTTTTCTCAATAGTCCCGAAAAGAGGTATGTCATCATAGTCAATTCCTTCCCCGAAGTATTTATAGAGACATGATAATGCCATCCTCCAGGGTTCCTCAATAGCTTTATCTCCTCCCGGCATAGGTATATAGTCGAAATGAGTATATCTTTCAAAACCCGTCAGGCTGGCGATCAAAAACTCACTTCCCCATATGTTTCCGTCGGTGCCGTAACCGGTTCCATCCATGCTGACCCCGATAACCTTTTCATCAATATTATTCTCTGCCATGCATGAAGCAATATGTGCATGATGATGCTGAATCCTTAACAGCGGAATTCCAAGCTCATTTCCAAGGGTTTCTGCATACCTGGTAGAAAGATAATCAGGGTGAAGATCACATACTATATACCCGGGTTTAAACCTGAAAAGATCCGAGAACTTTCTGATTGATTCTTTATAAAAATCATAGGTTGGGAGGTTCTTTAAGTCACCTATATATTGACTCATTATTGCCTGGCTCTCTTTCCCCAGGCAAAAACTGTTTTTCTGTTCCGCCCCGGCAGCGAAGATACCTTCAACATTACAGCCCAGATCAACAGGTTGCGGCACATACCCTCTTGAGCGCCTGATAATTGTAATTTTATGATCTGCTATCCTTATTACTGAATCATCTGCCCTGTTTTCTATCTCACGGTTATAGCTTACCAGTAACCCGCTAATGGGATACAGGTGCTTTTCTGCCGAAACATCATCAATGATAATCGGTTCATCTGAAGTATTTCCGCTTGTAAGTACCACAGCCGGAGTACTGAGCACACTGAAGAGCATGTGATGCATCGGGGTATAAGGCAGCATGGCTCCTATTGTATTCAGGCCGTTGTTCACCGATTCAGCCAGGCTTTTCTTCTGCCTGAGAATGACAATTGGCTTCCTCCATGAAGTAAGCTCCTTTTCTTCAGCCTCTTCAGTAAAACAATACTGCCTGACAACCGATATATCTCTGAATAATACTGCAAAGGGCTTTGAATCACGTTGTTTGCTGCGCCTCATCCCGCTTACCGCTTCATTGTTCAAAGCATCACACATTAAGTGGTATCCGCCCAGACCTTTTATCGCCACAGATTTCCCCGCTGATACCCTCCGGGAAACCTCATTAAGGATATCCTTTATTCCGGAAATGGTATTATTGGCATCTGTAAATATATATTCCGGTCCGCAGGAGCTGCAGGCTGTGGGTTGAGCATGAAACCGCCTGTCAATTATATTATTGTACTCTGAATTACACTTCCTGCACATTTTGAAGTTCTGCATTGTGGTGTTGCTACGGTCATAGGGCAATTGTTTAATAATTGTAAAACGGGGACCGCAATTTGTGCAATTAATGAATGGGAAGGCTCTTCGCGAAGAATCTGTTGCCATGTCATCAAGGCATTCATCGCAGACAGAAATATCAGGACTTATTTCGGTTATCCTGTCATCAATATCCTCACTCCTGACTATCCTGAAACCGGTAAAGTGCTCTACCGGCCGGCTCTTGACTTCCACTGTCTTAATCATGGATGCCGGAGGTGCATTGCTGAGGATGTCATCAAGAAAGCTGTCAACTTTTTTTTTATCGCCCTGAACAATCACAGAAACACCATTTGTGCTGTTTTCCACTTCACCGGTAAGACCATGTGTCAGAGCCAGCCTGCAGACAAAAGGACGAAAACCTACTCCCTGGACAAGACCCCTGATCAATATTTCAAAACCCTGTATGATAATCTCCTTTTTTTTTATCTGAAAATCACTGTCAGTTCCGCCCAATGCAAGTTAATCAATCTTTCAATTTGAATTCAATTTTTTAACATGCTGATATGCTGTATTTTATAAGATTGTTAATTTTTTCACAATAAATATATGATTTTAGTTGATTTTTAAATTCTTATGGTTTAATTTTATTTTCTGATTCTTCTAAAGTACATGCATTATTTAAGCGTCAATAAAGAGGAGTGGGATAAAACACTGGAAAAGTTGCTGTTATCCCATTTAATTTTCGCCCCGGTGAAAAATGCATTTGGACTTGATTATGAGCTGATCAGGTCATCTGATATTCCGGACATATCATACAATGAACCCAAACCCGCTACTCCTTTAAAAAACTTTTTTCTGCCGGTAAAAGAGAATGTAACCGGAGAGCGAGAAAGAGCGAGGCCAAGGATAATTATTGGAATCCCGAACTGTGACATTGAAGGCCTGGGACTTCTGGATGAAATTTATCTCGATAAAGATTTCAATGACATTTTTTTCAGGGAACGTCGTGAAAATACTATCCTGATCTCTTCCGATTGTTTTGGCATTCAGGAACATTGTCATTGTTTGTCATATGGGATCAGTCCGTATGCAGTTAAAAATGCTGATATGGCTGCTATTGCAATAGATGGGGAAATCATTTTAAGGATAATTTCCGACAGGGGTAAGGATTTATCGGATAAATTCCCTGCGGCAATGCCCCTGACAGAAGATAATGTATTAAAAATCATTGAAAGGGAGCATGAAAAAACTGAGGCTCTGCTTCATGAAGCAAACAAAGGATTGCCTGACTATGCAGCGACAGGTTTGCTGGTAAAAGATGCAAATCCTGATATATGGGATAAATACACTTCCCGGTGCGTTTCATGCGGAGCATGCACTACAATATGTCCAACCTGCACCTGCTTTCTGCTAATAGATAAACCCGGTTTTGAAAAAGTAAAGCAGATGGATGCCTGTCAGTATCCAGGGTTTGAAAGGGTTGCCGGTGGAGAGGATGGTCTTCATGAACTTCATAACAGGTTCAAAAACAGATATATGTGCAAATATGTCTGGAAACCTGAAAAGTTCGCCTCTCCTGCCTGTACGGGATGTGGAAGATGTATCGAAGCATGTATCGGAAAAATAAATAAGAATGAACTTTTTACGGAGCTCTCTCAACATACAATATGATTGACAACAAGAATATATATAAACCTTTCAGGTCCAGGCTTATTGAGGTAATTGAGGAGTCTCCGGTTATTAAAACCTTTGTTCTTGAGCCTGAAGAAGAGTTCTCATTTAAGACCGGACAGTTTATTGAATTGTCAGTTGATGGAATAGGTGAAGCTCCATTTACACCATCCTCCTCCCCTCTTGTAAAGGAAAAGCTTGAGGTTACCGTAATGAAAACAGGATATGTGACAGCCTATATGCATTCACTGAAACCCGGTGCCTATATGGGAATCAGAGGCCCATTCGGCAGAGGATACCCTATTGATAAATTCATTGGGAAAGAGGTGTTAATACTCGGCGGCGGATGCGGACTTGCCCCTATACGATCTTTGCTTTATGCGCTCGAAAACATAAAGGACAAACTCCTGAAAGTGATTCTTTGCTATGGTTCCAAAACTCCCACCGACTGTATCTATAAGCCTCTTTTTGCAAGGCTGAACAGTATTGAGAAGTTTGAAGCCTACCGCACAGTAGACAAAGCTGAAGAAGGATGGGATGGTTCAGTAGGTGTGGCCACCAATCTTCTGAGCAGGATCAGGATAAACATAGAGAACTCCGTTGCTGTTGTCTGCGGGCCTCCGATCATGATGAAGTTCGGAACCATCAGGCTCCTGGAGATGGGTTATAAAGATGACCAGATATACCTTTCAATGGAAAAAAACATGTCATGCGGCCTCGGCAAATGCGGACATTGCATGATGGGTGAATTTTTTGTCTGTAAAGACGGCCCGGTCTTTACTTACGAGGAATTAAAAAATACTCCCGGCATATGGAAATAGAACCTTAAAAGAAGCCAGTCATGAAAGTGGAATCAGCAGATCTTAAGAAGATCAGGTTTTTCGAAAAATACAGCGATACCCAGCTGGAAATAATTTCAGGTATTAGCTCGATGAAAGAATTCAGGGTTATGGAGGTGCTTTTTGAACAATATGATGAACTCTCCGAAGTCTATGTCCTGATCGAAGGCTCTCTATCCCTGGGCATTAGCCTTCCCAGGGAAAAGAGGATACATCTTGGCACTATTGAGGAAGGTCAGCTATTTTCATGGTCTGCCGTTTTCAGTCCTCATATTTCTACAGCCTGGGTCATGGCTCTGGCCCCTGCAAAAGTTATAGCGATAGATGGTAAAAAGCTGAACGCGGAGATAGAAAAAGACTGTGACTTCGGTTTCAAGACCATGTCAAAGATTGCCCAGACCATATCACACAGGCTGACCGATACAAGGTTCCAGCTGATGAACCAGCTGATATTATAAAATAGAGACCAGGCCTATGAAGATACTGATAGATATGATAAAGCTTCGTGCTGCCATGATTGATAATCCCGGTCTGGCCCTGCCGGAGGCTTATTTTTATCCGTCACTTAACACTGAAGGGCTTAAGACAATCAGGGAACTGGCAACGTTCAGATATACATGCAGGAGGTGTGAGGATGCCCCGTGCATAAGTGTGTGCCCTGCAGAGGCCCTTGAAAAAGATGACTCGGGGATTATCGTCCGGCACACAAACCTTTGTATTTCATGTAAATCATGTGTTACAATATGCCCGTTCGGAACTATCATGACTGATTTTTTCAAACACCATCGTAACAAAGATCTTTTCTGTGATCTGAAAGATCAAACTGAACTGAGGGAATTCGTAAAAAAATGTCCTGAAGGATCAGTGACCTTTACAGAAGCTGATGAAAGTCCGGCAGATAATATCTACAGGCTTAATGATATGGTTCTCATCAAAGATTACCTGTATGTAACTGATAAGCTGTAAACAGTATTAGTATGGCAGTTAATATTTTTTATTTTCTAGTTTTCCCGGGTTTGCTTTTTTTATCGCTTACAGGGGCATTTCTTTCATGGTTCGACAGAAAAATTACTGCCAGGGTTCAGTTCCGGAAAGGGCCTCCTCCGCTTCAACCTTTTTATGATTTTTTCAAACTTTTGCTTGTCAAGGAGACTATTCTGCCAAAATATGGATCTCCGCTGGTATTTCTGCTGGCTCCGGTTTTTGCAGTTTTCGGAGCCACTATGGCAGGGGTTTTCATCCTCCTTCCCATGTTTAATATAAGTACTGGGTTCAGGGGCGATCTGCTGGTGATCTTTTACCTTTTGACTATTCCGTCATTTTCATACATTATCGGCTCACTGGCCTCGGGGAACCCGCTGGCGGCAGTTGGCGGATCGAGAGAGATGAAACTGATCCTCAGCTATGAGCTTACATTTCTGCTTTTCATAGCCGGGATAATAATGAAATGCGGGCAGCATTTCGATCTCAGCACCATCATTCAGACACAGCAGGAGGGTAATCCTTTCATAGGCAGTATCTCGGGTGTGCTATTGTTTATTGTCGGGATATTCTGTATCCAGGCCAAACTGGCTCTTGTACCCTTTGATATGCCTGAGGCAGAGGCTGAAATTACGGAAGGCATATTCATTGAGTATTCAGGCGCTTCCTATGCATTTATTAAGCTTACAAAATATATAATGCTGTTTATCCTTCCGGCATTTCTGACAGCTGTGCTGATGGGAGGCTTCAGACTTGAGGGGATTGGTATTCTATGGGCGGTACTGAAGGTTCTCCTGGTGGTCCTTCTCCTGACCCTGATCCGTAATACAAATCCAAGGGTAAAGATCAAACAGGCAGTCAGCTTCTTTATGGTTTGGATGAATCTTTTCGCAGTTATTGCGCTTGTTCTTATTGCATTTGGTTACTAAAAACATAAGGCTGTGGGGTTTAAAAATTATTGCTTCAAAAAATCACTCTGGGTCTTCCACTTTGGAGGAGCCTCATGCAATAATTGTGATATTGAGATTCTTGACTGCCTGACTCCACGGCATGATCTTGAACGCTTTGGTATTCTGCTCGTCGGTAGCATAAGACATGCTGACGTTTTGCTGGTCAACGGATCAATTAATAGACGGGACAAAGAGAGGCTTATTGAGATCTATAACCAGGCACCCAAACCTATCCTGGTAGTTGCAATAGGTGCCTGCGGATGTACCGGGGGGATCTTTGCTGATGGTTACACATTTGCCGGGCCTGTTGACAAGATAATACCTGTCAATGCTTACATCCCGGGCTGTCCTCCAAAACCGGAGGCGATAATTGCAGGAATAGTAAAACTGGTTCAAAATTCATGAAAAGAAATGGATAAAGATGCAATTTTGAACAGTATAAAAAATGCTCTCGGATCTGACATCCTGGAGATAACATCCAGGAATGAAAAACGGGTGACAATAAGTATCAACCCTGATTCCATCATCCCTTTTGCAGAATATCTGTATAAAACTGCCGGATTAAGATTTATAATTGCTTCGGCATTGCACACCAGAAGAGGATTTGAGATCCATTACCACTTCAGCAAAGATGAGATAGGACTGGTACTCAATCTCCATGTTCTGCTTGATAAAGTAAATCCTCAGATAGAATCACTGTCAAACCTCTTCAATGCATCAAACTGGATTGAGAGGGAAATGCATGAACTTTTTGGCATCAATTTCCTTAATCACCCTAACCAGGAGAAGCTGATTTCGGAAGGAAACTGGGCAGAAGGAGTCTACCCTTTGAGAAAGGAATTTAAGTAACAAAGGAACAGAAATGGGCAAAAAGACTCTTATACCGATCGGACCCTATCATCCTCTGCAGGAGGAACCTGAATTATTTAAGCTCTATTGCGACGGTGAGATAGTTAAGGACATTAAATGGGAGACTGGTTACAATCACCGGGGTATTGAAAAGCTTAGCGAATCGAAGACATATGAACAGGTCTTCTTTCTTGTAGAACGCATCTGCGGAATCTGTTCCACCTCGCATCCATTCGCTTTTGCCAATGCTGTCGAGGAAATTGCCGGCATAGAGATCACTGACAGGGCAAAATATATCAGATCTATCATTGGTGAGCTCGAGCGTATTCACAGCCATCTTCTCTGGGTAGGCCTGGCAGGTCACTTTCTCGGATATAATACTGTCTTCATGTGGGCCTGGAAATACCGTGAGCCCGTGCTTGACCTGTTTGAAATGATCTCGGGCAACAGGAACAGTTATGCCATGTTTAAAGTGGGTGGTGTCCGCAGGGATATCGAAGAGAGCAAGATTGCCAGCATCAGGAAAGTCCTCTCTGATGTAAAGAAAAAAACTGATCTGCTTACAGGTGCGGTGATGGATGACCCGGTGATACATGCCAGGACAAAGGGTGTAGGCATCCTTACAGAGCAGGATATCATTGACTATGCAGCTGTAGGCCCTACCGCAAGGGCCTCAGGGGTGGCGATTGATGTGAGAAGGGATGATCCTTACGCTGCCTACGGGATGGTCAACTGGAACGTGATAACTGCCCGGGCAGGTGATGTATTTGCAAAGGCAGAGGTGCGCTTGCTTGAAATGTATGAATCCATTTCAATAATTGAACAGTGCCTCCAGGGTCTTCAGAAGTGTAAAGAGGGTGATATTGTTGTTAAGGTAAAAGAGATACCCGAGGGTATAGGGAACGGCCGGGCGGAAGCCCCCAGGGGCGAAGTATTCCATTTTGTTGTATCAGACGGATCCAACTCCCCCGCCCGCCATAAGATACGGGCACCGAGTTATGTTAATATAGCAACGTTTAAAAAATCATGCATCGGACAGACAATATCAGATGCCACCATTTCACTCGCTGCCGTTGACCCGTGTTACTGCTGCACTGAACGTATGGCAGTTGCATATGATATTCATACCGGCAAAAAAATGATGAATGCTGAAGAACTGATAGCATCATCAATTAAGAAAACTGCTGACCTGAAAAGAAAACATAACAGCTCATTATGAATGCAGTTGTACAGATAATTACTATTCCACTGCTGGCAGGACTCCTGCTCTTCATCATCCCTGAAAAATACCGGACAATAAAGGGTATTATCGGATTAGGCGTGTGTATAATTACAGCCTGGCTGACTGTTGTTATCTATGGATCTGATAAGCAGATCCTGACTTTGGCTGAAATGTCAGGCAGATCCGGTCTTTCAGTTTTCGGCTTTGATATCCTTAATGATGCGGCAGGGTACCTGGCATTCAACAGGGATAGCCTGAGCAAACTTATCATATTGTTTATCAGCCTGTGTACATTGATGATACTGTTATACTCCCTGGTTTACGTGAAGAGCGGAAGAGTAAAAAACTACTATTCATGGTTCCTTATCACACTCGGCTGTTCATATGGTGCAGTCATGTCAGATAATTTACTTTTGTTCCTGACTTTCTGGGGCATTCTCGGAATAACTTTATATAAGCTAATACCGGGCGATAATGAGGAGAGTTCAGCCACTGCCAAGAAAACACTTATCCTGATTGGTGCCTCTGATTCAATAATGATAATTGGGATTGCTATTGTCTGGAAGCTGACCGGAACATTAAGCATGGAAAACATTTCTGTCCCTACTACCAGCCTCCTTTCTATCACCGCATTCATTGCCCTGCTTACTGGCAGTTTTACCAAAGCCGGAGCTTTTCCGTTTCACACCTGGGTTCCTGATTATGCAAAAGATGCACCGGCATCCTCATCTGCCCTATTGCCTGCTTCGCTTGACAAATTGCTGGGGATATATTTTCTGGCAAGGATAACCACCTCATTGTTCATCCTTAATAAATGGATCACCCTGATCCTCATGACGATAGGAGTAGTAACAATCATCATTGCTGTGATGATGGCCCTTGTGCAGCATAACTACAAACGCCTCCTCGGGTTTCATGCCGTTTCGCAGGTTGGCTACATGATACTGGGTTTTGGCCTTGGCTCAATGATCGGCATAGCTGCCGGACTGTTTCATATGATCAACAATGCTATTTATAAAAGCGGACTGTTTCTGTCAGCCGGTAGCGTGGAGTACCGAACCGGTGAGCAGGATATTGATGAGTTGGGAGGGCTTTCAAAAGCCATGCCTTTTACATTCTTTGCCTCCCTGATATTTGCCATGTCCATCTCCGGCATACCACCGTTCAACGGTTTTGCATCAAAATGGATGATCTACCAGGGCATCATTGATTTTGGAAACGGATCAGACCCGGCAAATAAATTATGGTTTGTCTGGCTGGGGCTAGCTGTTTTAGGCTCTGCCCTTACACTGGCAAGTTTCATCAAGCTTATAGGTGGAATATTCCTCGGTCGCCGCAAACCAGCATTTGAGAATATCAAAGAAGTCCCGTTTCTAATGTGGATGCCAATGTTAATACTTGCCCTTTTCTGCATTGTTTTCGGGATTTTTTCTACACGATATATTGTCCCCAAACTGTTTATGCCGGTCACAGGCGTATTTGAATTTTCAGGCTTCTGGGATTCTTCGTTTGTCTCACTGTTAGTTCTCATCTCAATCATTCTCGGGATAATTGTATACCTGGCTTCCGGGTTAAAGAAGTTCAGGAGGGAGGACAGTTTCATAGGGGGTGAAAAGATCCAGGACATGACAGCCTATCCAACAACCGGATTTTACAAGACTATTGGTGAATTCGGCTTTTTTGCATGGATGTACAAAAAAGCTGAAGCAAAGTGGTTTGACATTTATGACCTTTCAAAACAGCTTGTTCTGTGGTTCAGTCATAAGCTGAGTCTGGCTCATGAAGGAGTATTGCCCACTTATGTCATTTGGGTTTTTGCAGGTTTAATTATCATGTTACTCATTATGATCTGATAAAAGAGAGAATCTATGGAACTGGCAATATCTGTTATAGTGGGATTTATGATACTGGGCGCCCTCTATGCTATCCATGCAAAAGACCTTCTGTCTGCTGTTATTGCCGGGGGGATAGTCGGATACAGCCTCGTCATCTGCTTCCTGCTGCTCAAAGCCCCTGACCTGGCAATTGTTCAGATAGTTGTGGAGACAATCACTCTGATAATTATGGTGGCAGTAGTTCTTGACAGCTCACGTGTAGAATCATTCTCCAGGTTTGACACCAGGGGAATTGTGACGGCTGTCACGGGTGTCCTGATTTTACTTGTACTCTTTTGGTTCTTCAGAATGGCAATTATTAATCTTGATAAGTTCGGAGAAAGTACACTGAGGATGGCCGCCGCTTATACCAATAATCCGGCTGAAACAACCGGCAGTGCTAATCTTGTGACAGGGGTAATTTTTGATTTCAGGGGCTATGACACCCTTGGTGAGGCAACAGTGCTTGTCACAGCCGTTCTGGGTGTGTTGACTATATTGAGAATAAAAGGGAAAAAATGAATGACGAACAATGATTGACGAAGAGCGTTAATTCCTGTTCATATATCAAAACTTCAAATAATGTCAAAACTGTATCAATGAAGGGAATGTCAATCATAGTAAAGAAGACCACCCAGCTTATTGCAGGGCTGATCTTTCTGTATGGCATTTATATAATTGTGCATGGTCATCTTACTCCCGGAGGAGGATTTGCCGGCGGGGTTATCATTGCCGGCTCTTTCATTCTCCTGATCCTGGCAAACGGGAGTGATTTTCTCAAGCTGCAGAAAGAGGAGACAGGATCTACCATGGTTGAAAACTTGGCGATACTGGTTGTGCTGTTCCTCGCGCTCTCCGGAATGCTCCTGGGGGCCCGCATATTCTTTGTGAACTGGATTCCCAAAGGCACATTCGGGGAACTCATAAGCGCAGGTATGCTGCCATTATACAACATTTTCATAGGGATCGAGGTAGCAGCCTCAATATTGACAATATTTCTTGCCCTGGTAATTTTTAAAGAGGAGGAATCAAAATGACCGTCTACCTGTTATGTTTCATACTGTTCCTGACAGGCCTCTACGGTGTGATAACGAGGAGAAACCTGATCAAGATCGCTATTTCATTATCGATCATGGAGTTCAGCTGCTTCCTGTTATTTGCCCTGGTAGGGTACATTGACGGAGGAGTTGCCCCTATCGTTAATCCTGATGATCCGGTCAAACTGTATGTAGATCCACTGCCACAGGCCCTGGTACTTACTGCTATTGTGATAGGACTGGCGACAACGGCTATGCTGATGGCTGTCATCATCAGGATATTCCGAAAATACGGAACATTTGATATCAGAGAGATTAAAAACCTGAGAGGATAAAAGATGAATCCGCTGATCCCGATATTTGTGGCCGCACCATTGGCCGGAGCATTCCTGATAATGATCCTGGGCAGGTTTGTGAAGAACCTCAATAAATATTTTGCCTCAGCGATCCTGCTATTCCTCCTCATCATCAGCTTTTATTGTCTCATTACCACAGGTGACACGGTGGCTGTATACAAAGTTGGAGGATGGAACCCTGCTAACGGAATCCCTGTTGGCATTTACATGGTTTTTGACGCCTTTACCGGCATTATTTTGTGCATAATAAACCTCATAGGATTTCTGTCCGTTTTCTATTCAATTTCTTATATCAGCAGATATACTTCCGCGAATTATTTCTATGCCCTGGTCTGCCTCATGATTGCAGGGATGAACGGCGTTGTCCTGAGTGGTGACATCTTCAATATCTTCGTATTTCTGGAGATATCTGCCATATCATCTTATGCCCTCGTTGCTTTCGGAGTAGAAAAGGATGAACTTGAAGCTACTTTTAAATACCAGGTACTGGGTGGACTGGCGTCTTTTCTGATATTATTCGGTATCGGTTTCATCTACTGGAAGGCGAAGACCTTAAATATAGCCGATATACGTGTTGCATTCAGTTCGGGTTATGACAAGTCTTATTATCTCTTTGTCCAGATCCTTATACTGAGCGGATTCGGATTGAAGGCAGCCATCATTCCCTTCCATGCCTGGCTTCCTGATGCGCATTCATCAGCGCCCTCTCCTATCTCGGCAATGTTGTCAGGAGTGCTTATCAAAGCTGTGGGTATTTATGTTATCATCAGGCTCTTCTTTAACATGTTCGAGATCAGTGAGGGAGTGGCCATCCTCATCACAACACTGGGTACACTGTCAATGGTCATTGGCGTCTTCCTGGCAATAGGTCAGTGGGATATTAAAAGGCTGCTTGCCTACCACAGTATAAGCCAGATGGGATATGTTGTAATGTCTGTCGGTATAGGGATGATCCTTGTTTCAAGGAACATTAAACCAGAAGTAGCATCACTGGCTGTCACCGGAGGAATTTTCCACCTTATAAACCATGCGGCCTTCAAAGGATTATTATTCCTGAATGCAGGGGCGATAGAGTATACTACCGGCACCCGTGACCTTAAAGAAATGGGAGGCCTTGCGGGAAGCATGCCAGCAACCTCTGCCACCAGTTTTGTAGCATCATTGTCTATCTCCGGAATACCTCCTTTCAATGGCTTCTTCAGTAAGCTTATTATCATTGTTGCTGCCGTGATGGGCAGGTTTTACCTTCTGGCTGCCCTTGCCGTCATTGTCAGCATTATAACACTGGCTTCGTTCCTGAAGTTTCAGCGCTATGCATTTTATAATAAAGCTCCTGAGAAGAGGAAAAATATTATTAAAGAGGTTCCCTTCCCGATGGTTTTCAGCATGGTGGTACTTGGCATTATCTGCCTGCTGCTCAGCGTCCTTGTATTCCCGGATGTCAGGGAAGCAATTCTTACACCAGCCGCAGACATACTTCTTAACCCGACAAAGTACTCTTCAATAATAACCGGAATATAAGATGAGGTATATAACAGTATTCTTATTGTCACTGCTCTTCTGGTTGCTGATCACATTCAGATTCACCCTCCCGAACATCCTGGTTGGCTCAGCTGCAGCTATAATCTGCTCGGCAATTTTTGCCAGGTACTATTTTCATAACGTTTATAAATTCCTCCAGCCGGCCAGGTATTTCTGGTTCATTACATATCTTTTCTACTTCGTATGGGCCTGTATCAAAGCCAATTTTGACGTCGCATACAGGGTTTTGCATCCTGCAATGCCGATCAGACCCGGAATTGTAAAGGTAAAAACAACGCTGAAGTCTGACTTTGCCCGGACATTACTGGCAAATTCAATTACTATGACACCGGGGACAATCACCGTTGATATTATTGATGATTATATGTTTATCCACTGGATCTTCATAAGATCTGAAGATCCGGAAGTTTATACAAAAATGATTACCGGAACTTTTGAAAAATTCATAAAAAAGATCGTGGAATGAATGACTTCCTGACCATATTGCTATACATCCAGATAGGACTGTGCGCCATCTGCCTGTACAGGATTATCCGTGGTCCTACAATTCCTGACAGGATGGTAGGTGTAGACATTTTCGGGATCCTGGTGGTAGGCATTTGTGCCATTTTATCCATTCAGACGGATAGATCCTTCATTCTTGATATCGGGATTGCCTGGATAATACTGAGTTTCATCGGGACTCTGACACTGGCAAAATATCTGACAGGCAAAAAATTAAATGAATAGTATGATAAGCATTATACTGATAACTATAGGCATTCTCTTCAATCTCCTGGGATGCATAGGAATAATAAGACTCCCTGACACTTATAACAGGCTTCAGGCAGCAACCAAATGTGTAACCCTCGGTTGTTGCAGTATCCTCCTGGGTGTGTTTTTTCATTTCGGTATCTCTGATGGCGGGATCAAAGCCCTGATAGCAATACCATTACTCTTCTTTGCTTCCACTGTCGCTGCTCATGCACTGATAAGAGGAACTTACCATTTCGGCGTAAGGCTAGGTGATAAAAGTGTCAAAGATGACTATAAAGAGGCATTAAAATGAAATACCCCAAGATACGAGAACTGAAGGAGGCAGTCATTTCACTGGTCACACCTGCCTATACCTCTAAATTCCCCGCGGAGCCACATATTCCCTATGAGAATTTCAGAGGCAAACCGGTGGTTGATGATGAGAATTGCGTCGGTTGTGAAACGTGTGCCAATGTATGTCCACCCGGGGCAATAACCTTTACTGACGATAAAGAGAGAAAAATAAGGATCATTGTACGAGACTACGGGAAATGCATATTTTGCGGTCAGTGCCAGGAACATTGTATTACCGGTAAAGGGGTAAAATTATCTGACAAGATTTTTGACCTGGCTGTATTTGACAGAGAGAAAAATGTTGAATTTCAGGAGAAAGAACTTCTTGTTTGTGAAAGCTGCGGAGCTGTCATTACAACGAGTGAACACCTTCACTATATGCACCGTAAGCTTGGTCCAAAAGCATTTGCCTCAATACTGAATCTTAACCTGTTAAACCAGAAATTAAAACTGACAGAGGGACAGGACACCAGTGTAGAGATCAGGGACGGACTTAAAAGAAAAGACATGTTCAATATCATCTGCCCAAACTGTCTCCGTACCATCCTGGTAAAATACCTGAGCAAAGGTGGCTAATAATCTTAATGTACTGTTAGCACAAAAAGACAAAAAAATCCTTTTTGTGGGGCTGGGAAATCTGCTGAAAAATGATGACGGTGTTGGTGTCTATATAAGCAGAAGAATTAAAAAGACCACAATGATCTCGGCACTCACGGTAGAAGTGAGTATAGAGAATTATATAGGAAAGATTAATTCATTAGAGCCTGACATAATGGTTCTGATTGATTGCGCCGAGATGAAATCAGCACCGGGGACCTTTGATCTGTTTCCGGTAAGCCAGGTGCAGGATCTTACTTTTAACACACATAACATTTCATTGAAGAGATTGTCGGAGTTTTTTGAGATGCCGGTTTTTATCCTGGGAATTCAACCTGAATCAGTTGATTTTGGTGAAAATATTTCATATCTTGTAAAAGATGTTGCCAACAAAATTGTTCAACTAATAAACAAACAGGAGGTGCATTATGGCTACTGAATATTTATGCAAGGCATGCAGAGGACACCTTACAGTCAATAATTTCCTGGTGCTGGCTGCTACAAAGATCAACAGCTCGAAAAGAGGACTTATCTTTCTGAATCCTGAGCTCGGGAATTACACCAAGACGACTCATCCT
>JBBRXA010000005.1:0-94386 GCA_038248855.1 Bacteroidales bacterium | reverse complement strand
TTGGATTACTGCTGGTGTATTCTGTTGTAGTCGTGCAATATGTTATCTGCCAGTTGAACAAGTAACGAAGATTGGTGCATAAACTTATGTTTGTCTCGCTATGGAATTCATTCCCAAGGAGCTTATTGACAAGGTGCTGGAGAGTTACCTGTCAGTTGTTTCTACGAGAAGCAGGTCTGTCTACTGGCTCATACTAATAATTTTACTGGTTCTATTGGGGTCTCTTCCATTTATTTTTGTGGACGTAGCAGTGCGGGCCGGGGGATACTTTCAATCCGACATTGAGCGTCAGGTCATATACTCACCGTGTAATGGAAAGGTATTGACTACTTCAATTCGTGCGGGAACACGGGTTGATAAGGGAGATACTCTTTTGATTATTGGATCAGAAACTTTAAAAGCCGAATTTGCTGCTATTAGCCAGAAGATCAGTGAGAATGATAATGCAATGGAAGATCTTGGAAAGTTATTATCAGCAAGATTGGTTAATAGCTCAATTAGGGTGATGCCTCCGGCTACAAAACGATACAGTGCTGAATACTCCAATTTAGCAAGGCTGATGGAACTGCATGCACAGTCCTTTTACAGAATCAGATCCGACTACCAAAGAAAAAAGATTCTGCATGATCAGGCTCTCATTTCAGATGCCGAGTTCGAGGTTTCGTACTTCAACTATAAATCTGAGGAAGGAAATCTCAACCAGATTTTTGCTGAAAGTATGGCTAATTGGGAAATGGATAATGACCGGAGGAGGAGCGATTCAATTTTACTGCAGGCTGAGATGCAAAAATGTTTGGAAGAGATAAGAAACAGGGCTGTTGTGGCTCCTGTTGATGGCGAAATAGTTCAAAGTAATGACATTCAGAATGGCACATTTGTTTATGGAAATCAGCCGGTTGCAGAGATATCTCCTGATGGGGCTATGGTTGCTGTATGTTATGTTTCTCCTAAAGACATTGGCTTGATAAGGCAAGATTTACAGGTACTTATCCAGGTAGACGCTTTGAGGTTTACAGAATGGGGTCTGCTTAAGGCGCAAATCACTGATATTTCGAATGATCTGATTATTGACAAGGACCAATCAGCTTATTTCAGGATCAAATGCAAACCCGAGAAAACTTACTTAAGCTTAAAAAATGGGGTAACGGCAGATCTTACCAAAGGGATGAGTTTCAATGCACGGATAGTAGTTTCAAGAAGGACTTTGCTGAATCTATTATTTGACAAGACAGAAGACTGGATCAATCCCTATTCGAATTGACTAATTAACAGTTATGGGCATAAAGGTAAAGCAAAGGGATATAACAGATTGCGGGGCGGCATGCCTTTCTTCTGTTGCTTCATTTTACAATGTGCACATTCCGGTTTCGAAAATCAGGCAGTATGCGGGTACTGACCGTAAGGGAACAAATATCCTTGGGTTGATTGAGGCTGCAGGAAAGATGGGTTTTACTGCAAAGGGAGTGAAGGGTGATTGGGAAAGTCTCTTTAAGATACCTTTTCCGACCATTGCACACATTGTTGTAAAAGGTATCCTAACGCATTAGGTTGTGCTTCTCAAGGCTACAAAAACTATTATTAAAGTTATGGACCCTGCAGATGGGGAGATTCATAAAATCAGGCATGAGGAGTTTAAAAGCCAATGGACGGGTGTTCTGGTTCTGATTGCTCCGGGTGAAAGATTCAGGATAATAAATGAGGAGGACAACCTAACAGCCCGGTTGGTCCAGTTGGTTAAACCCAGCAGAGGCATTCTGATGCAGTCACTTTTAGGGGCGCTCATTTACTCAATACTTGGATTATCAATTTCATTATACGTTGGGCGCATCGTCGACAATGTTATTCCTGGAGGCAATTCCAACCTTCTTAATTTATTAGGGGTTGCAATGGTTATAATAATTGTGTTCAGGCTGCTTCTGTTGATATTTCAATCGATCTTTATTCTTAAGACTGGTCAGAGAATTGATGCGACCTTGATTCTTGGTTATTATCAACAACTATTAAAGTTGCCCAAGTCTTTCTTTGATAACATGCGGACTGGTGAGATAATCTCCCGGATCGGAGATGCAGTTAAAATAAGAGTATTTGTTAATGATGTGTCAATCAGTCTGGTACTAAACATATTTATTCTTTTTGTGTCGTTTTTTATAATGTTCGCATTTTACTGGAAGTTGGCATTTTTAATACTGTGTTTCATACCAATTTACTACTTAATTTATTTCATTTCTAACAGGCTGAATAAGCGGACACAGAGGGTAGTGATGGAGCGTTCGGCAGATCTGGAGGCTCAGTTGGTAGAGTCACTGAATTCTGCCGCGACAATAAAGAGATACTCCCTTGAGGATGTTGCAAACCTAAAGACAGAGACCAGGTTTGTAGGCCTTCTTGGCAGCGTCTACAAGTCAGGCCTGAATTCCCTTTTTTCATCAGCTTCATCCGGCTTTATAACACAAATAGTAACCATAACGATGATGTGGATCGGGGCAGGTTATGTTTTGAGTACTCATATAACAGCCGGAGAGTTAATGTCGTTTTATGCAATCATTGGATATTTTACTGGTCCTGTTAACGGCATAATAAGCTACAATAAGACTCTGCAGGATGCAAGGATAGCTGCTGACAGGCTTTTTGAAATTTTCGATCTTGAACCGGAAGATGATAGCGGGAGGATTGAACTGACCCCGGAACAGGTGGATGATATAAATTTTGAAAAGGTCTCGTTCAGGTATGGTACGAGGGTAACTGTATTTGAGTCGCTGGACTTGCTATTCAAAAAAGGTTCTTTTACGGCAATTGTTGGGGAGAGTGGGTCGGGCAAAACTACAATAGCATCTCTGTTGCATCGATTGTATCCGCTTAACGGCGGGTACATAAGGATTGGAAGAAATAACATTTCACATTTCACCAATAAGTCCCTCCGCAGGATAATTGCCTGTGTTCCTCAGGAGATTGATTTATTCTCCGGATCAATTGCAGATAATATCGCACCGGGAGAGATGAAGCCTGATATGGGAAGAATGCTGCAACTATGCAACAGTCTGGGTATGTCTGAGTTCATTGAAAGTCTGCCGGG
Source organism: Bacteroidales bacterium (assembly GCA_038248855.1). Classification (GTDB taxonomy): domain Bacteria; phylum Bacteroidota; class Bacteroidia; order Bacteroidales; family VadinHA17; genus SR-FBR-E99. The sequence continues at coordinate 91,313 of JBBRXA010000005.1, read as the reverse complement.
AGGGTTTAATGCAATGGTAGGTGAGCATGGAGCAACACTTTCTGGCGGGCAACGGCAGCGCATAGCTATAGCAAGAGCGTTGTATAATGATCCTGAGATACTGGTACTTGATGAAGCCACATCATCTTTGGATCCCATCTCAGAAGAACAAATTCAGATTTCTCTGGCGAACTTCAGGAAGGCCGGTAAAACGTTAATAGTTATTGCTCACAGGCTTTCTACAATTGCCAGAGCAGACAGGATATACGTCCTGCACAAAGGACAGGTATCAGAATACGGGACCTTTAATGAGTTGGTTAAGGCCAATGGGCTTTTCATGCAGATGCTTCAGCATCAAAATCTGGTTATAAACTATCAGGATGAAACACAAAAAACGCTGGTGTCATGAAAGTATTTGAATATTTGGATCGTATTAGCCGGATGCATAGACTGTTAATCAGGCAACGGACTGGGACACCTTCAGAATTCGCCAGCCAATTAGGCGTTAGCAGGACCACGCTTTACGAGATGATTGATGAATTAAAATCCCGGGGTGCCCCGATCTCTTATTCGAAGGCATCATGTACATTCTTTTATGCCGAGCCGTTTGAAATAAATGTAAGTTGCTCAATGCGAACACTTAGTCAGTATGAGGAAAAGCAGTTGAACGGCGGCAACTTTTTCGGCAGAGTCCTTTTTTTCCGGACGCTGTATCATTTATTTGGTATCGTTAAATACTAGTATTAACGGTGGATTTCGAAAAACCAAAAGAGTAGAATTATTTAAACTACAAAAAAATGACAGATCTAACCACAAATGAGCTAATTTTGGTAAACGGTGGCAACGTGCCTACTGCTTATTATTTGGATTCTGATACCATGAACGCCAATTGGAAAAATGTAAAGAACTATTTTTCCTTTGTGGCAGGTGTTATCGTTGGATTTTTTGACTAAAAAAATTATTGATATGAACGAACTGTCTCTAAGAGAGTTAGTGGAAATTAACGGAGGAGGAGACACCCCGACTGCTTATGAAGCAGGTCATAAAGTAGGGGACTTTCTCCGGGGAGTGGTTCAGGATGCATTATTGCTTGCATTCTTCTTCCTGAAATAGCGTATACGGACACTCACTGTCAATTAGTGAGTGTCCGTATCATATTATGAACGACTTTTTAAAGTTTGTTAAGTGCCCTAACTATACTGGTAGTTTCATTAAGTTATCAGGAAGGGATTTTTTTATCCTATTCGTGGTATATTTCATATCTGTTATTCCTTTTGGAGCTATTGCTAGTATTGTCTCTAGTCTATTAGGACTTACTTCTAAAGTGCAACAAATGACCATGCCTGGTGAAATCTTCTATGGGGTATTATTAGCTCCTGTTATCGAAGAAGTATTCTTCAGGTTAATTTATGTTTTCAATAAACGAAATCTGATAATACTCCTATCTGCATCGGTGCTTTTTGGGATCAATTTCATGGTAAATGAAAACCTTCTGAAATCAATTATTTTTTCTGCGGTTATCATATTAACAATTGTCCTGATAATCAAGCTTAACCACAGCAGAGCCATTTTCTATAAACATTTTGGATTCTTTTTCTATTTCATTGCAGGACTTTTTGCAATAATTCACTTAGGAAACTTCATCGGATTGTCATTTAATTATGTATTACTTGGATTACTGATGGTTATCCCACAGTTTATTGCCGGCATAATACTTGGATATATTAGAGTTAGATTTGGTTTTATTTATGCTATAGTTTTTCACACTATTGTAAATCTAACACTATTGTTTCAGTTATAGGGATTCTTATGAGCATCTGTAGTGCATCATTTTTGAGCGGGAAAGAAATGTGGATAACAACCAATACTAGTGTGCCATAAAATAAAGGATCGACCCAGTTTCTATCAGGAAAATTTGCATTAAATCACAACGAGCTAGCCTTGGAATTATAACATATATCTGGCTGACCAACTCGTCATTGGAATTGGTTTGAAAAACAATTAGAGTATCACGGCTTATTTTTTCTCCTTGTTATGTTTACTATTTCCTATGATGATTCCAAATCAAAATTTACATAAGGTGTATAAACGGCTTAAGCTAATTCCATCTGTCAATTATTTAATCAAAGCTCCGGCATATATATACATATTTATCTTCTATTGTCCGTCAGTGTTGCTGGGAGCCATAACCACATTCTTGCCTGAGCCTGATATGACAGGTTCCTTCGTAACCGATAGCGTTGTCCTTGATTTGCTAATAGCTGTTATTGTGGCTCCGCTCCTAGAAACACTTCTATTTCAATCATTAATTATTGAAATCATTTGTAAGGTTATTAAGAGGCCAAGGAAGAACATTTATATTGCAGTAATGGTATCTTCTCTGGCATTTGCATTGAATCACACGTATAGTTTAAGTTATGTTATTTTTACGTTTTTTGTGGGAATCATTTTCGCTTTAGCATATTATCTGGGCAGATACAGGAAAGAAGGCGCGATTATTTTGGTATTTATAATTCACTCAATTTATAATTTATCCTCTTCACTCTACAATATGTTGGTCTAAAAAACATGCTCTTCTTCAATGACAGGACCAAGATGCTCTTCGGCGACGCCAAAAGCACACTTTAAAATCTTGTAAACGAGGTCAAGGCTTTGTAGAAATCCCGCAGGGCTGCCTGTTTGACGGTTGCATTCAGCGATCAGAATTAATCTCAATTACCTCTGAGATATGCCCCCAGTATTTCTTATGGAACCGGAGGCTATGTTTGCCGAGCATCTGGTGCAATGTAACAGGGTTGTCGTCAGGATTGAACTTCAGCAATCCCCGGTCCTCATACAGTGATGGTACTTCAGGATGGAACTGTACTGAAAAAACATTGGGATATACCGAATGTGCCAGCCCTTCGATAACCTTGCCGTCAGGGGACAGAGCGGTGACCCTGAAATTTTCACCCACCTTGTTGATTGACTGGTGATGTGAGCTGTAACCCAACGGGAATTCCTTTTTAGAAATTCTGACAGTCTTTCCGAAAAAGGGATCGTCAGTGAAGTGAATCCGGTGCAGGTTCGTGCCCATAAGCATAGGATCCTTAACGATGTTCTGCCAGTAGTTGCGGTGTAGGTTTTCCTTGCCGATACTCAGCCTTTCTTCATCCGTCTGTTTGTCATATATCTGGGCCGGAATATCCTGGTAGAGTGTGCCGCCAGCGGCGACGTTCATCGACTGCAATCCAAGACAGAAACCGGTGACAAGGTATGAGGGATTTTCATCAAGGAGAGGTTTAACGGCAGGATTCCTGCTGCCGCCGATCAGGTGAAACAGGAAACTGACTTCAAAATAATGTCTTCCCGGGTCTGTTGTCTCAGAATACAGGTTTTCCTCACCGTAAACAGACGGCGGGATATCCTGGCCGCCAAAGAAAATGACTCCCACAGAATTCTCGAAAATCTTCCTGAAATCTTCGGAGCACGGGTTTGGCGTGAAGAGATTTCCTTCTTCAAGATCTCCCCTGACCTCGTGAAGAAAATATCCGTTCAGGTTATTCTTGGCAATATAATCAGCTGATTTTGAGAAATCATATTCCTGGGATGCGTGGTATACCCCAACGAGACTGACCTCGTCCGGATCAATGTCAAGCAGCTTTTTTCCGATTAGGAACTGGATAACTTCAAGATTGCCGGCTGTTGGATTCATCAGAATAATGTGACTCTTCCCGCTGTCGGGATTTCCTCTGAAGAAATCCTGAGGGTAAATAATCACTGCAAGGCACAGGAACAGGACGGACATCAAAATCTTTTTCATAACGGTTATGTTGATTTAGTTGAAATTCTGCTATTCATTTACTATTCGTTCTTTTTCTTTCAGGTATTCTGTCTTTGAACTTTCATGGTTGAACCTGACAATCAGATTATAAACATGAGGCACCAGGTCTGACAGGCGGCTGAGAATATCCTGCGGAACGGAGGAACGGCTGAATGGTACGCATTTCACGTATTCCTGAGCCTCTCCGGGCTTGCGGCCGTATTTGTATTCGTAGGTAAAGGATCCATCCTCCCGTAGCACGACCTGCTTATTCAATACATTGGGAACACTCAAATAGAATTCAGTGCCTTGGGGTTCCACTGTGTTAAGAAGGTCTCTGTCTTCAAGCATCCGGTATAACTGATCTGCTACAATAAAAGCAGGGTTCACAATGATAAGGTCTTCTGAAATGTATGACCTGTAAAGGTACTCGCCGTTTTCACTGTAATCTCTTAATCTGACCAGTGTCTGCCTGAATGTCTCCTCGAAGAACGGGTAATGGGTACAGGCAAGGACGACTGAGTTAAGTGGTTCAGCGTTTTCATCGTTCCTGATTTTTTCCATCAGGGTTACAAGGTGAAAGGAGATATAGTTTTCTACGGAGTTTATTTGCAGGTTATGCGGATCGCTGATTTCTCCCTCATAAAGCATGGCCCCGTCAGACATATTAAACCGATAGCGATCAAGTTTTGACAGGTCAATTTTCATTTCTCCTGTTCCGGTTTCGGTAGGTCCTTTATATTCTGTGCGGGGCGCTTTGGCGGACCTGTCAATGAAGTACACGTTCTCATCAACTGCCTCCGCAATTCCGATTCCTGCCTGCTGAAATACCCTGACATCAACGTCGTATCCAAGTTTGTCCCTGACTGCATTTATGGCGAGAGGATATGCACCGGATTTAACAGTACCGTCTGTAGCCAGAACGGCTATGCTTCCCACTTCTCCAGGCAGGAAACTTGCGAATGCCCCCCGGGCACCGGCATCAATGACGCCTATCACACCGATATCCAGTCCTGCCTGCTGAAGAAATTTTCTGATAGTGTCGAGCCCGTATGCAGTTGCAGTATTGCAGGCTATCACAATAGCCTTTACAGGACTTTTATCTGTTATGAATTCAGGTGAGTCCGCCGACCTGTAATATCTGGTGCCGAGTAGGAACTGGACATCTTTTAGGACGTTCTCAACCAGCAGGCCGGAATTATTCTCGAGTGCATAGCTCCCGTAGGGCATATTGGCCAGGTCACCCAGGAAAATGTAGGATTCATTTCTCAGGTTTGCCATACTGGTGCCAGCCTGGGGTGCATCGCCTGCTCCGGTTGAGTTACCGTTTACGGAGGCATTGCCGGACCCTGGTCCGTTGCCGGTTGAGTCTACCGCCAGTTCAAAGCTTAATATATCATTTAATACCGCCAGCCCCCCGGTTCCGGAATCGAATATGCCAATGGGCAGATTACGGTTTCCAACCGGATATTCATTAAAATCAATATAATAATAGCTGTCTTTGTCGTTGAGGATGGTCTCCCTGATGTCACTGGTTCTCCTGCATGAAACCCCTGTCAAAAGAAGCAGAGAGAAAGATAGAATTAATGTAATACTCCGCAACACCATTGAGTCACCTGATGTTAATATTCTGAACTTTTGATTCATCCTGTGCCTGATTTTCAAAGTATTTATATTTTTCTTCAGGTGAAGGTATAGAGTTCCGGGAAAGATTCAAAGATTTCTTTCATTGTCTCAAAAAAAAGTCCTTAATAAATTATTATTTTAAATATATAGTTACATTTGTTTCGTCATTTTACGAAATGAAATGAGCGAGAGAAAAGTTAAAATCAAACCCTATACTGCAGACCAGGAGAAGCTTTCACGCTACGGCAAAGCCCTTTCTCATCCGGTAAGGGTGTTCGTCATGGATTTTCTGGCAAACAATCTCGACAGGTGCTGTTACAGCGGTGACATGGCTGAGGAATTGCCCATTGCCCGCTCAACTCTTTCGGAACATCTTAAGGAACTGAAGAAAGCCGGACTGATACAGGGGGAGATCAACCCTCCCTATATCAAATATTGTATAAACCGTGAGAACTGGGAAGAGGCACGGCTTTTGCTCAATAACTTTTTTAATAGATAAAGAATGGAAATAAAAATTCTGGGCCCAGGTTGCCCGAAATGCAAAGCCCTTGAAAAGCTTACCCGTGAGGTTGTGGAACAAAACGGTATAGAGGCGACGGTTACAAAGGTCGAAGACATTGTGGCCATTATGAACTACGGTGTGATGTCTACTCCTGCACTTGTAATTGATGAAAAAGTTGTTTTGAAGGGACGGGTGCCCTCCGCTGACGAACTCAAAAAGTATTTAACAAATTAAATATGCCGAAATGAAAAAGGTAGCTCTTGTTTCCGTTGCAGTTGTTGTTGCCATTGCATTCTTTGCATTCAGAACAGTGCGCAGCCCTGAAAACAAAGATGTTTTGCCGGCAAATGCAGGTGACAAGGTGGAGGTTTTTTACTTTCACCTTACGCGCCGCTGTGTGACCTGCCAGGCCGTTGAAAATGTGTCGAGAGACGCCATAGAAGCCCTTTATCCTGACCAGGTGAAAAAAGGGAGTGTGAGTTTTACAAGTGTAAACCTTGATCTTGAGGGAAGCAAACCTGTCGCTGAAAGATGCAAGGTAACCGGACAGACACTTCTTGTACTCAGCGGAGATGTTCGTGTTGATTTGACAGACAAGGGTTTCATGTATGCCACAACCAGTCCGGACAAACTTAGGGCTGAAATCAAAAAAGCAATCGATCCTCTTTTGAATCCGGTCAGATAGATTCAATGGAGTTTCTTCTGAAAATACTTGAGAATACTCAGTATTCGGTTCTTGCTGCCATGGTACTGGGCCTGATGACCGCCATCAGTCCCTGTCCCCTGGCAACCAATATTTCAGCCATCGGGTTTATCAGCCGTGACCTTGGCGACCGCAGGAGGGTTTTCCTTAACGGTCTGGTTTATACACTGGGACGTGCTGTAACCTATGTGGGCATTGCTCTGATAATCTTCTTCGGAGCCAGCCAGATGGATATTTCGGGATGGTTCCAGAAATGGGGTGAGAAGGTCCTCGGTCCAATGCTGATTATTATAGGGTTATTCATGCTTGATTTTATTAACCTGAAGCTGCCGGGTCTTGGCTCCCTGACTGATAAAATAGGTGAGAAGGGAAGAAAAAGCTATCTGAATACCCTTCTCCTCGGGATGCTCTTTGCCATGGCTTTCTGTCCATACAGCGCCGTACTTTATTTCGTGATGCTCATTCCCATGACGGTTGCCAGTGCTGACGGACTCATTCTGCCGGTGGTCTTTGCAATTGCAACCGGGATCCCGGTAATTATTTTTGCATGGTTTCTTGCTTATGCCGTTGGAAATGTGGGTATGATCTACAGTCGTATCAGGGCATTTGAACTCTGGTTCAGGAGGATTGTTGCCGTTCTGTTTATAGCGGTTGGAATCTATTATATTATTACTGTATACTTTTAAAAATTTTACAATTATATTTCGTGATAATACGAAATGAAAATTTTAAGCAGACAATGGAATTAAAGAAGGAAATGAAGATCCTGATATGGATCACAGTGGTATTTGTTTTTGCATTTTTTATGCCGGTTGAAAGTGCACGGTTTACTACAGCTATCGATGCAACATTTGACCTGGTAAAATGGTATGCACGTGAACATGTGATTTTATGTCTGCTGCCTGCATTCTTTATAGCCGGCGTAATTTCCGTGTTTGTAAGCCAGGGATCAGTACTCCGCTATTTCGGAGCCAATGCAAAGAAGTGGCTGGCATATACGGTTGCCGCGGTCTCCGGTACTGTGCTGGCAGTCTGTTCATGTACAATTCTGCCGTTGTTTTCAAGTATTCACAAGCGCGGGGCAGGACTGGGACCCGCAATAGCTTTTCTCTATTCGGGACCTGCGATAAATATCCTTGCCATTATTCTGACGGCGCGTATCCTGGGATTTGAAATGGGTGTTGCCCGAACGATTGGTGCAATATCCTTCAGTGTGATTATCGGACTGATAATGGCGTTTATTTACCGTAAGGAAGAACTGGTGAAGAAGGAGGAGCAGATGAATATTGCCTTTCAGCCCGAGAAACGCCCAATGTGGCAGACTTCATTTCACTTCTTCACTCTTGTCATTATCCTTGTCTTTGCCAACTGGGGAAAGCCCGGAGAAGGAGATAATTCAAGCACCTGGTACTATATCTGGGCATACAAATGGCTTATCACGGGAGCATTCAGCCTTCTGCTGTGCTACTCATTGGTTAAAATTTTAAAGATCAAATGGCAATGGGTATTGGGGGCTGCAGTGGTTACGGCTGTTTCAATTCTGCTTTCAAATGCATTCATTGAAAACGTTAAGCTCAGACCGCTTGTTCCAATGCTTGTGGGTATTATTTCTTTAAGTGTTATTACGATTCTTGATAAAACCGATGATGAGAACAGGGAATGGACTATGTCTTCATGGGGTTTCGCAAAACAGATACTCCCGCTTCTTGCTATAGGCGTTGTAACGGCCGGGTTCCTTCTGGGGTCGACCCATGACGGAAAGACCATTGCCGGTATTATTCCGAATGAATGGATATCAGCGCTGGTGGGCGGCAATTCCCTTTTTTCCAATTTCTTTGCTTCGTTTGTAGGTGCATTCATGTATTTTGCCACACTGACCGAAGTACCAATACTGCAGGGTTTGATAGCTTCCGGAATGGGGAAAGGTCCCGCGCTTGCCCTTCTCCTGGCAGGTCCTTCCCTTTCACTGCCAAATATGCTTGTGATAAGGGGTGTGATCGGGAATCAGAAAACTCTGATTTATGTTAGCCTGGTCATGATTATGGCAACCATTTCAGGCCTTATTTACGGTTCAGTATTTTAATTGCGGTGCCTGCGGAACAATTCAGGGCCGGAATGGTTTCAACTGTATCAAAACCTTTTCTGTAAAGTGTATGAAAAAGGTAACTTTACTTTTATTTTCTCAAACGGCAATTACTTAGCACATGAGTGAAACCGGACACCAACACCGTGAGGTAAGCGGTAAAAACCTCGGGTTTGCCATACTGCTTAACACCGGCATTACTATAGCACAGGCAATAGGAGGGATTATCTCAGGAAGTATGGCATTGCTCAGTGATGCAGCCCATAACTTCAGTGATGTATTATCGATGGTAATAAGCTACCTGGCCAACAGGCTGTCGAAAAGGGAAGCTACCGAAAAACAGACCTTCGGATTCAGACGGTCGGAAATTCTTGCCGCATTTATCAACTCGGCCACCCTGATTATCATATCAGTCATTATTCTCTTTGAAGCCGTACAGCGACTGATAAGCCCGGTGGCAATTTCCGCGGGCCTTGTGATCTGGCTGGCCTTGGCAGGGATACTGGCAAACGGTATCAGCGTGCTTTTTATCCGGAACGATTCTCATGCAAACATGAACATGAAATCGGTTTACCTTCATCTGGTCGGTGATATGCTTACCTCCGTTGTTGTATTGCTTGGAGGCCTGGCAATGAAATACCTGAAGTGGTACTGGACTGACAGTGTTTTCTCTATGGCAATAGCAGTCTATCTTCTTTATATGAGCTGGGGAATCTTCAGATCATCACTGCGCATCATAATGCAATTCACACCTGAAGAGATTGATATTCACAAAATTGTTGAGGAAATTGAGAAAATCCATGGAGTTAACAATGCTCATCATGTGCATGTCTGGCAGCTCAACGAACACGATCTTATGTTCGAAGCTCATATCGATGTGCTGGATGATGTCAAAATAAGTGACTTTGGAAAAATATTGGTTCAGATAAAAGAGATATTGCACCGGTACGACATTGATCATGCAACTGTTCAGCCTGAGTACATGGTAGACGACAATAAACAGTTAATTCACTAGAAGAGTATGAATTTCGGCCATTTCTGCGTCTCCGACGTTGTGCTCAGGGGTGACCTGCCGGAACAGATGCGCAAACCCTGCTCGCAGGTATAACCGAAAACAATGAGATCCTAAATTATAAGACCGTGGAAAAGGGTGTCTTCAGCATAACTGTCTCAGGGTATAAAAATTAAAATCACAGACCTATGCCATCTCAGAAACGACTTAAAACACTGGACAGGTACCTCACACTGTGGATATTCCTTGCGATGTTTGCCGGTGTACTGATTGGCTGGAGCAGCCCCGGCATTGCGGATTTCTGGAACTCCCTCTCGAGCGGTACCACAAACATACCCATTGCCATTGGCCTGATTGTGATGATGTATCCCCCTCTGGCAAAGGTTAAATATGAGGAATTGCCAGATGTATTCAGGAACACAAAAATTCTCGGACTGTCACTGGTGCAAAACTGGGTGATAGGACCGGTGTTGATGTTTTTTCTCGCTGTACTCTTCCTGAGGTTTAATATTGACTATATGTACGGACTGATTCTCATAGGTCTTGCACGATGCATTGCCATGGTGATTGTCTGGAACGACCTGGCAAAAGGGGACACACAGTACGCAGCCGGTCTTGTGGCATTTAATTCAGTCTTCCAGGTACTGTTTTTCTCCGTCTATGCCTACCTCTTCATTGCTGTTCTGCCTGGATGGTTCGGGCTTCCGGGCAATGACCTCGTTGAACAAATCACAATCGGCCAGATTGCAAAAAGCGTTTTCATCTATCTCGGGATCCCGTTCATAGCAGGATTTCTTACAAGATTTTTCCTGATCAGGATAAAGAACAAGGAATGGTATCATTCCAGATTCATCCCGCAGATAAGCCCCCTGACCCTGATTGCCCTTCTCTTTACAATCTTTGTAATGTTCTCTCTAAAAGGAGAATTTATAATAAAGATTCCGTTTGACGTGGTTCGGATAGCTATTCCCCTTATTATTTATTTTATTGTGATGTTCCTCATCTCTTTCTTTATGAGCAAAAGGGTGGGGGCTACCTATTCACAGACGGCAACACTGTCATTCACTGCAGCCAGCAATAACTTTGAACTCGCTATCGCGGTAGCCATTTCAGTATTCGGCATTAATTCCGGGGAGGCGTTTGCCGCTGTCATCGGGCCACTCGTGGAAGTGCCGGTGATGATCGGTCTGGTTAATGTTTCCCTATGGCTTAAAAAGAAATACTTTTAACCTGACGAAAAGTAATCCCGGCACCACGGAATTTCTGAATCTGTAACCCGGATTACAGCGAAACGTTAATCCGGTAGTAAATAAATATTTTTCGAAATGAACAGAATAGTACTTATTGCAACGGCTTTACTGGTCACAGTTATTTCCAACGGACAGGGCAGGCCTTCTGCAGGCAGGATTGACAGATTTGTCATCACCTCTTCCGGGATCCTCACTCCCCGGGATATAAGTGTCTGGCTCCCTGAAGGGTATGATTCAACTAGACGTTATGAAGTCCAGCCCTGACCTTTATGAGTGAGCGCCGACATGTAAAATTTGTCATGAAGGCAATGAAATGCGAGCCGCTGGGTGATGCCTAACTAAGGATGCTGGTTAAAGAAATAAAACCCTACATTGACTCGCATTACTCTACCCTCACTGACAGGAGTAATACATATATAATGGGTTCCAGCATGGGCGGACTGATCTCGCTTTACGCCATCTGCGAATATCCTGACGTCTTTGGCGGGGCAGGGTGTATTTCAACCCATCTGCCAATGACAGGAGTAGGCTTTTTCACAAGAAATGACAACAGGGTTGCAAAAGCGCCAGAAAGTATAAGTGGTACGAACCCTACCATAAAAAAGTTGACAGGCTGATGGTCTCAGCAGGCTATACCCCTGAAAACTGGGTTACACTGAAATATGAAGGCCATGACCACTCCGAAAGGTCGTGGAGCAGCAGGCTTCATGTGCCGATGGGGTTCCTTTTAGGGAGCAGGGAGTAGGGAGTAGACTGTAGTTCTGGTATGGAGCATGAGTATGGAGCATGAGCATGTAGCATGAGCATGGAGCATGAGTATGGAGCATGAGCATGGAGCATGAGCATGTAGCATGAGCATGTAGCATGAGCATGTAGCACAGGGCTTAAAGTACAAGGCGTAAAGCACAGGGCTTAAAGTACAGATCAGACAGCAAAAAACAGTCAGGTTCCTGTGGTCTTTATTTAAGATATCTTGAAGTGTATGATTCCTTACACTTTTTCAACTTTTCCGGCGTGCCTTCAAATACAACATAACCTCCTTTGTCACCGCCTTCGGGACCAAGGTCAATAACCCAGTCGGCACATTTGATGACCTCTATGTTGTGTTCTATAAGTATCACTGAATGACCGTGTTCTACAAGTGCATTCAGTGACTTCATCAGTTTATTGATGTCATGAAAGTGGAGACCTGTGGTTGGCTCGTCGAAGATGAACAGAATCTTTGAAGCACTGTTTTCCTGCCCCAGATAATAGGCAAGCTTGACCCTCTGGCTCTCGCCGCCGGAAAGGGTTGATGAGGACTGTCCAAGCCTCACATATCCGAGCCCCACGTCAGCAAGCGGTTTAATCTTATCTGCAATCTTTTTACAAGTCCTGTCGTGACACTTGCCGAAGAACTCAATTGCCTCTTCAACTGTCATTTCCAGGATTTCATAGATATTCTTTCCCTGAAACTTGACATCCAGGATGTCACGCTTGAAACGCATACCCTTGCAGGTCTCGCAGGTAAGTTCCACATCGGCCATGAACTGCATCTCGACCCTGATGACACCCTCTCCCTGGCACTCTTCGCAGCGTCCTCCCTCGACATTGAAAGAGAAATGAGCAGGTTTAAATCCGTACTGCACCGCTGCCTGCTGCCCGGCAAACAGTTTTCGTATATCGTCAAAAGCCTTGAGATATGTTACGGGATTTGACCTGGTTGATCTTCCGATAGGGTTCTGGTCAACCATCTCTACAGAGGTAATCGCGGCAGTGTCACCGAGGATATCGGAAAAATGACCGGTCCTGAGGCTTGTGCCCATCAGCCTGTTTGAAATGGTACTGTATAGTATGTCGTGGACCAGGGTGCTCTTGCCTGATCCGCTGACACCAGTGACAGCAGTGATGGTATGCAGCGGAAATTTAACACTTATCTCCTTGAGATTGTTTTCCCTTGCGCCGGTGACCTCTATATAACTGTTCCATTTACGCCTCATGGCGGGTTCTTCGATGCGCATGGCACCGGTCATATATGCGGCGGTAAGCGATTTGTTTTTCGAGGAAAAGTCAACGCCTCCCTGGTACACTATTTCCCCTCCGTGAGTACCTGCCCCGGGGCCCATGTCTATTATTTCATCCGCTGTTTTAATGATCTCCTCTTCATGTTCAACCACGATGACGGTATTCCCGAGGTCACGCAGCTCCTTAAGAACATTGACCAGAAGCCCGGTATCACGTGGATGAAGTCCTATGCTGGGTTCGTCGAGTATGTAAAGTGATCCGACAAGGCTGCTGCCCAGCGATGTCGCCAGGTTTATGCGTTGCGACTCACCTCCGGAAAGAGTGTTTGAAAGCCTGTCGAGGGTGAGATATGAGAGCCCCACCTCAAGCAGATATCCGAGCCGTTGCTGGATCTCCTTCAACAGGCGTCCGGCAATTTCCTTTTCCTCCCCGTTGAGTATCAGTCCCGAGAAAAAAGCATGAGCCTCGTCAACCGGCATGGATGATATTTCCTGCACCGATGCGCCTCCGACTTTCACCCATCCGGCCTCTTTGCGCAGCCTGCTGCCTCCGCATTCGGGACAGGCACGCTTGCCGCGGTAGCGGCTTAGCATGACACGGTACTGGATCTTGTATTTCTTCTCTTCGAGATACTGGAAGAACTGGTTCAGTCCGAAAAAGTATTTGTTACCGCTCCATACAAGGGCTTTCTGTTCTGGTGTCAGCTTGAACCAGGGTTTGTGTATCGGAAAATTGAATTTGTCTGCGTTGAAAACCAGTCTCTCTTTCCACTGTTTCATCGTCTCGCCTCTCCAGCAGGCAACAGCGTCATCAAAAACAGAGATATTTTCATCGGGGATCACAAGACTCTCGTCAATGCCGATGGTCTTGCCGTATCCCTCGCAAGTTGGGCACGCGCCAAGCGGGGAGTTGAAGCTGAAGAGGTGCTCAGTGGGTTCCTCAAAGGTGATGCCGTCTTCTTCGAATTTATCCGAAAACCTGACTGTCTGAGTCGTTTCCTCGTCTGTGACGGTGAGAGTAATGTGCCCTTTGCCGGTAAGGAAGGCTGTCTGTACTGAGTCAGCGGTACGGCTTAACTCTTCGGGACTACCGGAGGAAGAAAGCCTGTCGATAATAATATCAATTGTCTGTGCGCCTCTGATCACCTCTGCAGAACCTGGATCATCGAGCTTCAGGAGACCTTTTTCAGTACTGATCCGGTTGTAACCCTGCTTGACAAGAAATTTAATGTACTCGCCGGTGTCAATATTTTCAGGGACTGTTAGCGGGGCAGTGATGACCACCCTGGTTCCGCCGGTGAGGCCCGCGATATAGTTTACCACATCGTCAACCGAGTGTTTCCTGACTTCCCGCCCCGATACCGGTGAGATTGTATGGCCTACCCTTGACCAGAGCAGCCTCAGATAATCATATATCTCGGTTGAAGTGCCTACCGTGGATCTCGGATTTCGTGCATTCACTCTCTGCTCAATGGCAATGGCTGGAGGAATGCCGTTAATAAAATCGACCTCCGGTTTGTTCATCCGGCCAAGGAACTGCCTGGCGTATGAGGAAAGGCTTTCGACGTATCTGCGCTGCCCTTCGGCATACAATGTGTCAAACGCAAGTGATGACTTCCCGGAACCTGAAACTCCGGTAATGACAACAAGCTTATTCCGGGGAATGTTTAGCGAGATGTTTTTCAGATTATTGACACGCGCCCCTTTTATCTCAATATTCCCCTTCATTTGCTCAACTTAAAATTAAAAAGCCAAAATTACTATTTTTGGATTTAAGAATTTTTCTTTTCTTTACAGTCTGAACAATAAATGAAGGAGGAAAGCCTATAGCAGATTTCTACTCTTAACCAACAAGAGAGAGCTATGAAGAGCACAAAAACCGATTATGAACTGATAAACAGTTACATAAACGGTGACAATAGGAGCATTGAGCTCCTGATACTCCGTCATAAGAGCAAAGTTTATTCGTATATCAGTCTTTACATCCGGAGCAGGGATCTGGCAGATGACATCTTTCAGGATACTTTTATGAAGGTTGTCCAATCAATCCGTGCAGGCCGTTACCAGGATGACGGGCGGTTCCTGTCATGGGTAATGCGCATTGCACATAACCTCATCATTGACCATTTCCGTCGTGAAAAACAGCTGGGACTGGTGCTGAGTGACGACTATGAGTCGGATCTCTATAATTCCAAAAGACTTGCTGACGACAACGTAGAGGATGTGATGGTTCGCCGCCAGGTCCTGCGTGATGTCAGGAGTCTTATCGGCGAGTTGCCTGTAGACCAGAGGGAGGTTGTGATCATGCGTCATTATGCCGGTATGAGTTTCAAGGAGATTGCCGATATGACCGGGGTGAGCATCAATACGGCACTTGGCCGTATGAGATATGCACTCATTAACATGAGGAAAACGATGTCAGCAAAAAACATCACGCTCTCAGTAAACTGAGACAATATTTGATTTTCAAAGGCGTTTTTCTCTAGTGAGAACAAAAAAATGCCTATGAAAGAAACTTTTACTCCGTTACTTACATTTAACGATCTCAGGGCTTATTCCACCGATCTTTTCAGTGATGCCTGGAGCATTGATATTCAGTTGGGTGCAATACTCCCTTTGAGGGAGGACATTGCTGACGACCCATCGGACGAAGTGCTGGCCGGACTGTTTGAAAGGATCAGCCACGACGCCAAAGTGCAATAGGAAGAATTCAGAATTAAGAATTAAGAATTGGGAGTGGCAGCTTTCTGTTTTATTTTTTTCTCTTCTCCTTTTTTCTCTTCTCCTTTCTTCTTTCTCCTTTTTGCTTTTGACATTCGCCATTTGTCTTCTGACTTTTGACATTCAGCATCTGACTTTTGGCATTCGGAATCTGACTTTTGGCAATCAGCATCTGACTTTTGGCATTCGGAATCTGACTTTTAACATCCAGCATCTGACTTTTGACGTTCGCCAATCCTCCTCTTTTTCTTATATTGCAGAACCCAAATACTAAACGATGAACAGGATAGCATTGTTATTTGTCGCTTCAGTGACCATACTGTGGTCATGCACCCCAAAGCAGGAAAAAATGGAAAACAGGATGAAAGAGTTTATCTCCGGTTATGAGGCAAAAGTCATACCTCTGTACAAGGAATCTGCGCTAGCATCATGGGAAGCCAATGTCAACGGCACCGATGAAGCCTGGGCGCGCAGTGAGAAAGCCTCAGTGGCTTATGTCAGCTTTTTTGCAGACGGTGAGGCATTTGCCGAACTGAAGGAACTGAAGGCTTCGGGTCTTGTCACGGAACCGCTCCTTGCCCGGCAACTTGATTTACTCTATAACATGTATCTGCAGGGTCAGATTGATACAAGCCTTATTTCGGAACAGGTCCGGATGGAGACTGAAATCAGTAAAAAATATTCGAATTTCAGGGCTTCGGTAGACGGGAGACTGCTCAGTGACAACGAGGTGGAGGATGTGCTTCGGAACTCTAAAAACAGCACTGAACTGCAGTCCGCCTGGGAGGGACACAAACTGATAGGACCGGTTGTGGCAGTGGATGTCCTTAAACTGGTGAAACACCGCAATACAATCGCTCAGAAACTCGGCTTCAGCAACTACCATCAGATGAGCCTCGAGCTCTCGGGACAGGATCCTGAAGAAGTCACAAAGATATTCGATGAGCTTGACAGCCTGACCAGGGACAATTTTGTAAGTTTAAAAGGAGACATTGACACATATTTCTCTCAGCGTTACGGGATACCTGCTTCAGATCTGAAACCCTGGCATTACCAGAACAGGTATTTTCAGGAAGCTCCGGAGATTTACACTGTCGACTTCGATAAATATTATGAGAATCAGGACCCTGTGAAGCTTGTGACAGCTTATTATGAAGGTATCGGGCTGCCTGTCGGTACAATCCTTGCAAAAAGCGACTTGTATGAGAAACCCGGAAAGAATCAGCACGCCTTCTGCACCGATATTGACCGCACGGGCGACGTACGCACGCTTGACAATTTAAGACCTGATTCTTACTGGATGAACACAATTCTTCACGAACTGGGTCACGGTGTCTATTCTTATTACAACGACAGGTCACTCCAGTTCACCCTCAGGGACGCGGCTCATACTTTTACCACTGAGGCAATTGCTAACTATTTCGGCAGGCTCGCCACCGACCCGGCCTGGATGAAATCGATGGGCATTATTGACGAGGCTGAAATGACTAAGATCAAGGATGACAGCTTCAGGGCGCTGAGGCTCCAGCAGCTTGTATTCAGTCGCTGGGCACAGGTGATGTACCGTTTTGAAAAATCGATGTATGAGAATCCGGACCAGGATCTCAACCAGCTCTGGTGGGATACTGTAGAAAAATACCAGATGATGAAGAAACCCGAGGGACGCGACATGCCGGACTGGGCCACAAAAATTCACGTTGCATTATATCCCTGCTATTATCATAACTACCTCCTTGGAGAAATGCTCGCATCACAGTTTAACAACCACATTACAACAAAAGTCCTTACCGGGGATGCCGGCGGAGATATGAAAGCCGTGGGTGAATATTTCAAAACCAACGTATTCATGCCCGGGGCCAGGTATCAGTGGAATGAAATGATTGAAAAAGCTACCGGTGAAAAACTGACGGCAAAATACTACGCCATGCAGTTTGTTCAGTAAACCGGAAAAAATAATCCAGTTACAAATGAAAAAGATATTAATCCTGATGATTGCCGCCATGACTGCATGTTCATCGCCTTCCGTTAAACAAGAGGCAGCCCCGGCTGCGGGCTTCATTGATGAAACCGCAGTAAAAACAGCAATTGACGGTGTGAGTGCCGCACAACCTGCAAGTGACCTCCTGCTTCTGGAGAAGGGAGTAAGTCATGCCGCCTCACTCTGGAGGCCTGAAGACGGCACCGCCGAAGAATTCCAGGCGTTCATTGCAGGCAATTACATATCCGATCCTGCGAAACGCAGGACTATATTCCTGAAAATCAGCAATTATTTTGAATCGCTGAGCGGCAACATGAACGAAGTGACCCTGGACCTGAGGAAAGTGCTTGACGAGTCAGTAGGAGAGATTGATGAAATCGACCGGATGTTTGGCAACTACTCTGTAGGATCGCATATGCAGTCGGACTTTTATGCCAATAAAATCGCGTTTGTCATAGCCTTGAATTTCCCATATTTCACATTGGCAGAGAAAGAGAGTCTTGGCATGAAATGGAGCCGTGAAGAATGGGCAATGGCCCGCCTCGGTGATCAGTTCGTATCACGTGTTCCGGCAGAACTGAACCAGGCAGTGACTGTGGCCACAGGAAACGCTGAGATGTATATTGCAGAATATAATATACATATGGGACACCTCAGGACCGATGACGGACGCAAGCTTTTTGCCGATGATATGGTCCTTCTTTCGCACTGGAACCTGCGCGACGAGATTAAGGCGAACTATGCCGATAAGGAAAGCGGACCTGAAAAGCAGGAGATGATCTACAGGGTGATAGAGCGAATCATCACCCAGGAAATTCCCGGTGTTGTGGTCAACAGCCCTGATTATGACTGGGCACCGTATTCAAATAAGGTTACAAAAGACGGAGCGGAGGTTGAAGCTGCTGCCGAGCCTGATTCGCGGTACGCACATGTGGTGAACATTTTTAAGGCTGTGAAGGCACTTGATGCATACAATCCGGAAATGAACACTGCCATTCTGCGCAAATTCTCAGGTGAGATGGAGATCGCACAGGAGGAGGTTGAGCAGCTTTTTGACTCTTACCTCAGTTCACCGCAGCTTCCAGTGCTTGCCGTACTGATCAGGGAGAGGCTGGGGCGCGATCTGAGACCGTATGATATTTGGTATGACGGCTTCAAATCGCGAAGCACCATTCCCGAGTCCCTTCTTACTTCCAAAACAACGGCTCTATATCCTGATCCGGCTGCATTCAACGCAGGGATGCCTGACATGCTTAAAAAGCTTGGCTGGTCACCGGATAGAGCAAAATATATTTCTGAAAAGATAGTCGTTGACCCTGCCCGCGGTTCAGGCCATGCCTGGGGAGCCGGTATGAAAGGCGCGGTGTCACATCTCAGAACGCGGATTTCTGACAAAGGAATGGATTACAAGGGATATAACATTGCCGTACACGAGTTCGGTCACAATGTTGAACAGACAATCTCACTTTACGATGTGGACTATTACATGCTGGCCGGAGTCCCCAATACCGGGTTCACAGAGGCGACGGCATTTCTCTTTCAGGACCGTGACCTCATGCTCCTTGGAATGCAGCAGGAAAATCCTGAAAAGGAAAGACTGCAGACCCTGGATGCAGCGTGGTCACTGATGGAGATAATGGGTGTGGGAATGGTTGAGATGAAGAACTGGAAATGGCTCTATGAAAATCCTGATGCAACCCCGGCTCAGTTAAAGGAACAGACTATTGTCAGCGCCAGGGAGGTGTGGAACAAATACTTTGCCCCTGTACTTGGAGTAAATGACTCGCCGTTGCTTGCAATCTATTCGCATATGATCGAGGTTCCTCTTTACCTTCCCAACTATGCCTACGGTCAGATTATACAGTTCCAGATCGATGAGTACCTGAAGGGCAAGAATTTTTCCGGTGAGATTGACCGGATTTACAGCCAGGGACGCCTGACACCTCAGCACTGGATGAACAGGGCAGTGGGAGAGAAGCTTTCGGCACAGCCGATCATTAATGCCCTTGATGCTGCACTGAAATAATATAATACCCGGTGGTTGCGAGAAAATTTCTTAAACCGGGAATCACAGCGAGAAAACGGGGCAGGTGACGCGGACGAAGGCCGAACTTGACTTCAAAATTGGGGTTGATAAACCAGAGGGATTTTTTCAGGACGAGAAATCCCTCTTTTTTTATAGCCCTTTCGAATCTGCCCAGGTTAATGCCTGTCTCCTTTATCTCAAGGAGCGCTTCGGTCTTTGCTTCGCTCTCACCTGACATCCTCAAAAGCCGGCTGTATACTCCTTCTGGCAAAAGGTGAATCCAGGGCATCTTTGAAAGTACACGGCTTGTGCACATCTGCTGATGGCCGCCAAAAGGATTGTTCCATGGAGGAAATGCTATGAAGAGTATTCCGTCCGGCTCCAGGAAGGTCCTGACAAACCCGATGAATTTTTCCTGACCGTGAATGTGTTCAAGCACGTCACGCATCATCACAAGGTCATATCTCCCGGCAGATCCTGAATCATAAATATCAGCAGCAATAAATTCAATTTTACCCCCGTCGCTGACAGAGGAATAAAGCTTGCGCGCGTTTTCAATTTTCCCTGCCGAAAGGTCAATTCCCGTGATACGACGGCAGCCTGCATCCAGGAAGGGCAGAAGGTTGCCCCCTTCACCGCAGCCTATTTCAAGCACGGAAAGATTCTCATCAACTTTTTTTACGGTTTCTATAAGTGGAATAACATGCTTTCGGGTGGTCTGAGCCTGTTCCCTGAAGTACTTTTCCCTGTCAGTATGTCTGTCATGCATGACCCAAAAGTAAATTTTTTTCCTGATTTACTTGACTTTTATATTTCAATATAATATCTTTGTGATATCAAAATAATATCAAACAATATGAAAGCGGAAAAAAATTTCAAACCCTTTTCAGGATATTTTTTCCTGATCCTGGGGTTGGCTGTGATCACAGCCATGGTCTTTTCATTTATCAATGAAGTCTTCTGGCTCGGAGCAGTTCTGATTGTATTGACTTTACTGATTCTTCCGGGTCTCCTTGTGGTCGATCCGAATGAATCGTGCGTTATGGTCCTTTTCGGAGCCTACAGGGGTACTGTAAAGAACAACGGCTTTTTCTGGACGGTACCTTTTTATGTCAGGAAGAAGATTTCTCTACGGGCACGCAACTTTGACAGCGAGCCGATCAAGGTTAACGACAAAAACGGTAATCCGATTAAGATCGGTTTTGTGCTCGTCTGGAAGGTTGAAAATACGTTCAAGGCAGCTTTTGATGTAGACAACTACGAGCATTTCGTGCTTGTCCAGAGTGACGCAGCCTTACGGAAGCTGGCAGGCCTGTATCCCTACGACAACTGGGAGGGTCACGAAGCGGAGATTACTCTCCGGGGCGGGGGTGAAGAGGTCAACGACGAGCTTGAGAAGGAGATCCGTGAGAGGCTGGTGATTGCCGGTATCAATGTCATTGAGGCAAGGATCAACTACATAGCCTACTCTGAGGAAATTGCAGGCGCCATGCTTCGCCGTCAGCAGGCAACGGCTGTTGTGGCCGCCCGATTCAAGATTGTAGAAGGCGCTGTATCAATGGTTGAAATGGCCCTGGAACAACTCTCGGCAAAAGGGATCATTGACCTTGACGAAGAGAAGAAGGCCGCAATGGTAAGTAATCTCATGGTGGTGCTGTGCGGTGATAAGGATCCCAATCCCATCATCAACACCGGCACCCTGCATCAGTAATCATGCAGAAGAAGTCATTTGTCATACGCATCGATCCGGATAAGCTGAGTGCCATCGAGCATTGGGCCTCTGACGAGTTCCGCAGCACCAACGGTCAGATAGAGTGGATACTCGACCAGGCGCTGCGCAAAGCCGGGCGAAGCAGGACAAAAAAGGATAATAAAAGCGACAGTAAAGATGAAAAGTGAATTTCCGGTACTGAAGTATGTCTGTCCGAAGTGCGGCGGAAAAAAATATCTCGTAAAGGGAGTGATCATTCAACACAGCCAGTTGAGCCAGTTTTTCAATATTCAGGGTACGAGAAATACTGCGGTGATCTGTGAAAGATCCAGGTATACAGAGTTCTATAACCTGCCTGTCAAACGAATACGGGAGGCTTTCGATTTCTCATCCGCAAGGGTTTGACCTCAGATATTGGCTAAGTAGACCGAGCAGCAGGCGGTGACGCCTGCTGTTTCTGTTCTCAGCCGGCTCTCTCCAAGGTGAACCGGTATAAATCCGGCTTCCGTGGCCATCATTACCTCATCAACGGTGAAATCGCCTTCGGGACCGATCATGATCACGGTATCCTCATTACGTCTGACGACTTCAGAAATAGGTATTCTTTCCGGAATCCCGTTGCAGTGGGCTATTAACCTTACTCCCGAAAATTCTCCGGCTAAAAAATCTGTAATGGGTATGGGTTCTTTAAGCACTGGCAGGTAGGCCTTGACAGACTGTTTCATGGCAGACATTATGATGCTCTCAAGACGGTCACGCTTTATCCTCTGTTTTTCAGTGCGGGAACATATGATTGGGGTGATCTCGTCAATCCCCATTTCAACTGCTTTCTCAATGAACCATTCGAACCTGTCATTATTCTTCAACGGAGATATGGCAGCGTGAAGCCTGTAACTTCTCCTGCCGTACTCCATAAAGACTTTGGTTACTGAAGCTTCCATCATGACCGGGCTCTCGCCGGTGATCACTCCCTCATACAAATTTCCTTTTCCGTCAGTGAAGTTAATCGCGTCGCCCTTTCTCATCCTCAGCACTCTTATGCAGTGGCCCGACTCATCCCTGCTGAATGCTGCAACGTTACCCGCTACTCCTGTAGTATAAAATATTTGCATGATGACCTTTCTTTCCGCAAATTTATTGAATTTAGCACTGCATGTTTAAATCTTTTTAAAGAATGAAAATCGGAGTACTTTCAGATACCCACGGTTGGTTAGATACTGCTGTATATGAGCACTTTGCCGATGTCGACGAAATCTGGCATGCGGGTGATGCCGGAAATATTGATGTTATTACGAAGCTCGAAGCTTTTAAACCTCTGCGCGCCGTCTGGGGCAACTGTGACGGTTTCGAGGTCCGCAACGCAGCCAGTGAGCATCTGAGTTTTACCGTTGATGGAAAGAAAGTCCTGCTCATTCATATAGGAGGTTACCCCGGTCGTTATGACTTTCGTGCACGTGAACTGGTACAGGAATATAAGCCTGATATATTTGTCTGCGGTCATTCACACATCGTGAAAGTGATCTATGACAAGGTCAACTCAATGCTCTGTATCAACCCGGGATCTGCCGGCAAGACCGGTATACACAAGGTAATGACGCTGCTCCGTTTTACGGTTGACGGGGGCAGGATAGGTGATATGGAGGTCATCGAGTTCGGTGACCGCGGCCGCAACCGCAGCTACTGATCAAAACTGTTGTATTCATCCTCATCAGAAATACCGCCATTCTCCATCCTGTACAGGAATCTTGCAAGTCTGGCCTGCAACCCGATCATGTATTTGTACGGCACTTTTTCTGTTGACCTGGGATGTTTTCTCACCTTCTCCTTCAGTGTATTTAACAGGTCATTGTATGCTGAATTTGAAGAATAGCTCATCATCACCCCCCTGAAATAGGAGAACCAGTACCAGGTTCCGTCATTTGCTTTCAGGTAGATGTCAAGCAGGTCCCCTGACCGTTTTCGCTGAAGCTCGACATAACCGTCGACATATATATTCAGCGGCTGACTTCCTATGAACCCGATTCCGATTTTCCCCTTCGAAATAAATGAGAGTGAATTCGGATTCCATTCCAGTGTCACGTCATTGAGAAGCAACTGGTAGTCATATCCTTTTGGCAGGTTTCGAACTACACCAAACAGCTGCAGTTCCTCTCCGAGAGCTCTGGCGGCATCAACTCCGATGAGATCCCGCATGGCTTTGCTGTTAAATTCAGTTGCCAGGTTTACCGGTTTGAGCGTTGGAACGGAACGGAAGTCGTCAGCTGCCATTGTAAGTGCTTCAGGACTGAAGAAGAATGAGAAGCCGAGAATAGCCTTTACTGTGACAAGGGATGAGTCAGTGTCATGGATCACATTTCCGGCACTTTCCATTTCAAAAAGGTCAAAGTTAGTTCCGAAAGTCAATTTCCCTTCGCTTCCAAGGACACAGAAGTTTCTGTCAAAGGTTACCATATTTCCGTTCATGCTCAGGTCAGACAGCTTCTCCAGTGATGCAATCCGGTATTTGCCGGCACCCCTGTCGTAGAACAGATATCCGGACGAATTTATCAGTGGGTTATCGCTCCATGATTTCCTCTCCGAGAGGAATGTGCCGTATACTCCTGCGGAGTCAAGGGTAACGAATGAACCTGAGAATACCAGGTCGTCGTTTATATCCCGGGGTTTGTCATCAATCGGTATGAGAATGTTGTTCGGATCAATCAGCGAACTGAATTTTACAGGCTGGTTTTTGATGTTGGCACAAATGGTAACTATGCCTGCCGCTCCCGTAAACCTAAGGTAGTCTTTTGCTGATCTCATCGAAACATCTCCCGAAAAGGTAAACGCCGGGCTGAGTGAGAAGTTCTGCGATTCGGGAATGTATCCCTGTGCCCTGGTGGCCATTGTGTCAACTCTTATCTCAGGAAAATCTATTATCTGGATATTACCTCTCTCATCTACATAATTATATTTTCCGGAACCGAAGTAACTTGCACTGCTTTCGATATTAATCCTGGCGGAGTGGATCAGGTGTCTGTTATTGACAGCTACGATTGCACTGTCAGTTTGCCTTATTTTAGCTCCCTTGTCAATGAAGAGCGTACCTTCTCCGGGTTGTATAAGCGCATCGGCGACAGGTATATAGTTAACACCTTCCACTTTCACAAATTCATCCCTGAGGAAATAGGAGGCGCTGCCCGACTGAAATTTGACGGTATCCTTCATATTGTTAGTCGAGAGGAAGGTCGGTTTTTCAACCTTGCCCGGTGGCACCTTGATCAGAAGATCTGCCGGCATCAGGGTTGTTGATTCCCTTCCGCGCTGAGACATGTTGAGCACCTTGGAGGTCATGTCGTACTCGAAATTTGTCATTTTGGATATGTACTCGATTTCGGGGAATACGACGAGAGACGAATCCGTGTTAAGGCTGAACGAGGATCGCTGGTCTTTAAAACTGACATGGCTGTTGGCGTTTGTGGCCACAAAGCCGTATCCGTTGCCCTTGAGGGCTTTGAGGTAGTAATCTGATGTGTCAGCGTCAATTGTGCTGTTCCCGAAGCTGAATGTTTGTGATGTAATGCGTGCGTCAGCCATGTTCACCTCACCCTTGCCGTCCATACCGGAGGGTTTAAGAGTCAGGGCACCAGCCATTGTGGTTCCGTTGGCGTACATGTTGAACATTTTCCCACTGCTGTTTACTGCATGCCATTCATCCCTGCCTGCAAGCCATTTAATGTCAACGTCGGTCGAATTCAGTTCAGGAAACCTGCGGGCCGCATCTGCAGTCATTGTAAAACTGAGAGCCCTGGTTGTCATTGAATCAGGGTAGAAAAGGAAGGTGTCAGCCACCGCAGTGGCAGAGAGGTAATTTACCCTTCCGTTGCCGATAAGTCCCGAATTGCTCATGCTCAGATGTTCAAAAAGCAAACCTTTTCCTTCGTAAACAGGAAGACCCTGCGGGCCCACGGTCATTGAGAATCCGAGTGAGTTGTCCGGCTGAACCGTCAGTATCTGTCTCATAGGCACGGTAATCCCGCCGGCCACAAACTCTCCCTCAAGGGCGATATCCTCATTTGAATAGTGGTCAAGATTATTGTACGTGAAGGGATTAATCTTAAAGAAGAAATCCTTCTGGGGATAGACGTTTTCCAGCCCCGGGATCTTGTCATAAAAGATATAGGAGTATGTGACTGCATTAATTATGGGATATTGCTTCAGGCTCCGGAGTCCGGATTTGTTTTTCGGGTCATCGATAAAGAGCTCAGCCGTTCCAAGCTCAATCATGTTGTCAATACTTTTTATAATTGGTCGTCCGTATGCATCTCTTTTGTCAGTCTCGACCGCAATTCGTATTGAGTCAATTTTCTCCAGTCTGATATAGAAAGTGTCATAATTGAAAGAAAATTCCTTCCCGTAGATGGTGAAAAGCCCGGCCTGCACAACTCCGTCAAAGACAATTGAGCGGTTCCGCCCCACTACGAGCTTCCCCCCGTAGGGCTTTATGGCCACGCGCTGTGAGTCGCTCAGCGAAACCCCCTGTACTCCCCACATGCTTAGCTGGAAGTTTTTAAGGTCAAGGATGGCGTTTTCTTCCGTGCCACTGGCTTCGCTCATAATTGCTATGGCGTCATAGTCTTTTTTCTTTGCAAATGAGGCAATGTAATCATCCAGCTTTTTCTTTACTGTTACCTCATTGTAATTACGGTCATAGAACAGAAACCCGTTGTTTGCCAGCTCTATGCACATGGCTGTTGCCTGCTCTATTGGCATTCGGGTCCAGCGGGCAAATGCCTCGACGGGGAAGACCTCCGACCCGTAATATTTTGCAAAGTCCCTGAAACGGTAAAGCGGATGAACATCATCCAGCCGCATCAGTCTGAAGAAGTTCGCCTGGTTGTAAAATGAGACGGATTCGAATTTTGCGGCACCAATTGAAGCTCCCCTGGTGCGTGACATGATTACCGAGGACTCGTCCATGTCCCACGACAGGTGTTCGAAGGAGAGATCGAGATTGTGATAGGAGTCGAAATAGGGGCTTCGTGAAAGCGGGCTGGTAGTCCGGAAAAGACTTACCTCCCGCGTTTCGGCCTTGTATGTGAAGCCCAGGTTGGAATGAAAGATGGAGTCTTTTTTCAGATACAGTGTGGCGGATGTCTCGTAGCTGTTGATTAATTTCTGCGAGAGAAGAAAGTTTTTTGATCTAAGGTTAACGTACAGGGTATCATTGCGGTACAGATTTACCTCTGCCGGAGACCAGTCTGATCCCGTCCCCCGTACTACCGCACCCTCGAGGGCCAGACCTCCCTCATAATCCACCCCCTCGTAAATATCTTTGATGAAGAACCGGGTCTCAAGGGTTTCAAAACGGGGCATCGTGGCCTTATCAGGTGAAACTATCTCCACCGCCCTGTCAGTAAGGGTCCCCCATACCGGTTCACGGAAATAGGTTTCGTGGGTAAGCAGGGCTGAGTCGCATGTGAACTCACTGCGAGTTACATTTATATCAAAATCGGAGACAGTGGCAAAGACTTTTGAAGGGTCATAGCCGGCTTTTTCCCAGGTTACTGTTCCTGTCTCACAGTGCAGGAGAAAAATGTCAGGGTAGTAAGTACCGGTAAAATCAAAGATTTCGGTACTGTCCTTGCCAAGAAAGGAGGTAAGTGTTACAGCTTTAATATCGATCTTTAAAACCGTGTCACGTGCAAATTCAACTGTTCCCTCCTTGGTTTTCCATCTGACAGACCCTGCTGAATAAATTGTATTGTCAACAAGCAAAAGACCGGTCACCTCAATGAATTTTTCAATCGAGGCGTTGGCAAAGCGACGACTGAAGGCAGTCTCGCTAAGACCCGAAAGCCAGGCGTCTATCTCATCCTGGTCCTGACCGGTGGTGACAAAATCAGAAAGTGTGCGAAAAAAGTAGATGAAGCCGGGTACCTGGCTTATTCGTCTTCCTCTGAGCTGACTCGCTACGTTAACGATTTTGTCTTTGACCACGGTTGAATAGCAGGTGCTGTCAAATAATGAGATGAAAAGATTAACCTCTTCCTTTTGCGGCTTACTGACAAGAGTTCCCATAAAAGTAGTCAGCTCTGCGGTGAATTTGGAGGCATCACCCGTAAACTGCCCTGAACCCTGCCCCGCCACGGGAGAGCAAACGGCGATTAATGCCAGTAATGCAATGATAATCTTTTTCATCAGTAATTACAACGCTTTCACAATGTTACATAATTCCTCACTGACAAGTGATGCACCGCCGATCAGTCCGCCGTCAACGTCAGGATTGGCGAAGAGCTCTGCGGCGTTGGATGCCTTGCAACTGCCCCCGTAGAGTATTGTCGTATCATCAGCAACGTTAGTCCCGTATCGTTTGGCGACCTGTTCCCTTATAAAACGGTGCATCTCCTGTGCCTGGGCCGGGGAGGCCGTAACGCCTGTTCCGATAGCCCATACTGGTTCATACGCTATTATGCACTTTTTGAATTCAGCTTCCGGCAGAATGAACAGGCCTTGCTCAAGCTGACGTTTTACAACATCAAAATGAAGATTCTGTTCTCTCTCCGGAAGTATCTCCCCGCAGCAGAATATGACACGCAATCCGTTTTCAAGGGCCACATTCGTTTTGGCCGCCAGGAGGCTGTCATCCTCACCGTACAGGGAGCGCCGCTCCGAATGTCCGATAATGACATTTGATGCCCCGGTGCTACGTATCATAGCTGCGGATATTTCTCCTGTATAGGCTCCTGATTTGTGATCATTGCAGTTCTGGGCTCCCACACTGACGCCCCTGGCGGTTACCAGGGCAGAAACTACCCCCAGATGTATGAACGGAGTACATAGTACAACCTCTTTGCCTATTAGCGGTGAAGCAGTAAAATGGTCGTTTATCGCCGTTGCAAGAGCCGCCCCCTCATTCATATCCATATTCATTTTCCAGTTGCCGGCTACGATCTTTTTTCTCATGATTTTTTTGTTTTTGTTTATAGTTCTTTTTTCCTCAGAGGCTGTGTAATAAAAAACAGAAGTGAAATAATTAAAACTGAAGAGACCGCGAACAGTAAACTGCTTCTCCGGGTGTGAGTTTTAACTGAAAGGGCGTTAAGATCACCCCTGAATTTATCAGACGACGGAACATCCCTGTGTGACCACATTGCCATAACGGTTCCGTTTTGCAGGAGCAGGTAGCCGGGATTGGCACGGATGACAGTCTTCAGAGTAGTATGGTCTGCAAAGAGTGTGTTGAAACCCGCAGAATATGCACTCGCAGCTTCAGCAGCAGTGGCAGTTACAACATAAAAACCGATACTCTGTTTCTGTATCTCAAATCCAAGGTTAAGGCCGTCAGCGATAGCCTTTTTATTCGATTTCTCAAGTTTTCCGGCGATCATGAGAAGCGTAAATCCGGGATTGCCCAGAATATCCTCTGTCATATCTGCGCCGTCACCGGTGACGAGATAAAAATCATGCACCGGCGGTTTGTACCCCGCCGAAACAAGAACTGATTTCTGATCTACAAATTTCCAGGTAGTATCGTTTGCCGGATAGTCCTGCATGGTGAACTCCTTCGTCACTCCATCCTTACTGTAGAGGAACCGGATGTCGTATTTGTCTGCCGGGGCGTCGGCAGGCCTTGCCATTGCCGCTGGCAGATTGGTTCCGGGCCGGTAAGGCCTGAAGTCGATCACCGGAAGCCAGACAAGATTATACCATACAAATAGGAGGAAGATCACTGTATAAGCAGTTAAGGCAACTGCTGATCTTTTCAGGTTCATTGTGGCATTTCTGTCATCTCTCCGGACGAAAACAAAAACGACAAGCAGAGTGAGAATGATGTTTTTATAGAATGTCTGCCAGTTCGTAAGATGAATGGCATCGCCGAAGCAACCGCAGTCGGACACTGGGTTGAAAATGGCAAGCGCCAGGGTTAGAGGGGTAAAGAGGGCCATGAAAAGTGCAACAGCCCACGAAGCAATCTTTGTAAAAGCTCCTGTAACCAGCATCAGCCCGGCAAGAAATTCCACCGAGCAGAGCAGAATGGAAAGGGGTAGGGCAAGGTCATCGAGAAAGCTGAAATTAAAGGCTGAAAAATAATCGTTCAGCTTATATGCCGTTCCCAGCGGATCAATGCCTTTTACCAGTCCGGAAAAGACAAAAACCAATCCGGTTATTATTCTGATTATTCGGGTCAGGCGTTCCATCTACAATATCTTTTTTTCTGTTAACCTGGAAAGTATGAGCCTGAATATTGCATCAGGCTTATGCATGGACGAGTTTTCATCCTGGCAGTTTATCACCTGAAGGCTTTCATCAGTCCGGGCAACTGACAGGTAGGTGTTTCTGACAGCTCTCTGAAAATCAAGGCTGCTTTCGTGAATATCACGGCTTCCGTTCAGGTAAGTCCTGTCGTCACCGCTCCGCTGATTGTTCAGTTTCTGTTCTGTAAACCTGAAAGGTACATCGAGAAAAATATTGATATCCGGTTTTGGAATGGAAAAATGTTCAAACTCAAGATCCAGAATCCATTTTCTGAGGCGTTCCGCTTCTTCAGCAGAACCGGTTTTGGCGCACTGGTAAGCAATATTGGAATAGGTGTATCTGTCGAGCAGGACATAGTATTTTTCTGACAGCCATGCTTCGATCATGGGAGAGGCATCTTTGCGGTCGCCGGCGTAAAGCATTGCAACAAGATATGGATCAACGTGATCAAGGTCTCCGTATTCACCTCTGAGGAAGCGTGCAATTAGCTCCCCGAAATACGGTGTCCCGGTCCTTGGAAAATGGAGATACCTGCACTGAAGTCTCTTATCTGCAAACCAATCCCTGAGCATACCGATCTGGGTTGATTTACCGGCACCGTCCAATCCTTCAATAACTATTAGTTTCATTCCTGAAATTTATGCCTGCCAGCCTGAGCAGGCTCAGTAACGGTCAGGTTTTAAAGATAAAAATTTATGCAAAGCCGGCCTCCCTGCATCTGCCTGATTTTATGAACACTCTTTCAGGCGGGGCAATGATCCGGTCAGACTATTTCCTGATGAAATGTTCCATCACAAAAGGGATCTCGACAGATAGTTCCACCAGCCCTGACGGTTTTCCCCGGTCATACCACGGAGCCTGACAGATCAGTTTTTTAACACCATCATTCTCGATTGTATAGCAGTTGGATTTGTTTGTCTCCAGAAGTGAGGTAATCTTTTCCCAGGATTCCGGCTTGTGGCAGTCACGCAGGTTACTGCCCAAAAGATCCATACCTCCGTATTTTCCGAATGTCGCACCTGATTTTTCATTCATATAGATTATTTTACCGTTGCTGTCTGTTACGGTTATGGCCACGCTGAATTCCCTGGCCCAGTCAATATCTTTCATATGTCTTATCTGTTGGATCATTTTACTTACAAGGCAAATATAGGCCTTTTTGGGCGTGTCCCCAATCGCTGCCACAGCCTGTTATCATTTCAATAATTATCTTTATGGCTGAAATTACGGAATCATGTTCATAAATATCAGGGGTCGGTTGATTGATCTTGATCATCCCAGGGTCATGGGGATCATAAACGTTACGGATGATTCATTCTATGAGGGCAGCAGGTACGGAAGCATAAGCGATGTCATAAAAGCCGCAGGGAATATGCTTGCCGACGGTGCTGACATTCTGGATGTAGGCGGGTGTTCAACTCGTCCGGGAGCCCTGGAAGTGCCTGAGGAAGAGGAGAAAAAGCGGGTCTGTAATGCTGTGGAAGTCATAAGGAGTCATTTTTCGGACGCGGTAATATCAGTTGACACATGGCGGGCAGGTGTTGCTGAAGCAGCGGTAGGAAGCGCAGGGGCAGACATAATCAATGATATCTCGGGAGGTGAAATGGATGACGGGATGTTTCCCCTGGTTGAAAGACTGAACGTGCCGTATGTAATGATGCATATGCAGGGCACACCTCAGACAATGCAAATAAAACCGCATTATGAAAATGTTGTTTCGGACATTCTTTCGTGGTTCGGCACAAGGATCGCAAGATTGCACCAGGCAGGTGTGAAGGACATAATTATCGATCCCGGCTTCGGCTTCGGAAAGAGCGTGGAAGATAATTTTGAGCTGCTAAGGAGGCTTGATGAATTCAGGATTGCCACTCTTCCGGTTCTTGTCGGATTATCGCGCAAGTCAATGATCTGGAAGACGCTTGATATATCTCCGGCAGAGGCTCTGACGGGAACAGCAGCTCTGAATATGACTGCCCTGCTGAAAGGAGCATCCCTCCTCAGGGTCCATGATGTCAAAGAAGCCCGGCAGGTAGTGACACTCTTTGAAAAGATTTATCCGCAATTCCCCCCATTCGATCTTAATTGCTAAATTTGTCCGGACCTCACATAATCCAATGTTTAAAATCACCGTCCTCGATATTGTAGATATAGTAATGGTAGCGACCATACTCTACCAATTATACCGACTTATCAGGGGAACTGCTGCCTTCAGCATTTCAATCGGGATTTTCTTCGTTTACCTTTTCTGGCTCGTTGTCAAGGCTCTGAATATGGAATTGATCAGCGCCCTTCTGGGTCAGGTTATCGGGGTAGGGGTTATCGCACTCATCATAGTCTTTCAGCAGGAGATACGCCGTTTTCTGCTTTCCATCGGAAACAGGTATATGAGCAGGAACCGCTTCTCTTTTGACAAATACTTTCCTTCGGGGGTGGTGGATCAGGATGTCAGTCAGACTGCTGAGGAGATTGTCAGGGCTGCGGAGGTTATGGCACGTACCCACACCGGGGCCCTGATTGCAATCAGCAGGACAAGTCTCCTTGACATTTATTCTGAGGGAGGTGAACTGCTCAATGCCCTGATCACCGATGAATTGCTGAAAACCATTTTTTATAAAGGGTCACCGCTGCATGACGGGGCTGTAATTATTCAGAACGGCAAGATATTCGCTGCCCGTTGTCCGTTGCCCTCGACTGACCAGACAGGGCTTCCGGCGAAATTCGGAATGAGGCACAGGGCAGCAATTGGCCTGAGTGAACAAAGTGATGCAGTTGTCATAATTGTCTCGGAAGAGAGGGGTAAAATATCGGTGGCTGACGGAGGAAAGATTCACGAGGACATAACCCCGAATGAACTTCGCCATATACTGCTCACTCTCAGGATCTGAAACACCGGGTTTACCTATTTGCCATAGCGCAGCCTTAGATCGGCAACGTTGTCATAAATGTAATAGCACGGCTGATCACAGGATGATTCGTCATACCGGACCTTCGGACAAGCGGCATCGACGATGGTGTAGTTTTTTCCACTGATTACAAAACTCAGGGTCACTGTGTAATTTTTGTAAAGCATGGCATCAATAGTCATATAAGCCAGCTCAGTGCCGAATTTATTTAATATGAGACTGTCTTCGATCGCCCCTTCATAGATCGTGACTGTTTTGTAAAACGGTTCATATACAGGAGATCCTCCGAGAATTAATTCAAGCTGCACATCCCCGGTTCCTCCTTCGGTACATTTCCTGCAGTCTGTCACGAATCCGTCTTCGCAGGAGAAGAAAAGAAGAAAAAGTAATGATATAAAGTAAACGGGTCTAATCATAGGAATACAGTCTTACTTTTTTGCCAGCGGCGCGGGGTATTTCCCTGTAGAGGTTAAATGAACATCCGAGACTAACCCATATTGGCGGCACTTTGTAAAAAGGCATGTTGATATAGCTTACTCCGGCTTTCATTCCGATGTGGTTTTTTGTCCACTCTATCCTTGCCGAGGGGATGATACAGAAGTTTTCTCCGGGTTTTTGCCTGGTACCTTCATAGAAGGAATATATTCGCCATCCTGCAGTAAGAGATGTGACAAGACTCCACCTGGCGTCAGACAGTGTCTGTGCCAAACTAAACTCCTTAAAGATTCCGGCATAAATTACGGAAGTCGTTACCCTGTACTGGTAGAAAAGATTATCTCCCTGTTTCACAAGCAGTTTTGCGTTTACCGGATTAAAGTCAGCACCTGCTGTTATCCCTGCTTTCATTCTTGGTTCCCTCAGAGAGACGCTTCCGGAAATAAGAGCATGATGTGTAGTGGCCATTCCACCGGCATACAAGACAAGCTCCTCAAAGGCAAACACCCCTGCCGCTTCTAATCCCTTATCAATGAGCAGAGGAATAAGATCATCGTGGCCGTATATTCTTGCGATATTTACAGGATTCATTTTAGCATCTGACTTGAGCTCCCATATGCTACCGTTTTCAAGCAGAAATACAACTGCATCTTTTCTGCCGTTACGTGTGGCAGTGCTTAATGCATTCAGACCGTCACTGTTGGTGGCATAAAGATCGGCACCGTTGTCGAGGAGCAGACGGAGCATAAGTGTATCACCGTTCTGGGCTGCCATCATAAGGGGCGTAAAGCCTTTTTTGTCAGCTGCATTCGGATCTGTCCCGGCACTCAGCAGGAGATCCGTGATATCATGGTATCCGGCCCACACAGATATCATGAGTGGGGTGTTTCCCTCTGCGTCGTATACTTCCATGGGTGATTCGTAGTACAGAAGCATATCCGCCAGGTAGAAAAATCCAAGTGCCGCCGAATGGTGTAGCGGCGTTGATCCTTTATTATCACCGACAGTGATTCCGGCTCCGTATCTGATGAGCAACTCTGAAATTTCCAAGTTATTGGCCCTGACTGCAACAATGAGCGGCGTATTACCGTAATAGTCAGTCAGGTCAGGAGAGGCGCCGAGCAGAAGGAGAATCTCTGCAGCAGGTTTTTTCCCTTCAGCCACTGCATATTGCAGTGGCCTGGCATTCTTACCGATGAAATTGTTTACATCAGCACCTTTAGCCATCAGTCTGAGGATCTCGTTACAGTCACCTTTTAATGAGGCAATCTGCAGGTTAATGTCAACAGCATCTGTATAATAGTGTTCATAATCGGATGTGTCAGGATCAACCGGATTCTCATTATACTCTGCCAGTAATGTTTTAATCCTGTTTACTATGGCCTCGATGGTAAGTGAATCTCCTTGAGTCAAACATTCCTGGGCATGCAGCGAAAATCCCATCGAAATGATGAAAACGGAGATAACAGTTTTTTTAATGCCACCGCTCATATTACAAATTTACCCGACTTTTCGGCACTTACAGCATTGTTGATATTTTTTTTCTGCAGTTGAGAATTAGAATTATTTAACTTGCCGGCGAATTTCTAAAATCTTATTTTTGTGCGGGTAAAATAAAATTCTGAGGCTTAATGGGTTTACCGACCAAAGAAATACGTATTGTTATTGTTGCAGTGATCCTTCTGATTGCAGCAGTGTCTCCTGTTGGCACCGAGAAGGCACGGCTTGTCAGCCATATTTTCGTACCGGCCAATACACGCGTGAATAATTCCCTGAATGACAGTGAATTGTTCGTAACTTCCGAGCAAGGCGTGGAATGGTTCATGAGGACCTATGACCTGAAAGGGGCGTCAATTGCAGTGGCACGTGACGGCAGACTGGTATATGCACGCGGTTTTGGGTACGCCTCCCTTACAGATTCAGTTCCCGTCGAACCATATCACCGCTTCAGGATCGCAAGCATCTCCAAACTGGTGACTGCAATCGCCGTCATGAAACTGCACGAAGAAGGTAAACTGTCAGTCAATGACCAGGTTTTTGGCCCCGGAGGCATCCTTACTGATACGGCTTTTTCAAATCCAAAGGATAAAAGGGCTTTCGATATTACTGTAGGCCATCTTCTTGGTCATAAGGGTGGCTGGACGCAGCGCTACGGTGATCAGATGTTCATGCCGCAGGTGGTAGCGCAGTCAATGGGAGTACCGCTTCCGGTTGATACCAAAACGATAGTGAGATTCGCATTAGGCAAAAGCATGCATTTCACTCCCGGTGCTGGTCAGTCATATTCCAACCTGGGTTATGCCATACTGGGCCTTGTCATTGAAAAAGTGACCGGCATGAGTTATGAAGATTATTGCGTTGAAAACATACTGCATCCCCTGGGTATTTTTGACATGTCTCTCGGTCATAACCTTCCGGATGAAAAGCTGCCCTATGAAGTCTCATACTACGAGGTATCCGATGCCAGACCCAAACCTTCTGTATACGGTACCGGTGAGATGATGATGTCAAGTTACGGCGGAAATGACATTGAAACCCTTGGCGCCGCAGGTGCATGGATTGCCACAGCACCTGACCTTATGCGCCTTCTGCTGGCTGTTGACGGCTTTGACAACTGTAAAGACATTATTTCCGCAGCCAGCATAGAATTCATGACCGATATCCGCAACGGTTACGCACCGGTAGGATGGAGAGCGGCACTGCCAAACGGTGTATGGTGGCGTACAGGCTCTTTTCCGGGCTCTTCCGCCATGATGAAAAGAATGCCTGACGGCACTGCGTGGGTGGTACTTCTTAACACGAGTGCATGGAACGGACCGGCGTTATCCTCCGACATAGATAACATGATGTCGAAATTCATTCAGAGAGTTGGAAACTGGCCCGAAAAGGACCTGTTCAGTTATTCATTGCCGGTCCCGCTAGGGAAGTGAGGCCAGGGCTGAGGCTGAGATAAAGACAAAGACAAAGGTTTGGTTTATGGTTAAGATTAAGGTTTAAGCTAAGTGTGCTTTACTGTTAATGTAAATATTGTAAAGGAAGAGCTTGAGAAGCGTTACGGGGCAGGACTTCTGGATCCTGATAAATACCGTCCGAGCTATTATTACCATGCCCACAGCTTTCCTTACCTGCCAGTGATTTGTTCAGACAACACTTCGGAGATCCGTCTTATGCAATGGGGACTGATACCTTCCTGGGCTGCCGATGAGGCTGAGGCTGAGGAGATGAGGCTCAAGACCTTCAATGCCCGCTCTGAGACAATAGACCTGAAGCCGGCCTTCAGGGAATCATTTGTTTCCAGGCGCTGCCTGATACCTGTGTGCGGCTTCTTTGAATGGCAGCACATTGGTGGCAGGAAGATACCGTGGTACATCCAACTTCAGGAGGAGGAGATATTCTCTCTTGCCGGTATCTGGGATTCCTGGAAGATTAAGGGAGGGGTCACCGTCAGTACATTTTCAATAGTAACCACACGGGCAAATGAATTGATGTCTGAGATTCACAACACAAAGAAAAGGATGCCTGTCATTCTCCCGGCATCAGTTGAAAAACTGTGGTTAAAGAAAGATCTTGCAAAAGCATCAGCCATTCCACTGATGGAGCCGGTAGCATCAGAATTGCTAACTGCCCATACAATCAGTCCACTGATTACCAATTCTAAAGGAGACCGCAACCGGCCTGAGCTGGTAAAACCGTACAATTATCCTGTGCAGGGTACACTCTTCTGAAAATTCAACGCTGGGAAACAAAGACAAATGTCAGAAATCCTGCCTGTTTTAACGGTGCACTGAGGTCTGAATTAAATTTTGTCCTCAAAGCATGATTCACAGCCGTTTCAGTCAGACAGGCATCAGAGGTGGTCGAAAGTGAGCTGGCAGGTTCCGCTTTAATTACATTTCCGTTTCTGTCAACCTCAATTGTGAGTGTAATTTGTCCTGCACCCTCGCACTTGTAAATGGGAATCGGAAGAAAGACGTGATGTCTGCCCGCCAGCTCGTAAAAAATCCGGGTGGGTCCTCTGAAGGTGCCTTTCTCAGCCGCGCTCTCCTTTTTTACAGTTACCTTGGGTTTGACCTCCTGCTTCGGAATAGGTATCTCCTCTTTACCGGCCTCCTCGGCCATCTTTTCATCATCGATGAAGTTCTTCTCGTTCAGCATTCCGCTTTTGATAAGCTCTTCCTTGATCATATCCTGGTACTCTTTCGGATCAATGTCTATCGGCTTATCAGCAAGATTCTTGATGATGTTGACCATCTCCTCAGCCGAGACATTACCGGCGAAGTCATCCTTTGAAAGCTCAATGGCCTTCTTAATATCCTCTTCAGGGATATCTTCCTCCATGTCAAGGATTATCTCGGCAGCAAGTTCCCGCTTCATCGCCGAGACTTTTATGGACATGAAAACCACCGCGAAAAGGAGATGCACAACGATCGTTGCCATCACGGCCGTAAAAATGATTTCAAACCTGTTCATCAGGGTACGAAATTATAAATTATTACTTTTACTCCCTCATTCCTGCGAAAATAGCTTTAAATGGAGACGGAAATCATTATTTCACAGATTGTCATCCTGGCAATAGTGGTACTTATTGGTGCCGTCTCCGCCAGGTTCAAGGTGATAACCCGCGAGTCGAAGGATATGCTTTCCAAGGTCATATTCAACATCTCGCTTCCCCTGATGCTGTTTACAAATTTCCTGAGACTTGACGCTACTCCAAGACTTCTGGCCAACAGCGGGATTGTTCTCGTAGTCTCCGGAATATTAATTCTCTTTATGCTCCTGTTGGGATGGCTGACAACCAGAGTTGTGAAGATGAAAGGCAGGGAAGCTGCTGTTTTCAAGGCTCATTCGATGTTCGGAAACATTATTTTCCTCGGATTCCCGCTTATTACGGCCCTTTACGGGGAAGAAGGACTACTCTATGCAAGTATGTTCCAGCTAGTATCGAACATTATAATGTGGACGGTGGGAGTGGTGGTACTCAGTCACGGAAATGGAAAATCATGGCAGAAAAGCCTTTCAAGGATCATCAATCCGAATACGATAGCTACCTTGATCGGCCTTTTTTTCTTCCTGTTTTCTGTGAAGCTTCCGTCTGTCATAATGACTCCATTCTCTGCACTAGGGTCAGCTAATACATGGTTATCAATGCTTTATATTGGTGCAATGATGTATTTTTCGGATGTTAAGGGTCTCATCGGAAGAAAGATAATCTATATACTCAGTTTTAACAGGCTGGTTCTGGTACCTGCCCTGCTTGTGTCCCTTTTTGCCCTGTTGGCATCAGTGACAGGATTCCTGCCTGACAGCCTGGTCACGGCGGTAATAATACTCGAAGCATCAATGCCATGCATGGCAAGCGTAGTTATCATGTCCAAAGAATTGGGCGCTGATGATCAGCTGGCTGTAGCGAACGTCTTTGTCTCAACCCTGGTGAGTTTAATTACCCTGCCACTGGTTATGCTTGCAATCAACAGGTTTCTCTGACCGGTCAGAACCGGGCTGAGAGTCTGAGATTCAGGCTTCTCCCGGTAAGATAAACCGGTACGGCATATTCTATGGAAACACCTTCGCTGTTTCTCACGCTCCTTATCCAGTTGTAGGAAATTGTGTTCCGGGTATCTGCAAGGTTGAATACCTCAAGACCAGCTATCATCTCCCGGAATCCCAGGTCTTTTCTCCCGATTCTGAACCCCTTTACTTCGCCAATGAGGACCTTTGAAAATCCGATATCGATACGCCTGTAAGGCGGCATTCTGAAATTTATCTCCCAGGGGTCTCTCCCCGGAGGAGATGCAGGGATGCCGGTTCCGAAGACAATATTGACGTGCGCCCTTAAGTCGGGGTGCCCCGGCAGATAATCCTGAAAGAATATGTCGAGATTAACTCTCTGATCAAGAGGTGAGGGGAACCAGCGTGTGGAAGATGAAGGGATGTGTATTTCCGATTTCATGACCGAGAGACTGAACCATGATTCTGTACCCTCGACAAACTCCCCGTTAACTCTCAGATCGAGGCCCGCTGTGTAACCTCTGGCAATATTTCCCCCGTAATAAATCATCCTGACATTGTCTACACGGTACGGGATTATGCGTTCCATTTTTTTCCCGTATAAGTCCGCAGTAAGACTGAACGGCCTGTCCCAGGCCCGGAATGTGTAAACAGCACCTGTCTCCAGATGATATGACCTCTGTGCCTTCAGTGCCGAGGTGACGCCTTCAGCTTGTCTCATCAGCTCACGGCCTCCCGGGGGCTGATTGTAAGCACCCAAGGAAATATGGGCGGAAAGCGATCCGGAAAGCTCCGCTGTTGCGGAAACTCTGGGAGAAATTATTATCTCGCTGTTGTATGAATCGAGGACGGCCCTGACTCCTGCCGTGAACTCCCATTTGAAACCGGCAAAGTCGACCCGGGTCCGGTTATTGATGAACACCCCGGAGGAAAAGCTTCTGAAACTGGCCCTGGAAGATTCATAGGATGTGAGGGCGAGTTTCGAGGGATCATCTGAAAGAGTGAATCCGGCAGAATCGACTCTTTCCCATTCGTTTACAACCGACCTGTAGAGACGGAATCTCTCCGTCAATCCCCATTCGGTAAAGTTATTGCCGGCGCTGAGCGAACCCCTGTATATGACGGATGCAATTTCTGAGGTAAGCGAGTTGCGGGCATGTGAAAGCCAGCTGCCAACTCCGATATTCATAAGAGTGTCCGGATTGTTTTCGGAACCTGTCGTTTCATCAAGTGCGCTGAGACTGTAGGCTCCCCGAATGTCAAAATTCTCCCTTTCGGCTCCAAGGTGCCCGGCAATGACAACAGTTGAATTATGATTCGCACTGTGTCTCTTATTGTATGTCAGAGCGCCGTTAAGATTTTCATATTTATCACGCTCTTCTCCTTCGAAATATGCAAACAGTTTATAGGCCGCGGTGACGGAGCCAAAAGTTGTTGTCTGGCTCTCGGGGGCGAACATATACCTGTTTGAACTGGCTGACAGTGTCAGGGTAAGCTTTGATGACGGTCTAAGACTGTAACCTGCAACGATCTGTATATCAGTGAAGAGAGGTCTGTATTGACCGGTGGCATCGGGGCTCCGCAGCGGGATTGCAGTTGAACGGTACCTTGCTCCTGCAAGAAAATAGAATTTCCCGTCTTTGGCCACGGCTCCGGCATGTACGGATGAGGTGAGCATGCTGAGCGAAACTGAAGCTTCAGAAGCTTCAGGCCTTCGGTACCGAATGTCAAGAACGGATGACATCCTGTCGCCGTATGTCGCGTTAAAGCCTCCGGGAGAAAACCTGACTGAAGCAACCAGATCAGGGTTTATCTGACTGAGTCCTTCCTGCTGGCCTGTTCTGACAAGGTAAGGTCTGTAGATCTCTATGTCATTTATATAGATTAGGTTCTCGTCATAACTGCCTCCTCTCACTGAATACTGGTAGCTAAGTTCACTGAATGATGATACTCCCGGCATTGTGACCACAACAGCTTCGATACCGCCTGAGAGTGAAGGGATGACAGCGCTGGCCGCCACGGGAACGGAAATGAAATCGGACCTGTTCACACGCGGAGCAATCACATTTACATCGTCGATGCTGACGACCTCATTCTTTAGTTTCACGCTCAGTTCAATTCCTCCGGAGCGCTGACTCACAAAGAGGGTATCGGTAATATATCCGATACCGGACACCAGGATCATTACCCTTTCCTGTCCGCCTGGAAGATACAGGCTGAACTGTCCGTTCATCCCGGCGGTGGTACCTTTCTTAACTGCGGGTGCATATACGGTTGCCAAGGGTATGACTATGCCGGAATTGTCAGTAACGGTACCTCTTATTTTAACGGATTGAGCATTGAGTTTTTCAACCGGAAGGGCAGCAAGTAAAACGACAAAGAACAGAACCGGTATTCTGGATGTCAGCTCCATCAGTCACCTGGTTTTTTCTTCCTGATTTTTGTCTTCGACCTCTTTGTAGAAGTGCTTTTTTCGTTCCTGAGAAGTCCACTTTTCACTTCCCTTATAAATCGTGTCCAGGAGACTGGGTTAAGAAGGTTATTTACAGGTCCCTGGCCTTTCGTATATAGGTTATCTGACATCTGCTGCATGTTGTATCTGTAACCCTGTCCCGGTGTGGAACGCATGTCAGACCATATCTGCTGCTCCACCAGCGCCAGGTTGTACTGCATGTTCTTCATCATAGGGTCCTCCGGCTTGTTTTCAAGTACCGCTCGTTTGAACTCGGAGTAGGTTTTCCAAGGCAGTACCATAACCTCACCAATAAGGATTGTGTCAGTAATCATTATAACATCGGTGATGTAGTTTGTTCCTGCGAGATTTGAGGGTATTGTAAGCAGTGTTGATTTGAAGCCAATTGCACTGAAGAAGACAGTGTCGCCCGGGATGCTTATAATCGAGAATATTCCTCTGCTGTCACTGGCAGCTCCCCTGCGCAGTTGTCTTGACCAGATGCTTACACCGTGAACCAGAGATCCGTGCTCATCAATCGTTAAACCGTCAATCTGGATGAATTTGACATTCTGCTCTTCCTGACCTGAAGCCCGGAGACATGCAAATGCGATGAGAGCACCTATTAAAATGACCTTCTTCAACAGAAATGATTTGAAATGCGACGTAAAGTAAACAATTATGGTGTTTGATTTGTAATTTTAACCTAACTTTAATATAGAGACGAAAGCCGGAGTTGGAATGAAAAAAAATAATATTCTGGTCCTTTGCACAGGCAACTCCTGCCGCAGTCAAATGGCTGAGGCGTGGATAAGATATTATGCCGGGGATGCAGCGAATGTGTGGAGTGCGGGCGTGGAAGCGCACGGACTGAACCCTTTTGCCGTCAGATCTATGATGGATGCAGTAATAGATATTTCAGGTCATAAGTCAAAAACAGTTGATGAACTTTCTGAAACGGATTTCGATTATATTATTACTGTTTGTGACAATGCCAGGGAGGCGTGTCCTTATATTCCGGGAGAAACAGTGCGCCTGCATCACTCTTTTCCTGACCCGGCCAGGGCTGAAGGCACAGACGAAGAAAAAATGCGGGTGTTTAATTCCGTCCGTGATGAGATTGAGGATTTCGCATTCGATTTTGTTCATATCAACATCAGGCCTCTGATACCTGACGATCTGGAAAAGATTGTCTGACATTTCAGCTTTGTTTATCTTCAATTTCTTATCATCTTTACCGGGGTCTTAA
Source organism: Bacteroidales bacterium (assembly GCA_038248855.1). Classification (GTDB taxonomy): domain Bacteria; phylum Bacteroidota; class Bacteroidia; order Bacteroidales; family VadinHA17; genus SR-FBR-E99. The sequence goes on along the minus strand of JBBRXA010000005.1, from coordinate 49,135 downwards.
TAACGGTAAACAAAACTCCTATATATGCAAAAACTATTGTTGCTTGGTGATGAGGCAATTGCGCAGGCAGCGCTGGATGCCGGCATGAGCGGCATGTACGGTTACCCGGGCACACCCTCCACTGAGATCATGGAATACATACAGGCTTCGGGGCAGGCATCTGAAGGGGCAGTACACCGTGAATGGTCATGCAATGAAAAGACAGCCACAGAGGCAGCGCTTGGAATGTCATATGCCGGCCGCAGGGCAATGGTGTCAATGAAGCACGTGGGACTTAATGTTGCTGCGGATGCATTCATCAATTCAGCGGTTACCGGTGTTAACGGTGGCCTCATAGTTGTTTCTGCTGACGATCCCTCTATGCATTCATCACAAAATGAACAGGATTCGAGGTTCTACGGAAAGTTTGCTCTTGTGCCGGTATTTGAACCGCGTGATCAGCAGGAAGCCTATGATATGGTCTTTGAGGCTTTTGAAATATCCGAGAAATACAGGCTGCCTGTTCTTTACCGCATTACAACCCGTCTTGCGCATTCGAGGTCGTCAGTGAAAAGACGCGAACAGATCAGTCAGAACAATCTTGCCCTCCCGGATAATCCAAGGCAGTTCGTGCTTCTGCCGGCAATTGCCCGAAAACAGTACAGAGCTCTGACCGGAACATATGAGGCGCTCAGAAGCGACAGCAAACTTTCAGCATACAACAGGCTGTCATGCGGTTCACATAAGGATACAGGAATAATCACCTGCGGCATCGCTTATAACTACCTTCTCGAAAACACAGGTGACACAGCAAAGAAATACAATGTCCTGTCCGTTGCTGCTTATCCGGTTGATAAAAGGCTGGTGGAAAAACTTGTCAGCAGCTGTGACCGGGTGCTGGTTCTTGAAGAGGGATTCCCGTTTATTGAAGAGCAGCTCAGGGGCATGCTTGACAGGGATGTAAAAGTGCTTGGCCGCCTCGACGGCACCGTTCCCCGTGACGGGGAACTTAGTCCCGCCATTGTTGCCAAAGCTCTGGGAATGACTGTGCCGAAGAACAGGGATGTTCCGCACCTTGTACAGCAGAGGCCGCCTTCATTTTGCAAGGGGTGCGGACATGCAGATGTATATGCCGCTCTGAGCGAAGCATTGAAGGAGGCGGGCCCGGGAAGAGTATTTTCAGATATAGGGTGTTACACCCTCGGAGCCCTGCCGCCCTACAACATGGTAAACTCGTGTGTAGATATGGGGGCGTCCGTAACGATGGCCATCGGCGCTTCTGACGCAGGACTTATTCCTGCTGTTGCCGTTATAGGAGACTCCACTTTCACACATTCAGGAATGACGGGACTGTTGGACGCAGTTGTCAAAAACTCACCGGTTACGGTAATTATATCTGATAACTCCACCACCGGAATGACCGGAGGACAGTCGTCACAGGCAACAGGGAGACTCGAGAGCATCTGTCTCGGACTGGGAGTGAATCATGATCATCTGAGAATTATTGTTCCTCTCAGAAAGAACCATGATGAGAACGTTTCAGTAATGAAGGTAGAACTTGCTTACAGAGGCGTCTCAGTGATCCTTGCACAGAGAGAATGCATTCAGACTGCCTCAAGGAATAAGAAAACCGAAGTGGCAGAAAAAAAATAAAAAACCGGAATAAGATGAAATGTGATATAATACTGGCCGGAGTCGGAGGGCAAGGCATACTTTCAATAGCAGCAACAATAGGCCTTGCTGCAGTTGAACGCGGAGTTTTTCTCAAGCAGTCTGAGGTTCACGGCATGAGCCAGAGAGGCGGAGATGTGCAATCGCATTTACGGCTGTCAGACAGGGAGATACATTCAGATCTGATCCCTCTCGGGTGTGCGGATCTCATCATTTCTGTCGAGCCCATGGAGTCGCTGAGATACCTGCCGTGGCTGTCACCGAACGGGTGGCTTGTCACAAACTCAGTCCCTTTTGTGAATATCGGGGGCTATCCTGAACCGGAGTCCGTCATCGCAGAAATTAATAAGATAAGGAACAGTATCGTTTTCGATGCCGATTCCACGGCTAAGGAACTCGGATCGGTTAAGGCAGGAAACATGGTTATCCTTGGCGCCGCCTCGTCCTTTATATTCCTTCCTTTTGAGAGCCTGGAAAATGCAGTCAGGAAGCTGTTTGAACGAAAGGGTTCTGAGACAGTAGAACTGAACCTGAAGGCTCTGGTGGCTGGCAGGGACCGGGTAGGAAAGGTCCGGTAAGTACGGGGAAAATCTGCCCTTTAACATCACCTCAGGAAGCATAACGGTTTAAATTTGAGTTATTTTTATCCGCGAAAAATACCCTCAAATGAGAAAACTGAATCTGATTACACTATTTATTGCGCTTGCGGCAGCTTCGCTTGCCCAGAAAGCTGACTTTCAGGCTGCAGAGAAGTTCAGTACTGCCAACCTGACGACACGTACCGGTGACCTAGCTGTACAGCCGGTCTGGATCGAGGAAAACGACATCTTCTGGTTTTCTTATAAAACGCCCTCAGGCAGGAACTGGTGGTATGTCGATGCTGCAAAAAAAACGAAACAACCTCTTTTTGACAGCCGTTATATGGCAACCCAGCTTCATCTTGTTACGAAGAAAGCGTATAATGAGCTGGACCTTCCGATAAAGGAACTTAAATTTGATAAGAAAAGCATCACAAGGCTTACCTTCCAGATTGACTCGGTAAAATTCAGTTATGATATGGTATCCAGGGCTTTGGCAATTAAGGATACGATTCACAAGAAGGACCGGAAAGAGCCGAGATGGGCTGCTTTCTCTCCTGACAGCGTTTGGTTCTCCTATGCACTGAATCATAATCTTTATATTATGAAGAGGCATGACAAGGACAGTGTGGGTGTTCAGCTTACAACTGACGGAGAGCAGTATTTCAGTTATGCCCGCAATGGCAGTGACACGGCCAAGAACAAGAAGCAGTACCCCGTTGTCCGATGGTTCAAAAACTCTGAAAAGCTTTTCGCGGAAAGATCTGATGTCCGTAAGGTAAGGGACCTTTTTGTGATCGATGTGCTTGCTTCGCCGAGGCCTAAACTTGAAACATACCGGTATTCGATGCCCGGTGAGGAGTTTGTCCCCCAGGATCACATCTCCGTTTTTGAGGTGGCGACTCGCGGCAGGGTGGATATCAATCTCGATAAATGGAAAGATCAGACAATAGAGGTTCGCTGGAGTTCGCAGAAAAGTGCTGACAAGCTAATTGTGGTCCGCAAGGACCGCCCGCTGAAGAAGCTCGATGTTTGCATGGTGAATGCGGTTACAGGTGAGGTTAAGGTTCTTTTCAGCGAAGAGATATGGCCTTATTTCAACAACGATTACGCACAGCTTTCGGTGCTCAATGAGGGCAATGATATCATCTGGTGGTCAGAGCGTACCGGTTGGGGACAGCTGTACCATTATGACGGCAACGGTAAACTGCTTAATCAGATAAGTGACGGTTATTTTGTGACCGGAAATGTACAGCAAATTGATACCCTGAACCGGATGATCTACTTTGAGGCTTTCGGCAGGGAAAAGGAGATTCATCCGTACTACAGCCTTACATACAAAGCTTCAATCGACAGGGGAGGAATGAGCCTGATAACAAAGGATGACGCGAGCCACTCAATGAGTATGTCAAAGAGTTCAAAGTATTATGTTGACAACTTTTCAAGGGTGGATCTGGAGCCAAGATCTGTTCTGAGGGACAACAACGGCAACATCATGATGGAGCTTGAAAGACCCGATCTGACGGAACTGTACCGTACCGGCTGGAAGAAGCCCGAGACCTTCAGGGTCAAGGCTAAAGACGGGGTTACAGACCTGTTCGGGGTGATGTACAAACCGTTTGATTTCGATTCCACCCGTAAATATCCTGTAATATCCTATGTCTATCCCGGCCCTCAGACAGAGAGCGTTTCCTATACTTTCAGCGCCTCAGGCAGGTACAATGTGGCTCTGGCACAGCTCGGTTTCATTGTTGTAAATTTCGGACACCGCGGCGGAAGCCCGCAAAGAAGCCATTATTACCATTCATTCGGGTATGATGATCTGCGCGACTATGCCCTGGCTGACGACAAGTACGGTATTGAACAGCTGGCAGATATCTGTCCCAACATCGACATTAACAGGGTAGGCATATACGGCCACTCCGGTGGCGGATTCATGTCAACGGCGGCATTGCTCTCCTATCCTGACTTCTATGATGTTGCGGTATCGTCGGCCGGGAATCATGACAACAATATCTATAACCAGTGGTGGGGAGAGACGCATGACGGTGTGGAAGAGGTGGAAAAAAAGGTGAAGCTTAAGGAGGGGGAGACAGGTGATACCGTCAAAATCTCATTCAAAGCTGAAATAAAGAAGAATCAGGATCTTGCAGGGAAACTGAAGGGGCATTTGCTCCTGGTTCACGGCGATATTGATAACAATGTCCATCCGGGCAATACGATCAGGGTGGCTGATGCTCTCATTAAGGCCAATAAGCGGTTCGACATGATGTTAATGCCGGGGCAGCGTCATTCTTTCGGTAATTATGCAGTTTACTTCGAGCGGCTGATGTGGTACTATTTTGCTGAGCATCTGCTTTATGATTACCGGACGAATGCCGACCTCTATGATTACATGGGAAAATAAATGACGAGGCTGCCACGGTTCCTCCGTGGCGGCCTTCATCACGAGACTGTCAAGGGTAAACCGTGGCAGTCTTCATCACGAGACTGTTATTCCACAGCCGGCTGTTTCTCCCTCGCAGTTTTCTTTTCAGGTTTTTCCTTCGTGGAACCCAGAAGTAGTAATTCATTCACGACAATCTCGGTCGATCCTTTCTGCACACCGTTCTTGTCAGTGTATGTACGGTATGTGATACGGCCGTCAATACACACTTCCTTTCCCTTTGCGAGATACTTCGATGCAATCTCTGCCGAGCCGTTCCATGCCACGATGTTGTGCCAGGTGGTCTCCTCGGTCTTCAGACCTTCGGCATTCTTGAAGTTTTCATTTGTGGCAAGGGTGAACCGTGCCAGTTTCTTTCCGCTCTCAAGTGTTTTGATCTCCGGGTCATGACCGAGATGGCCGATCAGCTGTACCCTGTTTCTTAATGTGCTCATCTTTTTTTTGTTTTTAGTTATTAAGTGAGTTGACAGTACAAATTTGCATCAGCCCGTCCGCCCGACCCGGTTGTTAACCGCTTGTATTCATTTGGAAGTCGTTTATACCCGTTTGTAAACGTTTTTTTGTATATTTATCAAAACATTACGCTGTGGAACGTGTGTGTCTTGACTGCGGGGAAAAGCTTCTCGGACGGTCTGATAAAAAATTCTGCTCTGACCAGTGCCGAAACAATTACAATAACCGGCTCAACCGTGATTCCAACAACTATGTCCGTAATGTTCACGGTCTGCTGAGGCGAAACCGCAAGATTCTGTCGGATCTTTATGATGACGGCCACAGAAGGCTGCACCGTGACGCTCTCATAGCCCTGGGTTACAACTTTACCTTTTTTACCCATCTGGTTGAGACAGCTGAAGGTCTCAAATGGATTTTCTGCTTTGAATTCGGGTTCAGGGATGGCGGTGACGGTTACCTCGAGCTTAAGCAGAATAATTCATACCTGGAGCCGGATGAAGGGCCGGGAGAGGAAAGGAATTAGAGGACCAGTTGAGAAAATGCCCGGAGTTCCGGCAGCCGGCGGATGAGGATACAGACTGCAGTTTGGTGCTGGTGAAGGTTAAAGGTTAAGTTAAAATAGTTATTTTTGGATCGGTTAAAAAATCGGTTAATTATGAGGATAAAAGCTTTATTGATTGGCCTGGCTGTGATTATTTCAGTTTCAGCCAGCGGGCAGGAGATAAAAACCTATGAAAACCAGTACCTTGTCAGGGTGGGTGACACTGCTCCTGATTTCACTATTGCCGAGGCAGGGGGAAAGACATATAAACTCTCGGATCTGAGGGGAAAGGTTGTGATGCTGCAGTTCACCGCCAGCTGGTGTAGTGTCTGCCGCAAAGAGATGCCCTTCATCGAAAACGAGATATGGCTCCCCGGTAAAAAGGAGGGGCTGGTGGTAATAGGTATTGACCGGGACGAACCGCTTGAAACTGTATTGAAATTTAAAAAAGATATAGCCGTTACCTATCCCCTGGCACTTGATCCCGGAGCGGCATATTTTTCACTTTTTGCCGAAAAAGAGGCCGGAGTAACGCGTAACATAATAATAGACCGCAACGGCAAAATAATTTTTCTGACCCGACTGTTTGAACGGGAAGAGTTTGATAAAATGAAGAAAGTGATTTTTGCCGAACTGCAAAAGAAGAATTAAAAAGAACCAATAAAAGTCTTCCCATGCAACCTTTGGGAAATTTAAACGTTCTATATAGCAATAGACTGGTTTAACTTAAATTTCACAACAATGAAAAAGATCCTTGTAATTCTGTTTGCACTTATGCTTACTGTACCCCTGTTCTCACAGGTAAAATTCGGGCTGAAAGCCGGAGCTAGTACTGACTTCACTTACACAAACCAGACCCTTCAGGGGACTGATTTTGAGGTAATTCTGCAGAATGCCAAAGACGCAGAATGGGGCTTCCAGGGAGGGGCATTCCTGAGAGCATCGTTTGCAGGGTTATATGTTCAGCCTGAGATTCTGCTTGCAACTGCAACAAACTCAATATCATATGATGATGTTGAGGGCGGCGGCGCCCCGGTTATCTACAATCAGAAGTTTACAAAACTCAATATCCCGGTCATGATTGGCCTGAAAGTGGCATTTCTGAGGGTTAATGCCGGTCCGGCAGCCTCTATACTCATTACAGACACTAAAGAAGTAATTCTGGGAGCAACCTATAAGAGGGCTACTTTTGGCTATCAGGCAGGTCTTGGCCTTGATCTTTTTAAAAGGTTGACGGTTGACGTACGTTATGAAGGCAACCTTAACCAGTTCGGGGACCAGATCACAATTGCCGGTGAGACATTCACGCTGGATGACAGAACAGGCGCCCTGTTGCTGCAGGTCGGCCTGATTTTTTAGACAGGTAAGACAATAAAACAGGACTCTCCCGCTGATAAACGGGAGAGTTTTTTTATTTTTACCGGTGAAGGCATTTTAAACATTCAGAAATAATGTCAGGTAACAGCATTTCTATTATACTGTGGATATTGGCAATTCTTTACCTGGTTACTGTTTTTACCATAAGCCTCATGATTGTCTTCGAGAACAGGAATCCCCTGAAGACACACTCGTGGCTCCTTGTAATAATCCTTGTACCGGTTGCCGGCATCCTGATTTATGTCTTCTTTGGCAGGAATTACCGCAAACAAAAGATCTACAGCCGCAAAAGCATTTCGGACAGCGAAATTCTCTCTGATTTTGTCGCACGCCAGGTGGTCTCTCTCCCAACGGTAATCGCCGGTGAGAGTAATGATATACAGTCAAAGGCCCACCTGATGCGACTGCTCCTCAACAACAACAGGTCAGTTCTGACTGTGGACAACACTGTGAAATTGCTGAAAAACGGGAAGGAGACATTTCCCGCAATGAGAGAGGCAATTGCCGGCGCACAAAACTATATTCACCTCGAGTTTTACCGCCTCGAACCCGATACTTTGGGCACGGAGTTCAAGGAGCTGCTGAAACAAAAGGCAGCTGAGGGAGTCCGGGTGAGGGTTATCTATGATGATGTCGGAAGCTGGAATATCGGAAAGTCTTACCTGCGCGACATGCGGGCTTCAGGAGTCAGCATTTTCCCGTTTATGCCTGTCCGTTTCCCGAGCTTCTCAAGCAAGGTAAACTATCGGAATCACAGGAAGATACTCGTGGTTGACGGCAATGTGGGATTCGTGGGCGGCCTCAACATAGCAGACAAGTATCTTTACGGGCTTCCCGATATAGGTCCGTGGAAAGACACGCACCTGGAACTGAAAGGAGAGTCTGTGGCAGCCCTTAACGGTATTTTTCTTGCAGACTGGGACTTTGTCAGCGGTAAGCCGGTCCCTGACATGGAACCGCTCCTGAAATACAGCAAAACCGGCAACAGGTGCCTGGTGCAGGTTGCCTCCAGCGGTCCGGATACCGATTGGGCGACCATATTGCAGGTCTATTTCGCCGCCATCGCCACAGCGAAGCGATCGATCTACCTGACTTCTCCCTATTTCAGTCCCGACGAAAGCCTTCTCACCGCACTTAAAACGGCAGCCCTGAGCGGCATTGACATCAGGATAATCTTTCCCAGAACATCGGATTCCATCATTGCAAACTGGAACACAAGGTCATATATAAGTGAACTTCTGGAGGCAGGTGTAAGGGTCTATCTTTTCAACGAAGGATTCATTCATTCAAAGTACCTGCTTGTAGACAGTGTTTTCGCCTCCGTAGGCTCACCCAATGTCGATATAAGGAGTTTTGACCTCGACTTTGAAGTCACGGCACTGATATATGACCTGAATTTTGCGTCGGAGCTCAACACTCTCTTTTTTGAAGATCTGAAGGGATGCAGGGAGGTAGTGAAATCAGAATGGGAAAAGAGAAACAGGAAGGAAAGATACAAAGAGTCTCTCGCCCGCATCTTCGGCCCTCTGTACTGACCCTGCCCGCATATGAAACTAGAGGAGGGAAAAACATATACGTTCAACGCTGTAAAGACTGTTGAACTTCCGGGCGGGGAGGTTAACCTTATGCTTAGAGGGCCGGACGGCAAAAAATACCTTTTACCGCTTTCGTGTTACCGGGGTTATAATCTTGTTTCGCCGGGCCCTGTACAGTGCAAAATCGATAAAATAAACTGCAGTGGCAAGGTATTCCTTGAACCTGCAAACCCCTTTTACAATGAAGGGGAGAGCTACGGTTTCGATGTGAGGTATAAATCAGAATACACTGACAGTAGCGGGATAAGGTGCTGTAGTGCAACCGTTTCTGACATGCTCGGCAACCTCATAAATGTACCTGTGGAGCTCATGGCCGGATTGCAGGAGGAAGGAGAAAAGTTAAGCCTGGTGGTCGAACGGATCTCCAAGGGTAAACTGTACTTCACCCGGAGAAGGGAGGCAGATGATCTGGAAAGGCTTGATGAGGGCAAAAGTTACGATTTCAGGATTATAAAGACAGTTTCCGGCCCCGATGATGAACCCTGTTATGCTGCAGTTGATATCTATGGTGATATACACCTCCTGCGGGTCAGGTACTATTCACATTACGGGTTTAAGGTGGGCGCCTCTTTCAGGGGTAAGATCGTGAGATACAGCAGCGGCAGCCGTAAAACCGTTGAGCCAGAAAATCCGTGGTTTAAACCGGGAGATAGAATGCGGGTCACCGTGGCTTCCTGCACACCGCTGGAGACCGGTGAAGGATTTATCTGTGACGGCTTCGATGACAACGGCTTCAGCCACACTTTGACTCTTTCAGAAGTACCTGCAGGCAGCACTCTGGTATGCAGAGTTGTAAAGATTCGTAAAGGGAAGCCTGTACTTGAAAAGGCAGAAGAGTGAGATCAAATTTGTATTTTTGCGGGTACAATGAAAAGGAAACTCATTATATCGCTGGTTATCATTGTACTCGGTTTAGTAACCACTGCTTCACTGATCCGCAGCGTCGCTTTTAAGCCAAATGCAGGACCTGAGGCGCCCTACCGTATTTTAGTATCCGACGGAATAACTGTCAATGCCCTGACGGATACACTTTTCTCTGTAGGTGCGTTGAAGAACAGGAAGAGCTTTGTATCTGCTGCCAGGCTGAAGAGTTTTTCAGGATCGGTTAAACCCGGATTTTACAGGATTGAAAAAGGAGTTAACAATAATCAGATAATCAATATGTTCAGAGCCGGAAGGCAGTCTCCTGTGAATGTCACGTTCAACAATATCAGGACACTGAATGAACTTGCAGGAAAAATTGGAGGGCAGATTGAGGCAGACTCTGCAGCAATTATGACATTTTTCGCAGACAATGCCAATTATTCTGATGACGGGTTCACTTATCAGACGGTGATCTCCGTCTTCATTCCGGATACCTACCAGTTTTACTGGACAACCGCTGCAGGTGAATTCTATGAAAGAATGTTAAAGGAGTACAAAAAGTTCTGGAATAATGACCGTCTTGCTTCTGCGGCTGCTGCAGGACTTAATTCTTCGGAAGTGTCCGTCCTGGCATCAATCATAGATGAGGAGACAACAATGAATGAGGAGAAACCACGAATGGCAGGAGTTTATCTTAACCGGCTCCGTCTGGGCATCCCGCTTCAGTCAGACCCTACAGTAAAATTTGCGCTTAACAATTTCACTATCCGCAGGGTTTTAAAACAGCATCTCAAGGTCGATTCACCGTACAATACGTACATTCACCGGGGGCTTCCGCCCGGTCCGGTCAGGTGCCCGACCAAAACTGCGATTGATGCTGTTCTGAAAGCCGAAAAGCATGATTTTGTCTATTTTGTAGCAAAATCAGATTTCTCGGGTTATCATAAATTCTCGAGGACTCTTGCAGAGCATAACCGGTATGCCAGTGAATATCAGCGTGAACTGAACAAAAGAAAAATTTACAGATAGTTCAGATTATTTCCACTTCAGGTTCAAGTTCCACGCCAAACCTTTCAAGTACTGATTTTTTTATCTCCCGGGCAAGGTCAGCTATATCACTGCCCCTCGCCCTGCCGTGATTTACCAGGATAAGGGCCTGGTGGCGGTGCACACCGGCATCTCCGACTGTTTTGCCTTTCCAGCCGCATTTTTCTATCATCCAGCCTGCGGGTATTTTAACTTCGCCGTCAGGCAGACGATGACCGGGTAATTCCGGATTCTCCTTCAGGCACTCGCTGAATTTTTCAGCAGTGACAACCGGGTTTTTGAAAAAACTTCCGGCATTGCCTGTTTCCAGAGGGTCTGGAAGTTTACGTCTACGGATATTTATCACCGCTTTTCTTACATTGTCAAGTGTTGCCCCGCCAAGGAGCCCACATTCATTGGCTACCTCTGGGTAGGCAAGGTTCAGCTCCGGATTTCTTGATAGCCTGAAACGGACTGCCGTAACCACTGCCTTTCCTTTCAGGTCACTCTTGAATATGCTGTTGCGGTAGGAAAAGTTGCATTCCCCTGATGTAAGTTCGGTAGTTTCTCCGTTCGAAAGCATTACACACCTGACGCTTATGACAGTATCCTCAGCCTCGGCCCCGTATGCACCGATGTTCTGAACCGGAGATGCTCCTGCAAGGCCGGGAATGTATGACAGGTTCTCGACTCCGCCCAGCCCCCGTTCTACCGCCCAGGATACAAAGTCGTCCCAGATGACTCCTGCTCCGACGTTTGCAATTACATAACCATTTGTCAGATGTTCAACTCTTATGCCCGAAATGGCCGGGTGGATTACCAACCCCGGAAAATCACGGGTGAAAAGAAAATTACTGCCGCCGCCAAGGATCAGAATATCAGATTGTTCTGTTTTTCCTGTCCTTATAAATGATACAAGCTCTTCTTCTTCGCTGAACTGAAAGAAAGACCCTGCCAGACAGGAAATCCCGAAGGTATTGAATGTCTTAAGGTCTTTATTAAGGGTGTACATTGTGGTTATTGATGGACTCAATGATCTTGATTGCATTGGCCTGATTATCTGCTACTTTACGAAGCAGAACGTCTCTCCTCCGGATGATATCATCAGTGAAACCGGTCTCCATGAGTCTGGAGGAAAGATCAATCCAATCCTCACCTCTGTAGGCAATACTTACAAGGCTTTCAAGCCCGGTGCCGGACACAACCGGTTCTGAGGCGATAATGTGTCTTCCAAAACATATTGCATTGATAAGTTTCAGTTTCATTCCGGTGGGCTGCGATGCGTGCAAAATGCATATCTGCGCGTTGAGGATAAGTTCAATCATCTTAGACTGGGAGGGATTGGATATTATCCTGATATTTTTGAAGTCAGATGCCGCCCGCATCAGCTCGGCTGACGGTCTCTTGCCTGCCAGAACCGTCCGGTAACGCCACTTTGAAGCCACCATTCGTACTATATACAAGGCGGAGGCGTTGTTTTCAGGAGTTGAAAGGTCGCCGTGCAGGAGTATATAGTTTCCTTTGCCCAATGATGAAACACACTTATCAGACTGGTGGAAAGGACCGATAAAGAGTGCCTTACCGTATTTTGTCCTGAAATATTCAGTATCCCCGGGGGAAATGGGTAAAAGCAGTGATGCCTCAGAAAGACGGGTTTCATACCGTTCAAGCTTTCGCGATTCCGTCTGGAAGAAAATCTTTCTGAAAGGATTTTTCTCTGACTGGGCAAGATTTTTATAATAGAGATGCTCGATGTTATGTGTACGAACCATCGTCATTCTTCCATTGAGCGAAGGATGACCCAGCCAGGCCGTTGAATGGATACCTTCAAAAATTATCGGATGGTTGTCGGCTTTCAGGGCAGCGAGAAGTTTCTCGTTTTCACGTGACAGTACAATGAAGGGCTGTCTTCTTAAAAGGAGAAAAAGGTTCAGGTTTCTCTGGTAATAGTGTACCCTGAGGCATTCGCGCTCAAGCGTTTTTGACATCGATCTGCCGTAACTGAAACAGTGAAGTATCACTCCGATTCCCTGTTTTCTCAAAGATGTGATCTTGTAGAAAACATCCATAACCCCACCGTAATCCGGAGGATAGGGTACATTGAAACTGACAATATGGATTATTGAGGGAGCTGCCTGATCCATTTTTTATTTAGTAACAAGTGAAGGCCCACAAAGTTAAAACAATTCTTTAGTATCTTTCAGGGCTCTTGTCCGGAGAGTTCAACCGGGTTAAAGTACCGGGAATCTGATGAAGAAGGCTGTACTAACCGTAATAAGTGACATCTCAACTGACCAGCGGGTTCTTAAACAGGCGGAACTGCTGAGAGAAAACGGTTTTAATGTTACCGTTATCGGAAGAAAAATTCATGGTATCAGTGACCTGCGGACCAGCCGGTCAGGGGAGATACGGCTTAAAATTCCCTTTGAAAAAGGTCCCCTGATGTATGCGGTGTTCAATCTGAGGCTCTTCATTTCCCTGCTTGGAAGGAAGGCGGATCTCTATGTCGCTAATGACCTTGACACACTTCTTCCTTCATTCCTTGTCTCAAAGCTGTACCGAAGGCCTCTCGTATATGATTCGCACGAGTATTTTACAGGACAGCACGGCCTTGCAGAAAGAAGGTCAAGATATTATGTCTGGAAACGGCTTGAAGAATTTCTTCTTCCGCGCATCAGATGGATGATAACTGTAAACAAATCCATTGCAGGGCTCTATGAAAGGGAATACGGTGTAAATCCGGTCGTAGTACGCAACGTATCACCATCAGCTGCAAACATTTCTCCGCGAAGCCGCACTGAAGCGGGGGCGAAGGAGGGAGATCTGCTCACCGTCTTCCAGGGTTCCGGCATCAACCCGGGAAGAGGAGCGGAGGAACTGATAGAAGCCATGGCCCTGACCGAAGGAGTGAAACTGCTTGTAATAGGATCCGGAGACGCATATGAAGCTGTGAAAAGGCTGGCAATTGTAAGAGGGGTTTCACAAAAAGTGAAGTTTCTTCCCAGAATGCCGTGGGAGGAAATGATAAGCTATACGCGAAGCTGTGATGCCGGCCTTTCGCTTGATAAAGACACCTGCCTCAACCAGCGTTACAGCCTGCCTAACAAATTCTTTGACTATATTTCTGCCGGCATACCCGTCATAACATCACCGCTTCCGGAAGTCTCAGCCCTTGTGGCTGACTTCGGATGCGGGATAATACTCAGTGAAGTAACACCGGCAGAAATAGCTGCAAAGCTGATGCTTCTGAAAAATGACGCTTCGCTTCTGGCCTTGCTTAAAAATAAAGCAGTGGCTGCGGCCCAGGACGTCACCTGGGAAAGGGAAAAGATAACAGAACAAGATCTCTTCAGGCGTGTTATATCTGAAACATATAAGAAAAATGGCTAAAACTACACTGAAAAAATATTTTCCGGAGATTGCCGGAACATTCATCGGAGCAATCGGTGGGTTTCTCTACTGGAAACTTGTCGGCTGCGTTTCAGGTACCTGTGCCATTAAATCCAACTGGTACCTGATGGTGCCGTGGGGAATGGTGTTGGGATATCTTTTAGGATCAATGACAAAGGATATTTTCCTCAAAGTGAAATCCGGAAGGAAACAGAAAGATATTTAGACTCACTTTCCGGCTGTTTGAAGGTAAACCGGAAGTTTGTATATTGCATCCATAATGCAATTCTTTTAGCAATCCGATAATTATGAAGACAAACCGCAGAGATTTTCTCCGCACTGCCGCAGTTGCAGGTGCTGGTGCCGTGGCCGCAGGAGCCGTTGTTTCATGTGCTTCCGGAAGGGAAGCCGAAGTTGCCATGCCAGAAATAATGAAGGCTGTGACGGCAAAGCACACCCAGAAATTCAATATGAGCGGGTTCGCCGCACCTACTCTTGAAAAGGTGAGGGTCGGGATTATCGGGCTCGGTATGAGAGGTCCGGGTGCTGTGGAGCGCATGACTCATATCGAAGGAGTAGAAGTGGCTGCCCTGTGCGACAAATTCAGTGACAGGGTTGATAAAATGCAGGCAATGCTCACCAAATTCGGACTTCCGCAGGCAAGATCATATGGCGGCAGCGAGGAAGCCTGGAAGGGACTGTGCGAAGATCCTGATATTGACCTTGTATACATTTGCACCCCGTGGGCGTGGCATACTCCTATGGCCGTTTACGCAATGGAATGCGGAAAACATGCCGCCACTGAGGTGCCGGCAGCTGTGACACTCGAGGAGAGCTGGCAGCTTGTAGAAACATCGGAACGCACCAGGAAGCATTGCATGCAGCTGGAAAACTGCTGCTATGATTTCTTTGAGCTTTTAACCCTTAATATGGCACGCCAGGGCCTCTTCGGTGAGTTGGTACATGCCGAAGGCGCGTATATTCACGACCTGCGGTTCCTGAATTTTGACAAGAATGGTTATGCGGACATGTGGCGACTGAAAGAGAACCTCCGCAACGGAAACCTTTATCCCACACACGGATTGGGTCCCGTATGCCAGATCATGAATATAAACCGGGGAGATAAAATGGATTATCTCACTTCAATTTCATCCAATGACTTCCAGATGGCTGCCGAACTTGATGTACTTGCTAAGGAAGATCCCTTCTTCGAACCTTTTACCGGTAAAAAATACCGCGGCAACATGAACACTACAACAGTAAAAACATCTGCGGGAAAAACTATTATGATCCAGCATGATGTGACAAGTCCCAGACCTTATTCCCGCATACATCTTATAAGCGGTACAAAGGGAATGGCAAGTAAATGGCCTGATCCGGAGAGAATTGCCCTGGGGCATTCCTGGGCTACACCTGAAGAATTTTCAGCCTTTCAGGCACAGTATACCCCGGAAATAGTAAAAAGGGTGGGCGAAATGGCCAAAGCTGTGGGAGGCCACGGAGGAATGGATTTCATTATGGACTGGAGGCTGATAGACTGCCTTCGCAACGGACTGCCGCTTGATCAGGATGTTTATGATGCAGCCCTGTGGAGCTCAATAACACCTCTGAGCGAGTGGTCAGTCGCCAACAGGTCTTCTTCAATTGATGTTCCGGATTTTACCTGCGGGTCGTATACCGCTAACAAGCCTGTGGATCCGAACCTTCTCCAGGGCGGCACAACGAAAGTTCTTAGCGTTGAAGGAAGTACCAATCAGCTTGAAGTATAAGATTTAGGGTTTTATTTAAAAATTGTATACTTTCGCTGCTGGAATTTCAGTAAAGCAGAATGTCTTATTTGCTTGTTTATCTGTTTGTTATAGCGATTACTCAGTTGGCATTCAACAGGAGGGTCTCACTGATTCTGACAGGTATTTTTATTTTCTTCGCCATATCAGTGACTTCGTGGCTGGCCATAGAAGTTCTGGTAAGCGGGGTGATGCCTGATATCGGCCTTCCTGGTGCTATCACGTGCGACAGGCTGAGTGCGGTATTCATCCTCATAATTAATTTTACAGCTGCCACCGGTTTTATATATTCGACAGGTTACCTGAAACCGCATGTTCAGAGTAAACCCTCCGCCTGGCTCAGACTTCATTATCTGGCTCTTGCCTGGTTGCAGATATCGATGGTGGCTGTGTTACTTTTCAGGGACGGTTTTAGTTTTCTGATCGCATGGGAGTTAATGACCCTTTCATCATTTGTACTTGTCATTTTTGATTATGACATTAAGGGCACAATGGCGGCCGGGATTAACTATCTGGTTCAGATGCACATCGGGATGCTCTTTATACTTTTTGCCCTGATCATATCTTCAAAGGGGTCAGGAAACATCTCTTTCGACAGTCTTACGGTTTATTTTCGCGATTTTCCCAACTGGCCTGTTTTTCTGCTCTTCTTCATTGGTTTCGGGCTCAAGGCGGGATTCATCCTGCTTCATACCTGGCTTCCTGAGGCTCATCCTGCAGCACCCTCGCATGTCTCAGGAATAATGTCCGGGGTGATGATCAAATTAGGTATTTACGGTATTCTGCGTGTCAGCATGTACCTTCAGTCAGACATGTATTACATCGGGATAATAGTGATAGTGTACTCGGCGGCAACTGGCCTTTTCGGTGTGATGATGGCCATTTTCCAGCATGATATTAAAAAACTGCTTGCCTACCACAGTATCGAAAATATTGGCATTATTGGCATAGGTATCGGGTTGGGTATTTTTGGGAATGCCATAGGCAATAGCCTTATTTCCGTAGCCGGTTACACGGGAGCCATTCTTCACACACTTAACCACTCGCTTTTCAAATCTCTGCTCTTTTACAGTGCCGGATCTGTAATTCAACAGCTGCATACCAGGAATATTGAGAAGATGGGAGGGGTAATGAAATTTATGCCGTATACTGCCTTATCCTTCCTGATAGGGTCAATTGCCATAAGCGGATTACCTCCCTTTAACGGTTTTGTCTCAGAATATCTTGTCTACTTCTCCCTGTTCACCGGCATCGGCAGTCTTGAGTTTTATCCACTTCTGATCTTTACGGTTGCTATGGCCTCCCTTGTCCTCATAGGCGGTCTGGCAATCTTCTGCTTTACGAAGGTATTCAGTATAATGTTCCTTGGCCAGCCGCGGACAAAATTGCCTGAGCACACTGCAGAAGCTTCGGGAATTATGCTTAGCGCCAAAATCCTGCCGGTAATACTGATTATTTTCATAGGCGTTGTCCCCGCCCTGACGGTAGGCCCTCTGACAGGCATTGCTTCGGATCAATTTGACAGCGTTAGAATGTTTGATCCTGAACCGATAATGACGCCTGTTAAATACCTGTCCCTTGCTGCAGCGATAATGATTGGCGCCGTCCTGACAGTCTGGCTGATACGAAAACTCTTCGAAATGAGGAGAAAACCTGTTCAGGGCCCCACCTGGGGATGCGGTTATACAGCGGTAAATGAAAGGCAGCAGTATACTGCAACATCTTTTATCCAGGAATATGCCGGGTTGATCAGGCCTGTAATCAAAAACGGGGCCTCGAACATTACTTATAAACCGGAGGAAATCTTCCCGGAAGAACGTGATTTTCATACAAGCTCATCTGATTTTTTCAGATCGAAAATTATTATGAGACCGGCCAATTACATTGTCAATCTGCTCAGGAGGGCAGCCGTGATGCAGACCGGTAAACTGCAGCATTATGTTCTTTATGCCCTGATGTTCATGGTTTTAATCTTTTTACTCACCATTTTGAAAATAATCTGACAGGAATCCGGAAAATGATTGCAATTTTATTGATACTGATTACCTCACTAATGACTACCGGACTGATAATCAGGGTCAAGAGCATCTCGTCAGGACGTAAGGGGCCGGGTATATTTCAACCTGTGAATAATGTCATGGTGCTGATAAGGAAAGTGACTGTCTACAGCGAGACTTCAGGTATTATCAGCAGGATTGCACCCATTGTAATCATAGCCGCTCTTCTGGTCGCTTCGCTGATGGTTCCTGTTGCGGGATTCAAACCGTTGCTTTCATTCAGGGGAGATTTCATCCTGTTTGCCTACCTGATGGCGCTGGGCAGATTCATGATGATAATTACCGCATTTGACAGCGGAAGCAGTTTAGAAGGTATGGGCGCCAGCCGGGAAGCACTGTACGGCATGCTGATTGAACCGGCTCTCTTCATCCTCATTGCGGGCCTCACGGTTTTTACCGGACAGTTTTCTCTCTCTTCCATTTTCAATCTTTCTCAGAATGAGGGTTACAGCCTGGTTTTCGGATTGATAGTTGCTTACATAATCGGAAATATCACTCTTGTTGAAAACAGCCGTATTCCGGTAGATGATCCGAAGACCCACCTTGAACTGACTATGATTCACGAGGTTATGGTACTTGATACAAGCGGGTTCAACCTCGCAATGATACAACTGACATCCATGCTTAAATTTGCAATTTTCGGGAGCCTTATTGCATCGGCGGTTATTCCCCGGGACCTGCCTCCGGCTGTCAGGGTAAGTCTCTATTTTGCGGTACAGCTTCTGTTCTCAGTTGCAATAGGTTTCAGCGAGTCGTTCAGAACAAGATTCAAGATGAACAGGAATCAGCAATATATCCTTACCGTGACTCTTATTTCGGTATTGTTTTTCGTTGTAATACTATTCACCAAAAATATTTTCTGAGATGGGAGTTATGCTATATGTCTTATTCGGTATTTCCCTGGTGTACATAGCAGCAACCGAGAAGTTCAGCACCTATATCCAGGTTTACATGATCCAGGGATTCCTGCTGTTCGGAATAGCCCTCACGCAACTGGAGAACTTTACCTTTATCAACCTGATCTTCATTTTACTGGAAACCGTTCTGTTTAAATCGCTGGTTGTTCCCTACATGCTCAGGAAGATTCTCGAGAGAACGGGAATCCGGAACGTTCATAAAAGATCGCTGCCGGGAAACTATACTGTGATTATTATGATCATAGCTTTGGGAATAAGCCTGCTTCTTGCCCGGATTCTTGCCATACCAATGGTTGACAGTGCATTCCTGGTAATTGCATTTCTTACCCTGTTTACCGGTCTCATCCTGATCAGCGTGCGTAAACTTATATTCGGCCACCTGGTAGGTTTCCTGATAATCGAGAATTCGGTATTCCTGTTTTCAATTGCTATCGGGAAGGAATTTCCGCTTCTCGTTAATGCCGGAATCCTGCTTGACATATTTATCGCCGTCCTGATCATGAGTATCTTCCTTACCAGGATAGGTCATAAAATGGGCGGTTTTGAAGCCGAAAGCCTGACAAAACTTACTGACTGATGGTTGGCGTATACTTCATAGTCGGGTTAATCATTGCAGGCCTTATCCTTCTTTATCCCGGAAAGCGAAGTTCCCTGGTTTACACCTTTACCTTTATCGTTCTGCAGGCCGCGTTTTCCGTTTATGCCCTGTTAAACAGGGATAAGGTCGATTTCCGCTATTTTACGTACGATGCCCTGGCCGTTGTCTTTTTATTGCTTATGTCGCTGATTGCGGCCGCCTCCTTTTATCACAGTATAGGTTACGTCAGGGATGATTCACGCAGGAAAAGGGCTCTTTTCTTTTTTTCATTCATAGCCCTGAATATTTCACTGACAGGTGTTTATACGGCAAATAATGTCATTGTTTCCTGGATATTTATCGAGCTGACCACTCTCTCAGCTGCAGGACTTATCAACCATAACAGGTCCCTTACATCGCTGGAAGCCACCTGGAAATATGTCTTTATCTGTTCAGTGGGAATCGCCCTTGCATACATCGGGATTCTCTTCGCCAGCGCCAATCCGGGTGCAGGGCAAACAGGTGATATGTCATTCGAAAGCCTGAGGAGGTCCTTTGCAGGAATTGACCCTGTATACCTGAAAATTGCTTTCGTTCTTATTCTGACCGGTTACAGCTCGAAACTTGAGGTATTTCCTCTTTACACTATCGGAATTGATGCAAACTACGTGGCGCCGGCGCCGGTAAGCGCTTTTCTTTCAACTGCACTGGTTAACGGCGGATTCATTGCTTTCTTCAGGGTATTTGCATCGATGGCTGACTCACCGATCACGGAATGGATGAATCTTGTGCTTCTCATTACCGGGTTGCTTTCTCTCCTTGCATCTGCCATCTATATGCAGAAGGCCAGTAATCTGAAACGCGTGTTTGCGTATTCAACTGTTGAGCATATGGGTCTGGTACTGATTGCGTTAAGCTTCGGTAAAATCGGAATTTATATAGCCCTTATCCAGATTACAGTTCATTCATTGATTAAGTCAGGGCTCTTCTTTCATGCCGGAATTTTACATCGTGTACTCAAGTCATATAAGATTTCCAAGACGGGGGGGTACCTTGCGCTGAATCCGGCAGGTGCTGTAATCCTACTGTCAGGCGTAATTCTCATCACCGCCATTCCGCCTTCAGGCTTGTTCCTGAGCGAGTTCCTGCTCTTTAAGGAGATGATTAACAGTCACTGGCTGGTGTTTCTGACAGTTGCCGTTCTGCTGACCCTCATCTTTTACGGGATTTTCAACAAGAATCTCAGGGTGATTATGGGAAATCCACTGCCGGCTCATGAGCAGACCGGCACCGTACCGTTTTCCGAATATTTTTCACAAATTGTCTTTTTCGGACTGGCTGTCATTGCCTGTTTCTATCTTCCTGATTTTCTTGCCGGACTCTTTTCTTCGATATCCGGTCTTGACAATCATCTTCCGTTGTCCGTCATAAACCTGAAATGAACCAGACCATGGACTACTACACAATGAAGAATAACCCGGAAGCAATAAATATTAAAGATATTCCGGTGCTGGATTACGGAGGATTCTTTGACCAGACCACTGCATTGCTGAATAAAAAGGGCAATCATGTAGTGAACTATTTCGTACACTCTGCATCGCAGAAACTTCGGTTTTATATCCTTATTGCTTCCGACGATTCACACAGTATCTTCATATTCTCACATGTCCAGGAGAAGTTGGTACGATCATTGAAATCCATTTCAGCAGTCTCCTATCCCATGCACATCTTCGAAAGGGAGATCCATGAAACCCTGGGAATTGATTTTGCAGGACACCCCTGGATGAAGCCGGTGAGATACCCGCACGACAGGTTTGATACCGGGTTGTCGATGGACACCTATCCGTTTTACACGATTGACAGCGAAGAGGTTCATGAAGTGGGGGTGGGACCTGTACATGCCGGCGTCATTGAGCCCGGTCATTTCAGGTTTATATGTCACGGTGAAAATATCCTGCATCTTGAAATACAGCTGGGATACCAGCACCGGGCAATTGAAAAACATTTTTCCGAAAAGCGAAGTTTACATCAGCTGTCGGTTCTTTCTGAAAGCATCGCCGGCGATACTGCAGCAGGTCATGCTCTTGCATTTTCACAGCTGGCGGAGGCGCTTTCAGGCAGCGTACCGGAAAAGATCCTGCAGGTTGAACGCATCGTGGCCCTTGAGATGGAGCGTATGGCCGTTCATACGGGTGACACTGCCGCACTGTGCGGTGATGTGGGGTACCAGCAGGGACAGGTAACCTGCGAGGCACTCAGGACCCTGATCATAAATTCCACACAGGAGTGGTGCGGGAACCGATTCGGCAAGGGCTTGATAAGGCCGGGAGGAACAAATTATCCCCTGTCGGCGGAAATGATTGACATTCTGACCCGAAACCTTGAAGAGATCAAGAGAAGATTTATAAATGTCACTGATCTTATCTACGGCAATGCAGGCATTCTGTCACGCTTTGAGAATACAGGTACGGTCTCGCTGATCCAGGCAAGGAAATCAGGGGCGGTCGGAATGGCCGCAAGAACAGCAGGCCTGAACCGTGATGTGCGCGCTTCACATCCTTTCCAGGCGTACCGTGATTTTCATTATAAAACTGCCATGCTTGAATCCGGCGACGTGCTGGCCCGCGCAGTGATGAGAAAAGTGGAATTTGAACTTTCCTATTCAGTTGTCATCAAGCTGCTTGCAGCATTGAGAGACAATACCGGCAACGAAGCACCAAAACCGTCGTGGTCGTTAAAGTTTCAGCCGGGAATGCTTGGTGTAAGCCTGACCGAAGGATGGAGGGGTGAGATATGCCACTGCGCAGTAACGGAGTCTGACGGCAATTTTTCATTGTACAGGATCAAGGATCCCTCAGTCCATAACTGGATGATGCTGGCACTTGCTGTCAGGGGAGAGGAGATA
Source organism: Bacteroidales bacterium (assembly GCA_038248855.1). Taxonomy (GTDB): domain Bacteria; phylum Bacteroidota; class Bacteroidia; order Bacteroidales; family VadinHA17; genus SR-FBR-E99. The sequence continues at coordinate 26,972 of JBBRXA010000005.1, read as the reverse complement.
TCCGATTTCCCGGTTTGCAACAAGAGCTTCAACCTTTCATATTGCGGTCATGACCTTTAGACACATAAAGGAAAATGTAAAATGAAAAGAGAACTGAGAGTAATACGGGACCATGGAAGGCAATATATTGAAGACCTTAGGAAACAAACTGTGTCAGAACGTTTCAGGGGCCTGCCGGTGATCTCTGATGGAATTACCCCGAAGGAGATAGAATTGGTTTCCGCCCTTTGCCCGTTAAATGCGATAGACAGTAAGAGCGGGGCGATTGATCTTGGCCGGTGCGCATTCTGCAATGAATGTGCATTTCTGCTGCCGGAAAGGATCAGGTTCCTGAACGATTACCGGATTGCTGCAAACAAGAGGGAGGATCTGATAATCAGCCCCGGCCGGAAGGAACCGCTCAGGCTTGACGAATCAACTGTCAGAAAAGATGTCAGGAGACTGTTTAAGAAAGCCCTGAAGCTGAGACAGGTCTCTGCAGGAGGCGATAATTCCTGCGAGATGGAACTTGCCGCTATCGGAAACGTAAACTTCGACTTCGGGCGTTACGGTGTCGAGTTTGTGGCATCCCCGCGGCATGCTGACGGAATTGTAATCACCGGTCCCATAACAGAAAATATGTCACGGGCCCTGGAGCTTACCTACCAGGCAGTGCCTTCACCTAAAATAATTATCCTGGTTGGCTCTGATGCGATCAGCGGAGGCATTTTCGACGGAAGCCCGTCATTGAACCGCAGCTTCCTCAGCGATCACAAAACAGATCTTTATGTACCGGGTAATCCGGCTCATCCGCTAACTTTCATTAACGGGGTGATGGATTTGCTGGGGCTGTGATTATTTGGATTGCAGGAGGTCAATAACCGCCCTGGTCATTGAAGCAACACCGGTAACATAGGAGGGCTCGAAATCAGGATGGAATGTCTGACTATGAAGAGCAGGCAGAATCGTATTTTTGAGTTTGCTTTCATCATATCTGGCCTGGTTGGCTCCGCCGAGCCAGAACAGCCCTATCTTCACATTTTCAGGGGTACGTCCGTATCTGCCGAAGTCTTCGGCAACGGTGGAAGGGTCAACCAGGATTGTATTTTCCTTTCCAAGGACGGTGCTGATTGATGATGCAACCCTTTTTACAAGATCAGGATCATTTGCCACAGGGGGCGTATACTCTTTTCCCGCAGTAATTACCGGCAACTGCTCATCCGTGAGACCGGCTGAATATGCAACACCCTCTGTAATCCGTTTAAGCGCAGTCATGATCTGGCGGTATACATCATCAGTGAAGAATCTGATTGTAAGCTGTAGGTCAACCTCCGAAGGAATAATGTTATGCTTTGAACCTCCATGAACAGACCCTACCGTCACAACGGCAGGGGAGACCGGGTTGATCTCACGGCTGACAATAGTTTGATAATCGAGTATTATTCTGGCGGTAAGCACTATGGGATCAATGGTTTTGTGAGGCATTGCGCCATGACCTCCCACGCCGAAAATTTTCACATCCACGGAGTTGACGCCTGCAAAAATAGGGCCCGGGTAATAACCGACAGTGCCTGCTGGCAGATCCGGGCTGATATGCCATGCGAGAGCATAATCCGGCACAGGGAAACGCGTAAAAAGGCCGTCAGCAATCATTTCCCCTGAACCGCCGCTTACTTCTTCTGCAGGCTGTGCAACGGCTACGATTGTGCCATTCCACCTGCTTTTCAGCTTCACAAGCGTCTCGAGAGTCCCCAGCCAGATAGTCATATGAATATCATGGCCGCAGGCGTGCATAACGGGCGTCTCAATACCGCGGCTGTCCCGCGCGATAACTTTACTGGCAAAAGGCAGCCCTGTCATCTCTTTAACAGGCAGGGCGTCCATGTCAGTCCTGAGCATCAGTGCCGGACCCTTACCGTTTGTGAAAACACCCACAACCCCGTTACCGCCTACACCTGTTGTAACCTTAAACCCGATCTTTTGAAGAGCATCAGCCATCTTAGAGGCCGTTCTGAATTCCTGAAGTGAAAGCTCAGGATTCTGATGAAGGTCCCTGTATAGCGCTTCCGCTCCCGGGAGAGACTTTTTTACCTCCCCGGAAATAATCTCAGCCAGATCCTGTGCAAATGCCCGGGAGACACTTGCAGCCAGCAGAAGGACCAATATTAAAATACTCTTTTTCAGCGCCCGAAGGTTTATATCTTCAAAATTAGGAATTTATTTGCAATTTCCGCCAGACATCCGAAAAATCCGGATTTTAACATATTCGCCAAACCTTTTTATTACTTTAGATTTTCCTTATCATACCACAGTTGTCATGAAAAGAATAATATTAATCGGAACAATTGCAGCCATGGGAATTGCATTATTTACATCATGTCGTCAGACTGAAAACAAAAGTGGCAAAGCCGAAGAATTTTCATACCAGGTAGACAGATTTGAGGATATCAGTGTACTCAGATACCGGCTCCCGGGATTTGAGCAGCTCTCACTTCAGGAAAAGGAGCTGATTTATTACCTTTCCGAGGCTGCTCTGTGCGGACGCGACATTTTCTGGGATCAGAACTTCAGGTTTAACCTTGTCATCAGGAAGACAGTTGAGGCTGTTATTGATTCTTACAGAGGTGACAGGGATACTGAAGAGTTCAGGAATTTCCTCATTTACGCCAAACGAATCTTCTTTGCCAACGGGATTCACCATCATTATTCAAATGACAAATTTGTTCCAGGCTTCACGGCAGAATATTTTGCCACACTGGTAAAGGAGAGCGATGGTTCACTTCTTCCTCTGACAGAGGCGATGAACAGAGAAGCTCTCACAACACTGCTTACCCCTTTGCTGTTTGACCCGGAGCTATATCCTAAGCGCGTTGATCAGACAGAGGGTACCGATATGATTGCCTCATCTGCCAACAACTTTTACGAGGGGGTTACCCAGGGTGAGGTCGAAGGCTATTATGCCGCCCTGGCCGATCCCGCAGATACAACCCCTGTATCATGGGGCCTTAATACCAAAGTGATGAAGAGAGACGGCAAGGTTTCAGAAATACCTTACCGAAGCGGCAGACTTTATGGAGATGCCATTGACAGAATAATTGCATGGCTCGAAAAAGCAAAAGCGGTGGCTCTCAGTGATCTTCAAAAACGCGAGATCGAATTGCTAATAGATTATTACAGGACAGGCGACCTGAAAACGTGGGATGATTATAATGTACTTTGGGCAGGGAATACGGGTCTGTCTGTGGATTATATCAACGGTTTCATTGAGACCTACGGTGACCCGCTGGGAATGAAGGCAACATGGGAGTCGGTGGTCGATTATAAGGACCTGGAAGCATCAAAGCGCACATCATTGATTACATCAAATGCTCAGTGGTTTGAGGACAATTCGCCTATTGATCCGCAATTCCGAAAGGAGAAAGTCACCGGCGTAGCTGCCAGTGTTATTAATGTGGCAATGCTCGGTGGCGACTGTTACCCTGCCTCTCCGCTGGGGATAAACCTGCCAAATTCAAACTGGATAAGGAGTGAAGCTGGTTCCAAGTCAGTCACCCTTGCAAACATAACTGACGCAAAGGATATATCTGCCAGGGGCAGTGGCTTCCTGGAGGAATTTGCTTTTGACGAAGATGAGATAACAAGGGCTAAGGAATTTGCATCATTGGCTGATGCCCTTCATACCGATTTGCATGAATGCATAGGTCATGCCAGCGGAAAGCTTGCCCCGGGAACTGATCCGAATGCCCTGAAGAACTATGCTTCACCCCTTGAGGAGATGAGAGCAGATCTCTTTGCACTGTATTACCTTATGGACCCCAAACTGACAGAGATTGGCCTAATATCTTCCCCTGAAACCGGGAAGGCCGAATATGACAATTACATCCGAAACGGACTTCTGACGCAAATCGTAAGGATAGCACCAGGCAAGGACATTGAACAGGCCCATATGCGATGCCGGGCTGCAATATCAAGCTGGGTATATCAAAAAGCCGCACCTGACAGCATTGTAAAGCTGGTGTCACGCGATGCCAAAACATATGTAACCATCATCGGCTACGAAAAGCTTCGCATGCTATTCGGCCAGATGCTGAAAGAAGTTCAACGCATCAAATCGGAAGGCGATTTTGAGGCAGGAAAAGACCTGATTGAAAAATACGGAGTCAAAATCAATCCTCTTTTGCACCAGGAAATTCTTGAGCGATACGCTAAGCTGAATCTTGCTCCCTACAGCGGATTCGTAAATCCTGTGCTGAAGCCTGTCGTGGATGCGAACGGAAGTATCACGGATATTACCGTCGAGTATACTTCAGATTTTCTGGGACAGATGAGGGAGTATGGAAAGAAATACTCGTTTTTGAAATAGAATTTCCCCGGGCAATTTGCAGAAAGCAAAGCGGCATTCTCTATCCTTTTTTAAGATTCATAGCTGAGCTGAACAGCCCTTTGTCTTCCACTTCCCCGGGTTTAGCGGGTTTTGTGAAGTACATTCCGTGTATCTTAAGACAAACCATTCAGCCGTTCTGCCTGCAAATAACGTCCCGTGATGATTCAGATCTTCACTTTTAACAAGCCTCATTGTAATATTTGAAACCGGGTGATGTATTCTCCTGTTCATGTTCAGAATAATAATTTAGCGTGCAAATATAGGCTTTTTAGGGTGAGGGCAGAGGTAATCTGGTCAGTTGATGGTGATAACTATCTCAACGGACGGCCGGAGCTGATTTTTCTGGCCCTCCTTCTTTCGGAGAGTATTAACCAGAGGAGGTACAACGCAGCGATGATGAGTATAACAATAATGCTATACCTGACAACAAGAGTCAGGTTCATGCCATCACCGGAAGCTGACGGAGGTCTCACAGAATGACCGATATCAATTCCGAAGAGATTTTTTACAAAGAAAAGAAGGAAAAATGAAAGTAGGCCTGCAGCTACAGGTGTGGTAACCCAACCGGAAGCAATACTCCCCAGTAGTTTCATGTTAATGTTCCTGACTCCCTTGTAAAGACCAACGCCGACAATTGCGCCTACGATGACCTGTGAGCTTGAAACCGGGACAAGGGGGATGGGAGGAAGACCGATGGATGAGAGAAGCCTCGAAAGCGCCGAGGAGGAGAAAATAAAAAGCACCAGCGCCTGTGAAAGAACCACAACAAGGGCAGCCTCGGATGAGAGCTCCAACAGGTTATTGCCCAGTGTCTCTATGACCTTTTTAGAGTATGTCAGGATGCCTGCTGCAATTGCAATACCGCCGAGCAGGAACAACTGTTGTGCCCCGGTGAGTGTAAATATTCCGAAATCCGCATCTTCCAGGCTTATACTTGGAATAAATACCCCCATCACGTTTGCAATGTTATTGGCCCCTAGGCTGAATGCCCCGAATGCGCCTACAATTATCAGTCCGGTCTTGATATATGACTCATATACAATGAGATGCACATTTATTTTTTTTCGGGTAACCTTGACAAGGTGATAAAGGGCAAATGCAAAAATTCCTCCAAGCACCGGCCCGCTGACCCATGTGGTGATTATCTGGGTCAGCGATCTGACATCAACTGTATTATCGGTAAAAAGGTTCCATCCTATGATAGCACCCACTATGGCCTGTGTTGATGACACCGGGAGTGCTGCTTTAGTCATCAGGTATACTGTAAGTCCGGCTGCAAGAGCTACCGTGAAAGATCCGCCTATCGCATTTACTGATCCGAGTCGCCCGAGGGTGTCAGATGCCCCTGCTCCCTGCAGAACGGCCCCGATTACTACGAATACCGATGCAATTACGGCAGCCCTGGTGAATGATATCAGCCTTGACCCCACAGCAGAACCGAAAATATTGGAGGCATCGTTGGCACCAAGTGACCAGCCCAGGAACAGCCCGCTCGAAATAAATAAGGCTATCATTTTTCAGAGCATTAGCTTGACTGCCAATGACGCCAGCAGGTCTGCCGCATTCTGAGACCTGTCTGAAATGCTTTCAATATGGTGGACTATGTAGCGGATATGAGCTTTCTCGGCAAGGGAGAGCTCATTCATTTCGTGAAAAACCTTCTTTTTGAGTTGAAAGGCAGCCTTATCGGTCTCACGTTCGAAGAAATAGACCTTGAGCAGCTTCTCCCTCACCAGGTGGGGCTCCCTGAAGAATGCCCGTGCAGCCGGCATTAATTCCTCGGCGGAATTGGCCGATACCTCGGAAAGGGATATAAAGTCACGTGCCAGGGCAACCGGTATGTTCGGCATCTCAATATAGAACTCATTAAGCGAACCCTTTACCGTATCAATTATCTCATCCAGCTGGTCAAGCAACCTGACAATCTCGCTTCGCTGCTGGGGAAGCACTGAATGAATTATCATTTCATTTTCAATGCCACGCTGCAGCTTGTCCGCCTTACCCTCCAGGTCGTCAATCTTCTTCAGGTGATTTTCGAAAGCTACCTTATCTCCGTTGACATAAGACTTCACTCCCTCCTTAAATATCAAAACGCCGATCTCTATTGTGTCAAAGAACTCGTCGATCATTATTGTCAGTTCCCTGGTTGTGCGGGTAAATAGCGACATTTGCGGTTTTGTGTTGGTTGAAACAAATATATTAAGAAATCCTGCTCAGTTGAGTATGATTCAGAAATCTATGACCTTCTCAACCTTGTGTCTTTTGAGGTAACCTTTGATAATGATCTGGATGTCACGGTTATCCTGTGCAGAGTGAATGCAATCGTGAATAGCCGATAATCCGAATCCCATGTCATTGATATTGAAGAATCCGTACCCCGCATATTTCCCGTTGACAATTTTAACGGCTGATCGTTCATCCTCATCCCGGCCCTTGTCAATAATGAAGAAATTTCTTCCGGTAAAGATGAATTCATCAAGGACCTTTACAGCTCTTTCATTATACTCTGCTGCGCTCTCCTCCCCGTTGCAGGCTCCCCTGCAGAGGCTTACCTGCCTGTGAAAGCAGGGACCGTCTGTTTCGTACATCCCGCAGAGCTTCTGGCAGAGTCCGTAGGTTTCTATAATCTGTTCCAGTTTGGATTTTACCCTCTCACGGGAGGTAAAGAGCGAAAGCGGCACTTCATCATCCTTTGCATTCCGGTATTCGAACCTTATATATCCCTTTTCATCCCGGAAGCTGTAAATGCCCCACTGGAAACCGGTCCGGCGTTGAGCCCTGTTAAAAACAGGTTTATTGGCTTTTATCTCGAACGACTCAAGAAGCAGTGCAATCAGCTCACTGCCAGTTCGTTCCCAGCTGATATCTGCAATCATATCACGCATTTCCATGGCACGTGAATTACCGTTGTTTGAGAGATGTGTCGTGACCCTCTGGTAAAGATTGCAGCTCTTGCCGATGTATATAACGTCACCGGTCTCGTTATGAAAGTAGTAAACACCGGGTTCTTCAGGCAGATTCTCTGCTTTTGAAATATTGAGTGCGGGGTGAAGCTTTGCCGCCTTGTGGTTTTTTATCAGTCCCTTGCCTCCGGGACAGAGCTGACCGTCCCTTTCTATAAGCATTTCAAAAAGTTTCACAGTGGCCATGGCATCGCCTGATGCCCTGTGTCTCCCGTGAATCTCAATGCCCAGATCCCTGCAAAGGTTGCCAAGTCCGTATGACCTGTGTCCCGACAGCAGTTTACGGCTGAGAGATACAGTGTCCAGAAGAGGTCTGTGGAAATTGTACCCCAGCATGGCGAATTCCTGCCTGATAAATGAATAGTCAAACCTGGCGTTATGCGCTACGAAAATGTTACCCTCGGTCAGTTCCACTATCTTCTTCGCCACCTCGAAAAATCTCGGGGCATCTTCGACCATCTCATTGGTGATACCTGTCAGCGCGGTGATGAAATAGGGAATATTTCTGTCAGGATTGATAAGTGTCGAATACTCCCCGGTGATCTTTGTCCCGTCATGAATGATGACAGCGATCTCCGTTATCCTTTCCATCCTGGCACTGCCTCCGGTTGTTTCGATGTCTATGATTGCATACATTCTCGGGGATAATGGACGAAGATAATTACTTTTAAAGGCTCTGCGATTTATATAGTAGCTTTGTAATTATTAACAATGCCATGGATTGCTGCGGAAAATATTACTATCTGGACGGACTCATACTGGATGCAGGCATCGGTGAAGAACAACCCCCGGGGGAGACGCTGTTTTATGAAGTAATACGCACCCACGGAGGCATCCCGCTCTTTTTTGAGGACCATATCAGTAGGTTGCTGGCGGGAATTGCAACCAGGTATAATGTTCCTGAAGAACTTGAAAGTCATATTGCTTCAGGCATAAATACACTGGCGCAAAGGGACCCTGTGCCGCAGATCAACATCAGGGTAACAGTTGCATTTACCGGCCAGGAACATACGCTCCATATTTGTTATGTCACTTCTACTTATCCTTCAGAAAAAATGTACACTGAGGGAGTGAAGGTTATTTTATACCATGCTGAAAGGCTCGATCCGGGGGTGAAGCTTTTTAATACGAGGATGAGGCTGGCAATCAATGCGGAGCTTGAAAAACAAAATGCATATGAAGCATTCCTGGTCAATAAGGAGGGCTATATTACCGAAGGCAGCAGGTCAAGTGCTTTCTTTGTCACAAGCGACGGATGTTTGTATACTGCTCCTGACAGGATGGTACTCCCGGGAATCACAAGAAAGTATATAATTAAAATATGCAGGACCGAAGGAATCAGTGTTTATTTTGAACCCGTCGAGGCATCGATGATCTCGTTATTCCCTGCAGTTTTTCTGACCGGAACCTCTCCCATGGTGCTTTCTGTGGATAAGCTAGACAATGTAAGGTTTGTTACTTCGATGTCGCTGGTAAAAAGGCTGAGGGTGATTTATGAAGGGTTTACGGCAGAAAGTATCAGGAATTACAAATGGAATGAATAAGCAGATTTATTGTATATCTTTACGCAAAATTTCACAATTATGGCAAATCTAAGAGACCTTAAGAAGGATATCGACTACCTGTTTTTTGAATTCATTTCCGACTGTTTCATGTTTACGAGTATACACGAAGGCAAAAAGCGCACTGAGGTCGAGAATCTCATCGAAGAGGCAGTCGAGATGAGAAATGAGTTTTTTGACAGGGTCAACAATCCGGCAGGTAAAGATAGTCCAAAATTGATAAGAGGTTATTATTCAGCGCTCCGCAAAGACCTTTTTGAGAAAGTTGACGGATACTTCGAAAAACTGAGTTTATTCTCAAAAGAGAAGTAGCCAGGTTTTCAGTCCCGTAAATAATCAATTATTTTTTCACCGCAGTTCAGGCACCTGCCTTCTTTATCAAGAGCTGCAACTGTTGTTCTGTATCCCGCTCTTTTTATTAAAGGTATGTGACAGACAGGGCAGTATGTGTCACATCCGCACTGTTCCACGGGCATGTTTCCGGTATAAACGAAATCGAGATATCCGGATGCAATATCTCGGAGCCTGATCACGGTCTCTGCAGGAGTTGCGGGATCTGACCTCAGATACATCGGGAAGTAGCGGCTGATATGCAGCGGTACCCTCCGGCCAGCTGAGGCGGCTATCCATTCAGCCTCCCTGTGCATCGAAGCGTCAGAATCATTCAGTCCGGGAAGAATAAGCGTTGAAAGCTCAAGATGCCTGCCGGCGCCGGCTACTTTCTCTATTGTTTCCAGAACGGGTTTTATCGTTCCTCCGGTATACCTGCGGTAAAAACTGTCATCAAATGCCTTCAGGTCTATGTTGAATGCATCAATGACCTCAAGCAGTTCATCCAGCGGACCGGGGTTGACATAACCGTTTGTGACCATTACATTCTTCAACCCGTTTTCCCTGGCGAGCCTTGCACAGTCAATGACATACTCGTGCCAGATGACCGGTTCATTATATGTGAAGGCAATACCAATATTACCCTCTACCCTCAGGGCACGGGAAACAAGCTCCCCCGGTGAAAGGCTGTAGCTGCCTTCTTTCTCTATGTGCTGTGAGATCCGGTGATTCTGGCAAAAATCACATTTCAGATTGCACCCGTAGGAACCGACTGACAGAATACTCTTTCCAGGGAAAAAATGATAAAGGGGCTTTTTTTCAACCGGATCAACGGCATAACCTGAGATAATGCTGTAGGTAGAAAGTGAAACGGTGTCACCCCTGTTCACCCTTACTCCGCAAATACCACTCTTACCAGGCATTATAATACAAAAATGCGGGCACAGAAGGCATCTGTGGGCACCGTTATCCTTGTATATTTCACTCAACTGCAAGTGCTCGGGCTTTTGATGTTATAAATTTAATCCTAATTTTGCTGATATCAGTTGCAGAAGAGCAGACTCTGCTGTTGTTATCACCGACAATTAACGTTAACCGGCTAAACCATGACCACCCGAAGAGACTTTTTAAAAAAGAGCGTATTAATTGCAGTTGCAGTTCCGCTTATTCAAAATGAACTGATGGCAGCTTCACGCCTTTCGAAAAATACAGGACTTGCCTTATACACCATTCGTGACGCCATGGGAAGTGATCCCGCTGCTGCGCTGGCTCAGGCCGCTGCCGCAGGGTACAACTGGGTTGAGGCTGCCGGTTATTCCGACAGGGCGTTTTATGCCATGAAACCTGCCCAGTTTGGCCGGCTGGTGAAAAAAATGGATATGGAGCTCATCAGCACTCATAACCAGATACGTCCGGAAAATGATGACATAATGATCGAAGATGCCGCCGAGGCAGGATTAAAATATATGATACTGCCATCATTGCCTCATGAGTGGAGCAATTCCCTTGACGGATACAAAAAGGCTGCTGAATATTTCAACAGGGCAGGAGAGAAGTGTAAAAAAGCAGGACTCAGGTTTGGTTTCCACAATCATCAGATTGAGTTTCTGGAAAAAGACGGCAAGGTTCCTTTTGACCTGCTTGTTGAAAATACTGATCCGAAGCTGGTGCTGTTCGAAATTGACCTGGCATGGATCACCGCCGCAGGAAAGGACCCGCTGGTCTATTTCAAGAAGTATCCCTGCAGATTTGAGCTCTGGCACATGAAGGATCTCAGCCCTGAGAAACAGGATGCAACCCTTGGTGAAGGCATAATTGATTTCAAGCCAATCCTTGCAAAGGCAAAAGAGTCCGGAATGAAATACTGGTTCCTCGAGCAGGATAACTGCCGCACTCATTCTCCGATGGAAAGTATTGCCATCAGCCGCAGCTATTTTCTCGACGCTCTCAGGTAAGTCACAGATTCTTCCAGAATGATTTCTCTGAAGCTGATGCTACGGCAGCTTCAAGGAACTTCATGCCCCTTACTCCTTCGTTTATTCCGGGGTAATCAAGAATACTTTCCTGCCCCGTTCCCGAATGTGCGGCGGTAATTTCTGTAAAAGCGGTGGCTGTACGGTAAATCTGCATCGGTTTGTCAGGCCATCTGACAGTCATGAAACATATTCTGCAAGGTTAAAGGCGTGAGTGCCTAAATCTGCCATGGCACCCGATCATGCCCATTCTGATTTTCATAGACTATAGTTTTTCCTGTTCATTTCTTGCTCCGGAAATCTTAATCCTGTTCTCAGCACAGAAGACTTCAACAGCTTCCATTATCTGAGCTGACCGTTCACTGTAATATGTTCCGAGCCGGACGGAAATGACACTTCCCCCGTTCAGACTAAAATCAATCTTAAGAGGTTTGAACTTCACTTCTGCAAGGTCTGAGGGAGAAAGAGACACCGGAGATTTCCAGGCACGGTGCCGGAGTGTAATATGATCTGTTCCGATCCATATGTACCGGGAAACAAGTCCTGCTCCTGAGAGGATTTCCCAAATCCCGAAGAGCGCAAGAAACAGAACCGCCAGCCATCCTGAAAGGCCGGGGGATGAAGGGCCCTGCAGGCTGACTGCATACCACGATGCACCTGCCAGGCACAAGAGTCCGAATGCTGACTCTGAAACCCTTGTAATTCTGTTTCTCTCAATTACCTCTAGGCTGAACTTCCTTTCGTCCATAAAAACAAATTTATGCAATTTACCGGTTTTTGCCGGCAATAGACATTTACACCTGAAAGGGTGAGACCTATTTCTGATTGTTTTTTAGTCTGAAGAGTATGTCAACACCGTAATAAATCAGGTGCTGGTCCATTTTGTAGGACCCGGGTTTGTATTCCGGCAGGAATTCTGTTGCGTCGAAGTAAACCGATGAATACCCTATCTTGAAACTAAGCATACCAGAGGGAGATACCGGTAATTTCATTTTAAGTCCTATTTCGTTTGAATATCCTCCAGTGTAAGAAGCCTCAGAGGAAGGGTGATAGACCTTGTCAAAAGCATTATCGGACGTGATGTCGGAAAGGGTATAGCTGCCGTATGGCGAAATATAAAGATACCTGCCGGCAGGGATATCATATTCTGCATAAACAGTTGCATTCAGTTTTGATTTTGGCCACAGTCCACGATTATAAAGGACTTTTTTTAAGTCACCGGTTAAGGAATTAAGTGTTGTTGTAGTGTATTGAGTGTACTCATAACCGCCGGACAGACCGAAATGAAAATTAAACCATGAAAAATCAAGTCCTACCGCGGGTCTGAACGTCCCCGGAATGTCAGCGTTGTAGGTCTGATATGAAACAGTTCCTTCCGCCGGTGCAAATGCCAGTGATGTTTTTCCGCCCCCGAAGGAGGTAGAGATGCCTGCCGACAGAACAGGTTTCTTACGTACAGATTTCCATACCCTGTTATTGTTGCCGAAGAATTCGGAAGCGGAGGGAGGAGTAACATAATCCGGGTTGAAAATTGTGTACTGGTAAGTCTCTCCCAGAACCTCAATGTTAACATATCTTTTTTGCTCGTCCCTTCTGAATGAAAAACTGGTTTCGTAACTGCTGAAAGCCCTGTCGTTATTATTGTCAATATAGTATCTCTTGACATTTTCAGGAGAAATTGCAATCAGAATGATATTCATTTCTCCAACAGCCTGATTATCAATGGGTACTAGGTACCAAAGCACTGCTAAGGTATCAATTGCATTTTTTATCTCCGGATAGTTGAGAACAATCCTGTCAGTCGGAATTCTAAGATGAGGGTATGCCTCTGCAAAATCTGCCCCTGAGAAATTTGGGTCATTAGGATCGGCGACTATCCCGGGAATGCTGATGACCCTGGTGATCTCCACTCCCTTGTTTACACTTATAAGAAACTGACATTCAGACCTTAATGAAAAGGCAAACAAGAGTATTGCCGTTAATATCAAACATTTTATTCTCATAATTCTCATCGGCGCAATTATACAACATTACTCTCAATATTTTGATGTTTTTCAGCAGCGAAGGGCAAACCCCTGCAGATTCATTTAATCGGATCTGTGGATAAGATAATTGGAATCAGTCTCGCAAAAATGTCAGGAATTATCTATTTTTAAGGTCTCTAAAAGAATTTTAACCATCAGTAATATGAAAGAGGAGACAAACAAAATTACAAGGCGTTCATTTGTCGGCACTACCGGTGCTGCCATAGCAGGACTTACAATTCTTCCGAGCAGCGTTGTCAGCGGGCTGGGCCACAAAGCTCCCAGTGACAAACTGAATATTGCCGGTATCGGCATCGGAGGCGTAGGCGCTACCAACATAAGGAATGTGGCCGGTTCTGAGAACATAGTTGCTCTGTGCGATGTTGACTGGGGCTACTCAAAGAGGGTATTTGATGCCTATCCGGCGACGAAAAAATACTGGGATTTCCGGAAGTTGTATGATGAAATGGGCAAGTCAGTTGATGCTGTAATTGTGGCAACAGCTGATCATACCCACGCACTGGCTGCAGCCACTGCAATGAGTATGGGCAAGCACGTTTACCTTCAGAAACCGCTTACGCACAGCGTATATGAGTCGCGGCTTCTGACAAAACTTGCAGCTAAGCATAAGGTGGCCACACAGATGGGTAACCAGGGCTCTTCAGGTGAGGGTGTGAACCAGATTATCGAATGGATTCAGAGCGATGAGATTGGCGAGGTAAGAAAAGTTGAGACTTTCACAGACAGACCTATTTGGCCACAGGGACTCAACAGGCCTGCAAAAGGCGAATGGGTTCCCGAGACCCTCAACTGGGATCTCTTTATAGGTCCTGCACCGATGCGCCCGTTCCACAGTATATATACCCCCTGGAACTGGAGAGGGTGGTGGGATTTCGGAACCGGTGCCCTTGGAGACATGGCTTGCCATATCCTTCACCCCGTGTTCAAAGGGCTGAAACTCAATTACCCGACCAAAGCGGAAGGTAATTCAACGCTGTTGCTCACCGACTCTGCTCCCACCGCCCAGTCAGTTAAACTTGTCTTCCCTGAGAGACCAACGCCTAAAGGCTCCAAGGTCAAGTATCCTGAGGTTGAGGTGACATGGACGGACGGCGGAATACTGCCAATGAAACCTAAAGGATGGCCTGCAGGGAAAGCCTATGATCCCGACGGCGGCTGTATCTTCCACGGAAGTAAAGACACCCTCATTTGCGGATGCTACGGCCGCGATCCATGGCTGCTGTCAGGCCGTGTACCCCTGTCACCGAAGACTGAGCGCCGTGTGACCACCAGCCATGAGATGGACTGGGTACGTGCCTGCAAGGAACCTGCAGCTACAAGATTGATGACCAAGTCGGACTTCTCCGAAGCAGGCCCCTTTAATGAGATGGTTGTTATGGGTGTGCTGGCAGTAAGGCTGCAGGGTCTGAACAAAACTCTGGAATGGAACGGTGAAACGATGGAATTCACAAATATCAATGACTCTGAGGAGATTAAAATCTGTGTCGAGGATCATTTCAGCATTACGGACGGACATCCGACATTTGACAGAAAATTCACTGATCCGATCAATGCAAAACAGTTCTCGAAGGAGATGATCAGACATACCTACCGTCAGGGATGGATCCTGCCGGAAATGCCTGTATAATAATGAGTTAACTATTTATAAATCTAAAACCAATATTTTATGAAAGCAGTAAACATAATTCTCTCCATGGTTCTTGCAATCACACTGGTATCCTGCGGTTCCGGGAAAGACAAGAAAGCGAAGGAGACAGAGAAAAAGGGAGTTACAGAGGTCTGGACTTTTCTTTTCGATGGTTCTTCGACGGCTGGCTGGCGTAATTACAACAAGCCCGCCTTTCCCACACAGGGATGGGAAATCACTGACGGTACCCTGCACTGTCTGGGCTCCGGTATGGGTGAAGCCGGCGGTGGCGGTGGTGACATAATCTATGACAAAAAGTTCTCAAACTTCCATCTGAAACTGGAGTGGAAGATTTCAGAAGGAGGTAACAGCGGCATATTCTACCTGGCCCAGGAAGGCCCTGAGTGGGATTTTATCTACAAGACTGCTCCTGAGATGCAGGTCCTTGACAACGAGAGGCATCCTGATGCTCAGGCAGGCAAGGACGGAAACCGTATGGCAGGATCACTTTATGACCTTATACCGGCAGTGCCGCAGAATGCAAAACCTGCCGGAGAATGGAACACGGCTGAAATAAAAGTCTACAAAGGCTCTGTATGGCACATTCAGAACGGCGAAACAGTACTGGAGTATCATCTCTGGACACCCGACTGGAATGCACTGGTTGCCGGAAGCAAGTTCCCGGCTCTCAACCCTAACTGGGCTGTTGTGGCAACTGAAGGTTTCATCGGTATCCAGGATCACGGCGACGATGTCTGGTACAGGAACGTTCAGGTTCGCGAACTGTAGGTCCTAACCTGTTTAAAAGAATATGGGCGTTCCGTTTTAATTACGGACGCCCATATTTAATTTTTTAAACCGGGTTTCCCTTTAACCCGATTTCTTCTGCGGCCTCCCGCATACCCATTATTGTATCTGCGATAAGGTCGTTGAGGTCAACCCCAAGGCTGGCGGCTCCTTTTTCAATTACGCTTCTGTCAACACCTGCGGCAAATTTTTTGTCTGTCCATTTCTTCCGGACTGATCTGGCCTCCATATCGAGAACACTTTTAGAAGGCCTGACCAGCGCGCTGGTTGTAACCAGTCCTGTAAGCTCGTCAATGGCAAAAAGTGTCTTCTCAAGCAACGTCTGAGGTTCCGTGTCGGAACAAATTCCGTATCCGTGACTTTTCACCGCCCTGATGTATTCTTCAGGCCATCCGTGCTCCCGCATTATCTTCTCAGTCATTGCACAGTGCTGCTCAGGGTACATTTCATAATCAAGGTCATGTATCAGGCCAATTACTCCCCACATCTCCTCGTCGTCACCGTGTTTCCGGGCCATATATCTCATAACGGCCTCAACTGACAATGCATGCCTGTAAAGACTCTCGGACTTGTTGTACTTCCTGAAGAGCTCCAGGCCATCTTCCCTTGTAGGTTTTCTTTCCACTGTATTTAGAATTTCTATTATTGGTACCTGTTGCTGCCCTCCGGTCTGGCTCCTCGTCAGCCGGCTGGCGGGCCCACCGGACCATTTATTAACGCCTGGCCCTCTGCACCCTCAAACCTTGACGACCTTCCTTCTTACCGTTTTTCCGTCCTGCGAAAGAACAAGGGTATACAGGCCGCGGGCAAGCTGAGAACAGTCGACGCTTATCCGGTTCATGCCGGGAAGTGCTTCCGCTGTCCTCTTCAGAACGATCCTGCCCTGGATATCAGCAAGTTCAATATAGATTTTTGCTGCCGTGAGTGATTCATAATCGAGATACATGACTTTTTCGAACGGGTTTGGGGAGACCGCTAACCTCTCTGCAGGTATTTCATGATCATTGTAACCGGTTGTGGTGAATGAAACGTGAGCTGTGTCATTTAACCGGTAACCGTCTTCAGGAAGGCGACTGATAATTTCAATCCTGTAACTTGTCCCGGCAATTAAGGAAACCGGGGAAGAGAAAGCCACGCCAAGAGTGTCACCCGGCTCTATCTTCAGGAAAAAAGTTTCATTTACCGGTTCTCCCTCATTGATTCTGTAGGCCAGCGGAAAGCTTGTAAGTGTCTGGCTTCCGAGGTTCACCACCTTTCCCCTGATGAGTATATTATATAGGTTAACCGGTTCAGCAGGGGCAAAGACCGTATCGACACTCAGGTCCGCTTTCAGGAATGATATCCCCGGAAAGGTTATCTTGTCTATCCATACAGCATCGAGACCACCAGAGAGGGATATATCCTTCCTGTAAACCCACTCCAGGTAGTGGATTCCCGGATTTAGAGGTGCGCTGTATTTTTTCCAGGGTATTTCGCCTGACAAAACAAGGTTATTAACGCTGTCGACCCTGAATATCATTTCGTCATAGTTGACTTCGGTGGAGACTCTTGAAAAGAATGTTACCGAATCCTTTACCGGCAGATTGACTGTGATGGCAAGAATTGATTCGCTCTTGTCGGGAAGGACAGCTGAACGGGCAGAGAGAACATTTTCAAATGCTGATGATGATGTTATTAACCAGGGAAAGAGTGATGCCTGTTTCCAGGGGAAGACGTCAAACCTGTTGTGTTCCCAGGTCTCCCTGGTCTTTCCCGTACTTATCGAGTACGAATTTGATGCAGAGTATTTTCCGCAAGTCAGACTGACATCGTAAGGAATTACTGTTCCTGCGCTGGCATTTGCTGAAATAACCCCCTCAAAACTGACTGTTCTTTCACTCCCCGGAAGAAGCAGCCCGGTTGCCACTTCGGGTGATGAAACACCAAGATACGGTGAGACTTCCGAAATTGCGAGTGTTCCGCTGACTGCACTGCTTCCGTCATTTGATATCCTGACATTGAACATCACTGTTTCACCCGGATCCGGCAGGAAGTCAGCGTTGCCGGTTGATGTATCGTCAGGGACTGAGGAAATAATTTTAATATCCGGAGCACTCAAAGTCATATCAATACCGGAAAGATATTCCTTGCCTCCGTATTCAAGTTTAAGAAGGAGGGAAGCCATTTCACCGTTGCTGATTTCATCAGATACCGTGAAAATGAATTTGTTGTTTACAGTATATGATCCACCGGCATTAAGGATGCCTATTATGTCAGCACCCTGCTCAACGGTGATCATTCCGGAAAGCACCGAAATACTTGCGGTAAGGTTTGTCGCAGTGCCTTCGCCGAGGTTCTTCAGCGTAACCTTCAGGTTTATCTTTTCTCCATAATCGGGAATTCCGTCACCGTTTCCTGTAATGTCATCGTAGACAATATTTTCGGCAGAGATGAACGCTCCCGCTACAGGACCGAAGTAGAGAGTTTTTGCATAGGGAACCATGTTTTGTCCTGTCACCACAAGTAAACAGGAATCCTTTGCTTCAACAGGAATTGTAAGCGCTGCATTTCCCGACGGGCTGATGAATTTTGCATCCCAGAGGGTGTTAAAATCAGAAATGGCAGCATAGGAGTGAGGCAGGGCAAAAATGTTCAGGACTCCAAGGCCTGTCGGGAGGGTATCCGGAACCTGGATGTTGAATGTATCAGGTTTTCCGATAAACAGTGAGAGGGACGGGTCCCCAAGGAGAATATATGTTTCCCAGTAATACTTTTTTCTGGAACTTGTACTGGAAGATACCGCAAGGTTTCCTGCAAAGTTTATCTGTCCGAGTGTGTAAAACCAGTCGCCGGGCTCTTCATTATGGGTATGAAAAAGTCTGTCGAACGCTCCCGCACCGGTATTTTCATAGGTTGCGTCGATACCTGCAATTCCAGGCCCGACAGACCAGTAGAAATCGTCTGCCCAATAGGAGTCGTTGGTACAACCTATAAATGCCAATGCACCTTTGTCAATTGCGTTTACAATTTCAGTTCCGAAACAGGGTGTGACATTTATCTGCGCGGTGCGGCAGGCATTTGAAATAATGAGCGGGTATTTGTCTTTATTGGTCAGTTCACTTATCACTGGTACCTTGAAAACGGGATCTGACAATCCGGAAGCTTCACCGTGCCCTGTATAGTTCATGATGCTCAGGCCGCTGTTAAACAGTATCTTAAGCGAGTCATCCTTCTGGGGTGATTCGGGATACCTCCATCTGTATCCGTTTATTGTCGGATCCGGGTTGAAATAGTTGCTGTAGATGTAGTTGACCTGACCGTTCATAATATTGGCGTATCCCGCATCATTTCCTGCAGTTACCAGAGCACCTGCCCAGGCTGTGTTTCTGGGATCGAATGCGAAACTCTCGTAGCCGACTATCTTTTTTACCAGGCCCCGGAGCTGGACAGTATCCTTAACCGGCAGCCTGCCTATATAGAGCTCAGGGATATAATCGCCGTCACCGTCAAATTCACCGTAGTAGAGGTCAGATACGTTGGTGGTGCCCCCGGAGGCAGGAATCACAGAAAGATCTCCAACAATCAGGAGGTACTGGAGGGGGTTTCCTGCAACCTTGCTGCTGTCGTAGATTTCAGTGAGACTGTCTTTCAAATCTGCATATACACCCTCTGACGGTCCCGGTTTCCTGTATACGGTTCTTATCCTTATACCTTTCTTCGTCTTCCATTTTATGAACGGATCCAGTGCCTTGCGGAAAACCGGATCAGTGACAATGACCATGCTTACAGGCCTGTCAGTGTAGCCGGTGATAAAGGTTTTCGAATCATCCTTACCTTTGATTTCCGGAAACGGGTCGGCAATTGTCCCTTTTGAAATGTCCGGCTCATAGGTAAGACTGACTTTCATCGAGGTTATCAGATCGACTGACCCGTCTGACGGATCATAAAAAGCAGGGTACACAGCGACATTCACAAGGCGGGTGCCACGAAAAGTGCCGACATTGCTTATAACAACAGTGTCGTGCCTTATAACACCCCTGGTCTCATAGGTTTTCTTGTCTATTAACACAACCTTTTCGTCCGGTGCTTCGTTCTTTGTTCTGGCAGGCTGTGAAGGATAGATCTGCAGTCCTTTCATCCTGTGATCGGCAAAACGGATCTTTCGGCCTGAAATATCTGAAAGAGTGACCCTGACATTCATCCCCGCGGGAACTTCGACAAGCTGACTGTAAACCGGCAGTTCAGGCTTACCTGCCTCCGATGTGAAATGATGTCCCGGTATGATCACCCTGCAATATCTGCCTGAGGGATCGTCACTGACCTTAAGATATGAAGAGTTTCCCCTGTAATTTATTTCCCCTGTACGCCCGGATTCATCCAAACGCATCCTGCTCTCAGATGATGACCTGAAATGATCAGCTGGCTGGGCTGTAACCAGATAAGGCACCTGTAACAACCCTGCCAGGAGAAATACAACCCTGAAAGTAACCCTCATTTCCAACCTTAAGAGATGCAAGATAGTAAAAAGTCCTGTATTGGAAGACGGACGCAATGCAGGAATTAATCAAATTGAAATTTGTATCTTTAAGGTTTGAAAATGGGGAATTCAACCGAATGAAACGCTGCTGCTTATTCTTTTTGATACTGGTTTGCATGCCGCTTTCCTTTTTCGCTCAGGTGAACAGGTCAGGAACTCCTTTAGTAACTTCCACCAACATAATTGGTATTCCGGGTGATGCCGTTAACCTTTGCATCACCATGGACAAGCGCGGGGTTATGTATTTCGGTACCGCAGGTAAAGGTATAGTTACATATGACGGCCTTCAATGGGGAGTGATATCGCTCAATAAACAACAGAAGGTCAATGCGCTGGCTGCAGATACAAGCGGGACTGTCTATGCAGGGGGGACGGCCGATTTCGGATTCCTTCAGCCTGATACACGCGGTTACTTCAAATTTATTTCCCTCGCCGCAAGACTCGGGGACTCACTTTTAATAAACGAATTGCAGCCTGTCACATCAATAGCTACTGACAGCAGAAGAGCTTATTTCACTGACCGGCGTAAACTCTATATTTACAATTTTAATTCTGATTCACTGAAATTTATAAACATGGATCAGGGGTCCGGCTTGAGGAGTGCCGGTACGGTTTTTTCACATGACGAAAGGGTATTCATCGCTGACAACCGTGAAGGCATTTTTGAATTAAAGGATGACAGACTTGTTCTTCTCCCGGGCGGAAACAAAATAAAGTGGGTGAAGTTTCTTACACTTCTTCCCTTTGGTAAGGATCAGTTACTTGTTGTCACTGTTGACAACGGTCTCTTCCTGTATAATTACGTCACAGGGGCGGTAAAAAAAGATTTTCTGTCTGATTTTGATAATGACCGGCTTAAAGGCGGGCTGATTTCCAGTGCATCAATCATACCTGGCAACAGGATTGCAATAGGAGTCACCGGGGGAGAAGGGGTATATATCTTTGACTTCAACGGGGTGCTCCGGCAACAGATAACCGCAGAGACCCCGGAAGGCGTGGAAGCATCTGTCATTTCGATGTTTTGTGACTTCACCTCCAATTCCCAGCTCTGGTTTTGCACTCCCGGTTTCATCAACAGGGCATATGTCTCACTCCCCGTTTCAGAGTTCGGAAGCGCTGCCGGCTTAAAAAACGCAATCACCGATTTTAAGATTTTCGACGGTGAAACGTATGTATCCGGGACCCCCGGACTCTATGTAGGCAGTACTGATTACGGTGACCGTGTAAGGTTTACAAGGGTGGAAGATATTGACAGTCAGTTGTCTGAACTTCTGGTCATAAGTTTCTCCGGCAAGGAAATCCTTATAGCGGCAACTGATAAGGGCCTGTTACAGATAGACAACAGAGGTTCTGCGAAAAGGGTTTCTGAAAATCTCAACGTAACTTCTGTCACGACAGACAGGAATGATCCGTCAGTAATTCTCGCCGGGACGGCAATGGGTACGGTAAGCAGGCTGAAATACACTGGAAAAGGATTTGTCCGGACCGGTTCTCCATTCCAAACTGATACAGGAGGAAAAGTAAAGGTGGTTGAGCAGACCGCGGACGGAGAGTGGTGGGTGCTTACAGGGGATCCTTCCGGTTTGTACCGCCTCGGGAAAACACCGGCAGACAGTGTTGTCAGATATGGACGCAGCAGGGGCCTGGGCAGCGATACTCTCAATCATATTGTTACAGTAGGTAATTACCTTTATGTCTGTTCAGGAAAGGGAGTTTACCGCTATAATCCTGACAGTGATTTATTCGAAAGGGATAATGACCTTATCGGAAAAACTTTCGGAAATGCTGAAATATTAAAATTACTAAAGACTCCGGAAGGTGATCTGCAGGTCTCAGGACGTGATACAAGGTACTTTGACGCCCTGGTGACTCCCACACGCCAGGGACATGTCGTATTCAGAAAACAGTTTGATTTTCTGCCAGATATTCCAACCTCCGACATCGGATATATCGACGGAAATATATGGATAATCAAAGGAAAGGTCATTTATGTAATTGACAAAAGCAGACTTGGATACAACTACGGATCATTCAGTACATTCTTTACAGCTATAACTGCGGGACGCGATTCGGTACTATTGAATAACGGCTTCCCGACCATGGCTGCCAACGGAAAGAGACTGCCTGCCGTCAGGCAGCCGGAGGGGAGCAACACCGTACTCAGGCACAGTCTCAATGATATTTCATTCAGGTGGACAACAACATTTTATACGGGGGAGGAAAAGACGGAGTACAGGTATAAGCTTGAAGGATTCGACAGCGACTGGTCAAAATGGGAGAGGCGCAACTTCAAGGACTATACCAACCTGCCTCACGGTGATTACACATTCAAGCTGAAATCAAAAACCGTTACCGGAATGGAGGGTGAAGAAACGCTCTTCAGATTCTCCGTGCACAGATCGTGGTACCAGGCAACAGCTTCCAGGATACTCTATTTTCTTCTCGGCGGTTTCATTCTTTTTGCCATCCTCAGGCTATTAACACTAAGGCTCAGAAACGAAAACAAACGCCTCAGAAGACTTTTAGCAGAGAGCCGGAGCGAATTATCACTGCGGAAAAAGGAGGTTGAGTCAGGTATTAATTATGCCACCAGGATACAGCAGGCGCTGCTGCCATCTGAAAAAATTCTTGCTGACACACTGGGCAACCATTTCATTCTGTTTAAACCAAGGGAGTCCGTAAGCGGCGACTATTACTGGATTTCCCGCAAGGAAGAGAGGCTGTTTGTGGTGGCAGCCGACTGTACCGGTCACGGCGTACCAGGGGCATTTATGAGCCTCCTGGGAATGTCATTGCTTGACGAGGTCATCAACAGGCTCGCATTCCACAAGGCAGACGAGATACTGACGCAAATGCGTAAACGTGTCATAACCTCCCTGAAACAGGCCGGAGAATCGCGGGCGGTAATTGATCTTATGGATATGGGGTTGCTTGTGTTTGACTACAAAAGAAGAACGGTGGAATATGCCGGGGCAAATATCCCGTGTTTTAAAGTCAGAGCACTCGATCCTGATGAAACAGAGCTTTGGCAGGCAGGAGAATTTGAATCTGAAGAAGGAGCAATTTCAAACGGCAAGTTCCTTCTTGAAACAGTAAATGCCAGCAAAATGCCAATTGGATTGTCGTTGAGAATGGACAGTGAATTTACCCTGAATGAATGGGAGCTTGAAAAGGATGTCTCCTTTTACCTCGTCACTGACGGGTATTCAGACCAGTTTAACGGTGTCACCGGCAGGAAATTCATGAAAAGGAACCTGAAAAAACTGCTACTTGATGTTCAGGACTTTCAGATGACAAGGCAAAAGGATATTCTTGAGGAACGGTTCAACAGCTGGATGGGTAAGGCGCCTCAGCTGGATGATGTCCTTGTGATAGGACTGAGGGCAGAATAATGATTCCGGGTTATATTCTGAATTCTTCGCTCAATCGGTAGAATAGTCCTTTTTCACTTGCTTCGCAGACTATTATTCCGCAAAGTATGAAGTCAGCAAGGATCTTCTCTGCAACACGGCTATTTATGCCAGCCAGGGTACGGAATTCACTAACTGTGATTTTCCCGTTCTCCCTGAGGTGATTCAACAGCATGTTTTCCTTCCCGTCAAACCTTATTAACAGACCTCCGGCTCTGGCATTCCTGCGCCATACCTGGAGTGTAACCCTGTCAGCAAGGAAATTCTGATCTCCCTGTCTGAAATATGCTTTCCACTTACCGTCATCGTCTTTTGCCTTAACCGGACGGACTTCGCTCTTCGGTACATCAGCTTCGATGATATTCTTACCGTTGATATTATGCTGCCTTATACTCAGACTCACCTCGGGAATGCAGTACAGGCTGGCTGCGGAATCCAGCATATAGTATTCTTCATCAGAGTTAACACCGGCAAGAGAACCGTTATCTCTCACACCTATCAGCAGCTTGCCTCCTTCACTGTTGGAAAAGGCTGAGAGGGTACGGGCAATTTTACGAGGGTCTGAAATACAGTATTTGAAATCCAGTTGCATCCCCTCACCGTTTAAAATAAGGTTGTGAATATAACGTCCCATCAGTCTGTTGATTTTCAAAAAGGCGCCGGTACCTATCCCGAAAATAATACAAAAAATTTGTATATTGGCTCACTCACATTCAACTAACAGGGTAATAATACTTAAATAAAACAAAAACAAATGAGCATGCGCCGTAGAACATTTCTTAAATCAGGGTTGGCAGGGGCTGCTGGCCTGGTGGCACTGAATCCTGCCGCCTTTGCAGGTACTGCACAGGAAAAAAACAATATAATATACAGAACTCTTGGTAAAACCGGATTGAAGGTTCCGGTGGTGAGTTTCGGGGTAATGAGATCTGACAATGCCAGCCTGGTAAAAGCTGCATATGAAGCCGGTATGACAATGTTCGATACAGCCAACGGTTATCAGAACGGACGCAACGAAGAGATGCTTGGCGGATTCTTCAGCACCTTGCCCCGCGAATCATTCATCCTGGCTACAAAGGTAAAACCTGACGGTGTTGACTCAAGAACAGGACTCCCTTCAAAAGAAACAACTGCTGAAAGCTTCCTGCAAAAATTTGAAGTCAGTCTTTCAAGACTGAAAATGAGTTATGTTGATATTCTTTACATGCACTCTGTTGATTCTGCCGAGATGGTAAATCACAGGGAAATAGTAAACGCAATGCTCGACCTGAAGAAAAAGGGTAAGGTACGGTTCATCGGCATTTCGACTCACAAGAACGAACCTCTGGTAATCAGGACCATGGTTGAAGCCGGCATCTGGGATGTGGTGCTCACATCTTATAATTTTAAACAGACTTATGCCGAAGAAATGGCAGCTGCTCTGAAACTTGCAGGTGAAGCCGGGCTTGGTGTGGTAGCTATGAAAACAATGGCTGGGGGATTCCTCGACAAGGAAAGGACAAAGCCTGTAAACCCGGGTGCAGCCCTGAAATGGGCTCTTGCAAATCCTAATGTGCACACCACTATTCCGGGTATTACTACCTTTGATCAGCTGAATCTTGATCTGCCCGTGATGTCAGACCTGGCACTTACAGCCACGGAAAAAGAACAGCTGCTTGCAGCAGCAAGCCATACGGGCCTTTACTGCAATGCCTGCGAGAAGTGTGTTCCGGGATGCAAAAATTCTCTTCCCATTCCTGAAATGATGCGGGCTTATATGTACGCTTACGGATACGGCAACATTGCTATGGCTTCAGACCTGCTCACCGAAACGGGAGCTGTTGCTGATCCCTGCCGTGACTGCCCGGAATGTACGGCTGAGTGTGTAAAAGGTTTTGATATCCGGAACAAGGTTACAGATATCTCCAGGCTTACTCTGGTTCCACTTGATTTCATCTCCTAAACTACTTATAATGAATATTATCAGGCTTTTAGTTCCGGCATTCGTTGTCTGCTCCTTCTTGCCAACTGAAACACAGGGCCAGGGAATTGAATTTCCTGCATTGAAAGGATACAAGACCGTCAGTGATTATCCTGTTTATACTCCTGATGACCTGTGGGATTATATTAACGGTGCTGCTGACGCGTACCTTGCACTCGGGTTTAAAGACCTGCATATTAACGAGTATGTAAAAGGAAAGAATAAGATCAAAGCAGAGTCGTACCGTTTCAGCTCGGATGCTGAAGCGTTCGGCATATATTCCCTTGAGCGCTCACCAGGGTACGAATTCATTTCTACAGGCGTACAGGGTTATACAGAGGAGGGTGTCCTTAATTTCTATAAGGGAGAGTATTATATAAAGCTTATGACTCACTCGAAATCAAAGAAGGTAAATGAATCAATGAGGGCCCTGGGAGACATGATTGCGGATAAAATTCCCGGGAGGAATGAATTCCCTGAATTGCTCGGTGCTTTCCCTGCCGAAGGATTGTTAAAGAACGAGGAGACCTATCTGCTTGACGGCGTTCTGGGGCATGATTATCTTCAGGGAGCCTTCAGGGCTTCATATGAAACCGGTGGAGATAGGTTTTACATTTACATATTTAACTTCAGGTCAGCAGAGGAAGCTGCCTCTATTGCCGGAAAACTTACTGAAACACCGGTATCAGCCGCTGCCGATGAGACTGAAAAATATGTCATTACTGACGGTTTCAACGGGGTTCTTTATGCAGCCCGCAAGGGAAACAGACTGTTAATTATAAGCGGACTTGAGACCGATAAGAAGGATGTTGCCGAGAGGTATCTCAATATGGCACTGAGCCGCTGATCTCATACAGGAACAAAAAAAGGTGTCCCGTAAGGACACCTTTTTAATTATGTGTGAGCGCAGTTTACTTGAGCTGGAAGCTGACAGGAAGACTGAACCAGACGTTTACGGGTTTTCCACCCTGTTTGCCGGGCTTCCACAACGGGAGCATCTTGATGACCCTGATGGCTTCTTCATCGAGAGCCGGGTCAACACCCCTTACAATAGAGACCTGGTCAACCTTGCCCTTGTATGTTACGCAAAAGCGCAGGATGACTTTTCCCTGGATGTTGTTTTCCTTGGCTATCTCAGGATATTTGATGTTTTCATTAATGAACTTTAAGAGTTCTGTTTCACCTCCCGGGAAGGAAGGCATCTCTTCAACAACAACAAACACTTCCTGAGGAGCTTCTTCCTGTACCTCTTCCTGTACCTGCTCAACTACTTCCACAACCTCATCATCGACAGTTGTTGCAACCACCTCATCGGCGGTCATAAACCGTGCCTCGTCTTCAGGTTTAATGGAGTCTACCACAACCGGTGCCACATACTTTACAACAGTCTGCTGTTCAGTTGGCGGCGGGGGTGGC
>JBBRXA010000004.1:0-109911 GCA_038248855.1 Bacteroidales bacterium | reverse complement strand
ATCTTCAGTACCCGAGCAGAGGCAGCCATTGCCACTCCTTCACGCAGTACCGGATCGTCAACCACAATGAATTTCCAGGGCTGACCGTTGCAGGCTGAAGGCGCCAGTCTCCCGGCTTCGAGGATCCGGTCTGTCTTTTCCTTTTCAACAGGTCTGTCCAGATAGTTCCTCTCGCTCTGCCGTCTGTTCATCAGGCCGAGCATCTCATTACCGTCAATCATATTCAGGAATTTGTGGTACGACTAATAATTCTCTGCGAAGATCTCCGAGTAACCGAAGGGGTGGAGGCATGCGGGACAGTTCTTCAGAGGCTTTGTGCCGAAATGAACATAGCCGCATTTCCGGCAGTACCAGAAGACTTTCTCCCCGCGTTCGAACACCTTGTTGCCCATTACATTTGCAAGGAGCTTGCGGTATCTCTCTTCATGCACCTTCTCAGCAGCAGATATTGCCTTGAATGCTGTGGCGACTTCCTTGAATCCTTCTTCTTCGGCTATTCTTGCAAATGCAGGGTACAACTCCGACCATTCTTCGTGTTCACCGGCAGCAGCAGCAGCCAGGTTATCACCTGTGGTACCTGTCCTGCCTGCAGGATAAGAGACTGTGATCTCAAGCATACCTCCCTCCAGAAAGCTGAAATAACGTTTGGCGTGCATCTGTTCCTGTATTGCCGTCTCAAGGAAGATGGCAGATATCTGCTCATATCCTTCCTCCTTGGCAACCTTGGCAGCAAATTCATACCTGTTCCTGGCCTGTGATTCACCGGCAAAAGCTTTCAGAAGATTCTGTTCGGTGCGGGTTCCTTTAATTCCTTCCATAGTCTATATTTTTAATTGGATTAATCCGGTTATTGAAGCTATAAATTTAGCAAAATATTTTTGCCGGAACCAAAGTTGGTTCCTCAAGTACCTCAGGAATGCAAGTACGTGACTAAGATTGCATCAGGTTTTCCTCTTCCCGATAAATTTCTTTTCTTCACCCTTTATCAGTCTGCTGATGTTTTTGGCATGGGTTAACAGGATGGCAGTTGCAACAAGGACGGAGAAAATTTTAAGCAGAAGTGAAGGGGTCTCGAACAGAGTCAGGAGGAGTACAGGGAACATCACCCCGGCCGCCATCGATCCCAGTGAAACATAGCCACTGATCAGAAGGACTGCCAGGAAGATCCCTGCGCACGTAAGTGTAAGGGCCGGATGAAGTGCAAGCAGGACCCCGAATGTAGTCGCCACACCCTTACCGCCGCGGAAGCCAGCCAGCAGTGGGAAGACATGTCCTATTATTGCCGCCATGCCGCAGACAATTTTCAGTACAGTTAACTCTGATGATCCTTCGGGTGCGGCATTGAGTAATGCAGGCAGGGAAGCGCCCAGCCATCCTTTGGCAAGGTCAATTATCAATACCGGGATTCCCGTCTTCCATCCAAGCACTCTTATGGTGTTGGTGGCTCCGGCATTGCCGCTGCCGTGCTCTCTGACGTCAATGCCATGGAACAGTTTTCCCGCCCATACCGCAGTTGGTACGGAGCCTGCAATATATGCCAGCAAAACAGCCAGTATCGAAAGTGTTGTAATCATTGTTTTTTGCCTTACAACTGAGGTCCGGCAGATACAAGCTTCGCAGTTTCCGGATTGCCTGTGAACTTACTGAAATTGGCAATAAATTTCTGTCCCAACGCCCTGGCTGCAGTTTCCCAGGCTTCCCCGCTGCCCCAGGCCTTCCTCGGGTCAGGGAGCCCGGAGTCAACACCGGGCACAGCCGATGGAACCCTCAGGTTAAAAACAGGCAGGATGACATACACTGAATCAGCCAAACTCTTATTCAGTATGGCGTTGATTATATTACGGGTAGAGGGGAGGTCTATTCTTTTTCCGGTACCGTACGGGCCTCCCATCCATCCTGTGTTCACCAGCCACGCTTCTGCATTGTGGACCTTCATTTTCCGTGTCAGTTCACGCGCATAGATAATGGGATCAAGCAACAGGAAAGCGGCGCCGAAGCATGCGGAGAATGAAGGAACCGGTTCTTTTATTCCTCTCTCGGTTCCGGCAACCTTGGCAGTATAACCGCTCAGGAAGTAATACCGTGTCTGCTCCTCCGTGAGCCGTGCTACTGGCGGCAGAACACCGAAGGCATCTGCCGTCAGAAATATTACTGTTTCGGCATGACCAGCCCTGGATACGGGCTTCACAATGTTGTCGATATGATATATGGGGTATGAAACTCTGGTGTTCTCCGTCTTTGCATTACTTGAAAAATCTATAATGCCCTTTTCATCGACAACAACATTCTCAAGAAGCGCATCACGTCTTATTGCCTTGTAAATATCAGGCTCATTCTCCCTGCTCAGATTAATGCATTTGGCATAACACCCTCCCTCGAAGTTGAAAACCCCGTTGTCATCCCAGCCGTGCTCATCATCGCCTATCAAAGCCCTGGCAGGGTCTGTCGACAGTGTGGTCTTGCCTGTTCCTGACAGGCCGAAGAAGATAGCAACATCTCCCTTCTTACCCACATTCGCAGAACAATGCATCGAAGCAATGCCTTTCAGAGGAAGGTAATAGTTCATCACGGAAAAAATACCCTTTTTCATCTCTCCGCCGTACCATGTACCGCCAATCAGCGCCATGTTTTCAGTCAGGTTGAACAAGACAAAATTCTCAGAGTTAAGTCCCTGCTTCTGAAAGTCAGCATTGACAGTCCTTGATGCAGCAAATACTGTGAAGTCGGGTTCAAAGTCTGCAAGTTCATCCTTTTCCGGCCTGATGAACATGTTCTTTACAAAATGAGCCTGCCATGCAACCTCCATTATAAACCTTACCCTTATACGTGTATCTGCATTGGCCCCGCTGAAGCAGTCGACAACATAGAGTTTCTTCCCGGAAAGCTGCTTAACCGAAAGGTCCTTGCAGTGATTCCATGTCTTCATGTCTATCGGTTTGTTATCCGAAACGGGTGATTTTTCCGATTTCCACCAGACGGTATCCTTTGTCTTCGGGTCGAGAACAATGTATTTGTCTTTAGGAGACCTGCCGGTAAATATTCCTGTATCCACCGTTATTGCACCACTATCTGTAAGTATTCCACGCTCGTAACCCTTCAGTTCAGGAGAAGTTTCTGCCTCAAAGAGTTCATCGAAGGATGGATTGTAAACAATCTCCCTGACGTGGTCAATTCCGTAGCTGTACAGCGTTTCCTCTGATATCATTGTTTCCCTGTTTAAACTTACTTCAAAGGTAATATTATGGATTAATAAGCAAATATGATTATTTTCATGGTCTGTTTCACAACTTATGAAGAACATTCACCGTGTGCTGACCCTGGTATTTTTGTCCTTGTTTGCCTTCCAAATGCAGGCACAGGAAATAAGGGCAGTAAAAACCAGAAAGCTGGCAAGTCATGCTGATGGCGAACACTTTCTGTCCGCCGTCTCACCTGACGGCAGAAAAATACTTCTGTCAGATCCCGGTTACAGGGGAATCTCCCTGATGGATATAAGGACCGGCAGAATTACCGGGATAAATGATTTACCGGGTGCCGGATTTGAGCCATGCTTTACCGGTGACGGACATTTTATTATTTTCAAAGCTGATGAATTCGGAGGAGTGAGAAAGCTTTCCTCTGTGCTCAGCTATGAGGTGGCTACCGGTGAGACGCGGACGCTGTTACCAAAAACGCGGAACCTTACTGCTCCGTCAGTCTCCGGCGGAAGAATCTTCTGCCTTTCTGAAGGACTCCTGGTGTCATCACGGGCGGGTACAGCTGCATTAAAGAGCTCGGCAACCACCGATACCGTTCTGTTGCTTGAAAACCTGACTCCCGTGATAAACCTGAACGGCCAGAAAAAGACCCTGAAACCCAATGGCGAGGGATCCTACATCTGGGCTTCACTCTCCCCTGATAAAACCAGAATCCTCTACTATTTCGCCGGCAAGGGAACTTTCATAAGTGATCTTGAAGGCAGTATCCTGTTTGCACCCGGAAGGATCAGTGCTCCTAAATGGCTTAATAATCAGATTATTATAGGAATGGACGACAGGGATAACGGTCACACTGTGACTGGCTCAGAGATTGTCTGCTTCTCCCTGGGATCAAATGAAACCACTTATCTTACTTCCACTGTTTCAAGAACGGAGATGTACCCTTTTCCCCTTCCCGAAGGCAAAAGCGTGGTATTTCAGACATCGGAAGGAGATATTTTCGTTATGAAACTGAGGATAATACTGTAAAGACGAAAACCGTGAAGATTACCCGACTGGTCATTGCACTGCTGCTTATTCTTGCAGCTGCCGGCGCAAAAGCACAGGTAGCTGATCTGACCGGTTTCAGGGTATTTATCAATCCCGGCCACGGCGGTAATGACTCGGATGACAGGCATATGCTGGCAACCGACTTCTGGGAATCGGAAGGCAACCTTGAGAAGGGCCTTTTTCTCAGGTCGCTGCTAATCAACCTGCACGCTGATGTTTATATGTCCCGAACCTCGAATAATTCTGTTGACGACCTCCCGCTGTCGGCCATAGCTACAATGGCAAATTCAGCCAATGTGGATTTTTTTCTCGCCATTCACAGCAACGGTTTTGACGGAAAGCAGAACCAGCCTCTGATGCTTTACAGGGGTTATGATACCCAGCCGGTTTACGCGCCATCTGAAACGATGGCCCTGGTGCTGTGGCAAAAGCTTTTTGAAAAGGGAAACTGCTGGACAAACAGCAATGTCTGGGTGAAGGGCGACTGGTCATTCTATCCTGAGTGGGGTGACAAGGTGGGGCTTGGCGTCCTGCGGACCCTGACAATGCCGGGGGTGCTGTCAGAGGGTTCTTTTCACGATTACATTCCCGAGGGGTGGAGGTTGCGCAATAATGATTTCCTTCACCACGAATCGTGGGCTTTCGTCAGATCATTCATCGAGTATGACAATTCACCGCCGCTGGCATCAGGAATAATAGCAGGCGTTTTAAGGGATACCCTGAATTCGCCCTCCTGGTACTTTAAGCCAGGGACCAGAGATGAAGCAATGCCGCTTAACGGTGCCACCGTTACACTCCAGCCCGGCAACAAAAAATACTATGTCGACAATCTCAATAACGGATTCTTTTTCTATGACTCACTGCCGCCCGGGATTTATAAACTCTATTTTGAGGGAGTACAGGATTTTCTCGATGACTCCCTGGAAGTTGCAGTGACAGCCAACAAATCTGCCCTGGTTGACTTTGCGATGCAGTTTGATACTGCCATCGTACCCCGCCTGACTGAGATGAAGCCTCTTTCTGCAGACAGTGTGGCGTTCAACCAGGAGTTTACTTTGACTTTTTCAATTCCAATGGACAGGGATTCGGTTCAGAAAGCCCTTGTTTTTTTACCTGCAGCTGATCTTGTCTATGTGTGGAATGACCGGAGTACAGTGCTCAGGGTCAGGCCTGCTGTCAGCTTTTCCGGCAAGACAATATATAATGTCAGGCTGACAACTGTGGCATGTTCAAGATGGAAGGTGCCTGTCGGGGCGGAAGTGGCGAATTCTTTCGTGACAAAAAACAGGAGCAGACTGATCCTTTTGAAGAGTTATCCTTCAGGAGGGCAGAACGGCGTTACCCTCTATCCACAGGTCAGGCTGTGGTTTGATGCACCTCCGGTTCACACTTCGGCACAGACTGAAATAAGATTCCTTGATGATCAGGGGCTGCCCCTCATAAAGACCGGGGAGGAGTTTCCGGTATCCGGCGGCCAGGGGGGCTATTATTTCGGTCTCTCCCAGCCACTTGACCTTAACAGGCAATACAAACTTAATATCGGCGGGAATCTTACCGACCTGACCGGAACTGCATTCGGGCCAGGCAGCGAAATAAGTTTCACAACACGCACTTCGGCGTATATTTCCGGGTCAGAGGTGGAGAGCTTTGATAATCCCTCGGTCTTCTGGGATCCGGATGCGAGCGGCAGCACCGTGGGCACTGACAATCCGCTGACGACATTTACCTCATCCACACTGGTAAAACGATCCGGCACCGCCGCCGGAAGGCTGGACTATGTCTTCACAAATGCGGCAGGCGGGGTATGCCGTGTTTTCAACACCCGGAAGCCAGTAGTGGGCCAGAATCCGGCAGCCAGTTTCGGCATCTGGGTCTTCGGTGACATGAGCATGAATATTCTTGAGTACTGGTTCTATTCATCAGGCACCACTAATCAGATAGTCTATGCTGATATTGTGGACTGGGCAGGATGGGACCTGATAACAATACCGTTAAGCGTGATAGGGGGGGCCGGCGACAAACAATTCCACAGTGTGGTTATCAGGCAGTCAGAACAGGGCTCAAAGAGCGGAACGGTGTGGTTTGACGATGCCTTGCTTTCTGTGCCCACCGGGACTGATTTTCCCGAGGGTTCAGATATTAACCTTTCTGTGTTTCCGAATCCTGTTTCCTCTTCGGGTACTGTTACATTTACTCTCAGGGAAAGATCTCTTGTAAATGTTGATGTAGTGACGCTTGACGGCAGAAAGACACAGAATCTGATCAGCGGGTGGCTTGAGCCCGGAGTAAAAACAATTCCATGGAATCCCTCCGTCCTCACGTCTGACGGAATCTGCCTGATACGGATAGAATCGCGGAAAAACCCCGAAGACCTGCCATCAGTGGCCACTGTGAAGTGCGTTATCACCCGGCAGAAATAAAAAAAAGGTACCGGATCGCGGTACCTTTTCAATATTTACATACAGGATTTATTTCTTCCCATATCTTATCGAAGACTGAGCTGCAGCAAGACGTGCAATGGGAACCCTGTAAGGTGAGCAGCTTACATAGTTGAGTCCGTTTTTGAAACAGAACTCCACTGAAGCCGGGTCTCCGCCCTGTTCACCGCAGATGCCAACCTTCAGGTCGGGACGTGTGGCACGGCCCTTCTGCACTGACATCGTTATCAGCTGTCCTACGCCGTCCTGATCAATCGTCTGGAACGGGTCTGCGGCGAGCATCTTCTTATCAAGATAATCATTCATGAATCCGCCGATGTCATCACGGCTAAACCCGAAGGTCATCTGTGTGAGGTCATTGGTGCCGAATGAGAAGAACTCCGCCGATTTTGCCATCCGGTCTGCAAGCAGAGCAGCACGCGGAATCTCAATCATCGTTCCGTATTTGTAGACGATTTTTTCAACACCGAATTTTTTGCATACTTCAGCGTACACCTTATCTGCAATCTTTTTAGTGAAATCGAGTTCAGAAATATCGCAGGTTACGGGAACCATAATTTCCGGAATAGGGTTCTTTCCTTCTTTCTTCAGTTCCACCGTAGCTTCAAAGATTGCGCGTATCTGCATCTCTGACACTTCCGGATATGTTACTCCAAGGCGTACGCCGCGGTGGCCCATCATCGGGTTTGACTCATGGAGAGCCTCACCGCGTTTTGCAATAGCTTCGACACTGATGCCCATTGCTTTTGCAAGCTCAGCCTGTTTCTCAACACCCTGCGGCACAAATTCGTGAAGAGGCGGGTCAAGGAGGCGGAATGTGACAGGCATTCCGTCCATCGCAACCATGGTATCCTTAATGTCTCTCTTGACAAAAGCGAAGAGTTCGTCAAGGGCTGTCCTTCTTTCTTCAACGGAAGAGCTGAGGATCATCTTGCGAAGGAGGAAGAGGGGCTTCTCGGAGTTTTTGCCGTAGAACATATGTTCTGTGCGGAAGAGGCCTATGCCCTCTGCACCGAATTCCCGTGCTATCCTTGCATCTTCAGGAGTGTCTGCATTGGTGCGTACTCCCATGATACGGTGTTTGTCCACAATCTTCATGAATGTCTGGAACCTCGGGTTCTCGGTTGCATCCATCAGTTGCATGGCTCCATTGTACACGTTGCCCCTTGTACCGTTGAGGGTAATAACATCACCTTCCTTAAGAACTATATTGCTCCCGGTGATCTTGACCTGTTTGGCTGTTGCATCGACGTGCAGTCCGCCTGCACCGACGATACAGCATTTACCCCAGCCGCGTGCCACGAGGGCTGCGTGCGAGGTCATGCCACCGCGGGCGGTAAGAATACCGGCAGCAGCGCGCATTCCTTCAACGTCTTCGGGATTAGTCTCTTCACGCACGAGAATAACAGTCTCTCCCTTGCGGTTCCAGGCAACTGCATCTTCAGCGGTGAAGACGATTTTGCCGACGGCGGCACCCGGACCTGCCGGAAGACCTTTAACAATCGGTGACACTTTCTTTTCTTCAGCAGGGTCACAGATGGGATGCAGCAGTTCATCAAGCTGAGCAGGATCAAGACGTAAAACGGCTGTCCTCTCTTCAATAAGTCCTTCCTGCAGCATATCCATAGCCATGTTCAGTGCAGCGGTACCTGTTCTCTTGCCGGCACGGCACTGAAGCATATAAAGCACGCCTTCCTGTATTGTGAACTCGATGTCAAGCATATCGTGGAATGCCTTCTCAAGGATATTACGGATATTGTCAAGCTCTACGTATGTTGAAGGCATTGACTCCTGCATGCTGTGAAGATGCTTATTCTGCTCATTCTTGGTGTCGTCATTGAGCGGGTTGGGAGTACGGATACCTGCAACTACATCTTCACCCTGTGCGTTTACCAGCCACTCGCCGTAGAACAGGTTCTCACCTGTTGCGGGGTTACGTGTGAATGCCACGCCGGTGGCAGATGAGTCACCCATATTGCCGAATACCATTGCCTGTACGTTTACAGCTGTCCCCCAATCGTCCGGAATGCCCTCGATACGGCGGTATGATACTGCCTTCTTACCATTCCAGCTCTTGAATACAGCTTTGATGCTTCCCTCAAGCTGCTCACGTGCATCATCAGGGAATTCGCTGCCAAGCGACTGTTTTACTCTCTTCTTGAAATTTTCGGCAAGCTGCTTGAGCTCGTCTGCAGTCAGGTCAGTGTCTGACTTATAACCTTTGCTGTGCTTATACTCATCAAGCATCTCGTCAAGTTGCTTGCGAATGCCTTTGCCGTCTGCCGCTTCCATTCCTTCGGCCTTCTCCATAACCACGTCTGCATACATCATGATGAGACGGCGGTATGAATCCCATACAAAACGCGGATTCCCGGTCTTCTTTATGAGTCCCGGAATTGTTTCAGAGCACAGTCCGATGTTGAGGACCGTGTCCATCATCCCGGGCATAGAGCTGCGGGCTCCTGAACGGCAGGATACAAGAAGAGCATTCTCCCTGTCACCGTATTTCATGCCCATGGCTTCCTCCGCCTTTGTCATAGCTGCCCATACTTCAGGCATTAGTTCTGCAGGTAATTCGCAATTGTTCTGATAATACTCTGTGCAGACATCGGTTGTAATAGTGAAACCGGCCGGAACCGGGAGACCGAGCAGACACATTTCAGCAAGATTGGCACCTTTGCCACCAAGCAGATTCTTCATATCTGCCTTGCCTTCAGCACTTTTCTTGCCAAAGGAATAAACACGTTTGACTTTTGACATAACTTATTTAAATTACAATTAGTAAATAGCTTTTTATCGATCCGCAAAATTATAATAAAAGCGGATAAAAAAAACACCTTTAAAAACAGTTTTAAGACCTCGGATGAAACATTATTAGCGTGTCTCTCAGGAAGCTTCGGTCAATGTGGGTATAAAGCTCTGTGGTGGTAATTGATTCATGACCCAGCATTTCCTGTACAGCCCTCAGGTCTGCACCTCCCTGGACGAGATGAGTTGCAAATGAATGCCTGAAGGTATGAGGGCTGATATTTTTCTTTATTCCGGCAGCAGTCGCAAGTCCTTTAATAATTGTAAAGACCATGACCCTTGTGAGTCTTTTCCCCCTCCGGTTCAGAAACAGTATGTTCTGATCAGTTATAACAGGCAGCAGCCTCCTCTTTTCAAAATAGCTGTCAATCTCGCGGAGGGCTGTCCGCCCTACGGGCACCAGCCGCTGTTTATTGCCTTTGCCTGTAACGGTTACAAAACCGTCGTCACGGTGTATGTCAGTCAGCTTCATGTTTACAAGTTCCGACACCCTGAGACCGCAGCTGTACATCGTCTCAATCATTGCCCTGTTGCGGTGACCCTCCGGCTTGCTGAGGTCTACTGCCGCTATGAGCCTGTCTATCTCTTCAATTGTGAGCACTTCCGGCAGCTTGAGTCCCAGCCTGGGTGATTCGAGTAGGGTAGTCGGATTATCGGTGACAATCCCTTCAATCAGAAGGAATTTATAAAATGCCCTTATTCCCGATATCATCCTGGCCTGGGTCCGGGCGGAATCGCCCCCCTCGGGAGCCTGTGCCAGAAAATCACTCAGATCGGTATAGGTGACGCTCCCCGGATCCTTGCCGGCCTTCTCTGAATCGATATATGACCGAAGCTTCCCAAGGTCGTTCAGATATGCCTCCACGCTGTTAGGGGAAAGAGATTTCTCTATCCTCAGGTAGCTCCTGAAGCTTCTTTCTGCCTCCTGCCAGGTAATTGTCATCATTCGATACAGCCTGTTGTCATACCTTCCGTCTCCTCCGGACATCAAAACGCTCCTTTAGGAAAAGGAAAGGGTAGCGGCAAAGTTATATCATAATCCAAAACAGCCAATAATCCGGTCATTTCTTTATTTTTGCATTGCGGTGCGACTAATATGTCAGCCACTGATAAATGAAGATACACATTATAAACGGACCCAACCTGAACCTGCTCGGAACCCGTGAACCGGAAAAATACGGGACCAGGAGTTTTGAAGATTACCTGGAAGATCTCCGGAAAAACATTCCGCAGGTCTCCTTCAGCTATTCTCAGTCCAACATCGAGGGGGAACTTGTAAATATGATACAGACTGCTGGCAGGGATGCTGACGCTGTCATTATTAATCCGGGGGGGTATTCACATACCTCGGTGGCTGTTGCAGATGCCATTGCATCGGTCAGCACTCCGGTTGTTGAGGTGCATATTTCCAATCTTCTTTCAAGGGAGGAGTTCCGTCACACGAGTATCACCGGAAGGTACTGCCGGGGATCGATAATGGGACTGGGTCTTGACGGATACCGCCTGGCTGCTGAGTATTTTATTTTTAATGCTGAAAACGAAAAGCAATAAAATGGGGAAGAATCTCGACAGGAAAAGGACAAAGATAGTAGCTACCATTTCCGATAAAAACTGTGAACCGTCCTTTCTGAAGAAACTTTATGAGGCAGGGATGGATGTTGTGAGGATCAACTCCGCCCACCAGTCGCCCGAAGGAATGACGAAAATTGTCACCAATGTCAGGGCGGTATCTGACAAGATAGCCATCCTGCTCGATACCAAGGGCCCTGAGATCAGAACCACTGTATGCGATGCTCCTCTGGAATTTTTGAAGGGACAGAAGGTAACGATTGCCGGAAATGCAGATGAGAAAACGACTGCTTCAGTGATCAATGTAAATTACAGCGAGATAGCCCGGGATGTACCGATAGGAACTGATATCCTGATCGACGACGGCGAGCTTGAAATAAGGATACTGGGCACGGACGGGAAAACCCTGGATGGAAGAATAGAAAACGACGGTATCCTGGGCGCCAGGAAAACTGTGAATATACCACAGGTAAGGATTAACCTCCCCTCAGTGAGTGAGCGTGACCTGATCTTTATTGACCTGGCAGTAAAATTTGACATTGAGTTCATAGCTCATTCCTTTGTCAGGTCTGCGAAAGACATAAAGGCGGTCCAGAAAATACTTGACAGTTATAAAAGCGAGATCAAGATAATAGCCAAAATCGAAAATCAGCAGGGTGTCGATAACCTCGACGAGATAATGGAACATTCCTACGGCATCATGGTTGCCCGGGGAGACCTTGCCATTGAAGTCCCGTATGAGAAAATCCCCGGCATTCAGCGGATGATAATAGCCAAATGCATTGAAAAGCGCAAACCGGTGATAGTGGCCACTCAGATGCTCCACTCAATGATCTCGAACCCAAGACCTACCAGGGCCGAGGTCAGCGATGTGGCAAACGCAGTCTACAGCCAGACTGACGCATTGATGCTCAGCGGTGAGACTGCTGCCGGAAAATACCCTGTTGAGTCGGTGAAGACAATGACCAGAATAGCTCACGAAGTGGAGGCTGAAAAGGAAAAATACATTGAAATGCCTGCGGGATGCCTGTCCGGAGAGGTCTCCTCGTACCTTGCAAAGGTTGCAGTCAAGACTTCCATACGGGTTGATGCCAAAGCTATTATTGCTGATACCATCAAGGGATCGGCAATAAGAGATATGGCTGCCTACAGGGGATTCAACCCTTTATTTTCCCAGTGCTACTCGATACGTACAATGAGGGAACTGGCACTCTCTTACGGCGTGGTGGCAGTCTATATGGAGAAAAAATCTTCGGTTGACGAGTTCCTCTATGTTTCCCTTAAGCAACTGCTGATAACCAATGATCTGGAAGACAGTGACATAGTAATTGTTGTGGCCGGAAACTTTTCAAGAGGCACAGGATTTTCCTTTATCGAGGTAGGAACGGTCGAGTACCTTAAGGGCAGGGTCAGCATGGGCGACAGCGACCTGATGGCTTGATTTTTGCTGGATAAAACCGGATGGGAGCATGAAAATATTATTCCTGACATTGGCAGTGTTTTTACATCCGGTGCATGTGTCACTTACCGGGATTGACTATAATTCCGCGAACCGGACATACACAATCTTTGTTAAGGTATATTCAGATGACCTGGAATCTGATATGAGACTGAGTCCGGGTTGCCTGAGCGGGCCGTTCAGTTCCCCTGATGAACAGTACAGTAATTATTTGTGTAACAGGGTGGTGATAAGGGAGGACGGGAAAAAACTGGGACTTAAACTGACTGGTACGGAGTCAGACGGACTTGAACACAGGTTCACCCTGGAGGCAAAGGGAAACAAAAGGGTTAAAACCGTGGCAGTGGTTAACCGGATAATGACCCGGCTTTATGATGACCAGGCAAACATGGTCCTGTTCAGGTTTGATGATACGGAAGAAGGATATAAATTTTCCTCTTCCGATACGCTGAGAAATTATTTTGTGAAATGAAACAGTTGATTATGAAGGATAAAAGGATTTTCCTGGGGTTCTTATTATTGCTGACACTTTTTCCGGCGGTGTCCGCAACCCACAACCGTGCCGGTGAAATAACATATGTTCAGCTCTCTGACCTTACATATGAAGTTACAATCACCACATTTACATACACCCAGAGCAAAGCTGACAGACCTCAGCTCGACTGCGAATGGGGAGATAACTCAATAACCAATGTCAACCGTATTTCCGAAACATATCTTCCGAACTTTTACAAAAAGAACGTGTATGTTGCCACTCATACCTATCCGGGACCGGGAATCTATAGAATTGTTGTGCAGGATCCCAACCGGAATTTCGGAGTACTGAATATTCCCAACTCGGTCAACGTGGTATTCTCCATTCAGACCATACTTATCGCAAATCCCGCATTCGGCCGCAACAGCACGCCCGTGCTGCTTAATCCGCCTTATGACAAGGCGGCGCTGGGTCAGGTATTCATACATAACCCTGCCGCCTATGACCCTGACGGTGACAGTCTTTCCTATAAGCTTACCACATGCACAAAAGAGGACGGCAAGCCTATTACAAACTATAGCCTTCCTCCGGCCTCCCATAAATTCTATGTAGATTCAATTTCAGGGGACCTGGTGTGGGACACCCCCACCGCCATCGGAATATATAATGCAGCAATGGAGATTCAGGAATGGCGTAACGGAATCAAGATAGGGGTTGTGGTTCGCGACATGCAGATAGAGGTCTATGAGACCGACAATCATCCGCCGGTGACCTCACCGCTTCCGGACCTGTGCATTGAGGCAGGGGCAACAGTCAGCATTGACATTACAGCATCGGATGTCGACGGCGACTCACTTGCGCTGCTTGCCACATCGGGGATTTTTACCTCTTCAACATGCCCTGCCACTTTCAGCCGGATATCTTACACACCGGGCACAGTAACCTCGCGCCTGACCTGGATAACGTGTCACAGCAGCGTAAGACACCAGCCCTATGATATTGTAATTAAGGCCGAAGATTACAATGAGGAACTGCAGCTTGTGGACATTGACAACATGACAATCAAGGTGCTGGGGCCATCGCCAGTATTGACTGCCGCTGCCCCTGAGGGAAAGTTCATCCGTCTGACCTGGAGTCCGTACGGGACCGGAGACATTGCCGGATTCAGCGTTTACCGCCGCGAAGGGGCCTCACCCTTCACCCCTGAGGAGTGCTACGACGGTATTCCTCCGTCAGCCGGTTATGAAAAGGTAGCCTATGTTCCCGGGTCTGCAACTGTATTTTTTACCGATACTGATAACGGGGCAGGACTTGAAGCAGGGATTGAGTATTCATACCGTATAGTTGCGGTCTATCCGAACGGCACCGAGAGCAAGCCGTCAAATGAAACTGTAACCTCCCTCATAACCGGGGTGCCACTGATAACACACGTTTCCATCCGCACCACAGATGCAGTGAACGGATCACTGAGACTGGCATGGCAGAAACCCCTGCACCTTGATACGATCCCGGCAATCGGCCCGTATGAATACCTTATTTACAGGGCAGACGGCATCGCCGGATCAAACTATCAGCTTGTCAAAACGCTTGCCACCGCTGACCTGAATGATACGGTCTTTATTGACACCCTTATCAATACCGCGGTCCGCGGCTATGTCTATAAAATTGAGCTGTACAACAATCAGCCGGGCAACCGGTTCATGATAGGTGATCCGGGGGTGGCTTCCTCACTCTTCACTGTCACCTCTCCCGGTGACCGGAAGGTAAGATTCACCTTCACCCGCAACGTCCCGTGGATAAATACCAAATATGATATCTACCGGTACAATCCGGTCACATCGGCCTGGGAAATGAAGGGCACCACTGACCTTCTCACGTATACTGACGAAGGACTTGTTAACGGCACCGAGTACTGCTATTATGTCGTTTCAACCGGCGGCTACCAGGGCTCCGAAACGCCGAAAAACCTTGTGAATTTCTCCCAGCGTTCATGCGCGTCACCCCTCGACAATGAACCGCCGTGTACTCCGCTCATTTCTGTCTCTTCACAGTGCGACAGCCTGTACAATACCATCAGGTGGTCATTGCCCGAACCGATATGTATTGATGATGTCAGCGGATACAACATTTACTTCAAACAGACCACTGAGGAAAACCTGATTCTGCTGACGACAATTACTGACAGGAACATATTCAAATATATTCACCAGCGTCCTGATTATGTTGCAGGCTGTTATGCCGTTTCGGCATTTGATGACAACGGGAATGAGAGTGAAATGTCAGCCATGGTTTGCGTGGACTCCTGTAATTTCTACGAGATACCCAACGTATTTACGCCTAACGGGGATGACATCAACGACTGGCTTGTAGCCAAGACCTCGCCGCTTGTAGAAAAGGTGGAGTTCCGTCTTTTCAACAGGGGAGGGCTTCTTATATTCAGCACGCAGGAGCCGAAGCTCAACTGGGATGGTACATACAAGGGCAGCCTTGTGCCGGCAGGTGTCTATTATTATGACTGTGAAGTGTTTGAAAGAAGGATATCCGGTACAGAGCAGTTTCATCTCAGCGGGTTCATACACGTACTTACTGAAAAGGGTGCAGGGCCTAAAATTGTGGAAGGTAAAAAATAGAGCTGTATGAAAATAAACATCATCTTTTTCCTGATTTTCACTGTAGTACAGTGTGTGCACGGTCAGTCAAATTATGACACGGTGTTAAGGGCCAGGGCCCTGGCCTCACGCGGGGAAACGACAGAAGCTGCGGCACTTGTTAGTTCCGTGATGTCCCCGGGGGCTTCGTTTAAACTTCACCTGGAAAGAGGCGAAATATATCTCAGGGGTTCCGTGATAAGAGAGGCCAGGGCTGATTTTCTGGCTGCGGAAGGCCTGATGCAGGGGACCGGCCTGTACGGCCTTGCAAGGTGTGCCGCCGCAGAGGGTAATGCAGCAGAAACTGCACGTTATATGGAGGCTCACCTGAAGTCGCCTTATAAAAGGAGCGAGCCTGAAATAGTACTTGACAGCTCATTTGCCGCAGTCTCATCATCACCTGAATGGAGAGCCCTGTGGAAAAAAGAGTGGTATAAGGGTTTTGAACGCATGAAGTGGGAGACTGAGCACTACCTGAAGGCCGGACGGACTGAAATGGCTTCGGAGACATGGTCATTGCTGGCAGCGGAGTATCCCGGAATGCCTGTGACTGAGTATTGCGGCGCCCTGATCGCAATGGCCAGGTCCGGATACAGTGACGCTGTGAAGACACTTGAGCCGTTGACCGAAAAGGCGGACGCACAGCCTGCATGGCTTTTTACCCTCGCTGAAGCTCAGGAGGGGAACGGAAACTACCAGGCAGCGGCATCGGTCTACACCCGACTGATCACATCTGAATACCCCGACGCATCTCTTTTCCTTAAAAGGGGTGAGATGCGGGCAAGGGCGGGAGAAACAAAAGCAGCCATTGAAGATTTTCAGAAATTTCTGGGATACTACCCTGACGATTTCAGGGCACTGAGCCTTCTGGGGAAGACTTTCGCAGAGGAAGGGGCCATTTATGAAGCCCTCCCTTATCTCAATGAGAACATTGAAAAGCATCCGGGCGAATCACAGGCATTCAGCCTGCGCGGTGATGCCTGGTTCGCCGGACGCACATGGGACAAAGCCGCCGAAGATTATACAATGAGCCTTGACCTTGATCCTGAAAATCCGGGAGTGAACCTGAGCCTGGGCCTGTCGCTTATCAACTGCGGCAAGCCTGAAGACGCCTGCCATTACCTAAGGAAGGCTAAGGATCTCGGTGAGAAGTCAGCAGCACAGTACCTGGCAAAGCACTGTCTCAAATAGTATTGTTAGCCCTGAAAAACTACCTTGTATGCTTCAGGATCCTGTCATACAGGTCTTTAGGCTTGAAGGGCTTTAGCACATAGTCGTTTATCGCCAGATTTTCGATCTTGTCAGTATTTTCTGACATCACGGCTGCAGTAAGTGCAACAATAGGAATCTGGCTGATTTTAGGGTCTTTGTCCTGACGAATGATGCGCGTCGCCTCTATCCCGTCCATAACCGGCATATGCAGGTCCATGAGGATAAGGTCATATTCGTTTTTGCTGACCTCATCGAGAGCCAGGCGGCCGTTCTCGACATGGGTGACAATTATTCCCCAGCTCTCGAGAAACTTATTGGCCACAAAGAAATTGATTTTGTTATCCTCGGCCACAAGCACCCTTTTGCCGGTCAGGGCTTTCATTGTGTCTGCCGCGGCCAGGTCTGCCGATTTGTGGACGGCAGACGGCAGTGCATATTCAAGGGAGAATGTGAAGACTGACCCTTTGTCAGGGACGCTTGTGAGGCTTATCTTACCTCCCTGCAGGTCAATGAGCCTTTTGCAAATGGCAAGCCCGAGGCCTGTGCCTCCGAATTTTCGTGTTGTATCAGGAGAAGCCTGGGTGTAGCTTTCAAAAATCTCCTCAGTCTTGTCAGCAGGGATTCCAATACCTGTATCAGTTACCGAAAACTCCAGCAGTGCCATGTTTCCAATCTTCTCCTTCACCGCAAACTTCAGGACCACTGATCCTTCACTGGTGAATTTCATTGCATTTGAAAGCAGGTTTGAAAGTATCTGGTTAAGCCTGATAGGGTCACCTATTAGCTCAGACGGAAGGTCTGGGGCTTTTTCAACAGTAAAGGTTATGCCTTTTTCTTCAGCCCTGTGCGTGTAGGAACGTTTAATATCCTCTATCAGAGAAGTCAGGTCGAACTCCGTCTTCTCAAACACGATCTTCCCGGCTTCCATTTTATTGTAGTCGAGAATGTCATTGACCAGGGTCAGGAGGT
Organism: Bacteroidales bacterium; assembly: GCA_038248855.1. Lineage (GTDB taxonomy): Bacteria > Bacteroidota > Bacteroidia > Bacteroidales > VadinHA17 > SR-FBR-E99. The sequence continues at coordinate 92,086 of JBBRXA010000004.1, read as the reverse complement.
GGTTGGCAGAAAAATGGAGAGTCTTGATAAATTCCATCTGGTCTTCACGCGGATCACCCTGGTATAATAGGTTGGTGATTCCTATTACCTCATTGAGCGGAGTCCTGATCTCGTGACTCATGGTTGACATGAACTGTTGCTTTGAAATGGCTGCTTCTTCAGCTCTCTCCCTTGCACTGATAAGGTTATCAAGCATCTTCCTCCGCTGGATTGTCAGAACCATCTGGTTTGCAATGAACTCGAACACCTGAAGATCATCGTTGTTGAAAGCATCCACCCGTTTATAGTCCTGCAGGCAGATGGCTCCGATAACTTCATCATCCATTTTCAGAGGCACTCCCATCCATATTTTGCAGGGTGACCCCACCAGACTTATGGCGCCTGTTTTTTCTATCTGAAGGATGTCATTATCATCGAGGAGGACCGATTTGTTGTTTTTTATTACCCATCCGGTAAGGGTATTTTTGGCATCCGTCTCCTGGAAATGGTCGCGCTCATCGGCAAAAAACGGGAAGTTGAGCGTATCTTTCTCGCGGTTGTAGAGGGCGATGAAAAAGTTATTGACGTTCCACAAGCGGCCAATCTCCTTTACTATGGTCGGGTAGATGTCAAAGATGTCAAAGTCCTGCAATGCAACCGTGGAAATATTGTACTGAATTTCCTGCATCAGACGGCTTTTGATCTCCCTTGTAATATCGCGGTAAATGCCCAGGAATGCAATTGGCTGCTCATTGGCTATGACAGACGAGGCTATCAGGGAAACGTTTATCCTGTTGCCCTGTTTGTCCAGCCTGACAGTCTCCAGAATTGCAGTCTCCCCCGTAGCGGCTTCTTCATCCACCCTTTCTGACTCTTCCCTGCATTCATCGGGAACAAGCAGGTCATCGAGCATCCTGTTCTGAGCCTCTTCGGCACTGTATCCGAAAAGCTTGGTAAACCCTTTGTTTATCCTGAGTACCCTGCCGTCAAAATCGGTCAGTACGATCCCTTCCGGTGCTGCGTCTATGAGATGTTCAAGCAGCGCCTTTTCTGTGGAAAGCTGTGATTCGTATTCCTTATGCTTGCTTACATCTGTCAGCACACACCTGTAACCGGTATTGGCCTTACGTGAGAATATCGGCCCGGCGTGAAAAAGTACCGTGACTTTCTTCTTCTGCTTGTTTAAAAGAAGGTATTCATTAAATGTAATCTGACCCGGCTTTGTGAGGTCGGAAAGGTCTTTCATAAGTCTTTCCATATCCTCTTTGGCGAGCAGATCAGTAAGGAAGACACCGTCCTGAATGTCAGTATTGTTAAAGCCCAGGGTGAGCATTCCCTGAGTGTTTATAAATGTAATGCGGCCAGAGGTATCGATTTCGATAATCATTTCCGGCAAGAGTTCTGCAAAAGTCTCGAATACAATCCCCTGCTTGAGTATCTCGCTTTCTCTCGCTTTCTGATGCTGGCCTGCTTCCCATGTAACCACGATGTCACCTGAAGAGAGAAGAAGGCCGATATAGTAACCAGCCTCATCCATCCCGCCGGGCAATATAGGCATCCGGTGGGATTCCTGGCGAATAACGATGGTCTCAAGCAGCGACCTGAGAACAGTGTTCCCGGCCAGCGTTGTCTCTTCTATCTCCTTTCCCAGTACATCTTCGCGGTCAGTCTGCTCAAGCTCCTCAGCCCGGTAGTTGAAGTCTATTATGTAAAACTTGTTGTCGTTGGTGTACCTGAATATTGCCACATAGCTGCTCATCGTGTCAAAGACCTCCTTGAGTATCTTTTCGGATTCGGCACGGGCATGGCCTGCGTTAATGGCACTAATATCGTTGTAAAAAGTGATGAGGTAGATATTGTCACCCATAAAGATTGTCTGGGCACTGAAAAGGTACGGTCTGTCGACGCCTGATCTGTCGCGCAGCCTGATCTCCAGGTCCATAACCCTCCTGAGTCTCGAAAGGAGCCTGATGAACTTACGGCTCTGAATCAGGTCGACATATAGCTGAATGTCATCGGAGGTCTTTCCGATTATCTCTTCCCTTTTATAACCCAGGGTATCCAGAAAAGCCTGGTTTACCTCTACATATTCTCCCGTCTCAAGGTTGCTGAGGGTAATCAGCTGATTGGTAGAGTTAAATGCAAGGGCAGGAATTTCATACGAAGTGCTTTCTACTCTCTGGCTTTCATCTTTCATTTTATCCTCCGAGGGGTCCGCAATGTACATAACACAATATGAAACAGCTTATTTAAGTGGCATAAAAATAGTGATATATACCATAAAATGAAAGATTCAGGTCAGAATTATGCGGTTATGCCAGCATGCTTTGCATAATAGGCACACCATTGAGACAAACCGCAATCAGGGCATGCAGGCTTGCGTGCAGTACAGGTATAGCGTCCATGGAGAAGAATCCAGTGATGTGCCAGCGGCCTTTGCTCAACCGGAATATGGCGGGTAAGCTGCAGTTCGACATCGAGCGGGGTTTTGGCACCCCGGGTAAGCCCAAGCCGCCCGGCCACCCTGAAAACATGTGTATCCACCGCTATTACAGGTTTATTCCATACCACTGACGCAATTACATTGGCTGTCTTCCGGCCTACTCCCGGGAGAAGCATCAGGTCACTCATGTCGGAGGGTACTCTTCCTGAAAATCTGCTGACTATCATTTCCGCCATTCCCTTAATATGCTTCGCCTTATTGTTGGGATAGGAGCAGCTTTTTATCAGATCATAGATATCTTCAACGGAAGCCAGGGCCATCGAATCTGCATCCGGAAAACGCCGGAACAGGGCAGGAGTAATCATATTTACCCGCTTGTCTGTGCACTGTGCCGAAAGAATGACAGCCACAATCAGTCGAAAGGGATCAGTCCAGGTCAGTTCAGTCTCCGCAACAGGAACATTGACGGAAAACCACGTGAGTATTCCCTCATATCTCTCTTTTAAATTCATACCCTGAAATATTTTGATGAGATGAAAGTAACACTTTTTTATCTTTGCCGGTCAATATGGCAAAATGATCAATTATATCCAGGCAACAGATATCAGCAAACGCATCGGCGACCTGGTGCTCTTTAATGAGCTCACCTTCAATGCAGGCAGCGGTGACAAAATCGGCATCGTAGCCGTCAACGGTGCCGGAAAATCATCGCTGCTTGATATCCTTTCAGGAAGGGAAGCCCCGGACACCGGAAATATTATCAGGCGTAAAGGCACTACGGTTGGCTATCTCCGGCAGGTAACCGATCTCGACCTGACCAGGACTGTCTTCGACGAGGTATTTTCCTCTGATAACAAAGCGCTGCGGCTTATCAGGGAGTATGAGGAAGCGGTGGATGCCGGGGACCATCAGAAGCTGCACACGGTAATGCAGAAAATAGATGATATCAAGGCGTGGGACTACGAAGTGAGGGTGAAGCAGATACTTACACGGCTGGAACTCCCCGATCATTCAGCCGTTGTGGGGTCGCTTTCGGGAGGTCAGCAAAAAAGAGTGGAACTGGCAAAAGTGCTTGTCGATGACCCTGACATTCTCATACTTGACGAACCAACCAACCATCTTGACGTGATGATGACGGAATGGCTGGAAGATTATCTCCTGAATTCCGCAAAGGTCATACTGCTTGTCACTCACGACAGGTATTTCCTGGATAATATCTGCAATGTCATATATGAACTTGCGGAGGGTTCTCTTACCCGTTATGACGGAAACTACGGCTATTTCCTTTCACGCCGTGACGAGCTTATGAGCAGTCGGCAGGCTTCGGCCGACAAGGCCCGGAACCTTCTCAGAAAGGAGCTGGAATGGATCCGCAGGATGCCCAAGGCGAGAAGCCATAAGGCCAAGTACCGCGTAGAAGCATTTGACGGGCTTAAAGAATCGGCAAGCGGACCTCCTGAACAGAAAAGTCTGTCAATAAATATCTCTACATCACGTCTTGGTAGCAAGATCGTAAACCTGCACGGTATCTCCAAATCATTTGGCGGCAAACAGATAATCAGGGATTTCAGTTACAACTTCGGAAGAGGAACCAAGGTGGGTATCATAGGAGCCAACGGGTCCGGAAAATCCACCCTTCTCAACATTCTTACAGAACAGCTTCAGCCTGATACCGGTTACGTTGAAAAAGGGGAGACAGTTGTCTTCGGTTATTACAGGCAGGAGGGAATAATATTTGATGAGGGGCTTACCGTTATCGAGGCTGCAAGAAAGATTTCCGAGACAGTCGTTTCCTCGATGGGCAAGGACTTTTCGGTAAGTCAGTTCCTTACCTACTTCATGTTTCCTCCGTCACGTCAGCATACCCTTCTCCGGAAGCTGTCCGGCGGTGAAAGGAGACGTCTCTATCTTCTCACTGTACTTATGCGGAATCCGAACTTCCTGATTCTTGATGAGCCGACAAATGACCTTGATATTCTGACTCTTAATGTGCTTGAAGATTACCTTATGGCATTTCATGGTTCATTGGTTGTCGTATCTCACGATCGTTATTTTCTCGATAAGCTTGCACAGTATATTTTCGAGATCCGCGATGGTGAAGTTGTCATCTATCCGGGAAATTACACCCGTCTCAGGCTTGAGAAAGAAAAGGCTGCCGCGCTCTCCGATGCTACTTTACCTGTTATCGCCGGAAGCGCCGGTTCACCGGAAAAGCCTGCCCGCCGAAAACCTGACCGCGGAAAGCGCAGTCTCACTTTTTCCGAAAAAACAGAGCTCGAAAGACTTCCGGCGGAGATTGCCGCCCTTGCCGCAGAGCGAAATGAGATTGAAAAGAGACTGTCACAACCAGACGGCTCCCATGCTGACATCAGCGAACTGTCAGCCAGACTTGCCGAAGTGCTGGATCTTACTGACACTAAGGAGCTAAGATGGCTCGAGCTGAGCGAAAAAGAAGAGGGATGAATAATATCATGGTATTATTATTTCCTAATGGTTACTTTTAACCTCGATGCATCGGATAAAAATTACAGGTGAAACAGGGGACTCGGTCCTGATTATCGGAGGCCAGATCAGTGATCTTGCAGGGTATCTTCCTGATAAAAAGCTGTTTATTATTACCGACACCAATGTGAGCCGCCTGTACTCAGGCTCGTTTCCTCCGGCAACAGTCCTGACGGTGGAACCAGGCGAGCAGAGCAAAGCGCTTGATGTGGTTGGGGATTTGTGTGGCAGGTTGCTTGAAAACGGAGCAGACCGGTCATCATTTATCCTCGGATTTGGCGGCGGTGTTGTATGTGATATAGCAGGTCTGGTTGCTTCTCTTTACATGAGAGGAGTCAGTCACGGTTTCGTTTCCACCACACTGCTTTCCCAGGTAGATGCCAGCATCGGAGGCAAAACCGGAGTGAATCTGGGTTCCTGGAAAAACATTATCGGCACTTTCAGGCAGCCGGAATTTGTCATTTGCGACCAGTCAATGCTATCGACTTTGCCTGATGAAGAATATCTCTCAGGCATCGGGGAACTTATAAAACATGCTGTTATAAGGGACAGGAAGCTTTTCTTCGAAATGGCTGATGCCATCCCGAAGATTCTGGACAGGGATCCGGTCATCCTCGAAGATTTTATATTCAGGTCTGTGAGGATAAAAGCTTCGATTGTCAGAGGTGATCCGTTTGAGAAGGGCTCAAGAAGGCTTCTTAATTTCGGACATACTTTCGGCCATCCCATAGAGATGGCCAGCAGGCTGCCGCACGGCATCGCAGTGATGAAAGGCATGCTCATCGCTTCGGAGCTTTCAGTATTTACAGGGGAAATGCCAGTGACGGAGCTGAGACTTCTGGAAGGGATGCTGCTACCGCTGGTCCCCGCTGCAGATGACGATTTGCCGGCAGATATAATGAGCAGGGTAATCCGCGACAAGAAAAGCGAAACAGGTGTACTGAATGTCGTGCTCCTTCGTTCCGTAGGGAAATCAGTTGTAAAAAGAATGTCATTTTCCGGGATAGAGGCATTCCTGGAAGACAGAAATAAGATAAATCATAGAAAGCAAAGATGAATACTGTTGGCATTGCATTCAGGGTATCCATTTTCGGCGAGTCACACGGACCGGCTATCGGTGTAGTGATTGACGGCTGCCCTGCCGGACTCCAGTACTGGCGTGAAGAACTAATGGCAGACCTGTCAAGGCGAAAGGGATTGGTGCCCGGTACCACGATGAGGAAAGAGACAGACGAGCCGGAGATATTGAGCGGGATATACAAAAACTTCACCACCGGGGCACCGTTGGTGATATGTACCCGGAACAACGACTTCAGACCTGGTGATTATGAGATGTTTTCGAGCATACCGAGACCCGGCCATGCAGATTTCACTGCAGGTTACAAATACAGGGGATTCAGTGATATGCGCGGAGGAGGTCATTTCTCGGGACGTCTGACCTGGGGGCTTGTGACCGCAGGATATTTTGCCCGGAAGATACTCTCCCCGGCAATTATTTCAGCCAACCTCATCGAGGCAGGTGGTGAAAAAGATATAGCAGCTGCCATTGGCAGAGCGGTTGAAACAAATGATACAATAGGAGGCGTCGTCGAGTGTGTTGTCCGCAATGTGCCGAAGGGTATAGGTGAGCCTGCATTTCTTTCAGTAGAGTCGGCATTGGGTCAGATAGCTTTTGGCATTCCTGCAGTGAACGGGGTTGAGTTCGGCGCGGGCTTTGCATCTTCACGCAGCTACGGTTCCCGGAATAATGACCCGTTCATCGATGCAAGAGGCAGGACCTCAACAAACAATGCCGGTGGGGTCAATGGGGGTATCACCAACGGCAACGATTTGGTAATGAGAGTATCAGTTAAACCCGCAGCAAGTACAGGAGTGACCCAGACAACGTTCGATCTGCAGAAGGGAGAAATGACCGCACTGGAAGTTACCGGCAGGCACGATGCCTGTATTGCACGCAGGATACCTGTCATCCTCGAGTCTGCCGTGGCAATAGGTCTTGCCGATCTGTTCATGCTCGACAGAGGAATCAACGGTTTGAGGGAGAGGGAATAAACAGAATCCTTACTGCCTGACCTGACTACATCGTAATCATCAATATCTTCCCGGTTGCAGGGGTTACTTTATATCGGTTGTCTATCCGGTAACCCATAACCCATATAACATTGTTTCCGGAAAGTAAAACCATCACCTTCTCCTTGGAGGTCACAGGCAATTTCAGATCTGTCAGCAAGTCACTTATCTTTTTCATTCCAGTCATTCCGAGCGGAGAAAATCTGTCTCCCGGTTTCCAACGTCTGACTGTCAGCGGGAATCTCAGAAGATCAAGGTCGAGGCAGGCTGTCAGACTTCCTGAAGGCAGGGAATCATTACCCTTGCTTATTACGGCAATATCTGAAAAAAGACCTGATAAGCTCATTTCATCAAGGGATGCAAAGCTGTAGCCTGCTTCCTGCTCACTTTTCCTGTCAGTTACGATAAGCCTGTTTCTGTCACGGAGTATACGGTGACTGGAAGTGGTTATGTATTTGCCGGTGGGTGATTCGAGAAGAGCAAGCAGATCTCTGGTCTGCCCGGGTGACACACCGTACTTTCTGAAGAGTTCGAACATGAAAGCTCCCTCAGGACGGAGCGCTGACAGCGCCGAAACATCAGCTGCAATATCATCACCTGAGTTCCTGAAGACTGACTTGCGGGTTTCCTCAATACAGGTCCCGATAATTGCTGCAGAAGAGTTAAGGTGTTCCATTGTGGCGGTAATCGCAGACAGGGAGTGGGCATTAACTTCTAAAAGCTCTGGTATAACCCTGTTCCTTAGCCTGTTACGGACATACTTAATCTGTGAATTGGAACTGTCCTCCCGGAAAGTGATCCCATTCTTTACGGCATAAGCTGCAATTTCATCACGCGTGGCAAAAAGCAAAGGTCTGATTACATTTCCGTGATGCGGACTCATTCCTGTCAGTCCGTTTAGTCCTGTTCCCCTCAGCAGGTTTATCAGGAAAGTCTCAGCATTGTCATTAAGGTTGTGTGCCACAGCAACTGCATCGAACCCTTGTTCGGTAACTAAGCTGTCAAACCATGAGTATCTAAGTTCCCGGGCGGCCATCTGCACCGAAATGCCTTTATCAGCACACAAAGCTAGTGTATCAAATGTCTCTGCGTAAAACCTAATCCCGTATTTAGAAGCATAATCGCTCACAAACTGTTCATCACCGTCAGACTCTGCTCCCCTGAGCGAGAAATTGCAGTGCGCGATAGCATGGTTAATACCTGCTTCCCTGATAAGCCATGCCATGACCATCGAGTCGATGCCTCCGCTGACTGCAAGAAGAAGCCTTGCTTCTTTACTGAACAGCCTGTTTTGTTCTGAATAGTCAAGGAATCTTTTTCTCATTGATTCATATTGTTAAGAACATTTTGTCTGCCGGGGAATCACCTGTATCAGCGGTAGGGGATCACCCCGGGCGGTCCCGGTTCGAAGCCGGGCGGTCTAAGTTTAACTATACCCTTGACAGAGGCCCATGAAGTCTCAGACCACGGGGGCGATGCAGGATATATACCGAATCTAAGCTGAATTGTGTTAATCACGAGCTGATCATTCCTGATCCTTACTCCCAGTCCGAACCCGGTGACATTATGGTATTCCCCTGAACCGAGGTGGCCCTTGACAAGAAACCCTGCATCGGCAAAGGTGAAAAGAGCGAACCTGAAACCGTAGACAGGCTTAGGGGTGAACAGTACAGGCTCAATACTTATGACAATCCGGTGATTGCCGTTTATGGAGTCGTTGACAAACCCTCTTACAAGGTTTGAACTCTTAAAATATAGATATTCATCAGAGTACCTGTTAAATCCTCGCGTATAGTAGAGGTTGACAAAAGTCCGGAGTTGTGACCGGCCTGTATGGACAAGTGGAGTGAAGTACCGGACAGTCAGCTGCAGCATTCCCTGTTCAGTGGCCCTGCTGTTGTAAAATGAAGAAAAACTTAACCCACCGTAAATATACCCGAAGCGGTTAAAAATATTTCCGTATGCTACCCTTGCGCCAAAATATGTTCTCCACTTGAATTCATTTATCTCTCTGCCTGCATCGGCCTCGATGAGATATCCGTAGGGTATGTCCTCTGTGCGACCGTAGCTGTATATCAGAGAGGTGTTGATGAATTTTTGCGTGGAAAGGGCAATGCTCCCTATGAATAACTGGTTTTTCTGCAGTCTGTAATAATCGTTACCGGTTATTACAGGCCTGTTGAAGACGTTATTGTTAATATACCGTGTGGAAAAAATAAGTCGTGTGACCCGGGACCTGTCAAGTAAAAACGACCTTGCAACCCAGTAATCCTGGTAGGTGAAGCGCAGGGGAACCGGAATCAGCATCGTGTCAAGGTCTTCGGTGGTGTTTGTCAGACGCGCCGTTGCCGACCAGGCATATTTTGTATCTGAGCTGATGAAGGCCCTGCTGAAGAGACCTCCAAGAGTATTTGACCCGAGACCGTCAGAAAAGTCAAGTTCAAGATTTGAAAAGGTACGGGCTATATTCTTTACGGCATACCTTGTACCTATCCCCGGGTAACTGTATTCCTTGAAATTGTAGGGAACGCTTATATCCCACTCGTGTCCGAATCCCGCAAAATTCCTGTTCAGGAAGGTTACCTTGCCCCTGGTGAAATCATCAAGCCTCAGTTCTAATCCCAGGGGATAAGTTTCACGTATTACAATTACCACATCAGCCTGATTTTCTCCGGCCGGGATGATAAGAATGCGAGCATCCTCGATAAACGGAAGGTTCCTGAGAAGCCTTTCATTATCAGACATCTCGAGCGATGAGATCGTGTCGCCCACATTGAAAAGCATATATTTCCCCAGAACGAAACTCCTTGATTTGGTATAGGTAGAATTAAGTATCTTTTCAAATCTGGCGGGGTCATAAAATATCGGGTCGTCGATATTGGTTCCAAAGGCATTCAGCCTCATTATCTCGCGCTTTCTGATGACCATGCCCTCGTATTGAATGAAGGGCCTGGTGCTTCCCAGGTTATTTTTCAGGTCCACGCCTGACGGAGGGGTGACCACTATAATATCATACAGGAGGCGGGTAAGACGTCTTTTCTCGGCCCTCACCCTCAGGGTGTCATAAAATGCCCGGGTAACAGTGTCACGGCTGATCTCCTCCTGAGCATATGTGGCAGATGAAAAAAACAGCAGCAAGGGCAGTATTACAGTAATTGGTCTGCATAGGAAAAAACTATTTACGCATCGGTTCACTTCTGTTTGGGATTGTCATCCAGAACGTCATCAGAATTAAACAGGAACCCCAGTCGTTTGCCGGTAATGAGCCTGGTCTGCTGGATTTTTGATTCTGCCTGGCCTACAGAGGCAATTTTTATCGCATCGTAAGGAGGCACCAGAAGATCAAATTCAAGAGAGTAATTGATGGCTGTATAGACAATATTCTGCAGAGATTCCTTGTTGAACTCCTCATTGCCGTAATTGGTGAACAGCATGCCCATCTGCCTTTTGCCCTCCACAAAATACTGGTTCTCATGGTTGATGAATATGCGGGCTATAAGATAACCAAGATCTTCAAGCCTCGAAAACCTGAATGAGTCGGCAAGGAAGTTATAAATGTTGATAACACCGCTGTAGGCATTGAACTTGTTCTTCTGGATGTAAGCCGTTTTCCAGGCGGGGTGATCGCGGTCAAACTGGAAAATGTTCGAATGCATGCTGAATAAAAGCATATCAGCGGCAACCCTGAGCTGTGCATCATAGTTGCTGCGGTCAGTGTACTCCATCCGTATCCTGGGATCAATTCCCAAAAGGCTTGTATTGACTTCCTTGGTAAGGTTTTTAAGAATATCCTTTATAATCATGAAGGCAACCGAGGTGTTGTCATAAACCTTTTCCTTAAGAACAGACTTACTCTTAAGGGTGTCAACGATCATTAACTTCTTCTTTGGTGATTCATCCTGCATGGTACTCTCTTTTAACTATGCGCACCTAAATTTAACGTTTTATTTATTACAAAATCAAAACGCCGCTTCATTTGAATGAAACGGCGTCTTTAAATGCGGTTTCTGCTCAATAGGAACGTGCAAAAAGAACTCTTCTTTCCGAGGGCCTGCCGGTTCGCACACACCTGCCGTTTTCTGCAGGGCTGTCGAAGGGAATGATGCGGATTGTCGCCTTTGTCTCGTTCTTGATTACCTCTTCTGTCTCCGGTGTTCCGTCCCAGTGTGCCATTACAAATCCGCCCTTATTCTCTATGACATCCCTGAATTCTTCCCAGGTTTCGACGTAGTAAGTGCTTTTGTCACGGAATTCAGTGGCTTTGCGGAGCATATTGTTCTGTATTTCATCCATCAGTGCGGTCACGTGACCCACAATGTTGTCACGGCTGACGGTCTCCTTGGTCAGCGTGTCACGCCTGGCCACTTCGACTGTCCCTTCATCTGCATCACGGGGCCCTATTGCAAGCCTTACCGGCACTCCCTTCAGCTCGTAATCCGCAAACTTGAATCCTGGCTTATGGGTGTCACGGTTGTCATATTTGACATTCAGTCCGGCATTCTCAAGCTTCAATTTGAGGTCTACAGCTATTTCGGAAATTTTATCAAGCTGGTCATTCCCCTTGTAAATGGGTATTATGACAACGTGGATGGGAGCGAGCCTGGGCGGTATTAACAGTCCGTTGTCATCCCCGTGAGCCATTATCAGCGCACCCATAAGTCTGGTTGATACTCCCCAGCTGGTAGCCCATACATAGTCGAGCTTGCCCTCCCTGTTTGTAAACTGTACGTCGAAGGCTTTCGCGAAGTTCTGACCCAGAAAGTGGCTGGTGCCTGCCTGAAGTGCCTTGCCGTCCTGCATCAGAGCCTCGATTGCGTAGGTGTCTTCGGCACCGGCAAAACGTTCACTTACAGACTTATATCCCTTGATGACGGGAATGGCCATGAAGTTGGTGGCAAAATCAGCATAGAGATCTATGATCTTGTTGGTTTCCTCCAGAGCCTCCTCACGCGTGGCATGCGCGGTATGGCCTTCCTGCCACAGGAACTCTGCAGTACGAAGGAATAGCCTTGTTCGCATCTCCCACCTGACAACATTCGCCCATTGATTAATCAAGAGGGGAAGATCACGGTATGAGTGTATCCAGTCTTTATATGTATTCCATATGATTGTCTCAGATGTGGGCCTGACTATCAGTTCCTCTTCAAGCTTTGCATCCGGGTCAACGATTACCCCTTTCCCGTTGGGATCCTTCATGAGACGGTAATGGGTTACAACCGCGCACTCTTTTGCGAAGCCCTCTACGTGGGCCGCTTCGCGGCTGAAGAAAGACTTGGGAATAAAGAGCGGGAAGTATGCATTTACATGGCCTGTGGCCTTGAACTTCCTGTCAAGTTCTGCCTGGATCCTCTCCCAGATAGCATAACCGTACGGCTTGATTACCATGCAGCCTCTCACGGCTGAATTTTCTGCCAGATCTGCCTTTATAACAAGATCATTGTACCATTGTGAATAATTTTCTTCCCTGCTTGTCAGAAATTTGGCCATTTGTTTGGTATAGTATTTGAATAATGTTAAATAGCATTGCAAAAGATTGCGTAAAAATAGATAAAACTTGCGAACCGGAAAGAGGAGGCACGCCATGAAGACAAAAATTTTACTCTCACTAACAGCCATGCTGACAGTTGCACTTTGTGCGACCGCTGAAGAACGAAGGCCGGATTCCGGAGCTTCCAGGTATAGCTATGGCAGTCAGCAGGTTGTGGTGAACAACTATTATTACGGCAACGGGTATGAGTACTCGTCACGCCTGAAAAGGTTTCACAACTCCTACACCAGTTTTGATTTTTATTCACCGGTTTACACCGAAGCGTACTGGTACAACTTTACTCCGTATACATGGGGTGTCTCCATCTATGACGACTGGTACTATTACGGAGCAGGTGTTTCAAGGTATTCCTGGCGAAGCGGTTTTGGCGGCTCGTACTGGTGGGGTTATGACCCCTGGATGGACTATGATCCCTGGATGGGATACGGTTGGAACTCCTGGTACAGTCCGGGATTCAGCAACGGTATAAACATCTACCTCGGCAGGCCGCAGTACCACTATCCGGTGGCATGGAACAGATGGAACTATCATCAGCACTGGGATTCATACAGGCCTGTGTATATTGTGAATAACAACCGTTACAACACATACGTCAATACCAACAGCCACGGCAGGAATTACAATCCTTCACGGACCGCGACAACAGACCGCCGGTCAGGATATACGATTGTCAACGGAAGGAGCACACAGGGTACAGGCTCCGGCACAGGGACCACACAGAGAGCCGGCACCGGCACCTCAGGTACCGGGAGGACGCAGGGTACAAGGGCCGGCACCGGCACCTCAGGCACCGGGAGGACGCAGGGTACAAGGGCCGGCACCACGGGAAACAGAGGCAACACTGAGATGAGGGCCCCTGTCCCGGCACAGTCGCGTCAGCAGACTCAGGGCACAGTCAGAACCACTACGCGTAGAAATGAGACGACTATAAATCAGGGTTCATCAACGGGCACCACCCGGACAGGTGAGACAACCGCCACGAAAAGCAAGGAGAAAAGGTCAGCAGAATCAGCAGAGAGCAAGACCTCTAAAACCGAGTCGGGGAGGAGAAGCACTACTTCGGTAAAAAAACGGTAGCGAGATCAGCGTAACCGTAAAATTGGTACGGATTTTGTTATATTCAGATAAAGATAACTTTAGGAGGGTTAAGATGAAAAAATTCAGGTACATAATTCCGGTAATTCTGGTGGCAGCAAGCTCGTGTACATCACAGCTTTTCACCGGAACTGCTTATGATGATCTCTATTACAGGGAGTCAGATCAGCCGGTTGTAGCGGCACAGCAGAACTCCCCTGACAGGACAAAGGAGCAGTATTATGACAATATTTTTGCCGGCGACACTCTTATCGCTGACGAATATGTGCCCTATGACGAGTATCTGTCACAGGAAGCTATTCTGAAAGACGGTTCAGCAGATAATAATTACTATAATTACCTGAGCCCCTCAGATCAGATATATCTGTTCAATGACAGTTATTTCTACCCCTACTGGAGAGACCCGTTCTACTTCAGCCCTTTCTCAACAAGGCTCTCATTCGGATATAATTATTTCGGTTCTCCCTACTTCGGTGGCGGAATGTATGATCCTTTCTGGTATGACTCCTATATGTACAGCCCCTATATGTACAACTCCTACAACTCATATAACCCATACTGGGGCTATAACTCGTACTGGGGTTACGGATACAATCCCTGGATGTATTCAGGCTATTATAACAACGGCTACTATTATCAGAGTAATGACGTGAACAGTAACTACATTGCCCGCAGGGGAGGTTTCAGCACATCGGTGAGGCCAGCTACTACGGGTGACGGCAGGAACAAGGCCGGTTCATCATATAGCCAGGGTAATGTTTCCTCAGGTTCCCAGGGGACTGTTCCTTCAAGGAGATCGACCTACGGTACAACCGATGGCACAAATACGACAACAAGATCCGGCTCCGGCGTTTCGAGAACCTCAACCGACGGTACGAGAACTTTTTCAGCACCCAACACCGTAACTCAGAATCCGGGTTATAACCGCCGGGAATCGACAGGTATCTCAACGCAGGTAAGATCACAGGGTCAGGTTCCGGTACAGGGAGAAACCAGGACCCAGAGCGTAAACAGACCACAGTATCAGACAACTGAAAGAACATACACTCCCAGCTATAATAATCCCAGGATGAGCTCCAGGCCGTCATACAACAACAGCCGGAGTACAACCGAAGGTAGCGGCACATCCGTCTACAACAACCAGGGGGCTGTCAGAAGCAGCAGCGGTACATCGGGTCAGACGAGAACGCAGTATAATAACAGTTCATCAGGATACACACCCTCAAGGTCCTCCTCCTCACCTGTCTATTCAGCACCTTCACGAAGCAGCGGTAGCACCTCGGTAAGTCCCGGAAGCCGTAGCAGCAGCGGAAGTTCCTCATACTCAGGAGGCAGCTCCAGCTACTCGTCAGGATCAAGGTCCTCATCATCGGGCAGCTCCAGCTCCGGATCTTCCTCCGGTTCTTCATCATCATCTTCTTCAACATCCTCTTCATCATCTGAAGGTTCGGGAGGAAGAAGAAGGTAATAAAATAAAAATATCCTGAAAGTCATGTTCCGCCAGGGCAGGAGCAGCATAGTTCTTATACTTCAAAATAAAGAAATGATGAAAAAGAGAATATTAATAATGATGACAGTTCTGCTGATCCCTCTCGGTCTGATGGCGCAGAACCTCGATGATGCACTCAGATATTCGAAGCTCTTCTACCAGGGTACTGCACGCTTCAACGGAATGAGTGGTGCATTCACAGCCCTTGGCGGAGACCTTTCAGCCATATCCCTTAACCCTGCTTCCGCCGCTGTCTTCAGGTCCACGGAATTTGCAGTTTCACCGCAGCTGATGTTCAGAAACGACTGGGCTAATTATTCAGGATCATCGAGCGACAGCAAGCTGACGGATTTCAATATCGGCCAGATAGGACTCGTCTCTGCACTTACCCTGGGTGAAGGATCAGTACTGAAAAGCCTGAGTGTTGCCTATTCATACAACCGGACGAATAATTTCAGCCAGCGGACAACAGTTTCCGGAACAAGCGACGCAAGCTCAATGGCCGACTACTGGGCCTCTCTGGCCAACGGATACTATACAGACGAGCTCGAGGAAAATACATCAGGCGGTTTCATGGCATATGAGACATGGTTGATTGACACGCTTTCAAACAGTTATACCCAGTATGCCTCAGTCTTCTCTTATTACGGTGAGATGGACCCGGCCTACGGACAGCAGACCGAAAGGGTAATTGACAACGGCGGCTATACAGGAGAACATACGATTGCCTTCGGCGCAAATGTAGGAAACAAGCTTTACCTGGGTGCAGGATTCGGAATTACGACACTATCATTTACAGGGCATTATACTCATACCGAATCTGATGACCTGGACAACGTATCTGATTTTGTCAGGTTTACATATACCGACCATTTTGTAGCCACAGGTTCAGGATTGAATTTCAAGCTCGGGGCTATCCTCAAGCCGATTGAGGCGATAAGACTGGGATTCAGTTTCACTACTCCGACTGTTTACCGGGTGAGCGAGAATTACTACAGCAACCTTACATCATATTTTGACGGTGATACGCCTTCGAATCCCGCCGACGACGGTGATTATGAAGTCAGTAAGGACCCCATGGGTTACGGTTACCGGGTCACTACTCCTTACAGGATAAACACGGGGATTGCTTTCCAGATCGGAACGATGGCTCTTGTAAGTGCTGACTATGAATTTGTTGATTATACAAGTGCAAAACTCAGCCGCGGGTCTGACGGATACGAATTCTCTACGGAGAATGAAGATATTAAGTCTGAACTGAGAAGTGCAGGAAACCTGAGACTTGGAGCTGAGGTGCGCCTTGGTTCGGTCTATTTCAGGGGCGGCTTAAGCCATCACGGTTCATCGTACAGTGACGGTACCCTCAACGAAACGGCAGATTATAACGGTTACAGTGCCGGAATCGGCTACAGACAACCGGGATTCTTTTTAGACTTTTCATATGCAGGCCTGATACATCGCGAGAATTATCTGATGTATCCCGATGCCTGGCTTGAAACTGCAGTGATTGACAGTAACGATAAGTTTATTACAGCGACAGTTGGTCTTAAGTTTTAATTATATTTCCTATTCTGTTTTTCACGCCGGAGACCTGAGCAGCAATGCTTTGGTCTCCGGTCCGTTATTGAGCAGGAGGTCAATTATGCTTAATCCCGGCACAAAACCGTACCTGTCAGAGAATACCTGTGTATAACCTGCTCCTGTATTCCTGACTGCTCCTTCAGACTTTTTTGGAGTGAGAGTATATCTGTAGTCGGCTTCAGCCATTCCTTCACCAGTAAACTCACCGGTGAAACTTACCGGGACATTGATCCCTATGGCATCAAGCACAGCCTTCAGAGCAGTATCATTAAGGTCAAGAAGGTACCTGAAATCACCGGTTATGACCTCCTTCAGGATGTCAAAATAGAATTCGAAATACGGTGCTGTGGCATAGGCTGACATTATGCCGCGCAGATGAAGCTCACGCCATCTGCGGCTGCTGTCTATTTCAATATCCCTGACGGGCGTCTTGTGAAATGACCCGCGCAGTACCGGAACTACGAGATCAAGCGGCCCGTTTGCACCAAGAATTGTACACCTGTTGCGGTATGTCTGTTTGTGATAGTTCTCCCACTTCTCAATTTGAACATCCCCGGCACCGGCTATGAGAGTGAAATATCTTGCCGGTGGAAAATAGGCTGTGGAAAGAAGAACTGTAACAGCCATTGTTTTCAGAGCCGGTTGATCCTGCTGGCTGAAAACCCCGCACCGAAGCCGTTGTCGATATTTACCACTGTCACTCCTGCAGCGCAGCTGGTTAGCATTGCTAGCAATGCGGAGATCCCTTCGAAGGAAGCCCCGTAACCCACGCTTGTGGGTACGGCAATGACCGGCATGTTGACAAGACCTCCGATTACACTTGCCAGGGCCCCTTCCATTCCCGCGATGACAATCGCAACCCTGCATGCACGTATCTCGGGCAGTTTGTCAACCAGCCTGTGTATTCCTGCAACACCTGCATCATAGATTCTGATAACCTCGTTCCCGAGCAGCTCCGCTGTGACAGCTGCCTCCTCAGCAACCGGAATATCAGAAGTCCCGGCAGTGATGACAGCGATCTTTTTCGGCTGCGGAATGATCTCCTTTTTTTTGATGCTGATTATGCGGGCAACATCATAATATACCGAGTGGGGAAAGTGCATCTTTATGTAATCGTTCAGATCCCTGCCTGCCCTGGTACCTATAATATTGTTTTCATGGTCCTCCATCACGGCGAAAATTGCCCTTACCTGTTCATGGGTCTTGCCCGCACAGTAGACAATCTCCGGATAACCCGTACGGAGTTCACGGTGATGATCTATCCGGGCAAACCCCAGATCACTGTATGAAAAGTTCTGCAATTTTTCCATGGCCTCATTTACCTGCAGGGAACCGTCCTTTATATGGTTCAGTATATTCTCAAGCTCTCGGGCATTCATTTTATTCGATTTTCCGGTTCATACTTCCTGTACGGTACCCTTCAAGATCTACCGTAATATAACTGTATCCCAGCGCTTTAAGTTTTGCGGTAATGCCGGTCCTCAGTTTTTCATCCAGTAATGAAGTCATGTTTTCATTTCTGCATTCTATCCTTACAACCTCACCATGCACCCTTACTCTTGAACCCTTCAGCCCGAATCCTGTTAGAATATCTTCAGCAGCTTCAGCCTTCCGGAGTTCATCCGGTGAGATCACTGTACCGTGAGGAAAACGCGTCATGAGACAGGCATTCGAGGGCTTATCCCATGTTGGAAGTCCGGCTTCCCGGGAAAGTGCCCTAATATCTTCCTTGCTCAGCCCTGCTTCAAGCAGCGGGCTTCTTACACCGAACTCCTTCAGGGCTCTCATGCCGGGACGGTAGTCAGATACATCATCCAGATTGGTGCCGTCAAATACATAGTTGAATCCAGCCTTAACGGCTTCTCCTGTTATGAGGTTCATGACTTCCCTCTTGCACAGATAACAGCGTTCAGGCGGATTGTTCCCGACAACATCTGGAATTCCCATTATGATCTGCCTGTGGTCGATGCCGTAACCGGCGCAGAATGCAATGGCTTCGCTCACTTCAGAGGCAAACATGTAGGGCGAATTTACAGTTACGGCAAGCAGCCTGAGGTCTTTTACCTCCGAGGCGACCCAGGCAAGGAAAACACTGTCGGTGCCGCCTGAAAGGGCTATCACGGCTGATCCTGCCTCTGCAAGCAGGTTCCTGAGTTTTTGCAGTTTTTCTTCCTTATTCATTTCAGGTTGCCTGTCAGTGTCATGATTTCCTGTATAACCTGCTTCATCGGAAGTCCTGTTTCCGTGGCAATGTCCGCACACCTGTCAGCTTCCGGCTTCACGGAGACAAGACGCCCGTTGAAGAATGACTTTTTGATAACCACTTTCCCGAAACGAGTCTCAATCTCTTCAAACTCGCGCTGAAGGGTCTCCTTTATAAACGGTATGATTCTAAGTCCGATTGTTGACGACTCGGTAAAAAGTATTTCCCGGATGTCACTTATCCTCTCTTCCTCGCAAATAATGCTGATTGTAAACGCAGGCCTGCCCTTTTTCATGATGACAGGGGTGAACCAGACATCCTTTGCGCCTGATGCAAAAAGTTTTGCAGAAATATATTCAGACAGTTCGGGGTTCATGTCGTCGATGTTGCACTCTACCATCAGCGACTGATGGCCTGAAACTCTTTTTTCATCGGTATCAGCAAGATAAACCCTGAGAATGTTCGGCAGTGAAGGATTGTCCTTCTGTCCAATCCCATAGCCGGCTTTCTCGATGATATACCTCAGTCCCGCGGGTGCCGGCTCAGCCAGGACGGCAATTATTGCAGCGCCGGTGGGGGTGGTGGCTTCAAAACCGACCCCTCCGCGGTGCACCGTGAAACCCTTTATTATGCGGGCAGTCGCCGGAGCCGGCACCGGCAGCAGCCCGTGCTCACATCTGACCGTGCCGCCTCCAAGTTCAAGATCCGAAACATAGACCTTTCCGACATTCAGCGACCTGAAGCAAATGGCCGCACCCACGATATCAATAATTGAGTCCACGGCACCCACCTCATGAAAGTGAATCTCATTCACTGATACATTGTGTACCGCAGCCTCTGCTTCAGCGATAACGCCGAAGATCTTAAGGGAAAGGTCCTTTACATCCTGACCGAGAGAGCTGGAATTAATAATAAGCTCAATATCTGAAAGATTCCTGCGGTGAGATTTGTGACCGTCATTACTTTTCCGCTGATCATGGTCATGGGAATGAATAGCATCATGGGCATGGTCGTGGCTGTGGTCGTGATCATGATCATGTTTGTGGCCGTGATAGTGGTCGTCATCATGGTGGTGATCATGTCCCTCGTGGCTCTCCTCAGGGTGATCTTCCCCTGCTGTTTTTACGGTGACCTTTGTGCCTGAGATGCCGTGCCTCTGATCCTTTACTATGTCTATTTTCCAACCTTCAAGGTTAAGCCTGGCAAGACCATCGGTAAGAGTCTCCCGGCTTACTCCCAGGTCAAGCATTGCGCCGAGGTTCATGTCGCCGCTGATGCCTGAAAAACATTCGTAATATAATATCTTCATACTGTTGTTTTACCAGTTAAACCCGGAGCTCACTTCCCATGTATCAGGCCGCTCTCCCGGGCCTGCTAATATAGCACTTGGTTACGATAAATTTAAAAATATTGTGTATTTTGCACGCTCTTTAAAGTGGGGAAATTCTATACAAAGAAGGTATGAAAAGAAGACAGTTTTTAAGAAATTCCGTTGGGGCAGGGCTTGCCGCCGGTACATTCCTGAGTCTGGGCAGATATGAGAAAGCGATAGCAGGGACTCCGCTGCCGGTTGCTGCCAGTTATGATCTGATTGCTGTAAAGGGTGGCGAACCAGCCGCCATGTTCGATATAGGTATCCAGGCCATGGGCGGAATGGGATCATTTGTCAGTAAAGGACAGAAAGTCGTTATTAAACCCAATATAGGCTGGGATGTGGTACCTGAAAAGGGGGGTAATACCAATCCTGCCCTGGTGAAACGTGTTATAGAACATTGCCTGAAAGCGGGAGCAAAAGAGGTTTATGTGTTTGACAACACCTGTGACAACTGGATAAGATGTTACAAGAACTCAGGAATCGAACAGGCTGCAAAAGACGCCGGCGCCAAAATGGTTCCGGCCAATTCCGAGAGTTACTACCAGGAAATATCTATCCCCAACGGGAAAAAGCTTACGAAAGCAAAGGTACATGAACTCATTCTCTCGAGTGACGTATTTATCAATGTTCCTATACTTAAGCATCACAGCTCCGCCAAAATGACGGGAGCCCTGAAGAACATGATGGGTGTTGTCTGGGACCGCGGCTTCTGGCACAAAAATGACCTTAACCAGTGTATTGCCGACTATGCACTTTTTTCAAAGAAACCGCAGCTTAACGTTATGGATGCCTATAATGTCATGATGCGTAACGGTCCGCGCGGAGTATCAAAAGATGACCTGTCACTGATGCAGTCGTTGCTGCTTTCAACCGACTGGGTTGCAATTGATGCAGCCGGTGCCAAAATGATGGGACTTGAACCGTCACAAATCAATTACTTACCAATAGCCGCCGGAATGGGCCTGGGCAAGATTGACCTTGCCACAATGAATATCCACAGGATTAAAATGTAACCCCTGATGAGGTCTTCGGCATTAAAACATATCCGGGTTGTATTTTCAGTAATAGTTCTTTTTGCCCTTGCCCTTCTCTTCCTCGATTTCAGGGGTATGGTACCCGTGAAAGCATTCGGGCCCCTGCTATACCTGCAGTTTGTGCCGTCATTCCTTAAATTTGCAATTGCCGGTGTGGCCGCGGCCACAGGATTCATGGTTATCATTCTGATAACAGTCATTACCGGCCGCTCCTATTGCTCTTTTCTCTGTCCGCTCGGGATACTTCAGGATGTGATCAGCAGGGTGGGAGGCACGTTCAAGAGACGGTTCCGGAAATACGGCTTCAAAAAGCCCTACACAGTACTCCGTTATTTCATACTTGCAATGACAGCCGGGATAATGCTTCTCGGCGGAGCCTACGTCCTCACAATCCTTGATCCGTACAGCACCTTCGGCCGGTTCATGACATACTTCGGAAAGCCGGCCCTGATCTTCCTGAACAACCAGGTAGCTGCAATTCTTGGAGAATTTGATATTTACACGATTTACAAAGTTGATATTAAGACTTACCAGCTTGCTGCATATGCAGTTCCTGTAAGTTTTGTTCTATTGGTAGGAATACTCTCTTTCCGGTACGGCAGACTTTACTGCAACACTGTATGTCCGGTGGGAACTTTTCTCGGCCTCCTGAGCAAGGTATCGCTCTTCAGGATCAAATTTGACGAGTCGGCATGTACCCGTTGCGGCCGCTGCGCTGCAGCCTGCAAATCATCCTGCATCGATTTTCTCCACCGCCACGTTGACGTAACACGATGTGTCAATTGCTTCAACTGCCTTGATGCGTGTTCTGAGAAAGCGATGGGATACGGACTGGTAAGGCTGAAAAAGCCTGTGACTCCTGTTGAGCCTGATGCTTCACGTCGTCAGTTCATCGCAGGATCGCTGCTTTTTCTCGCAGGAACATCACAGCTGGTCAGGAGTCAGAACAAAACTGCACCGGTCCCCACAAAGGATTCGACAGTCAGGGAAGACAGACTTTATCCTGTTTCACCTCCCGGCTCTTCGGGACTGGGGAAATATACAGACAGGTGTACGGCATGTTCACTATGCGTCAGCGCCTGCCCCACCAGTGTCCTACAGCCATCTGTCAGTGAGTTTGGTTTCGCCGGCATAATGCAGCCCAGAATGGATTTTCACAGCGGTTTTTGTAATTACGAATGCACTATCTGCACTGATATCTGCCCCACAGGAGCCATCATGCCGCTGGTACTCGAGGCAAAAAAACTTACCCAGATCGGGAAAGCTGTCTTTATTAAGGATAACTGCATTGTAAAAACAGAAAAGACAGCTTGCGGTGCCTGTTCCGAGCACTGCCCTACAAAAGCCTGTTCCATGATCCCGTTTGAAGGTACCCTTGTCATTCCGGAGGTAATTGACGAGATATGCATCGGTTGCGGTGCCTGTGAGTATGCTTGTCCAACAAGACCTTACCGCGCAATATTTGTGGATGGCAACCCGAATCATGAAGCGGCTAAAAAACCTGAAATAAAGGAACTTCAGGTTACAACGGAAGATTTCCCCTTCTGACTTCTCTGATCCGGAGGCTTTGGGGCTTATATAAAATAATGCAAAAACATGATATTTATCTTTTTAAGGTGTGCGAAACAGCCTTACTTTGTGCTGTCATTTTTCGAACACTTTAAAACCTCTCTTTTTTATGAAACCAACTCATATTGAGCATATCGGAATTGCGGTAAATTCACTGGCCGAGGCAATTCCCTTTTATGAAAAGGTGCTGGGCGTAAGTTGCTACAGCATTGAAGAAGTGGCTGAACAGAAGGTTAAGACAGCATTCTTCATGATAGGACAGACCAAGATCGAACTGCTTGAGTCCACTGACCCTGAGGGTCCGGTGGGTAAGTTTATAGAAAAGAAGGGCGAAGGCATTCATCATATTGCATATGCCGTCGGGAACATTGAAGAGAGTCTGAAGGAAGCAGAGGCAGCGGGGATAAAACTCATTGACCTTCATCCGCGCCGCGGAGCGGAGGGCATGAATATAGCCTTCCTGCACCCCAAATCAACATTTGGTGTGCTGACAGAGTTTTGCGAAGACAGTAATAAGAGAAAATAATAAATACCACGTTCAATGAACAGTCAGGAAAGAATTAAACAGCTTCTGGATTACAGGGTCAAGGCGCGCAAGGGCGGTGGTGACAAACGTATCGATGATCAGCATTCAAAAGGAAAGCTTACGGCCAGGGAACGTATCACCATGCTGCTTGATGAAGGCAGTTTTGAAGAGTATGATATGTTTGTCACACACCGGACAGAGGATTTCGGTATGGCAGACAAGAAATACCTCTCCGACGGCGTAATTACCGGGCACGGTACAATCGAAGGCCGTATTGTATTCATTTTCGCACAGGACTTCACCGTTTTCGGAGGATCACTCTCTGAGACATTTGCGCAGAAAATATGCAAGATAATGGATCAGGCCATGCAGGTTGGAGCACCGTTGATCGGCATCAATGATTCAGGCGGAGCAAGAATCCAGGAAGGGGTCCGCAGCCTTGCCGGCTATGCTGAAATATTCGAGCGCAATATCCTGGCCTCAGGTGTTATACCGCAGATTTCAGCCATTTTCGGCCCGTGCGCAGGAGGTGCAGTTTATTCACCTGCCCTTACTGACTTTATCATTATGAACAGGAAGAACAGCTACATGTTCGTCACCGGCCCGAAGGTGGCAAAGGCTGTCACGGGTGAAGATATCTCCGTTGAAGACCTGGGAGGCGCAATCATGCATGCCACAAAATCAGGCGTGGCTCATTTTACCTGTGAAGATGAGGAAGAGGGGCTGGATCTTATCAGAAAGCTTCTCTCATTCATGCCCCAGAATAATCTCGAGGAACCTCCGCAGACAGTCTGTGATGACCCCATTGACAGGCTTGAGGATGAACTCAATGAGATAATACCCGAAAGCCCCAACCAGCCTTATGATGTCAAAGACGTTATAAGCAGGGTGGTCGATTACCATGACTTTCTGGAGGTGCATGCCCTTTATGCAAAGAATATTATTGTGGGGTTTGCCAAGTTTGACGGAATGCCTGTGGGCATTGTTGCAAACCAGCCCTGCTTCCTGGCAGGCGTACTTGACATCGAAGCCTCACGCAAGGCTGCACGGTTCATCAGATTCTGTGATGCATTCAATATCCCGATAGTGACATTTGTAGACGTTCCCGGATTCCTTCCCGGATCAACCCAGGAGTACGGCGGGATCATTATTCACGGCGCCAAGCTAATGTTCGCTTACGGTGAAGCCAACGTGCCCAAAATCACTATCACCCTCCGCAAATCATACGGCGGTGCCCATTGTGTAATGTCCTCAAAACAGCTTCACGGCGACCTGAACTATGCATGGCCAACAGCTGAGATTGCTGTCATGGGTCCCCAGGGTGCCATCGAAGTGCTGGAGGGCAAAACCATCAGCGAGATAGAGGACCCGAAACAGAGAAAAGAATATGTCACCAGGAAGGAGGAAGAATACCGGATGAAATTTGCAAACCCCTATGAGGCAGCAAAGTACGGCTTTCTTGATGATGTAATTGAGCCGCGGAACACAAGGTTCAGGATCATCAGGGCCTTAAGAACCCTTTCTACCAAGAAGGATCCAGGACCAATGAAGAAACATTCGAACATTCCACTCTAATAAACGGAACGATGAATTTATTTTCTGCTATTTCCGTATACGGCCAGGTATTCGACTCACTTACCTGGATAGTTGTTCTGGTGGGGGTCAGTATTGTGTTTCTGGCTCTCATTACCATCTACCTGTTTTTCAGGTATGTTCTGACCTTTATCCTGAACTTCAGGCTGAAGAGTTTTGCTCGTAAAAAAGGCATCGATCCGGCAGAAGTTACCGCCAAAACAATGATGTCAGGCGAGGTAAACGCGGCAATTGCAATGGCCCTCTATTCATATTTTAATGAAATGCATGATGTGGAGAGCGGAATTGTAACCATTAAACGAATCTCGAAAAACTATTCTCCGTGGAGCTCAAAACTTTATAATATGAAAAATCTTTAGCAACAGAAGATTAATTCAAAGGAAATCCGAAATGAAAAATTACAAATTTACGATAAACGGAAACCAGTACGAGGTTGAGGTTCATGAGATAGAAGGCAATATGGCCCGCATTGAGGTGAACGGAACGTCGTACAACGTTGAGATGCACCAGGAAGTTCCTAAAATCAGGCCAGTTCTGCCGGTTGCAACACCCAGGGCTGCCGTGAAGGAAAGTCCCTCAGCGGCACCTGCCAAAAAGAGTAACGGGCCTTCAACCGGTGTAAAAGCTCCTCTGCCGGGAGTGATACTCCAGGTACTGGTCAGACCCGGTGATGAAGTGAAAGCCGGACAGACCCTCTGCACCCTGGAGACAATGAAAATGGAGAATGCCATCAAAACTGATATCGGCGGTACTGTGGCTTCGGTTAAGGTCGCCCCCGGTCAGTCAGTTTTGCAGGATGAACTGTTAATCGAAATCAACTGATGATGGCCAAAAGAAAACTATGGACCATGCTGGGGATTCTTGTTATCCTCTCACTTGCATGGACTGCTTTCGTGAAGCCTGAAAAGGAGAGGGCAGAGGCACTGAAGGCTGCCGGGATAGAAAATATTTCGGTTTTGCCCCAGTATCAGGCTTCTGATCCGGGGGAATCACAGCTGTCTCAGGGTCTTAAGCAATTCTGGGCCTACACCGGGTTCCGGAATGCAACTTCAGGTCACCTGATAATGATGGTTGTCGGATTGATCTTCATTTTTCTGGCCATAAAGTACGAATATGAGCCTCTGTTGCTGATTCCCATTGGAACAGGTATCCTGATAGGTAACATACCTTTCTTTACCGAAGGGGGTATGAACCTCCAGGTCGGAATCTACCAGCAGGGAAGCGTACTCAATTATCTCTATTTCGGGGTTTTAAAGGGCATTTATCCTCCACTGATATTTCTCGGCATCGGGGCAATGACTGATTTTTCCTCCCTGATCTCCAACCCACGGCTCCTCATGCTTGGTGCAGCCGCCCAGATAGGCATTTTTGTCACTTTTCTGGGTGCAATTGCCCTGGGCTTTGCAAAACCTGAAGCTGGAGCCATTGGCATTATTGGAGGCGCTGACGGCCCAACAGCCATTTTCCTTTCCTCAAGGCTTGCCAACGGCGTAAATATTCTCGCTGACGGTACAACAGTCAAGAACCTGATAGGACCGATTGCAATAGCTGCCTACTCCTATATGGCTCTCGTGCCTGTAATACAGCCACCGATCATGAGGCTGCTGACATCAAAAAAGGAACGTCTCATACGAATGAAACCTCCACGTGCGGTCACGAAAACTGAAAAGATTCTTTTCCCTATTTTCGGACTTTTACTGACCTGTTTCATCTCTCCCAGTGCGCTTCCTTTACTTGGTATGCTTTTCTTCGGCAACATTCTGAAGGAATCCGGAGTCACCAAGAGGCTTGCGGAGACAGCCAGAACATCATTGATAGACATTGTGACAATACTGATTGGACTGACAGTAGGAGCATCGACTCAGGCTGATATTTTCCTGACAAAGGATTCTATACTCATCTTCGGCCTTGGCGCATGTGCCTTCGGAGTTGCTACACTTAGCGGGGTGCTTTTTGCCAAGCTGATGAACGTCTTCCTTCCTGCCGGGGATAAGATAAACCCGCTCATCGGAAGTGCCGGAGTCTCAGCTGTACCTGACAGCGCCCGGGTATCTGAAATGGAAGGACTGAAGGCCGATAAGACAAACCACCTGCTGATGCACGCCATGGGACCAAATGTTGCCGGAGTAATCGGCTCTGCAATTGCTGCAGGGATCCTTCTCAGTTACCTGCTCTGAAAATGAAACTGAAATGATGAAGACCGCCGGAAACGACGGTCTTTTTTTTCACGCCGGGGCAAAAAATATGAACTTTCTGATAGTGACCTATCTCATTCTTTATGCCGGAATATTTATTTAAGTTTGTATAACACTACCTAAAACAGCGGAGATGACACAGTGCGTAACCGGAAACGCCGGCCCAAAGGTGAGATCTGATATAGAGGTTACCCTTGAACTTACAGAGTCGGGCGGCATTGAACTCAATATTAAGTCAAAGGTAAAAAGCATGTATGGCATTGCCATCGAAAAGCAATGCCGGGAGCTGCTGACACGCTTCGGTATCACAAATGGCAAGATGTCTGTAAACGATTCCGGCGCCCTTCCTTTTGTGATCGCCGCAAGAATTGAAGCCGCAGCCAGGGCACTGGTGAAAATTCCTTCAGAGTTCCTCCCGGAAATGCTTCCTGAAAACCTGTATACATCTGAGCGGGGTCGTTTTCGCTTTTCCAGGCTCTATCTTCCGGGTAACAGTCCCGGCATGTTCCTGAATGCAGGCCTCCACTCACCTGACGGGGTGATACTTGACCTTGAGGACTCAGTTGCTCCGGCAAGAAAAGATGAAGCCCGCATTCTTGTCAGAAATGCCCTCTGCGCCGTTGACTTTTACGGTGCTGAAAGAATGATTCGCATTAACCAGGGGCAGCGGGGGCTTGAGGACCTGGAATGGCTGATCCCCCATAATGTCCATCTTGTTCTGGTTCCCAAATGTGAAGATCCGGCGACGCTTATTGAAATTGAAAAAAAGATAAAATCGATTCAGAAAGAGGCGAAGAATTCTCACCCCGTTTTCCTGATGCCAATCATTGAAACCGCCCTTGGCGTTGAAAATGCTTTCAGTATAGCCCTGGCTACACCCAATGTGGTTGCCATGGCCATCGGGCTTGAAGACTACACTGCCGACCTGGGCGTCCAGCGAACGAAGGAAGGAGCGGAGTCGCTTTATGCACGCACCAGGATAGTGGTGGCCGCGAAAGCTGCAGGAATTCAACCTATCGACTCAGTATTTTCTGACGTTGGAGACATGGATGGCCTCCTGAACAATATAATTTCATCGAAGGCCCTGGGATTCGAAGGAATGGGATGCATCCACCCCAGGCAGATCCCGGTAATCCGCCGGGGCTTCTCACCTACACCGGATGAAATTGACAAGGCGAAAAAGATTGTAATCGCTTTCAGCGATGCTCAGGCAAAGGGTCTCGGCGTTGTATCCCTGGGAACTAAAATGATAGACCCTCCGGTTGTGGCACGGGCTGAAAAAACAATCAACCTCGCCGTGAAGCTGGGATTGCTGTCGGAGAAATGGACAGAAGAAGAAACAATTGAATAGTTAATTTGAAGCTATAGCCATGAAGATGACAGAAAATGCCGCCGGCCGGCTTGTTCCGGATGAGATCAACGGAGCAAAAGCAGTGCCTTTCAAGGGTGTTGGGAAGCACCGTCCTGACGGCCGTAAGTACGGGCCTCCCATTCCCACATGCATTGACTACCCTGACGACAACAACAAAGTGGTTGGCTCACTGCAGGAAGCACTTGAAAAATGCGGACTGAAAGACGGGATGACAATCTCCACACACCACCATCTCCGCGACGGTGACCTTGTCAGCAATAAGATATTTGACATTGCATCTTCAATGGGAATAAAAGGCCTTACCTGGCTGCCGTCGGCATCGTTCCCGTGCAATGACCCGGTTATAGAATATCTTGAGGACGGGACAATAGATCATATTGAGGGCAGCATGAACGGACCCCTCGGAAGATTTGTCTCCGAAGGAAGAATGAAAGGAATGGCCGTTCTGCGCTCGCACGGCGGCAGGGTGCAGGCTATACAGGACGGTGAGGTGAAGATAGATATTGCCGTTCTGGCAGCGCCGGCCTCCGACTCTTTCGGCAATGCCCGCGGAACAGGCGGCCCCTCGGCAACCGGAGTGCTCGGATATGCTAAAGCTGATTACCTGTATGCCGATAAGGTAATCGTTGTGACTGACAATCTGGTAGACCTTCCCTGTTTCCCAATGGAAATTGAGGGTAACTATGTCGATTATGTGGTACTGGTTGATAAAATCGGAATACCTGAAAAAATAGTTTCCGGCACTACCCAGATCACAAAAAGCCCTGACAGACTTCTCATTGCAGAACTGACTGCATCTTTTCTTGAAAAATCGGGACTGCTGCGTGACGGAGCAACAATGCAGGCAGGAGCAGGCGGTACCAGCCTTGCCATTGCTGTTTACGCCCATGAGATTCTGAAGAAGAAAGGGTGGAAATTCCGGTTCGGTTTCGGGGGAAGTACAAAATACATGGTACAGATGCTGGAAGAGGGGCAAATGGGCTATATACTTGATGCCCAGGCATTTGACCTTGAATCTGTAAGATCAATAGAGATAAACCCCAACCATATTCCTTACCCGGTATTCAATGCGTACAATTACCATTCGAAGGGCAACCTGACAGCGATGATGGATATCATGATCCTCGGAGCCACCGAAATTGACATAAATTACAACGGAAATGTGGTCACCCATTCTGACGGGCTGCTGCTGCACGGTATCGGCGGATGGCAGAACTGCCTCCACGCACGCAATGTCATAATACCTGTGCCCCTGTTCCGTGACAGGATCCCCGTGATTGTGGACCGTGTTACAACCCTCTGTGGCCCGGGAGAACTCATTGATGTGATCATCACCGAAAGGGGCATTGCAATCAACCCCCGGAGACACGATCTGGTTGACTCCGTAAAAGGGAAGGGACTGCCGCTGATGACTATAGAGGAACTGAAGGATATGGCTGAGAGAATGTGCGGCAAACCTGAAAAGGCCGCTGTTGATGACCGTGTCGTGGCTGCCATAAAATGGGTTGATGGCACAGTTATTGATGCTGTCCGCAAAGTGAAATAATAACCCTGAAAATCTTATTGTATGAATAGATATAAATGCCCGGTGTGCGGATATCTGTACGATCCGGAAATTGGTGATGAGATTGCCGGTGTTGAACCGGGAGTGGCCTTTGAAGATCTTCCGTCAGGATGGGTGTGTCCG
The DNA here is from genome assembly GCA_038248855.1 of Bacteroidales bacterium. Taxonomy (GTDB): domain Bacteria; phylum Bacteroidota; class Bacteroidia; order Bacteroidales; family VadinHA17; genus SR-FBR-E99. The sequence goes on along the minus strand of JBBRXA010000004.1, from coordinate 61,825 downwards.
GTATGCGGGGCACCGCATGATGATTTTGAAGAGTATGACTAGTTCCCCGTCTGAGGCTCCTCTTCAGGGATGTGCTTAATGACATCCAAAAGTAGATCCCAGAACATCTGCACTGTTTCGATCTCTATTCTCTCTTCCGGAGTGTGGGCTCCCCTGATTGTGGGTCCGAACGAGATCATATCAATGCCTTTGTACTTCTCAAGTATCAGTCCGCACTCCAGCCCTGCATGAATGGCCTTTACCTGGGGTACCTTTCCAAAGAGCTTCCGGTAAGAATCGATAAGTAGCCTCAGAATGGCTGAGTTCATATTAGGCTTCCATCCTGGATAACCGTCAGAATGTGTCACTTTGGCTCCGGCGAGCTCGAAGCACGCTTCCGTACTCATTGCAGCATAATGCTTTGCCTCTTCAGATGAGCTCCTCTGTGTTGTAACCACATGTATTGAATTGTTTTCAGTCAGGCGAACGGTTGCCAGGTTGCTGGAGGTCTCCACAAGGTCAGGCATCTCCTTTGACCATCCTATAACGCCGTGAGGTACAACACTAAGTGCATTCAGGATTTTATGCTGCGTATCAGGGTCTATTTTTGTTGCAGGGACATCGGCGGGTATGGCCATGACCTTCAGGTCAGGCTCAAGTCTTCCAAATTCTTCGCGTATAACGGTATTGAAAACTGCAGTATCCCGAAGGATTGCCTCTTCGTGGGAGGGATTAAAAGTGACTGTGACGAATGCTTCCCTGGGGATTGCATTGCGCAGGTTGCCTCCTGTGAAGCTGCTGACAGAAATCCCGTACTTCCTTTCAAGCTCCTGAAGAAGCCTGGAAATGATCTTTATCGAATTTCCGTAACCCTTGTGGATCTCATCGCCCGAATGACCGCCGTGCAGCCCTGTAACGGAGAGGTTCATCGCCCTATCACCTGCTGATACCGGCTGAGGCGTATACTGAAGCATTGCCTGGGTGTCTATCCCACCGGCACATCCGATGAAAAGAATGCCCTCATCTTCCGAGTCAAGGTTCAAAAGGATTCTGCCTGTGAAAAAGTCAGGACTGAGGTTAATGGCCCCGGTCATCCTGCTCTCTTCGTCAACCGTAAAAAGACACTCTATTTTACCGCATCTCAGATAGGGATCCGTAAGTATGGCCATCTGTGCGGCTATGCCAATACCGTCATCGGCTCCCAGGGTAGTTCCGCTGGCGCCAACCCATTTGCCGTCAAGCACGGGAATGATGGGGTCTTCCTGCCAGTTATGGGGGTAAGACGCATTCTTCTCACCAACCATGTCCAGATGACTCTGAAGGACTACTGTCTTCACCCCCTCCATACCCGGTGAGGCTTCCCTTGTAATGAGTATGTTCCCGACACTGTCTTCCTTCGCATTCAGTTTATTACGAACTGCAAATTCAAGCAGGTATTTCCTGATCTTTTCCTCATTCTTTGACAACCTGGGTATCTTGCAAATCTCTTCGAAATAGCTCCATACCTTCCCCGGTCTTATTTCTCCCAACTGGCTCATATCAGTTCTCTCTCCGTCAGGCCGAAGCCCGTTTTATGTTAAGCGACAAATATACTTTTTTTCTCATGCAACATACCTGAGATTTAACCGGAAAATATCTTTTTTTAAACCCGGGAAAAACTCTATTTTTACGTCATACCATTATCAAAAACAAAAATTTTCAAATATGGCAAAACGTACAATAGTGGCACTGCCGGGTGACGGCATCGGTGCAGTAGTTCTGAATGAAGCGGTTCGCGTGCTGGATGCAGCCGGATTTGATGCAGAATATGTTTATGGCGACATCGGATGGGATCTTTGGTGCAAAGAAGGGAATCCCCTGCCTCAACGTACTATAGATCTTATTGCTCAGCATAAATTAGCCCTTTTCGGGGCGATAACCTCCAAACCCAAGGATGATGCAGTTGCAGAACTGGCACCTGCCCTGCATGGTAAGGGATTCACCTACAGTAGCCCCATAGTAGGACTCCGTCAGCATTTCGGTCTTGACATATGCATAAGACCCTGCAAAAGCTACAAAGGCAACCCCCTTAACTTCATCCGGAGGGGAACCGCCACGCCGGTGGAGGAACCGCTGATCGACGTTGTTATATTCAGACAGAATACCGAGGGTCTCTACGGTGGTGTGGAATGGTCCAACCCTCCGGCACAGGTCTATGATGCGCTGATGACTCACCCCAAGTTCAGAGAGAACTTCGGGTGGTGTCCGAAAGAAGAACTGGCTGTTTCGACAAGGATTTTTACCAAAAAATATACCGAACGAATTGTCAGGGCTGCCTTTGAGCATGCCGTAAAATTCGGGTACAAATCGGTAACCGTTTGCGAGAAGCCTAATGTCATCCGTGAGACTTCAGGGCTTATGTGGAAGATAGCCAAGGATATGCAGAAGAATGAATTTCCTTCAATAAAGTTATTGAATACCAATATAGACGCCCAGATGATGTGGCTGACGAAGAATCCCGAAGATTACGGTGTGATTGTTGCCGGTAATATGTTCGGCGACATAGCTTCAGATGCGTTCGCCGGTCTTATCGGTGGTCTCGGGTTTGCCTGCAGCGCGCAGTTCTCCGAAGACGGAATCGGAGTCTTCGAACCTACTCACGGCTCAGCACCCAAATATGCAGATTTCAAGGTTTCGATAGTTAACCCGATTGCTATGATAGAATCTGCCTGTATGATGCTTGACTACATCGGGGAGAAGGATATTGCAGCCCGCATTCGTAAAGCCATTGCAACTGTGATAGAGGAGGGAAAGGTACGGACCTACGATATGATGAAGATGTCAGGCAAACCTGAGGTCATTGAACAGGGAGCCGCTTCAACCACTCAGATGACAGATGCCATAATTGCCTGCCTTAAATAGACCGCCATGACACAGGAGATAAAAAAGCTATGGCCTGAGCTCGAATGGATAAGTGATCCGGACCTGAGGGAAAAGACCGCCCGTACATGGGAACTTGCACTGGAACGAAGTGTTCTCAGCGCTGATGATCTTGACCGTATACCCTTTACACTCCTTTGCGGCCCTGACCTGAAGGTCACATTCATGGATCACAAACGTTGCGTGGTGCACGTGGCAAAGGATGCCGGCGAAAAAATGAACGGATTCTTCAGGAGTGAATTGCCGGTAAATATGGATGTACTGATCTCCGGTGCCATCCTGGCCGATGTCGGTAAAATGCTGGAGTATGAACTTGATGCCGGCGGTAAGGCTGTGCAGGGAAAATACGGACAGTATCTCCGGCATCCCTTTTCAGGCGTCAGCCTGGCGGAAGAATGCGGCGTGCCTCCGGAGGTTTGCCACATTATCGCCGCCCATGCGCACGAGGGGGATCTTGTCAAGCGGACTACTGAGGCATATATAGTTCACCACGCCGATTTTATGACCTTCCTGCCGTTCAAGAGCAGGCTTATAGTATAGACTCAGGCTCTGTACCTATCTGATCACGGCCGTTCCGCTGTGTGCATTGCGGACATTCTCAAATCCCATCTTATCAACCTCACGGTCGTAGGTCATAAGTCCGTTTGTTTCAGTTTCAACATCTGTTGTCTGAGTGTACACTGTGGCGCTAAGCCCTTTCTTTTCTACAAGTTCCCTGACAACGGAATAGAATGACTCGTACCTCCTCAGAAGATCCGTGCTGTCAGTCATATTGCGGTAACCCCAGTTTTTCTGCTCCCATGTATGACCCGGTACAGGTAGTCCCAGACCTCCGAACTCTCCCAGAACAATTGCTCTTTTCTCTTCTGCAGGAGGCGCAACAGGATCAGGGTAATTATGTACATCACTGACATCGCCTGTCCCCCGGTCAGTCCATCCGGAGGTGCTGTTTACCAGCCTGGTGGTATCATATGCTGAAACATAGTCAGTGACCCTGGCGGTGTTGTACTGTCCCCATCCCTCGTTGTAAATCACCCACATTATTATGGAAGGATGATTGTATTTTGTGTCGATCATACTGAGCATCTCAGTCATGAACTGGGCTGAGTCAGCCTCAGTCTTGACAATATCCGGCTTGTCACCCCAGATATAATCATCTCCGCTGGGCATATCCTGCCAGACCAGCATACCCATTCGGTCTGCATGGTAATAATATCTCCTGTTCTCAACCTTGACATGCTTACGCAACATATTGAATCCCATATTCTTCAGCATCTCAATGTCATACACCATGGCTTCATCGGTGGGCGGAGTATAGATCCCATCAGGCCAGAATCCCTGGTCTAAAGGGCCGTTCTGCCATACAAACACGTTGTTTAGCATCAGCCTGGTATAGCCGTCAGCGGTCTTGCCGAGAGAGATCTTACGCATGCCGGCATAAGATTTTATGTCGTCAACAGGAAAGCCGCCGGAGAGAAGTTTTATCTCCATATCATACAGTGCCGGATTCTCAGGGCTCCATAAAAGCGGATCACCAATTGAGACTGACAGTGGTTTTCCGGTTTCACCGCTTGCAGTTCCGGCAACTTCTCCTTTGTACAGGAAAGTAACCTCGGCAAGCGAAGGAGCCATATCCACGGGCGGGCATCCTTCCGCACCCTTGCAGCGATCCTCTGAAACAGTGACTGTGAATGTGCCTTTATCAATGTCACTCACAACCCGCAACCCGCTGATCCAGATTTTATTCAGGGGTTCAAGCCATACACTTTGCCATATGCCGGTTGTCGGGGTGTACCATATTCCTCCGGGTTTTGTCACCTGCTTGCCCCTTGGCTGCCTGCCCCTGTCAGTCGGGTCCCATACCCTGACAAGAATTTTATGCTTCTTACTGTCGGTAAGGAGGGAAGTAATATTGAATGAAAACGGATCATAACCTCCTGAATGCTTACCTGCAAGTTTTCCGTCGATCCAGACCGACGTCTCCCAGTCAGAGGCTTCAAAATTCAGGATAATCTGCTCTTCGTTCCATTCTCCGGGCAGTACAAACTCCCTCAAATACCACAGGGCAAGTGAGTCGGTTACCCTCCGCCTTACACCTGATAATGCCGATTCAACGGGGTAGGGGACCAGTATTTTACCTTCCGGTTCCCCGAATTCTGCATCTTTAAGAGTTATAGAATAATCCCATATCCCGTTGAGACTCATCCACCGGTCTCTCACAAGGTCAGGCCTGGGATACTCAGGCCACGGGGATATGGGGTCAACATCTTTTGCCCATCTTGTAAGGAGTGTACTGTCAGCCGGCTGCCAGGTTGTCTTAGTCTCACGTGAACAGCTGCAGCTCAATCCGGCAACAAGTGCAGCAGCCAGGATAAATGAATATTTCATAAAATTTTTTCTTTATTGGGGGATCAGCCAAGTTTCATATTCTCAACTTCTTCCATGTTGCGTTCGTTGTAAACAATTTTACCCATTGGGGTGTAAAGCCACTCGATGAGGTCGCCGTATTTCTCGATGATCTTTCCCCTGACCACCTTCATGGTTGAATTCATCATTCCGTTTTCCTCGTTGAAGCTCTCGTTCAGCACACCTATTGCCACCGGCAGCCACCTGTGAGGAAACATTGACCCGTATTTGCCGTTGATCCGGTATTCATTTACCTCGCTCTCCAGCAGGTTGAGGATTATTCTCTTGCCGTCCTCGGTGGATGCTGAAATATTTCTTTCCTCGAGATACATTTTAAGGGCGTGCTGGTTCGGAACTATCAAAGCAACAGTGTACGGTCTCTGGTTGTTGTAGAGCATGCACTGGTCAATAAATTTTGACTGTTCGCTCACCGCCTCCTCTATTCCTTCAGGACTGAATTTCTCGCCGTCGTCAGCTATAAGAAGACTCTTGAACCGGCCCATAACATACAGGAAACCGTTGCTCATGTAACCCATATCACCTGTATAAAGCCACCCGTCACGCAGGGCTTCAGCAGTGGCTGTCTCATTTTTCCAGTATCCGTGCATCACATTCCCTCCCCTGATGACAATTTCACCCTTTTGACCCTCGGGCAGACTTTCGCCTTTGTCATCATATATTTTCAGCTCCATATTATTCACCAGGTAACCGGAAGAACCGAGCACATGACGTGAAAGTGAATTTGACGAAATTATTGGCGATGCTTCTGAAAGCCCGTAACCCTGGAACATTGGCACCCCGATAGCATAGAAGAAACGCTGGAGTTCGATGTCAAGCAACGCTCCCCCGCCGATGAAGAATTCAAGTTCTCCGCCGAACGATTCACGGATCTTTGAGAAAAGTATTCTGTCGAACATCCTGAGGAAAGGTTTATTGAGCTTTTGTAATCCCTGACCCTTATTGTAGCCTTCCTTGTTGTAGGAATATGCCATCCTCATGGCTGTATTGAACAGTGTCTCAGTTACTTTACCTTTTTCCTTGATACCCTTTTCAATGTTTTTCCTGAAGTTTTTGGCCAGTGCAGGCACACTCATAAGCAGGTTCGGTCTGATTTCCTTCATGCAGATCGGAATATTGCGCAGACTTTCCATGGGCGTCTTTCCGATTTTTACGGATGCAATGCTGGCTCCCTTGCCCATAAATGCATATATTCCGGCTGTATGCGCAAAAGAGTGGTCCCATGGAAGTATAAGCAGCGTTTTAAAGTGCTGCGGGATATCCATAAGGCTGTACGACTGGTAAACATTGGTGACATAATTGCCGTGACTCAGGATGATTCCCTTCGGATCTGCTGTTGTGCCTGATGTGTAGCATATATTGGCGAAATCAGCCGGTTTGATGCTTCTTATAAAATCTTCGAATGCAGATCTGCTGGCAGGATTTTCAAGCCACTCTCTTCCGATCTTGCGTACCTCGTTGAAGTGTATTTCACTGTCCGAGTATTCTTCACGCGGGTCCATGAAAATGACCCGGGTTATTCCGGGACACTGATCGATCACTGCCCTTATCTTTTCACACTGTCCGCTGGAAGTAATAACCATCTTGGATTCAGAGTGATTAATACGGAATTTTATCTCTTCCGGATTGAGCTTGACTGACAGAGGTACATTAATGGCTCCGGCATACAGAATTCCAAGTTCACCTATTACCCAGCTGTTTCTTCCTTCGGAAAGAAGAGCAACCCGGTCTCCCTTCCTGACTCCCATCTGCATAAGACCGGAGGCAAATTCATGCACCTGATGCCTTACTTCCTGGTATGTAGTCCCTTCATATTTGTCCTGCGGCTTCTCCCACAGATATATGTTTGTTGAGTACTTTTCAACATTTTCCTCGAAGAACTGAATTAATGATTTCATGGTGCTTCCCTTATATTTTTTTTTCGGCAAACTAATATAGGAAAGAATTGAATCAATAAGGCAATGAATATCAGATTTTCATAGGAATTGTGTTCATAAGATTGTATCTTTATAAACTGAAACCTCTATAAGCTGTTATATATGAAGAGATTAATCATGGTATTGATGGCCGCGCTGCTGCTCCTGACCCCCTCATGCAAGTTCATGGAAAGTATTAATCCGTTTGGGAGAAAGGCCAGGGCGACGGAGGCACTGCAGAGGCAGCAGGAAGCTTTTCGTGTTGCTGACTCGATAAAAGTGGCTGCTCAGAAGGTTGAAGAAGAGAAGGCGAGGCAGGCAGAACTCGAAAGAGTGGCCGCCGAGGAGCAGTCCAGTTTGGCTGCTGAATCAACTTCAAGGTACCATATTATCGTCGGTAGCTTCCTGAACCGCGGGTATGCCGCTTCATGGTCAGACCATTGCAGGGAAATGGGATATGATGCAAAGATCATTGAATGGAATGATGGACGCTGGAACCTGGTCTCTGCAAAGTCATTCGGGAATTTGCGCGGTGCCTATAATGAACTGCCGGTATTCATGGCCAGTTTTGACATGCAGGCCTGGGTTCTTCCAGGCAGGTAAAATCAGCGGTATACAGTGGCCGATCTGTCGGGCCCCACTGAAACAATGGTTACCGGTACCCCTGTCTCCTGTTCGATGAATTCAATGTAAGAGGAGAGCCCTGAAGGCAGCTCATCCCACTTTTTGCAGCCGGTTATCTCACAGTTCCATCCCGGCATCGATTTGTAGATTATTCTGTCTATTTCTGACAGACAGTAAGGCAGTTCTGTCACTTCTTTCCCTGCAACTGAATATGCGGTGCATACCTTGATTTCGTCGAAATCTGACAGGACATCGGCTTTCATCATGAAGAGCTGAGTAACTCCGTTCACCATAATTGCATACTTCAAAGCAGGCAGGTCAAGCCATCCGCAGCGACGGGGCCTGCCGGTTGTGGACCCGTATTCATTGCCCCGGTCCCGCATTTTCTGACCGTCTTCATCATTAAGTTCCGTCGGAAAAGGGCCACTCCCTACACGGGTACAGTAAGCCTTGAAAATGCCGAAGACCTCACCCGTTCTTCCCGGGGCAACGCCAAGCCCGGTGCAGGCACCGGCGGCTACAGTGTTCGACGAGGTGACAAAAGGATAGGTTCCGAAGTCGATGTCAAGCATAGTACCCTGCGCTCCTTCAGCCAGAACCCGTTTACCATCACTAAGACTCCGGTCAATCAGGTACTCACTGTTAACCATTGTAAACTGTCTGAGAAATTCTATTGCATCAAACCATTCGGCCTCAAGCTCAAACAGGTTCAGCCCTGAATTGAAGTTTCCCAGTCTTTTTTGGTGCTCGGCCGTGTGTGTATCATATATTTCCCTGAAATTCTTTTTCAAAATATCACCCACACGCAGACCGTTGCGCGAAGCCTTGTCAGTGTAGGCAGGGCCTATACCGCGGAGGGTGGAGCCGATTTTCAATGTGCCGAGTGAAGATTCACTGGCAGTGTCAAGCATCTTGTGGGTCGGCAGAATCAGGTGCGCCTTAAAGGAGATCACAAGCCTCTCACGTACCTTTTCAACTGCGATACCGAGATCGTTGACCTCTTTCCGGAAGACCACGGGATCAAGAACCACCCCGTTGCCAATTACATTTATCTTTCCCTCATGGAAAATCCCCGAAGGCACAAGATGGAGAACATGCTTCTGGTTATTGAATTCTATTGTATGACCTGCATTTGGTCCGCCCTGAAACCGGGCTACAACTTCATATTCATGACTCAATGCATCAACTATCTTCCCTTTTCCTTCATCACCCCACTGGAGTCCTAACAATATGTCAATCTTCATATTAGATAATCCTGATCTGGTTGAAAATCAGACAGCAATTTACACATTATTTTATGGCAAAATCCCGCGGTGCGCATAATTAAGCTTTATTTGATTCTGTCTTTTTTTACTCCGTAGATATACAGGGAATGGTACTGCGGAATGAAATTGTTATTTTCTCCGGCTGTCTTAATTACCTCATCAATCCTGGGGTCACTGAACTCAATGACGTTTCCTGTATCTGTATCGATGAGATGATCATGCCGTGCGGACTGGTATGCCTTCTCATACTGCGCCATGCTGCGGCCGAACTTGTGCTTGATGACAAGCTTACAGTCAATGAGGAGCTCAATTGTATTATATAGTGTAGCCCTTGAGACACGGTAATTCTTGGTTTTCATGAAAATGTAGAGCGATTCTATATCGAAGTGTCCCTCCCTGCAGTATATCTCATCAAGAATGGCAAACCTCTCCGGGGTTTTGCGGAAGGTGTGCCTTGTCAGATATTCGGTAAAGACCTGTCTGACTGTTGCCCTGACATCATCATTAGCCATTTTTACGGCAATTATTGATCAAATTATTGTTCGTTAGCTCTTACTCGATGAATTCTTCAACCCTTTTTACACTCGCCACGCCCCTGACATTCGAAAGCTGCATCAGCAGGTTGTTAAGGTCACTGGTATGATGCACATAAAGGTCAATTGTCCCTTCGAAAATTCCGTTGTAAACCGAAACGTTTATGTTGCGGATGTTTACACTCAACTCTGTTGAAATAATGCTGGTGATCTCATTCACCATGCCTATTCTGTCTATTCCGTTGATGCTGATCCTGGCAAGAAAGGATGCCAGCCTGTGAATTGTCCACCTGACGGGTATAATCCTGTTGCCTTCGTTGGACATAAATCTTATTGCATTCGGGCATTTCGGCTTGTGCACGACAATCGAGCTGTCGGGTGCCATATAACCGATAACCTCATCCCCCGGGATAGGATTGCAGCACTCTGCAATCACATAGGAGTTACCGGTGTTGTCTACATTCTCCCTGAGCAGATAGGGATGACTTTTGTCGATAGGAGCAGGTGATTCGGCCTCCGGCTTCACAGGTCCTGACCGCTTGGTAACCCCTCCTATAGCCAGCTTCCAGTACTTCTTCAGGCTTCCTTCCGGTGCTTTTTTGAGAACCTTGCGCAGTTCGTCGAGATTGATCACCCCCAGGCCAATCCTGGAATACAACTCATCCTTGCTGAGAACCTGGTAATTATCAAGCAGTTTTTTAATAATGTCTGAGTTAGGCACTAAACCCAGTTCGCCGAGTCTCTGCTCCAGCAGATCCATACCCTTCTGGATGAGATCTTTAGACTCATCTTTTAGAATATCTTTTATTGCTCCCTTTGCTCTCGAAGTGTGCGCATATTCGAGCCATTCCTTTTCAGGTTTTGCAATGCTTGAGGTGATTATTTCCACCTGGTCTCCGCTCTGCAAAGTGGTTGAGAGCGGAGAGAGTTTATAGTTCACCTTGGCGCCGATGGCCTTATTGCCAACATCCGTATGGATCGCGTACGCAAAATCAAGGGCTGAAGCACCCTTGGGCAGATTCACGAGCAGCCCTTTGGGTGTGAAGACCATTATCTCCGATGAAAAGAGGCTCATCTTGAAATCGTCAAGAAAGGAGACAGGATCAGCCATGGGGTTGGCAAGCATCTCGCGGATATGTTTGAGCCACTTGTCGAGTTCGCTCTCTGACTGCGAAGTGTCACCCTTGTATTTCCAGTGAGCGGCAAAGCCCCTCTCTGCAATGTCATCCATTCTCTGGCTGCGTATCTGCACCTCCACCCAGCGGCCTCCGGGACCCATTACTGTCAGGTGAAGCGCTTCATAACCGTTGGGCTTGGGTCTGCTCACCCAGTCACGCAGCCTGTCAGGTTTTGGGGTGTAGATGTCTGTTATGAGCGAATATATCTGCCAGCACTGGGTTCTCTCGCTGATGTCCTCAGGCCCCGGCTCGAAAACTATTCGGACGGCAAGCAGATCAAAAACCTCCTCGAAGGGTACATTTTTTGACTGCATCTTCTTCCAGATGGAATAGATGGATTTAAACCGGCCTGATATGTCGAAGACAATGTTGTTCAGATTCAGTTTTTCAATTATCGGCAGGCTGAACCTGTTTATGAGAGAGATGTTCTTTTTCTCGTCGAGCTTGATCTTGCGGGCAATTTCCTCATATATGCGCGGATGTCTGAATTTGAAGCTCAGATCTTCAAGCTCGGTCTTTATTGCGAAGAGTCCGAGCCGGTGAGCAAGCGGGGCGTAAAGGAAGATGGTCTCCCCGGCAACTTTCATCCTCTTGTGCTCAGGCATGGACTCCAGGGTCCGCATGTTGTGAAGCCTGTCAGCGATCTTGATCAGAATGACCCTGATATCATCGGAGAGGGTCATCAGCATCTTCCGGAAATTCTCAGCCTGCATCGAGTTGGCCTCTTTGCTGTAAGTCCCGGAAATCTTTGTCAGCCCGTCAATGAGGGTGGCTATCTTTGGTCCGAACTCCTTCTCAACCGTTTCCAGGGTCACATCGGTGTCCTCCACAGCGTCATGCATCAGGGCAGCAGCCACTGACTTGGCTCCCAGACCTATCTCCTGGTTTACAATCCGTGCAACACTGATTGGATGGATAATATACGGGTCGCCGGAGTTACGGCGCATGTCCCGGTGCGCTTCGTTTGCAAACCTGAATGCCTTGTCAATGAGAGCCCTGTCGCTGGGCTTATCACACCTGTAAAGACTGTCTGTCAGTGATTTGTACTCGGCTTCAATCCGGCTGATATCCTCTTCGGTGAAAATTTTCGTCTTTGTTTTGCCCATCAGTCCCTCAGGTGATTGGAAGAGTCAAAGATACAAAAATCGGGCTGAAAAACTGCACCGGTAAATCATTGCAGAACGGTAACAGTACCGTTCCGGCGCTCGGTAATTCCTGAAGGTTTGGTAAGCGTGAGGGTCCAGAGATATGCGCCGGCAGGCAATGGCGTGCCGCCGTGCCGCCCGTCCCACCCCGTGCCGTGGGCGGAGGTGCGGAAAAGAAGCACCCCGAGACGGTTGAAGACCCTGAACTCGTACGTAAGCGGGGTGAAGGAGAGCACGGGGGCGAAGGTGTCATTGAGGCCGTCACCGTCAGGGGTGAAGGCGTTGGCAACAAAAATGTTCTCCGCAACCCTGACTGCCGCCGCTGACGAACGGCATGCCGTTATGCCTGCCGGCGCATCAGCACTCACAGCTGTCACATGATATATCACTTCACCGGTAGAAATGTCATATGCAAAACTCCTGAAATCTTCAGTCCAGAGGGTGTCAGACAACTCCCGGGCAATCTCCTCAGGTCCGCTGCCTGTATTTCTCCAGACCGAGAACAGCGCCGGGGCGGAAGGCAACGGATTGTTCCACCTCAGAACCACTTCCGTTCCCTCCGTAAAGACTGAAAGAACAATGTTCCTTAACGGCGCCGAGACGGCAACCGGGTTGCCGCAGCTGCTCACCGCAGATAACCTGAAAAGATTTATAAGCGTTGTGTCAGCACTGCTGTCACTTATTAATACCGTCCCGCCGCTCCCTGAAACCGGGTCAGATAGTATCCATGACCCGGAGGCTCCGGTCTTTCGTTCAGACCTGAATGTACGAATATCGGAAGAAGGATCGTAACTGCCTGTAATTATGATTTTCCTGTCTGTGACAGCAGTTGCGTCAGCCCTTGTCCAGGCGGGTGCCCCTTCACTGCCTGTTACGAGGCACTGCCTGTTTGAGGTCGAAAGCTGACCGGTTCCGCCCAATGCTGAAATATAAAGACAGTATCCGGTGTCCGGTATGTATCCCTGCAAAATATATGATAATGAGGTCACCGGAACCGTACCGTGCAAAACTGCAGGGGCATTGCCAACAGAAAGGTATATGCCGTAACCGTCGGCCGGATGAGCGGTGATGGAGTATGGTGTCCACGACATCACGATGCGGCCGTTGCATGTATCATTGACCGCCTCAAGGTACAGGGTGCTGAGACTGTTGCTGAGAGGACTGATATTCAAAGAGGAGTCCATCGCGGCAACTACATAAGTAACACTCCGGTACCTTGCAGCAGAGCCTGTATGGGTATAGTTTACGGCAAAGGGCGACAAGAGCGTGTCAACGGCAAATGCGGTGTTGTTGCTGAAGGCATATACCACGTAACTTCCAACATCTGCAGAGCCGCCGGGAAGCCAGTTCAGTACTGCAAATCCTGTTGAGGGGTCAACGGATACCCTGTCGAGCACCGGAGGCAGCGGCTGCGTGACATCCTGTCCCTTAAGACTTAAAAGAGCCAGGGAACAAAATGTAAATGTTAGTATGATCCTGCAAAATTTCATTTTGCTCCTGCAATGATCTCTATGGCATTGTCAGTATTGTAATACGTTGCCACCAGGTCCTTTATTTCACCGGGGGTTATGGTTTTTACTTTTTCTTCAAATCTCCTGTAATAGTCCGGATCCGGTCCGTAATCAATCAGTCCCCTTATTGCCTCAGCTGACGCAAAGGGGCCGTCAAAGGTCCTTGCGAGCTCACCCATAATATGGTTTCGCACGGTCAGCAGTTCGTCACTGCCCACTTCAACGGTGGCAAGTTCTGTGATCTCCCTGCGTATCTCTTCCAGGGTCTGCTCACGGTATTCATTTGCCACCTCGGTCACAACCGCTATAAATCCAATATCCCGAAGGGCACTTGCCACGGAGCTTATCCCGTATGTAAATCCCTTGTCTTCTCTGATATTGCGCATCAGCCTTGACCCGAAGTAGCCTCCCAAGAAGACATTGGCCACCAGCAGCCCCTGGAAGTCAGGATGTTGCCTCGTTATGCCCTTCCATCCGACCCTGACTGCGCTTTGAACCGAGTCACTGACTTCGAAGAAGAGCCGGCCGGGTGATGCCGTTTTAAAGATGATTTCAGGAAAAACCGGTTTATTCCACTTTTCTTCACCCCTGCACGAGAAATATTTCTCCAGCTCCGGCAATGCCTTCTCCGGGTCCTTGCCTGCAACGGTAATATACATGTTGGAAGGCCTGTAATGAAGTGAATGGAACCGCCGGGCATCTTCCAGGGTAAGGGAAGTGTAATCTTCACGAACAGTAACCTTTCCGTAGGGATTGTCACCGCCTAAGATCGCCCTGTAAAATTCTTCCCTTGCGATAACAGATGTCTTCTGCCTGTTGGTACGGAAGCTCTGTATCCTCTTTTCCATCAGCATCCTGAATTCAGTTGCTGGAAATGAGGGCTGAAAAAGCACCTCCGCTGCCAGAGCCATGACCTCACCCAGTTTTCTCGTAAGGGTCACCGCAATGAGACAGGCGGAATCCTTGTCAGCCATATGTGTGAATGCTGCACCGGTCATGTCTATGAGGTCATTGATTGACATGGCATCGTGAAGGACGGTGCCCTCTGTCAGCATTGCATTCGCCGTGGAGGCTGCCAGATGTACCTCTTCCATTCGCTGGCCGGCGTTGAATACGAACTCAATCCTTAGCAGGTCGAGGATTCCGGTTCCGAGAAGATAAACAGGGACACCACCGGTGAGCTCATGCACCGCGGGAACGGGAAAACTGCCGGCTGACGGGGTAATTATCTCAGGAGGTACGGTTCTGTCAACTTTGCTCATAACGTTTCCGGTAAGTAATGGATTGCACTGCAGTTGCTTTCAGTGAAGGTTCGTGCGGAGCATTCCATTATCTCCTCCGCGGTAACACTCATATACTTTTCTTTCTCGGTGTTTATGCCGTTTGCATTCCCGAGAAGCTCGTTGTAGGCTAGATTAAATGCCTTGTTTCCGGCACTCAGTAATGACATCAGCTGGTGCGATTCGTACCTGTTTCGGGCCTTGTCAAGTTCAGCAGCAGTGACCTGTTCTCCGGCCACCCTGTTCAGTTCATCCCTGACAGCCTTCTCCGCTGTTCTTATATCCACACCCTCCTTAAGCCTTCCTGATACTATCGCAAGCCCGGGGTCGATTTCAGCTGAAAGATAGATGTCTGCCTCGCTGAATATCTCCTTCTCCCTTACAAGGATACCCGGGAATCGCCCAGAGTCACAGCCGGAGAGTATGTCGGTAAGCAGATCCAGGATATAAAAGTCGCGACTGCTTCTGCCTCCTGTATGAAACGCCATCAGAAGCTCTGCCGAGGGAACTCTGCGGTGAACCGTCATTTCTCTCCTTGCATCCTGAACCGGCTCCCGGGGAAGATTACGCGTGTACGGTGTCGCCGGAGCGATATCATCAAACCATTTTCCTGCCAGCCGGAATACAGTTTCAGGCTTTACATTTCCGGCTGTGCTGAGTATTGCATTCGACGGACTGTAATGTCTTCTGAAAAAATCTGTGACGCTTTTTCTGTCTGCATTCTGAATGTGAGCAATGTCCTGACCTATTGTAGGCCATTGATAGGGATGCTTCTTGTACGCCAACGGCCTGAGAAGCAGGAAGAGATCGCCGTAAGGCTGGTTGAGATACCGCTGCCTGTATTCCTCCGTCACAACGCTTTTCTGTGTCTTCAGTTTTTCATCTGAAAGGTCAGGCCCTTTTAGCCTGTCGGACTCAAGCCACAGAGCTGTCTCCAGGTTCCCCGAAGGAAGTGTAATGAAATAATTCGTGATGTCACTGTTGGTGAATGCGTTGTTCTCACCTCCAGCAAGCATGACCGGGGTATCGAAGACAGGTACATTATCTGAGCCTTCAAACATCAGATGCTCAAAGAGATGGGCAAAACCGGTCGCTTCGGGATCTTCATCCCTGGATCCCACATTGTAAAGAAGATTGGTAGTGACCATGGGGGTGGAGGGATCATAATGCGCCAGAACCTTAAGCCCGTTTGACAGGATATGTTTTTCAAAGTTGATCATGAAAATACATTTTTCGGTTACCGGCCGGGTATACGGAATCAGTGGCCGGAATTCCCGTCAAACTTACCAAAATTAAATGGTGCTCCTCATTTTGTCCTATATTTGTGAGCAGGAGAGTTCAAAGGATTCCGTACAAAAAATGCCAGGGCGTATATTTTCAAGGTTACAAAAGATTGTCAGTTCATTTTTTGCCGATCAGCAGAAACTTCTTTACCTGCTGAGTTTTGCGGTAGGGATTGCAAGCGCAATGGCTGCCGCAGCAATGAAGAATGCAATCCATTACACTCATCTCCTGTTTACACAGGGCGTAACGGACGGTTCAGCGGGAATTCTTTCTCTTGTCTACCCAATGGCCGGAATATTGCTTACGGTGCTGGTAGTGAAATACCTGGTCCGCGATAATATTTCGCACGGCATCAGCCGGGTACTGTATGCAATTTCACGAAGGAACAGCTACATCAAAAGACATAATAACTGGTCATCAATACTCGCAAGCTCCCTTACAATCGGTTTCGGAGGATCAGTGGGAGCCGAAGCACCGATCGCCCTTACAGGAGCTTCTATCGGCTCAACGGTAGGACGGTATTTTAACCTCAATTACAAGAATATTACCCTTCTGCTTGGCTGCGGTGCCGCAGGAGCAATCTCAGGCATTTTCAAGGCCCCTATCGGGGGCATATTGTTCACCCTGGAGGTCCTTATGCTTGACCTGACAATGTCATCAATCGTTCCCCTCCTCATTTCCTCAGTTACCGCAGCTTCCGTCGCCTATTTCTTTATGGGAAATGACGTGCTTTTCTCTTTCCAGGTGAGGGAAAGCTTCCTTCTCCGGAACCTCCCTTACTATCTTTTGCTGGGAGTTTTCAGCGGCCTGGCCGGTGTCTACTTTACAAAAATGACAATTGGTATCGAGAAGCTTTACCAGAAGATCGGTAACATGTATGTCAGGCTGATCACAGGGGGTACAGTTCTTGGTGTGCTAATCTATATATTCCCCTCACTGTACGGTGAGGGCTATGATACTGTAATGGTTCTGTTGAAGGGAGAGTCGCTCGCTGCCGTAGGCCAGACTCTCTTCGGGGATGTAGCATCAGGAACCTGGATCATTATCCTCTTCCTCACAGCCCTGGTACTTATGAAGGTGGTGGCCACCGCATCGACCAACGGTGCCGGAGGGGTAGGAGGCATTGTGGCACCCACCCTTTTCACAGGCGGCGTGGCAGGGTATCTTTTCTGCAGCTTTATGAACAGTACTTTCGGTCTTGAACTTCCCGAGAGCAGTTTCACCCTCGCCGGCATGGCCGGCCTGTTCGCAGCTGTGCTGCATGCCCCCCTTACTGCCATATTCCTTATTGCAGAGATTACGGAAGGTTACAGCCTCTTCATCCCGCTTATAGTTACATCAACAGTCGGATTCATTACAATCCGCAGTTTTCAGAAACACTCCATTTATCACCAGCAGCTTGCATCGACAGGGGAACTGATAACGCACGATAAGGACAAGGCGGTTATAACCCTGCTTGAATGGACCAAAGAGGTGGAGACCGACCTCCTGACAGTACACCCCGAAGACACCCTCGGCGACCTGGTGAAGCAGGTGGCCAAATCCAAACGTAATATCTTCCCTGTTGTTGATGAGTTCAATATTCTGGAGGGTGTAGTACTTCTTGATGACATAAGAGATAAGATGTTTATCCCTGATCTTTATGAAAAGGTGTCTGTCAGTGAACTGATGACAATACCCCCGACCTATATCGACATCCATGAGAAGGGTGACGTTGTTCTTGATGCCTTCACCCGCACGGGTGCATGGAACCTCCCGGTGCTGGACCGCGGACAGTATGTGGGGTTTATTTCCAAATCAAGAATCTTCGGGGCTTACAGGGAACTGTTGAAACAGTTCTCCGAAGAATAAAAATTTTCACGGGGCCGAATAACCTGGTACTTAATTATCTACATTTGCGGGCTCAAATTCCTGAGGTATGACGTACGACAGGTCCGACTTTCTCAAAAAACTCAGTCTCGTGGGGGTGATTATGTCCCTGGGGATAATCTACGGCGACATAGGCACCTCCCCGTTATATGTCATGAAGGCGGTGGTTAACAATGCGGGCGCGGTTGACAGGATGCTTGTCCTCGGTGTCGTTTCAGCAATTATATGGACACTCACGCTCCAGACCACGGTCAAATATGTTTTGATAACCCTGACGGCTGACAATAAGGGTGAGGGAGGTATCTTTTCCCTGTTTGCTCTTATGCGCAAGAGAAAACGCAACCTTTATATCGTTGCTGTCATCGGAGGCAGCGCACTCCTGGCTGACAGCATCATCACACCTTCAATTACGGTTGTGTCAGCAGTTGAAGGTTTACAGATAATCAGACCTGACCTTCCGGTGACGGTTATTGCGCTGGCCATACTTACTTTTCTTTTCTTCATTCAGCAATTCGGTTCCTCTGCCGTCGGGAAATCATTCGGTCCTGTTATGTTTGTCTGGTTTACTGCACTTGGCGCGCTGGGATTTGCGAGTCTCATTAAAGTACCCGGGATGCTTGCGGCATTCAGTCCTGTTTACGCTTACCAGCTTCTGTCGGCTCATCCCCAGGGATTCATTCTTCTGGGGGCGATATTTCTATGCACCACAGGAGCAGAGGCGTTATATGCCGACCTTGGACACTGCGGCCTGAAGAATATCCGGATCAGCTGGATATATGTCAAAACCATGCTCATTCTCACATATCTGGGACAGGGTGCCTGGCTGCTGGCTAATCCGGAAAAAGCAATACCGGGCGTAAATCCGTTTTATGCTATTATGCCCGAATGGTTCCTTCCGTTCGGAATATTACTGGCTACCGTTGCGGCGGTAATTGCAAGCCAGGCGCTGATAAGCGGCTCTTATACCCTTATCAGCGAAGCCATCTCCCTGAACTTCTGGCCTAAAATAAAGATAAAATACCCCTCTTTCGCCAAGGGTCAGATGTACATTCCTTCTGTTAACTGGACATTATATCTGGCTGTGGCCACAGTGGTCATCGCCTTCCGGACATCATCAAACATGGAGGCAGCTTACGGCCTTTCCATAACAATAACAATGATGATGACCACCCTACTCATGATAGCCTGGCTCCGTCTTCATCATAAATCGCTGGCATCCGTGGTTCTCTTCGGGGTTACTTACCTGGCTATAGAATCGCTTTTTCTTGCAGCCAACCTCAGCAAATTCATTCACGGAGGCTGGTTCACTATTGCTACCGGCGGATTCTTATCTGTCATTATGCTCGTACTTTTCAAAGGTCGACGCATAAAAAACAGGTTCATCAGTTTCAACAAACTGAAAAACTACCTCCCGGTACTGGCAGATCTTTCCCAGGATAAAACAGTCCCAAAATATGCAGGGCAACTTGTCTATATCACTCATGCCGACAAATGTGATGAAATAGAAGCCAAGACAATCTGGTCCCTCTTGTTCCGCCAGCCGAAAAGGGCTGATGCCTACTGGTTTCTCCATGTCGATATCATAGATAATCCTTATACGGCAGAATACAGGATCACTCAGCTTGTCCCGGGGAAGGTTTACAGGATCGACCTTTACCTGGGGTTCAAAGTCCCCATAAGAGTCAATTATTACTTCCTTCAGATACTTCATTCCATGAGGGAAGAGGGAGAAGTCAATCTTACCAGCAGTTACCCCTCACTCAATCAGCACGGCATCGAAACTGATTTCAGGTTTGTGCAGCTTGTCCGTGTCCTCCCGGGTTATATAGACCTCCCTTTCTGGGAAAAACTGACACTGAATTTATATTTCATCTTTCGCCGGCTGGGTATTAATGATGTGGCTGCTTACGGTCTCGATATAACCCTTGTCACCGAAGAGAAAGTTCCGCTCACAATACCGTCAGGGATTAAACCTGTACACCTCAGACTTCGCAAAAACTGATACCCGGGAATAAGTCTAGGCGGTCTCCCCAACCAGTTGAATTCCGGCATCAGTTGCCGGTATCTGATCAGAAGAGCAAAAATATGTGTCATCAGAAAAATAAATATTAAAGCGTATATTTGTGTGAATACCGGGAATCTGCAGGTAATCTATATAATTAATAGTTAAACAGTTAATTGATTTTTAAAAATCATGGAAAGAGACATTGAGATATTTGACCTCATCACTGAGGAGCGTCTTCGTCAAACCAACGGAATAGAGTTGATAGCATCCGAGAACTTTGTCAGTCCCCAGGTGCTGGAGGCTATGGGTTCAGTC
The DNA here is from genome assembly GCA_038248855.1 of Bacteroidales bacterium. Lineage (GTDB taxonomy): Bacteria > Bacteroidota > Bacteroidia > Bacteroidales > VadinHA17 > SR-FBR-E99. The sequence goes on along the minus strand of JBBRXA010000004.1, from coordinate 41,578 downwards.
CTTACAAACAAGTATGCTGAAGGTTATCCGGGGCACAGGTATTACGGAGGTTGCGAGGTGGTCGACAAGGTTGAGCAGCTTGCCATTGACAGGCTGAAGAAGCTTTTCGATGCAGAATATGCCAATGTTCAGCCCCATTCCGGAGCACAGGCCAATATGGCGGTTTTTCTGGCGGTTATGAAACCGGGTGACACTTTTCTGGGCCTTGACCTTGCCCACGGAGGCCATCTGTCTCACGGTTCCCCGGTGAATTCATCAGGCATTCTGTACAGGCCCGTATCCTACAGTGTCAAACAGGAAACCGGCAGGGTCGACTATGATATGATGGAAGAGGTGGCTCTCAGAGAAAGACCGAAAGTAATTGTCGGGGGCGCTTCAGCATACTCAAGGGAATGGGACTATCCGCGAATGAGAGAAATCGCTGACAGGATCGGGGCACTGCTTATGATTGACATGGCCCACCCTGCAGGTCTCATTGCCGCCGGACTTCTTTCCAACCCATTGAAATATGCACATATTGTTACCTCAACCACGCACAAAACACTCCGGGGTCCGCGCGGAGGCATCATTCTGATGGGCAGCGATTTCCCGAATCCCTGGGGGGTCACAACACCGAAGGGTGAGATAAAAATGATGTCTGCCATGCTTAATTCTGCCGTCTTCCCGGGTATTCAGGGCGGTCCGCTGGAGCATGTGATAGCCGCCAAAGCAGTCTCTTTCGGAGAAGCTCTTATGCCTGAATTCAGTGTCTACCAGGAACAGGTAAAGAAAAATGCCGCTGAAATGGCTGCCGCATTCATGGCACTCGGATATAAGGTCATTTCAGACGGTACCGATAATCACTCGATGCTGATAGACCTCAGGCCAAAATTCCCCGATATCTCCGGCAAAAAGGCCGAGAATACTCTTGTCAGAGCCCATATTACAGTTAATAAAAATATGGTGCCGTTTGATTCACGTTCTCCGTTCCTGACATCGGGAATCAGGGTGGGAACACCTGCGGTGACCACACGCGGACTCAAAGTAAATGAGATGGGACCCATTGTAAGCCTTATCGACGAGGTTATGACGAACATTGAAAATGAGTCGGTTTTAGCAATAGTAGGAGAGAAGGTGATGAAAATGATGAAGGAATTGCCGTTATTTTTTATGTAGTGTTCACTTTAGTTTTAGTTTTGTATCTTTAAATCAAATCTCTGATCCAATGCCGTTGAATGACAGACTGGTCTTTGTGGTAGACGATGATCCTTTCATCACAGCTCTTGTGGCTGGCCGTCTTGGTATTGAAGGCTACCGTGTCAGAACCTTTTCATACGGTGAGGATTGTCTTGCAGCATTGCGTGAGAACCCGGACCTGATCATCCTTGATTATTACTTTTTAAGTGACAGTGGCCGTCCAATGAACGGTATGGCAGTATTCGACGAGATTCTCAGGGTAATGCCGGATGTTAAGGTGATCATGCTCTCAGCACAGGAAAAAGGTGACGTGGTGCTCGAACTGGCGAGAAAGGGAATCTCTGACTACGTCATCAAGGACAGCAGCCTGATGGATAATCTTCTGGTTTCAGTTAAGGAAATCTTCGAAAAATAAGCCGGCCCCTTATGGAATGGTATCTTTATGTCGCTGTCATTGCAGCCGGCCTTTTTGCAGGTTTTGTGAATACCCTCGCCGGGAGCGGATCCCTGCTGACACTTCCCCTGCTTATGTTTCTCGGTCTGCCTGCCAATGTTGCCAATGCAACCAACAGGATAGGGGTACTGGTTCAAAGTGCGGTAGGCTCGGGTAGCTTCAGGCAACAGAAGATTTATACTGTCAGGGAAAGCCTCTGGATGGCATTGCCTGCCACTGCCGGCTCCCTGATAGGGTCACTGGCGGCGGTCCGCATCAATGAACACGCAATGCGGGTGATGATTGGCCTCCTCCTGATATTCATGTTTTTCATTATTCTTTACAAGCCTGACCAATGGGTCCGCGAGCATGCGTTAAGCATAACCGCCAGGAGGCGCTGGTGGGTATCAGTGATTTTCTTTTTTATCGGTATTTACGGAGGGTTTATCCAGGCAGGAGTGGGATTCTTCCTGCTTGCTGCCCTGGTCCTTGGAGCAGGTGTCGGCCTTACGAAGGCAAATGCGCTTAAAGTGGTGATAGTATTTATCTTTACCGCCGTCGCACTTGCTGTCTTTATGCTCAGCGGACAGGTCGATTATTTCATAGGGACCATTTTGGCAGTAGGGCAGGGTATAGGAGCCCTCATCGCTTCGAGGTTCGCGGTAAGCTGGGGCCCGAAGGTGGTCCGCATTATACTGCTGGTGGCGGTAATGGCCTCCGCTCTTGAGCTGACCGGAGCTTTTGATCTCCTTGTCAGATTATTCTGAACCAACAGTTCTCTACTTCAGCCTGAAGATGTAGGTGATGTTGCCCTTTTGCAGAAGGGGTGCATCGTTGCTTCTGTTAAACTTCGCTTTCATGGCGGCATCATGTGCCACCTTAAGCAGGTCCTCATCAAGCGTGGTAGACCCCTTGACTCCGGCGACAGCCTTGGTGACGTTGCCGGACCTGTCGACGGAAATTTCCACTACAACTCTACCCTCAACCTGGTATTCGTATTTCGGCACCGGCAGTGACTGAAACCCCCTGTCACCCAGGCTGTATGAAATGGTCCCGTTACCCGGGCCTCCCCCCGGACCGTAGGTGCCTGCACCCACAGTGCCGGTCTTCACTCCCTGGTTTCCCTCGCCGCCGGCAATGCCTTCGCTGGTGCTTGATTCCCCTACATTGCCGGCATTGCCAAATGCATTCCTGGTACGGTTGTTTATCTGGTTAATCCTGCGCTGTTCTTCTTCGCGTCTGACCCTTTCAGCCGTCTCCTGAGCTATTCTTTTACGTTCAACTTCAGCCTCTTCCTTTTTTTTTGCTGCGGCTACCCGGGCCTCTGCATCTCTTTTAACCTGCTCCGGATCAGGCTCTTTCTTTTTCACTTCCACCGCTTCTTCAAAATCCTGCGTAAGGATGGCGTCATCAGCTCCCTGTTCACCGGCTGATGGTTCAGGCGGCGGAGGAATTTCCGCTGCAGGAGCGGGTTCAAAAAGACCGTCACCGGTCTCGTCAAAACCGAAATTGACAAGCAGGCCTTCCTCGACAGTCACAGACATAGCCGGCTTCACCTTGAAGGTGAAGATAAGGAGAAAGAGCACAAGCAGTAAATGTATGACGGCAGTCGCGGCCATACCCTGTTTCTTTTCCCTGGTGAAAGATGATTCTTTCCGGTTATTTGGGAGAGGTTGCAAGGATTAGTTTATATTGGTTCTTTGCTGCTATATTCATCACATTCACAACATACTCAATGGGCACACTCCTGTCAGCATGAACTGAAATATAGATCTCCGGATTTGCACCTACCCTGGCCTGCAGTGCTGCTTCCAGGTTATCTATACTGATCAGCTGATCCTCAATGTAATACTGATGATCGGGGGTGATCGAGATCGTCGTCATGGGCCGTGCGTTGGACTGTGTCGTCCCTTTCGGTAACAACAGCTTAAGTGCAGTCGGATGCACCAGGGTTGAGGTAAGCATGAAGAACAGCAGAAGCAGAAAGACAATGTCTGACATTCCTGCCGAGCTGACAGTAATACCTACCTTATTTTTACTGGTTATTGCCATGTTGCTTTACTTTACAGGTTCATTCAGGATATCCATGAATTCCAATGCTGTGGACTGCAGTTTGAAAACCACATTCTCAACTCTGACAACGAGGGCATTGTATCCGAAATAGCTGAGGATACTGACAATAAGCCCCCAGACCGTTGTAAGCAGTGCGACATATATACCGCCGCTCAGGGTGCTTATATCGAGACTGTTACCTGCCTGTGACATCTCATAGAATGCCTGTACCATGCCGATAACAGTACCGAAGAATCCAAGCAACGGGGCAGCTCCTGCAATTGTAGCCATGGTTGGGAAGTTCTTCTCAAGCTTGTAGATCTCCATTTTACCCACATTTTCTATTGCAGATTCCACATCGGCAACCGGTCTCCCGAGACGGGTGATCCCCTTCTCAATCATGCGTGCATGGGGGGTGTTGGTCGACTTGCAGAGCTTCAGCGCGGCATCCACCTTCCCGTCGTACATGTAATCCTTTATTCGGTTCATAAAGTTGGAATCAACTTTCGTGGCCTTTCTGATCACCAGGAACCTCTCCATGAAAATGTAAAATGCCGTTATGGAAAGTAAAGTTATAATGTGCATAACCCAGCCACCGGCGAAGTACAACTCAGCCAATGACATGGAAGCCTCTTTTCCAGCTGCAACAGCTGAAGTACCCTGCAAGAAAATTGTTGATAATATCATACTGTTAAAAGTTTTGTTAACTGTTTGAATTTCTGTGATTGTTACCCTCGTTGCAACAACGGGCGAATATATGAAAAAAACGTGCAAACACTCTCCGAATTATGCAGCCTATGAAAAAAATGGGCCTGATGTTGAAATGTTATCTCTCTGAAGCCACTACAGCAGTATCGGTTTTTTTCTTCTTCCTGGTTTCCGGACGGATGAAAAGATCCTTCAGCCTGTCAAAGTCGCGCCTGAGAAAGATACCGAAACCCTGTGTGTAGGGCGCTGTCTTGTAGAAAAGGTTGTCATTGGACCTGTTGAAAACTTTGAAACGAAGCTTCTCCGTTATCTTGAATTCAATGTCAAAGTCACCAGAGATGTTGCTGGCCTGGGTGTTCGACTGGTTGCCCCCGACGTCAAAGTTCCCGTTCAGAACCACTTTGTCATTTAAAAGCTGTGTTGAGAGCGCCACTTCGAGTTCCTGAGGAGTAATCTCATTGCCGGGCCGGTAGGCAAAACCTATGTCGAAATCATTGCTTATCTGTGACAGCCAGTTGCTGAACTGGTTTGTGAGCATCTCCGTTGTCGTGACCCCGATGGCCGATGCACCCTGCGCCGATGTCTGAGGAGCGGCGGAAAAGAGTGAAGGATCAGGATAAAAACTGTTCATCACAAGAAGGTACAGGAACTGGCGGCTTAGCTCCTCCTCGGTGTTTATGGCCATCTTAAGGTACTCCCGCGTCTCATCATCCGCAGTAGGAAGGCTTATGTCGAAGCCCACAACCGGGTTGATGAGCTTCTCCGAGAGATTGAGTCTGCATTCCACGGGGATCCTCTCCCTGAATGCCTCATCGGGGAAGAGGTCATAAAGCGATGTCTTCAGCCTGTATACCGCCCTTAAATTGATTACAGCATCTTCGAGAGCTCCGTTCCATGATATCGTTCCACCCTCATCAACTGAAAATCTCTTGTTAAGTATGTTGCCCAGTGTGAAAAGATAATCGCCGTCCTCTATTACATAATCGCCAGCCATTTTCACATTGCCCTTGCTGCTCATGCTGATGTTTAGTTTGCCCGACCCGGTACCGCGGATCACGTCACCGGCCTTCGAATCCATAATAAGCTGAACCTCAGCATCAGGTGTCACCTCCAGATCAAAATTAAGTTCCATGCCCGCTGCGGATTCATTTTTAACAAACATGTTTTCCCGTTCCAGTGCTGCCTCATTTTCTTTTTGCCTGTCAATGAAAATAATATACGGGTACTCGCTCACTGTGGCGCTTGAGTTCAGGGGTACATAAAATTCCGTGTTTTTCTCCGTGCGTGCAGAGATGTTGAATGCCAGCTTCTCCGTTGAACCCTTTATCCCGGCGTACCCTGATGCATAAGCCGTGCCGTAGAAGATCTCGTTGTCCTTGGGCCTGGTATTCAGCACCAGCATGTTGTTCATGTCGAAATTGAGGTCTATCCTGAAATCCTTGAATGAGTTGTGTGCAAGTATCCCGTCTACCTGTCCCTGGTTCCTCTTTTCGTCATAAATCTTAATCTTCCTGAACTCGATTCCCTTCCTGGTGAACCTTACTGAGTCAGAGAAACTGTACCTGGTCTGAAGAAAATCTACTTTCATTGATGCATCATCAGTCTTAATTGCCCCTGTCAGGTACAACCGGCTCAGTTTTCCTTTCAGGTCTACCTTGCCTGACGCTGTACCCCGCACATCAGAGGCAAACGTTTTAACGATGGAATTCAGACTATTCAGCGGCAGCCTGAGTGCAGAAGCTGTTATATCCGTATACCTGGCGGCCGGATCGTAGGTGCCGCTTATGTCAAAAAACCTGGTGCCCCCGAAGTCATTCTTAACATTTATTACTACAACTTTTTTCTTTGGATTCCATTCGCTTCTTGCCGTCACCAGGCCATAGGGACTGTTGTTCAGGCTGAAGTCGCGGACAGTGATATCACTTTCAAACAGAAATTCATCGAAAACATCTGAAAGTGTGATGTTGCCGTTAAGTATACCTCCAAAACTCAGCTCCAGGGCGCTCTCCCCGTCTTTTTTCCTGTTTTTACTGCTGATATTGTTCAGGTATGCAAGGTTCAGCCCTTCAAAGTTGAATGTAAGCTTGTCACGCGGATTTGATGACAACACTCCCTCAAGCCTGAGATAATTTGTCCGGCTGCTTACCAGGATATCATCAAACCTGGCACTGGTTGAGTCAATTACAATATGACCGGGATTTACTTTCCAGATTGTGCTGGTTACAATAAACTCCGTGGGTATGATGCTGATATTCAAAACCGGCTTTCCCCGGTTATTAAGACCGTAATATGCTTCAGCTTTCAGGTCACCGAGTGTCCTGCCGCCGTCCCTGTTATCCCAGTTAATGTCAAGGTTCATCGAGTCAGGCCGTGTATCAACCTGAACAATGAAATTCCGGAGATCTGAGTTGTCAGGAAGATGGAGGGTATCTGAATTGACTGTCACATTCATTTTATTGCCGCTGACTGAACTGTTAACTGTGAGGTTTCTGAATTCAGCCCCGGCTATTCCGAGCGCCGGTGAAAAGAGCCTGGCAGACGCTTTTATGCTCTCGGCATAGAAAAAACCCGAAAGGGTGCTTCCTTCTGCTACACTTATGCCGGCATTGAAAAACTCACTTAACTTGTCGATTTGTTTGAAACGGGCGTTGAATGTAAAATTGTTCTCAGATAGCTTTTCAGGCGTTGCCGGTGATTTGAACCTGGTGGGAAACAGTCCTGCCATTGCTGCCTTTACGGCAGTACCTATCGAGGCATATGTATGCTGTCCCCTGATCTCACCGTCAGCGAAGTCTGAACGAACAGTCAGCAGAGGAATACCGTTCTCCATACCGGAATGGAGCATAAAATCATAGATTGTAATTTCCCCGTTTGAATTCCGGAGAGTTGAATTAATAAGGCGAAGATCGCCGTCAAGATTGTCTATGTTATTCCCGGTGAATGTTGCAGTCAGGAGAGCCGATGCACGGTACGCGGTATCCTTTTCCACGAGCCTGAGCTTATAAAGGTTTGCCTGAGCAAGGTTCATTGTAAAGTCAAACTCCGGAATGACATCGCTGAGATCAAATCTCCCCAGGATATCCATTTTGATATTCCTGTCCCTGACCTCCACAGCGCCGTCCCAGACCTTGTCATTGTATTTGCCCTCGAGTGAAACATTCCTGTATTGGTAGCCGTTTATCCCGACACTGTCGATAACCCCGTTAATATTGGCTGAAAGGTGCTTGAATGACTCCATCGACCCGTCAACTTCAGCATGTAACGTCAGTCCTCCGAACAGTTCGCTGTTTTTTGTAAGAAAACCGAGGTCAACCTGATCTGCCTTTAACAAACCGTTGAAAGAGAAGCTGTTACTCCCGTCAGGTCTGAGGGAGATATCAGTCGCAAAATTGCCCCGTTCTGTTTTCAGTCTGCCGAAGGCGACAAAATCAGTTATAAACCCCGTAAAGTTACCGACAAATGTGACTTTCCCCAGGTCATGTGCAATTACAGGCAACTTCAGAGATCCGGTCTTGCTTAAACGGAGCCTCTCAATGTCGTCTGCACTTGTCCTCAGATCGGCAAAATCCAGAAACATGTACATGTCACTGACATCCGGCAGTCCGGAAATATCAAAGTCACAACGCAACCTCGTGTCTGCTGAATAATCAATTGCAACATCCCTGCCTCTCATTTCGGCCACTGTCCCTGTCAGCCTGCCTGACAGGTATACGGTTTCGTAAATTCCCTTTAAGGGTGCAACAAAAAATGCAACATCCGAGGTCCTGATTACTGATCGGCTGAGGAGAATGTCAAGCCTGACCCTGTTAATGAAATCAGAATAGGCCGATGAATCTGCAGGAAGAATGCTGATCCTGTCAGCCTTGATAATACTGGAGTCAGAGATGAGATCGATGTCTCTGAAGTAAAGTGAACTCTGCCTGATCACGGCATCGACATCCAGTCCTGCTGACTTAAACCCTTTTGACTCGGTAAAAGTCAGTCCCCTGATATTGAAAGAAACGGAATCCGGAATGATTACCATATCTTCAACCCTGGCATTCACGGAGGTCAGTTTCAGGTCCTTAAAATTAATTACTCCGGGCTTAACGGTGGCGGTATCTCTGAGATCTGTCAGAGACCAGGCACCGTCAAAAATTTCAATACCGTCGATCGTGATAAGTGACTTCTTCAGTGTATCCTTCGCCTTATCACTGCTCAGGGTTTCAATTAACCATGTTAGATTCAGCATTCCGGAAGTGTCCTGTACCATCCTGAAATCTGGTTCGTAAACATCAATATTACCGAATATGAACCGTTGTTCTGCAGGCCTGAACTCTTTTATTTTCAGAATTGAATGTCGTATTGACAGCAGGGTGTCCTGATTCTGATCCCTGATCAGGATATCATTTAAAGCCAGTTTGTTAAAGAAAGTGTATGAAACCTTGCCTACAGAAATTTGTGTTCCCGTCTTTCCGGAAAAATATTCAACGAACTTTCTGGCAGCAAAAGTCTGGAACTTCGGTGCACGGACAAGCATAACTGCAATCGCCGCAATAAAGATCAGCAGTGCAATCACAACAGTAAGTGACCTGACGATTTTTTTGATAATTTTGGCCATTCGTTTCCACAATCCTGCCGTGAGCGAAGTTAATTTAAAAAAACGGCGAAAACAAAGCGTCAATGAGCATAACGATACTGGCCATAGAATCATCCTGTGATGACACATCTGCAGCAGTGGTCACCGACGGTTTTGTACTCTCGAATCTCATTGCGAACCAGGAGATACACCGGGCATACGGCGGAGTTGTACCCGAGCTTGCTTCCAGGGCTCATCAGGCCAATATCATTCCTGTGGTTGACATGGCTCTTTCGAAGGCGGGCAAGGGCAGGGATGAGGTCAGCGCCGTAGCCTTCACCCGCGGACCGGGATTGCTGGGTTCATTGCTTGTGGGAACATCTTTTGCCAAGGGGTTCGCACTGACGCGCAATCTGCCGCTGATAGAGGTAAACCACCTGCAGGCTCATGTAATGGTGCATTTTGCAAAGGAGCACGGAAGAGAGAACCGTGTTCCGGCTTTCCCCTTCCTGTGCCTGCTGGTGTCCGGAGGCCATACTCAGCTTATCGTTGTACGTGACTACCTCTCTATGGAGCTGATTGGAAATACAATAGACGATGCGGCAGGGGAGGCCTTTGACAAATGCGCCAAGGTCATCGGACTTCCTTACCCCGGCGGCCCATTTATCGACAGGATGGCCAGCGAGGGTGACCCCAATGCATTTCAGTTCTCGAAACCCAGGATACAGGGCCTCGATTTCAGTTTTTCCGGACTTAAAACGAGTTTCCTCTATTTTCTCCGCGACAGGCTAAAGGAGGATGAGAATTTTGTCGAATCAAACATCCACAGCCTGTGCGCCTCATTGCAACGCACTATAATCGAAATTCTGATAGCTAAACTGGTCAGGGCATCCAAAGAGACCGGAATACGTGAGATTGGAATCGCCGGAGGAGTTTCGGCAAATTCGGGTTTGCGATCAGCTGTAATGACCGAGGCCTCAAAACGTAACTGGAATGCTTTTCTGCCTGAATTCAGGTATACAACTGACAATGCTGCAATGATAGGGATTACAGGTTATTACAAGTACCTGCAGGGGGAATTTGCGGACCATTCGGTAACTCCGCTTGCAAGGTTTGAGATTTGATTTTTACCGGAACCGTTCGTTTCAGAATTAACTATTTATTACATTCGCATAAATTTTTTTTAATGGAGGGGAAGAAAATTGAACCGACCAGGAAGACACCTGAAGTTTACCTTGGACCGGAAGGAGTTATCAAGATCTGGGGGAGATCTGTTTCTGAAGATTCAAGGGCATTTTACGACACAATAGGCCTTTGGATCGATGAATATATTCTTGAACCTGAGGATATTACAACCGTGGAGTTCAACCTCGAGTATGTCAATTCAGCATCGTCAAAGCAGATCATTAAACTCTTGAGGAGACTGCTGCTGGTTACCCTTAAGCACAAATTGCTCAAAGTAAACTGGTACTATGAGGAAGGCGATTCTGACATCCTTGAAAAGGGAGAGTATTTTTCTTCAGCTGTGAAACTGAAGTTTACCTACATTGAGACCGATGGACTTGCCTGAGGTTCATTTTCGGAAATCGCTGCCTCTTTTCAGTCATAGTAAAATGCCTCCCTGCCCGGATAATAGTAGCGTTTACGGGCAATATCCTCAGGGTAAAGGAAATAGTCGATATCAGCCTCTGCACAATGCTTTCCCCCGCCGTCAAACAACCTGCACAACAGCCTGGCGCTCTTCCCGTCGCGGCTGACAATGGCAGCATCAAGAGTTATCTTCCCCTTATTTATGTAAACCGGTTTCAGATACCTTACGGTCATTACTGAGGTGACAGCAGAGGTTCCGGCTTTTATATAAACACACCACGCACCTATTTCATCAAGAAGGGTGGCGATGATTCCTCCGTGTATGACGTTTATGTACCCCTGATACTCCGGAACCGGGACCCATTCTGCATGAAGGTGACCGGCACTTTCTTCGAACGTAAGTCGGAGACCGGCAGAATTCGCCGGTCCGCATCCGAAACACCCGTTCTGGTCCCACTCAAACGGATTCTTTATTTTTATTCTCTTTTCCATCTTTTTCCCGTTTTTTCTGGGCAATCCAGCCAATCAGATAAAGTAACGAAATACCAAGAAATATCAGTCCGATAACAAGCGACAGGATCATCAGTGAGAAAGACGGCTCCTCCTGCGGGGTGACTGCCATCTTCATCCTGTCTGCATACCCGAACAGGGCAATAAATATTACTGCCACCGCAAGTCCCAGTCCCAGGAACACCATCGACCCGTCTATTACCGATGTGCTTTTATAAAAGGTGGTCCCGGAGAAGACCCTGAATGTCGATTTTGCATATTCTTCCGCCTTCTTCCTTGCTTCCGCCTGCCGGTAATCCACCCACGCCTGGTAATTGCGGCGGTATTCTTCCTCCGTAACCCCGTTTTGGTGAGGGTGTGCTGTCAGGTACTGGTATGCCTCCGTGATTTTTATGAACATCTCCCTGGCCCCGGGTGAAGGATTACGGTCAGGATGGAATTCCATGGCCCTGGCACGGTATGCCTTCCTGATCTCAGTATCGGAAGCTCCCTGGGTTATTCCAAGGATTCTATAGTACTCAGGAAAAATCATTTTATCAAATCAATCACTAATTAAGGTAATTTTATCTTATTCATCCGGATAAGCCTTGTTTTTTTCCGGTTTGTTCTATTTTTACAGTTTATACTGAGTCTAAATAGTCCGGTAAATGGAAAATTCCCGTATTCTTTTTGCTTTTGGTCTGACGCTGTTTGCCGGGCTGGCCACTGGGGTCGGGGGTATGATTGCCTTTTTTGCCAAAAGGACCAACACATCCTTCCTCGCTTTTTCACTTGGCTTTTCTGCCGGCGTAATGATCTACATATCACTTACCGAGATTCTTACAGAAGCCAACGTTGCTCTTACTGCTTCTTACGGTGGTGACAGGGCTGCCTGGTTTACATTTATTTCATTCATCGGCGGTATTGGCCTGACTGCCCTGATTGACAAGCTTATTCCATCAAATGAAAACCCTCACGAGATGCAGAGGATTGAACAGATGAATCCCGGAGATAAGCATTCTGAGAAACATTCTGACAGGCGCGCGGAAAGAAAGGATGACAAATACAGGGAAAGGGAGAAGGGTCATCGCCACCACAGCCACCATCATCACCACCACGACCGTAAGCTGATGCGCATCGGGATCTTCACTGCCGTTGCACTCGGCATCCATAACTTTCCAGAGGGTATAGCAACATTTATGGCGGGAATGGCTGATGTCACAATCGGAATAAGCATTGCAGTGGCTGTCGCCATTCACAATATCCCCGAGGGGATAGCCGTATCGGTTCCGGTTTATTTTGCCACTGGCTCAAAAAGAAAGGCTCTGCTCTGGTCTGTCCTCTCAGGCTTTGCCGAACCCGTGGGTGCAGGAGTGGGGTTGCTGATCCTTTCGCTCTTCAAAACTGACGCCGTCCTTGGATTTGTTTTCGCAATGATCTCGGGAATCATGATTTACATTTCATTTGACGAACTGTTGCCGGCTGCGCATAAGTACGGCAAACACCATACAGCAATCTACGGATTGATAAGCGGTATCATCGTAATAGGACTAAGTCTGATTCTTCTTAAGTAGACTGGCAGGAAGGTATCCCGTGTCTGGCCGAAAGTTTCGCTGCCGGCCCCTGTCTACAACACTCCCTCGGCCTCGACGGCCTTCGGATCATGCTTATGCCTGAAGAAGACGGCAAAGAGCACTGCCACAACAAGTGAATATGCCGCGAAGGCCAGCCATATTCCCTTCCAGTCCTTGGCCCCGCTATCAAGGATAAAGTACTTGTCAATTATTATTCCACTCAGGAGGCTTCCAAGTATTGCTCCGATACCGTTCGTCATCATCATAAAGAGTCCCTGGGCACTCGCCCTTATATTGGGTGAACTTTGTGTCTCCACGAAAAGTGATCCTGATATGTTGAAAAAATCAAAGGCCATTCCGTAAATGATACAAGAGAGAACTATCATCCAGAGGCCAGCACCGGGATCACCGTATCCGAAGAGTCCGAATCTGAGAATCCAGGCCACCATACTCATCAGCATGACTTTCTTGATGCCGAATCTGCGGAGGAAGAACGGTATTGTAAGAATGAAAAGTGTCTCTGATATCTGGGATATTGACATAATTATTGCGGGATATTTAACCGCCACCAGGTCTTTGAATTCGGGGATATTCGCAAAGTCGTGTAGAAAGGTATCACCGTATGCATTTGTCAGCTGCAGCGAAGCTCCCAGCAGCATGGCGAAAATGAAGAACAAAGCCATCCTAGTGCTTTTAAAAAGCTTGAATGCATTGAGGCCCAGCTCCTCTATCAGCGATTTCTTATGCCCTGAAGCCAGTGGCGGGCATTTCGGCAGGGTGAAGGCATAAAGCCCAAGTGCAAACGATGCCGCTGCCGCAATGTAGAACTGGTACGGCGAGGTTTCCAGGCCTGAAAGACTTATAACCCAGAGTGCGACGATGAAGCCGATGGTTCCCCATACCCTTACAGGCGGATAGTCTTTGATAATATCCATTCCCTTTCCTTTCATCGATGTATAGGCGACTGTAATTGCCAGTGCAATGGTGGGCATGTAGAACATCATATTCACCAGCATCACCCAGAAAAGTGTCCTGGGATTATCGATCATCGGAACGAACAGGAGTACAATGCCACCTGAAATGTGGAAAATTCCGTAAAGTTTCTCGGCATTCACCCAGCGGTCAGCAATAATACCGGCAATCGCAGGCATGAAGAGAGAGGCCAGCCCCATCGTCGAGAATACCAACCCGAATTCTTTGGGAGACCATTGCCTGGTCTGAAAACAGTAAGCACCAATTGTAATTAGCCATGAACCCCAGATGAAAAACTGCAGGAAATTCATCAAGATAAGTCTGTTCTTTAATCCCATGATCTGGTTTAATTAAAATTATAACTGAGCCAACTGTAATGGCATTCTATTTCGTACCGAAAAGCCTGTCGCCTGCATCGCCCAGCCCGGGTACTATGTAACCGTTTTCATCCAGGTGACTGTCTAGGGCAGCCAGGTAGATATCCACGTCGGGGTGATCCTTCTCCATCCGGGCAACCCCCTCCGGGGCCCCCACAATGCAGACGAGCCTGACTGTCACGGCTCCCCTGGCCTTTATTGCCGTTATGGCAGCACTGGCGCTGCCACCGGTGGCGAGCATGGGGTCTAGGACCATAACAATGGATTCTGGCAGCGTCGCAGGAAACTTTGCGAAATACTCCATCGGCAACAAAGTCACATGGTCGCGGTACATGCCAATGTGCCCAACCTTTGCCGTAGGGATAAGATTGGTAATTCCGTCAACCATACCGAGCCCGGCCCTGAGAACAGGGATGAGCACGATTTCCTTCGCCAGCTCCGAAGTTCTGCACGATGATAGTGGAGTGTCAATGACAATGTCACGAAGCGGCAGGTCCCTCGATATCTCGTAAGCCATAAGTCCTGCTATCTCATCAAGGTTCTGCCTGAAATCCTTGGTTCCGGTTTCTTTCCGTCTGATCTGAGACAGCTTGTGGATTATCAGGGGATGGGTTATAAGTTTCAGCATCTGAAATAATTTCCGTTGACGAAGTTACAAAAGTTACTCTCTTTACTGCTTCCGCTCCTTTGTTTTTATTACCAGTCTGAGAGACTGATCGAAGGTAAAATAGTTCCACATCCAGTTCAGAAATATAAAGAGACGGTTTTTGGTCCCCACAATTGACATCAGATGAGTTTTCAAATTAATAATCTGTGTTTCAGTTATTTGGTATCAAGACTGCCGAACACTTTCTGAAGGATGGGGGTGACCCTGGCCGAAACCTCTTTCCTTATCTTCAGCTCTTCACCTTCAATCTTGAGGAAAATGCCGTCAAGAGCTTTTCTTGTCAGAAAGTCATCAAGGTTGGTGGTAACAGGCTTGAATCCTCCAAGCCGGCCTGCCAGGCTGCCGGCAAAGGTATTCCATTTGGTTGTGAGGACTTCCCACGACTCCTGTGCGGAGACGCCGGCCACCATTTCCCTGCGTGTGGAGGTCTCTATCCTGGGCTTATAAAGATTATAAAGATCCGTGTAAGTTGTCGATATCAGGTACTGTGTGGCAGCATTATCTGCTCCTTTAAGAATTTTAAAACCGTCAGCGACTGTAAGTTGGCTCACTGAATTCACAAAGATCGGAGCAGCCTCCCTTGCGGCGTCTTCAGCAGCCCTGTTGATATTCAGAACCACATCTTCTATAAGTTTCTGTCCGCCAGGTATCTTTGAGATATTCTCAACAATCGCCAGGGCTTCCTCCGGAAGGGGAATCTTGACGGAAGGGTCATTGTAATATCCGTTTAAGGCTGACAGCTTACCGGCTGAATTCCTGGCGCCTACTGTCAGCGCCTCTTTAAGGCCGCTGATTACATCAGCCTCTGTAAGGGCTCCGGTTGTTGAAACGGTCTGTAATACCTGCATCACCTCCGCACACCCTGTAAAGAGTACCATTGAAATAAAAAGTGCTATTATTTTAGTTTTCATGACAGTATTGTATTTGGTAATAATCCGGTAGCTGATTACTTCAGCCGTTGCCGGCCCTTTAATTCAGGGACTAAAATTATAAAACTTTCACTGATCAGCACTCACCGCGGCAATCTTTCGCAGCAGACAATATAGTATCTTTTGGTGAACAGCCTGAGCAAAGGCCTCAGTCCGACAGCCTTAATGGGCGCAGTCCAGCTTTCATGGTCCGTGATCCTCCAGCCGCTCTTTTCGAGAAGCCAGTCGAACTGCCTCCTCTCAAACTCATGGTAGTGCCTGTCCCACACGGAATTCTCATTCCAGTAAGCCTTTGCAAACCAAAGGCGAAGCGGCACTGATGCAATAAGCTTCGGGCTTTTTATCTCCCGGAGAATATTGAACGGGGCAAGCAAATGTTCGAAGACTTCAAATGACGTTGTTACATCGCCTTCATAATCAGCTATTTTACAGTACTCTGTATCAAAATCCTCACCACCGGTGTTTGTCACGTTAAGCCCGTTTTTCTTCATCAGTTCTGAAAGCGGATTCGGGGTACCCATATCTGTTATGCGGTCGGAAGGTGAAATATGTTTCATCATGAAATCCAGGGTCCGTCTGTACCGGTTCCTCCTTATCCAGTCAATCTGATCCAGCCCGATGATTTGCATATCACTCATAATATCAGCAGATTATTTTTATCTTTGTGCGAAATTTCAAAAACAGGAGCAAAGAGTCTTCTTGAATCTGCCTGTAAAGAAAATCCTTTTTTTACTTTTGCACCCCAATAATATGAGGAAATGGAAGAAATAAGAAATATAGCTGTTATTGCCCACGTCGACCATGGAAAGACCACCCTGGTAGACCGTATCCTTTATCAGGTAAAGCTGTTCCGCGACAACCAGGCAATGGGTGAACTGATTCTCGACAGCAATGACCTCGAAAGGGAGAGAGGGATCACGATACTCTCAAAAAATGTCTCGGTACGATATAAGAATGTCAAGATAAACGTCATCGACACCCCCGGGCACGCCGACTTCGGAGGCGAGGTTGAGAGGGTCCTTAATATGGCTGAGGGCGTACTCCTGATAGTTGATGCATTCGAAGGACCTATGCCGCAGACCCGGTTCGTACTGCAGAAAGCCCTTGAACTGGGACTGAAACCCATTGTGGTCATAAACAAAGTTGATAAGCCCAATTGTAATCCCGATGAGACGCACGAGAGGGTATTTGATCTGATGTATAACCTGAAAGCAACCGAAGATCAGCTTGATTTTCAAACCGTTTACGGTTCCTCAAAGTATGGCTGGATGGGACCTGACTGGGCCAAACCCACAACGGATGTAACTTACCTGCTTGATACTATAATAGAACATATACCGGCTGCAAAGAAGATTGAAGGCACGCTCCAGATGAGAATCTCATCTCTTGATTATTCGTCGTACATGGGACGAATTGCAGTCGGCAAGATCAGCCGCGGCACCCTGGTGCCAGGCAGCCAGGTCTCCCTTGTCAAACGCGACGGGAGAGTTATCAGGAATACTGTGAAGGAGGTTTACCTTTTCGAGGGACTGGGCAAGGAAAAAACCAAAAAGTCGATACGGTCAGGTGAGATATGCGCCGTGTTCGGTATGGAGGACTTCGAGATCGGCGATACTATCGCTGATGCTGAGGTTCCGGAGGGACTGGCTTATATGCAGGTTGACGAGCCTACGATGAGCATGCTGTTCGCCTCCAACAACTCCCCGTTCTTCGGTCGTGAGGGTACCCTGGTAACATCACGTCAGCTGAGAGACAGGCTTTTCAGGGAAACAGAAAAAAACCTTGCTCTCAGGGTGGAGGAGACCGCCTCTTCTGATGCCTTCATGGTATTCGGACGAGGAATACTGCATCTTTCGATACTCATCGAAACAATGCGGCGCGAGGGATTCGAACTGCAGGTGGGGCAGCCCAAGGTGCTGCTCAGAGAAATCAAGGGAGTTAAACACGAGCCAATAGAGGCACTGACAGTTCAGGTGCCCGATAACTTTGCGGGCAAGGTCATCGAACAGGTCACACAGCGTAAGGGTGAGATTGTGAATATCCAGATTAAGGACGACCGCGCTCATCTCGATTTTAAAATCCCGGCACGCGGGATCATCGGCCTGAGGAATCAGGTACTGACAGTGACTGAAGGTGAAGCCATAATGGCTCACAGGTTCGAAGGTTACGAACCCTGGAAGGGCGATATGGCCGTGAAACGGAACGGCTCGCTTGTAGCTATGGAGACCGGAACCGCAGTAGCCTATGCAATTGACAAGCTGCAGGACCGCGGAAGATTCTTCATTTTCCCGGGTGAAGATGTCTATATGGGTCAGGTAATCGGTGAAAACACACGCCTTGACGACATTACTGTCAATATCACCAAAACGAAGAAACTTACGAATATGAGAGCCTCGGGATCAGACGACAAGGCACTGCTCACGCCCCCCATCCGGTTTTCCCTGGAAGAGGCAATGGAGTACATATCCTCTGATGAGTATATTGAGATTACCCCAAAATCAATGCGCCTTAGAAAAATAATGCTTGACGAAAACGACCGCAAGAGAGCTAAAAACAAGGAGAATTAAGAAAGAGGCAAGCCCGGGCAATATCACGCCCGATACCGTTGACACTTCCTGTAACAACAGCAACCTTCATTTTCTAAGGCTGATATGGAAGCCCGGTAACCGGATCAAGATCCTTGATGTTGAGAACCTCAATTACAACGTATTTACTCATCCCTCTCCATGGCAGTGAGGCTATGTATTCCTTATAGCGAAGTTCTACAAACTTACCGCTCGCCCTCTCAAGTACTGTCGCCAGACTGTCATTCACGATGCTGAATTCAAATTCATTACTCTGCATGGCTCCCGGTGAGGGGGTCTTGAAGCCTGTCTGAATGAGACGGCCTTCCCATGTTTTAAAAACATAACCCTTTCTTACCAGGTAATTAAGGTCACCGGCTTTTACACCCTCCCCGAATACAAAGTAGTGTCTCCACCAGAAGAGACCGGCTGCAACGAGGAACAAAACGATAATAATGAGCTTGAGATATTTCTTCATTGCTGTAAGTATGAATTTTTATTAAAGGTAATAATATATGGTTCTTAAACCCAAAAAGAAGACACCTGATTTACAGTCCCTGTAGGTTACCTGAAAATGAAGCCCTCTCTCAGAGGATCATCGGGATCAAACCAGAATTCATTCTTCCCGCAGAAATGTGCCGTTCCGCTCACTTCAGGCACAATCGCCTGGTATGGTCCGTACGTCGTTGTTTCATGTATCCGGACTGTCATGGTCGTTCCGAGTATACTTTCGATGGTTATGGTCTCGCCCAATCCAAGTTCCCCTTTTGCATGGTGCAGGGCGGCGCGGGCACTCACTCCCGACCCCGTGGCTGACCTGTCAACTTCGCCGTCGGCAAAAATACAGACATTGCGGCTGTGATTTCTTTCATCGTATGGCTTGCCCGTAAAAATTGTGCCGTACAGAAAACTGAGATCCTCTTCGAACGGATGTTTTATCTCATAGCTTTCCGTTACTGCCTGCTTTATTCTCCGTCCGAAATCGATGAGATTCGTATAGTGGGTCTCGTCCATTTTAAGTCCAAGTGAATCAGCATCCACAAAAGCATAGAAGGCCCCCCCGAAGGCTATATCGAAATGGATTCTCCCCAGCCCCGGTACAATGACACTTTCATCGGTGAGGTACAGGAATGAGGGCACATTCAGGAATGATGTCCTTACCACAGTGCCGTTTTCTATTGTCGCTCCTGACCTTATCACCCCGGGTGGCGCATCTATGACAAGCCCTTTCCGGGCCTTCTCAGGGGTTACCAGACCGGTCTCCACGGCAAACTTTGTAAGGGCAATGATTGCATGACCGCACATTGTACTGTATCCCTCATTATGTATGAAGAAGGTGCCGAAGTCCGCCCCCTCTGAAAAACCAGGGGTCAGAATCGCACCGTACATATCGGCATGCCCCCTGGGCTCCCACATAAGGCCTGTGCGCAGATGATCAAGGTTATCACGAAAATAGCGGCGGCATTCGAGAACACTGTTCCCTTTTATTTCCGGCAGACCGTCTACAGGTATCCTGAGTGGTTCCCCTCCGGTGTGCATGTCAATTGTCCGGATCTTTTGCCAGTGGTCCGGTACCTTGAACTCAATTTTCCCTGTCATGATTCAATGGTTGCTGTCTGACTTACCTGAGAGGCAGTAAGTATGATCATTTTGTAAGGTCTGGAAAAGGTTACTGTTTCTCCTTCCCGTCATCCTCCTTGTCCCTGAACTTCTCTTTTGCCTCCTTGAATGTGGCCTTCATTGTGTCCCAGATTGAGTCAGCCCCTTCTTTTATCGAGTCCCAGGCATCCTCACTGGATTCCTTCAGGTCTCTGAGCTTGGATTTGCCTTCGTAAAATTTAAGTTCCAGCTTATCAATCTGGTCTTCATACTTCAGTTTGGCCTCGGCTGTAGCATCTTTCGCCTTAAGCCTCAGAATGTCAATGTCTGCTCTCCACTCATTAAGCTGAGCTTCTACCTTCTGCTGGTAGTTTTCCTTTTTTTCTTCCATAACTTTAATTATTAAAACTTACTCCGTAATATAAATCTTAACCGTTGTGATAACCGTAATCAATAGTTTCTCACGGTGTTGAGTTTATCCATATATTTCCGTACAACTGCTTCCTGCTCTTCTATTCGTGCATTCATTTGCTGCTGATCGTCTTCATTTCTGGGAAGAGCCCTGTCAGCCTGGTCAATTTTTGACCTGGACTTTGATATCTTGTTCTCTGCAGACTGAATCTCCTTCTGAAGTTTACCCTTTCTCTTGTCAAGCTCCTTAATCTGGGCAGCTTTTGCTTCTCTTCCGGGACCTGCCTCCATCGAGATGAGAAGGTTATTCTGATTAATTATCTCTGTAGAAAGCTGATTGAGTTCATTATTTTTGACAATAAGCTTATCCTGCTCATCACGGATGACATTCTTGTTGGAACGGGCTCCCTTTTTTGTTTTAGATTCATTCCTCTGGAGTCCGTTAAGCTCATTATTGAGCTCCCGGAGTATCTTTTCCTGCGCGGCGACTTCATCCTTAATGAAATCGATATACTGGCTTTTTGCGAAATCCTTCAGGAAATTCCTTGCAGCTGTCATTTGAATGTCCCCGGATGAAGGTTCAACATATTGCTCTTTTTTGAGTTCGATGCATACCATCAGAAACTGAAGGGTATCCTCGTTCTGCAGGGTACTGTAAATATTGATCGGATTAGGAGAAATGTCTTTCCTGATCGCTCCGAAAATCGACATCTCACCGTTATCGGTCACCACCTTTGACTTGGTACCGTTTCCCTGCTCTTTTATCCAGTTCTTCAGTGTTTTGTTAAAGTCCACCTCAGGAATTGTAACAGTGAGTCCGGGATGCAGCGAATTGCTTACAAGGACGCTGTCCTCACTGAGGAAAATTGGCTTCTGGCTGTTTGCATTCATGACTGAAAAAACGATTGCAAGTGTGATCAGAAAGTAAAATTTCTTCATGACTTTAATTTTTAAATGAAGCAATAAAGTTAGGCAAAATTTACAGGCTAATCAGCAATATTTCTTTCTATTCCTGAAGTTTCAGACCTGGACCTTTATCAGGGTCAAGCAGCTTTTTTTTCTCCATTTTCCGCAGCCGTAGCCCGTCATACTTCCGTCTGACCCGATGGACACGGAATGACTTTGGAAATCCTGTTGATCCCGTTTGCCTGGGCAACTGAATCAGAATTTTCAGGAATGTGCCAGTTTTGACCTGTCTATATATGTAGGGGCGTTCTTTGGTGCGGAACCTTTTCTGACCTTTCTGTACTGGAGGTAGGTGAGAGGTTCCGCTGTTTCATTGAGAACTTCTGAGTATATTATTTCACCAATAAAAATCAGATGAGTGCCCGCATCAACAGTATCCGTGAGCCTGCACTCGAATACTGCAACTGCATCATTAAGCACTATCGGCACTCCTGTCTCTCCGTATCTTACCGACAGGCCATCAAGCTTTTTGTGATCCCTGCCGCTGCGGTATCCAAAGCGGCCGAACAGCTCCGGAGCAACCGTGATGCTCAGTACTGAGACTGAGAAGGCGCCTGTTTTTGTAATGATTCCGGCGGTGAAGTTCTCTTTGTTGCAAGCCGTTGCAAACTTCGGAGGGTCGGAAGTAACCTGGAAAACAGTATTAGAAATATACCCGTTGCCGGCTTCGCTGCTGCCTGAACAGACTATGTACATTCCGTACGACACATTGAAAAGCGCTTCATAGTTTATCATGTCTCCCCCGGTAAATTATTGTTTTCTGCTTAATTGAGCCAGCGCCCTCTGTCCTGCCTCTTCGCCCTCCCGGATTATATCCTTCGCCTTGTAAAAATCATAAGTGCCGAATGCTTCCTTTGAAACATAACTGCGGATCTTTGCAATAAGGGCAATACCGATTATTACAGAATTCACAATGCTCAGATGGAAGAAGTTCATGTCAGTTCAGGGTTCCCGATATTAGTATTTATTTGCCGGCAGGATGTAGCCGCCTGTGCAGCACCTTACCTCAAAGATAAGGAATCCGGCGGTTATCTTATTTTTTCCGGAAACTCATATCCGGATGATGTTTCATGGATGTAAAACAGTTTGTAAGGGCCATTGAAAGGTGAACCACGAAGGCAATATAAACTGTTCCGGAGACAAGGGTTACAAGGCAGAATATTAATCCAACAGGGATCGCCCCGAATGCATCCCTGGACCCCTGCGGGAGATGGGCTGCGGCATAAAGGGCAATATTTACAGCAATGGCCGGCCAGACTCCCAAATGGTCCGCAAGGGGCATCAGCAGGATCCCCCTGAACAGAATCTCATATCCAAGCAAATACAGTCCCCACCCCGCGATATTCACCAAATCGGTTTTTGTGGTCCAGACCTTTGCCCTGATCTGGGGGAAATGATCATGGTCCTGTGCTTTTCGGGCGGCCGCACGGGCTGAAAACACAGCAAGAAGCACCAGTGCTGCAGCAACTGCCAGTGAAAATGACGGGTTCTCAACCCTGAATGTAAGACCCAGATCGTCAGGTGAATAACCTGGCAGCAGTATCAGCATTAAAATAAGAGGGATCAGTCCAAGTACGGTAAAACCAAGAATCTTGACTGATAAAAAATGCCTCACCGCTGCCGTGTCATGGTCGGATCTGCCGTAGAACCAATTCCTGACACTCCCTGACTGTGAAATAAACCAGTAGATCATGAAGAAAAAAACGGTAACAATTACCGGGATTATGATTTCCGGGTCGCTTTCTCTCATGGTTAAGTCAGGAGAAAGTAAATCAGTCATTTGCAGGGTCACGTCCTTATCCTTATTTCTTGTCTATGGGTGTTCAATGTAGCAATATTTTAAAGAATTCTGATTCAGGTGGCGCTTGCCGTTTACCGCTTCCTGTGAAAGTCAAGATCCTGAAAGTCAAAACTGAAATCAGTAAGCGGAGATATCGCCTCCATCGTCATCCCTGAAGGCTTGCCCTCCCTGTCAGGTGAAAAGACCGCAAAGGCGTCTGCATCAAGGGTCCTGTCGTCCCACTTAACAATAAAAGTATTACCCTTGTAGAATATCATCTCACCTGACAGTTTTGGAGATTTTACTGCATAAAACCGGAGCTTGCCTTCCTTCTGTGAAACGGTGACATCGCCGAACCAGACGTCTGAGTAGGTTCCGGTAAAGGGAGTGATATCAGGGATCACCCTGGTAGAGTTCATCTGAGCCTCTATGTTTTTCCAGGCCGCTTCTGTTACTGCCTCAGCATTTTTCTGGCTGGCAGTGACCCTGTTTTTGTACTCGGTGATCCAGTCATTACCGGTCATTCCGTAATAACTGTCCTTGATCGCGTTGGTGATGACACTGAATGCCGCGTCTGACTGCTGGTTGGTGAACACGATGATACCCAGTTTCATCTCTGGAATCAGGGTGACCTGCGTGACGATACCCTGAAGACTTCCGGTATGCCCGACAACCTTGTAACCCTTTTCATCGCTCAACCTCCATCCAAGTCCGTAAGCCGCAAAATGAGTGTTATAAGCGTTTTTGCTCCTTACCGGGATGATGGTCTGAGGAGACCACATTTCCTCATGTACCTTTTCAGAAAAAATCTGTTTTTCAAGGTTTTCCCCGTATTTACCGTTGTTCATCTGCATTATTGCCCACTTGCTCATGTCGGATATGCTGCTCATTATGCCTCCTACAGGATTGTGCAGATCGCCCTCATGTTTGGGCACTACCTCAAGCTTCCCGTTCACGGGTACATGGGCATCGATAATATTGGACCTGTCTTTCAGCCTGTTGATAGATGCTGCTGTCACAGCCATGCCAAGCGGTTTCATGATTCTGCTTTCGACAAATTCCTCCCAGCTGGTTCCTGAAACCCTCGCAACCACTTCTCCGGCAACAATATAAAGAAGGTTATCATAATCATACCTGGTGCGGAACGGTGATGTCTGCCTGAGATAACGGAGATTGTGGATTACGTCATCCTTGGTGAAATCCGGTGATCCGGGCCAGATCATCAGATCTCCTGCACCAAGACCCATCCCGCTCCTGTGCGTCAGGAGGTCTTTAATTATGAAATCTTCGGTGACATACGAATTGTACAACCTTAACTCAGGGATGTAGTCAATGACTTTGTCTTCCCATTTCAGTTTTCCTTCATCAACCAGTATCCCTAATGATGCAGCGGTGAAAGCCTTGGTATTCGAGGCAATCGCAAAAAGAGTGTTTTCATCGACCTTCTGTCCGGTGGTCACTGACCTCACACCGTAACCTCTGGAATGGATTACCTTGCCGTCCCTGACAACAGCCACGGCAATTCCTGGAACATCAAATACAGTCATTGCCTGTTCCACAATCCTGTCTATCTGAGCTGATGTGACAGGCTGAGAATATGATACAACAACAAGTATCAGCAACAGCCATACGGAAATGATCTTTTTCATAATTCCCTGGTTTAAATTAAACAGTCAAACGGTGTTTTTTGTGTTCTGCCCTGAATGTATTATTTCTGCTCTATTACCTTCCTGTTCCTGAGGTCATATCTGTCCCCTGTCTTCAGCATATAAAACAGCCTTTCACTGGAGGGAAGTATCTTCTGAGAACTTCCTTCACGCGACCAGAATGTGCCGTCATAAATAAGGACATAGCTGGCTCCCAGTACCTCCATTGTGTCTTTCTGTACTATGACCGCGGTGTTTTCATCAATGCCGATGCCGAGCAATTCAGGTTTTTCCTTCAGTATCCCGTACATGTCGAACTGCCGGTTCCTTGCAAGCACATGCTGGTCTATCGCAATATTGGTAACATAACCGAAACCCTCCTGGTGATCTCCCATCATTGTCTGATTGTCTTTGGTATCACCCCTGGTAAGGAAAGAACCCTGAATGGTTGCCCCGGCTGATGACCCGCCGATTGCACCCCCCCGCTCAAGAACACCCCGGAACATCTTTTCTGTAAGGGTTCCCTTGTATGAGTCAACCAGATGCCACTGTCGCCCTCCGCCGAACCAGACACCGGTTGCTTTTTCAAGAGGCCGCGTAAAGAATCTGCTGTTTGCGGTGTCCCTGTTGGCAGTATGGAGCACTGTTACGTTTTTTGCGCCCCGCAACCTGAGAATCTCACCCTCTCTTTCTGAATAACTGTCAGCGCCGGCAGCAGTAGGAACCACGACAAAGTATGCATCCGGTCCGCCTGCAAGCTCGATGAACCGTTCAATTATTGTGTCTGACAGCCTTCCTCCGCCCACTATCACCAGGCTGCCGGTTACCGGACCCGTTGTCACAGAAATACTGCGGTCGCCCTGGGACAAAAGGCAGTTCACTGGCACGATAAAAAGAATTAATGCAAATATTAAGTTATTTATCTTCATGACGTTACAATGAGAATTGTCATTATGATCAGGGAAAACGAGTTTACAAGGATAAACGCATTCTTTAAGTTTTTTTCATTAGCGAAGTTAAACAGGGTCCTGAAAAACAGTATTATAAAAACCAGATTCAGTGTCATCAGTACCAATGCTGCGGGAACCTCAAGGGGCAGGAGGGAAAATGTCAGGATCCATAAAAGCAATGATGAACCGGCAATCCAGAAAAACACCAGGCGGCTTATCTGTGACGGGCTGAACACACTGTAAATTGTTTTTATTCCGGCATTCTCATACTCCCGTCCGTACCTGATCAGAAGCAGCCAGAAATGCGGAAGCTGCCAGAGGAATATGAAGAGTGCGAACAGCAGAATCCCGGTGTCTGTAATGGCGCCCCCGGCCGAGGCGTAACCGATCAGCGGTGGCACGGCTCCGACCAGGGCTCCCGGGATTATAGCCAGGCCGGTTATTTTTTTTAGCCCCGTGTAAATAACGTTGTACAGCAACACATTGAGTATTCCGAGAATCAATGGCAGCAATCCGGTGAGCGCCAGAATTGAGCCTCCCGCCAGCAAAAGTAGGGCCGCAATCAGGAGTGCTCTGGCAGGGCTCATCTTGAGAGAGGGCAAAGGCCTGTTCATGGTTCTTTGCATCAGCGCATCGCTTTTTCTCTCCGTGAACTGGTTCAGCGCTGCGGACCCTGATGCAAGAAGGAATACCCCCGCGGCAACAGCAGGTAACTCACTGTCTGCACCTCCTGCACAAATAAAATAACCCGTCACCGAGGAAAAGGCAACAGCTGCGGAGAGCTTCCATTTCACCAACGTTGCTATACTCCTGAAGCCGTTTCCGCTATTTGTCTCCTTCATTAAGTGTCTTCAGATAATTTTCTTCGGTTCGTTGGCAGAATATACTCCTGCAATCATCAGTGACCCTCCCATAAGGGAAATGTCCTTCAGTAGCATTATGAGCACGGCGGGTTTGTCTGTACCTGCCAGGAGATGGGGGATGTGTATTGTCACTATGAAAACAAACAGCAGGCCCGCAAGAATCAGGGTCGACTGCCTGACAAACTTTTTCGTGATAATGCTCAGACTGACGGCTATCATCACCAGGCCGGTCATGATTATAGTATATGCTCCCAACGGGATGAATGAGGTTAGCATCCCTATGTAATAATCCAGCATCAGGAAATGATTTATGCCGAACACCGTAAATGGTAATGCATACAGGATTCTGCCTAGGGTTGTTAGATTTTTCATGTCCGTTCCGTTTAGTTGTCAGTTAATGCATTGGTCTTTCCCGGCATGTCTCCCCTGAGTGCAGTCCCGGCACCGCAAGAGCACTGACGGTTATGGTGCTGGTCAGTTGACGGCATCTGCCTGATGAGGCATAACCTTTACTGCAAAGTACCCGCATCCGTTTATTGCTTCCTTGATCTTCAGGGTGTCAGCCTGCGCAGGATTATACTCCACAATGGCATTACCATTTGTGGCAGATGCGGTCACCGATATGATGCCGGGAACCTCTGCCAGGCTTGTCTGAATGGTGTTCTCACAGCCCGCACAAGTCATTCCGGTTATTGAGACCTCAATCATTGCCGTTTCCTGAGCAACAGCAGACTTTACCTCCTTTTTACCGCCCCCGCCGCACGATGCGAGGATAAACAGTGATACAAGCAGGATTGAACATGCTGATAATTTTGTTTTTAGCATAATTGTACAGTTTTAGGTTAGTATCTTAAAAAATAATCAGGGTGGATAAATGTATAAAATTTCCGGTTCACTACTTTTAAAAATCGGGAAAATCAGCAGTTATTCTGCCTTCTTTATCAGGAAGACTGCAGGCACGGGTCTCTGTCCGGGTTTGTCACTTGGCTTTATGGTCTCTTTGCCGTTTATCAACATGCAGCTGCTGCCTCCGCCGTCGAGATTGAGAGCCTCCATACACCCCAGTGACCTGAGCATCTCAGCCTCCTGGTTGAGGGTGGCGCCCTCAGCCAGACCCGGGAACCTGCCCTGAACGGCAATGACTATCAGAAATCCGTCAGAAGTGTACCCCATTGCAGTGCGCGGATGCCGGTCATTGATAGCCTTGCCGGAAAACATGCGCTCTTCGTTGTTGGTAATGTTAATTTCACCGTTTGTAATAAGCGTTGGGCCACCCCCTACGGCGGTCTCCATTTTCCAGGGCCTGACAGGTCGTCGCAGTCTGGCTCCGGAATCCATCTCTTTGCGTCCGGCATCGCTTCGCAGTCTGTTTTCACCTTCCCTGCTCAGCCGTTTGATGTCAGGTATTGCCTCCTTTCCGCTTCCGGTAAGCGGACCGTACTTAATTTTGTATGCCTTCTTCCCGGATGTGTCAGTGACAGTCCAGGCAACATCGGCATTCCTGTGCCTGTCAATGCCTATTGCACTGCGGGTTACATAATGGTACAGGCTGTCTTCCCTGCTGAAGACTGAAGGTATATTGAATGAAATCATTTCGCCCCCATCGATAACAACATTAACATTTCTCCTTTCAGGGGAAAAGAAAGTGCAGTTGACAACCAGGAGCGGATTGCCGTTCCTTTCAAAATATGCCGAGGGCGTCAGGCCCCTGTTTAGAGCAGTGTCAGCATCGAAAATTATTCCCATATCCTTTAACGGTACTTTCACATAATATGCAATATTCGGTTTGCCTTCAAGGCTGTCATTGGTACGGAAAACATGCATTGACGAAGGCATTACGCCGAACTCTGAGTCAACATTCCTCCAGGTGACCTGGGCATTGAGATTTCCCGGAACGCCGCATAGCATTAAGACAGTAACAGTTATGTATTTCATTTTTTCAGTGTGCGTTTAAGTATCAGTCCGGATGAAAACAGGATCAGTACTTCACCCAATACAAACAAAGCCCAATTGTAATGCGACGGGATAAAATTTGTCATTAATTGCAGGAAATCCTCCCTGGCAGCCGTGTTGCCGGGGTCGGACAGCAAACCGATCCGGATAATCATACCTGTAAAATCCCAAATGAAAGTGCAAAATATTATAAAGGCTCCCAGGTATATCAGCCCCCATTCGTACATTTTTATAATGACAGTGTATCCTTTTTCCTGGAGGGGTATCATCGTCACGGCCATCAGGATCATTGTCAGTGAACAGATTACAGGTGCAAGCACCGGGCCTATCCAGGTTACAGGGATAAGGAAAAGTATATCCCAGGTGAGCAGCGATGCAGGCCACCCAAGAAGCAGTTTCAGTGCCACATAATAGAAGATGTCCCAGACCGCAAAGCTGTAGAGAAAATATAAAAACTTCTGCAGGTTGTTCTTTCCTGCAATGATGCCTACCGCACCCAGCATGACCAGTGTAGCGAATTCCCTTATCCACTCCGCTGTAATAATTTCAGGCGACATCAATGAAAGGGGAAAGTCAAATCCTTCCGGATAATATATCTGTCTGAGGTATACCACTACTATTGCCTCAAGGAACCCCATAGCCACCGCAAAAACGGCAAGCCAGACAAATTTAAATGTTGTGGTTGAGTTTTTTGTTCTCATCATACGGGTTATTTCTGATCAGATATTTACAGAAGGTGGTCAAGCGCCCTGGGAACAAGGTTGGTTAAGCGGTTTATCATACCCCTGAAAATCAGTTCGTGAAACGGCATGACGGAGTACCAGTAGAGCCTGCCTTTCAGTCCCAGAGGCCTGAATGTTGCCGTCTGGATCAATGTTTCGTTTTCTATCCTGAACTCCAGCCACGCTTCCCCCGGGAGCTTCATCTCTGCATAAAGAAGCAGCCTCTTTGCATCGCGGTCGGCGTAGAGGACCCTCCAGAAGTCCAGAGCATCACCCGGAGAGATTTCCTTTTCGCTCTTTCTTCCCCTCCTAAGACCAACACCGCCGGAAAGCTTGTCAAGGAATCCCCTTATCCCCCATAGCCAGTTCGCATAGTACCAGCCTGTTTTGCCACCTATTGCCCAAATCCTGTTCAGCGTCGCAGCCTCGTCGGTCACCTTTCCTCTTCTTATGTCTTGAAAGCAGCCGAAAGTCGGTACCTTAACCAGGTCAGACAATCCCCTCTCGAGCATCGGTCCTGAAAGCGCGTCGGTCCAGCTTGACAGTATTTCCTGCCGCTCAATTTTGTCAAAAGCCATTCGTACCGCTTCGTCAAAGCTTAAAAGCCTTATGCCAAGCCTGCTGTGCAGATCATTTTCCCGGCAGATAACCTCTATCTTCATACTGTGCACCAGGTTCACGGCAAGCTTATATGAAGTGGATGTCACAAAATAGAGCCAGTAGGATGAGAGTTTGGGAGTCATTACCGGTATGACAAATATCCGTCTCTTCAGACTCCTGATGGCCGCAAACCTGAGAAGCATCTCTTTATAAGTCAGTATGTCCGGTCCCCCGATGTCAAAACTCCGGTCATATGTATATTCATTCAGGATAACACCGTTCAGAAATTCGACGACATTCTGCACCGCAATAGGCTGTGACTTTGTATTGAGCCACTTCGGGGTGACCATCACAGGCAACTTCTCCACCAGGTCCCTCATTATCTCGAAGGAGGCGCTGCCGGAACCCAGTATTATCCCTGCCCTGAGCGTGGTAAGATGATATGAGCCCGTTGCGAGTATCTCCTCAACAGCCTTGCGTGAGGCAAGATGCCTTGACAGCTCTTTTTCGTTGACTATGCCGCTGAGATATATCACCTGCTTAACCGCAGTCTCCTGGATCCTTTTCCTGAAATTGATGGCAGAAGCACTTTCCATTTCTTCAAATTCATCAACTGATGCCGACATCGAATGGATAAGGTAATAGGCAACATCCATATCGTCGGGAATGTTGCCCAGCGAATACAAGTCCAGGAAATTGACCTCGATGACCCTTAGGTTCGGGGTACTGAATTTTGATACGTCGAACCGTTTTTTGTCTCGAACGCAGCACGTAACCTCATGGCCGCCGGCCAGCAGCACCGGTAATAGCCTTTTAGCAATATAACCGGTTGCACCGGTCAGAAGTATCTTCATTTTATCGTCAGGATCAGAGTTTTGTAATTGCTCATATTGTTAATAAACCGGCAACTCTGCTGAATGCTATCATGTTCTCATCATTTGTTCCCGGAGTAATCTCGCATCCGGCAGAAATAATACATCTGCCGCCTGCCTGCCTGAAGAATGAAATTGCATTTTCTGTGATTGAAGCTTCGTCACCGTCCTGAATCACTGAGACAGGATCACTTTTGCCTGAGAATACCTGTCCTGGAGAAAGCAGACCTACCTCCTTCGCAACAGATTCCACCCTGTGGTCTATGTCAATGATGTCAGCCCCTGTCCCTATTACATCAGCCAGAATTGCGGAGGTATTACCGCAGATATGAACCTTGGCATAAGCGCCCAGGGAATGTATATGATCAATCAGGATCTTCTCACGCCCGGATGCAAACTCCCTGAACAGCTCCGGTGAAATCAGCGAACATACTGAATCGCCGATGCCTATGCAGTGAGCCCCGGCCTTTACCTGTTCCGTGATGAAATGAATTGCACTTTCAGTTATAATATCGAGTGCACGGTGAACTTGTTCAGGATATTCATAAAGGTCAGTCAGGGCCAGCGATATGTCCCTGATGTCGCAGTACTCCGCCAACGGCCCTTCTACCCACCCGCAGACGAAGTATTTCTCTCCGGTAAGGCTCCTGTATTTCTCTATCTCTCGGACTCTTTCCGTAAGTCTCGCATGCTCACTTACTTTCCTGACAGAGAGTCTGTCAATGTCACCGATATCGGTAATTGCATATTTCCTGACCATGGGAAGGCTGTCTTCCGGATAGTCCAGGAGTGTCCCGAATGCCTCTGCTTCGGCATAAGGGTCAGACATTGTATTCACCCAGTCAGTGCCAAAATCCTCAGCGCATCTGATATTTCCCCGGCATTTGTGGGTTGCGCACAGACAGAAATCGCGGTAAGGTATCCCTGCGTGTTTTGCTGCAAATCTCATCAGGATGGGGTGGAAGGGCACTCGGTCAGTAGGCCTGCCTTCTATGAAATCTGCGGTTCGGGTAAATGAATTCATAAGTTAATTTCCAGGTGGCTTAAAGATAATTATTATTGTGTTACAGAAACACTTACGCCGTCGTCGTTCTTCTCTCACCCACCTGCTGACGCCACATTGCATAGTACAGTCCCTTTTGCATTAAAAGTTCTTCATGAGAGCGGAACACTACATCCTGAAACACAATGTTCTCGCGTTCTCACCTTCCTGACCTTCAGCATTTCAAGATCAAATATCTTCTGTGTCTGCACCCTTAGCCTCTTTATTTCAGGATAAGTGAGACCGAGGCTCTTGACAAGTTCTATGTTCCGTAACGACTCGGTTATGACGCCCGACATCTTGTTGGTCTCGCGGTTTATCGACCGCTGTGTTGTCTTGATCTTTTTGCTGAGGAGGCCGGTCAGAGAACCCAGGATCAGGATCCCGATCACGAAAACGGGGATCAGCATCCAGTTCTTTGTCACCGAGTACCAGATGAGGAACCCCATACCAACTACTGACGAAAAAAGAATATTAATGAAGGAGTTGATGAACATCTGTGTGTCAGAACGCACTTTTTGAAGTACCGACAGTGTTTCACCGCTTCGCTGTTCCTCGAACTCCTGGAACGACAGGCGCAGGGTTTGCTTCAGGCCGTCATTGAAAATCTGCATACCAAACTTCTGAACCACCAGCCTTGTAAAATATTCCTGGAACGATTTTGCCACCCGCGCCAGCAATGCAACCAGGATGGCAACGCCAAGCCAATACAAAACTCCTCTTATAAGTTCTTCCCCGCTCAGGTTACCGGAATTTGTTGCATAATCATCTATGATCTTCCCAAAAATAACAGGATCAATCAAACTTAACAACTGACTGACAGTGGCCAGCAGGAGGCAGAGAAGAATAAGTGCTTTGTGGTAACGAAAGATAAAATTTATTTATTTTTGTTTATGCCTATCTGCAGAACCCAACGAATTAAATTCTTGTACCCATGAGAACACTGACTGTTCAGTTCCTTGTATGTGCGGCTCTTTTCAGCTGCTTCGCATGCTCCTCACCCGAGAAACCGGAAATGAGTGATGATCCCTATGTCATTCTTTATGGAGAGTTTATGCACGAAGTAAATTCGTTTTCTCCGGTGATAACAACAGAGCGTGATTTCAGGGCTGACCATCTTTTTTATGGTGAAGATGTCTTAAAATCAGCGATAGAGGAGGATAAGCAACTGGCCGGTTTCCTGGAGGCCGTTGATAAGGTTGGGAAAGGCACTGTGAAAGCTGTGCCGGTAATCCAGGCAAAATCAATGTCAGGTGGCCCGGTTGACAGCACATTTTATGCCTCTGTCAAAAAATACCTGATACAGGCTGTTACCGCCAGGGAAAGGATTGACGGCATCTATCTCTCAATGCATGGAGCAATGGGAGTACAGGGCATGTTTGACCCCGAGGGTGATATCATTAAGACCCTGAGAGACATTGTGGGTAAAGATGTATTCATAGCAGTCACTTTCGATCTTCATTCAAATGTCACAAAGAAGAGAGCAGATGAGGCTGACATTATTGTCGGGTATCATACTAACCCGCACCGTGACCACTTCCGGACAGGACATAAAGCCGGTGAACTGCTCATCCGCTCGGTCGCCGGGGAGATCGAACCGGTAATGGTTGTTGACAAAATGAACCTGCTCAAGGGCGGAGGAATGAATATTGACCTCCTTCCCCCATTCCGGAAGATCTTTATAAGGATGAAAAAGATGGAACTTGAAGAGGACGTCCTCTCCGTGTCATTCTTCCCGGTACACATATGGATTGATGAACCTGAACTGGGATACAGCACGGTAGCTATTACTGACAGGAAACCGGAACTGGCGGAGAAACTGGCTGATGAGATTGCAGAGATGGCCTGGGCAGTGCGTGATGTTCCCCAACCTGCCGGCAACACACCGGAGGAGGCTGTAAGGATGGCACACGAAAAGAAACTGGCACGAAAGCTTGGCACACTGGTATTTTGCGACGCTTCCGATGCGGTTGGAACAGGAACCCCGGGCGAAAGCACCTGGATACTGAAGGCGCTGCTTGAGAACGGAGCCGGCCTTACTACATACCTTACCCTTCGAGATGCCGGGGCAACCGCCGAAGCCTGGGATTACAGCGTTGGAGACAGTGTAGCACTGAATGTGGGTGGTAAAATTGATACCGTTTACAATGCAACACTGCCCTATAACGGTGTCATCACCTGGAAAAACGAAACTTCATTCGGCAAAACGGTAATTGTTAAACATGACGGTATACATCTCATTATGTCTGAACTGCCTATGGCTTCGCGCTTGCCGGCCGATTTCAAGGACCTGGGACTGTCACTTTGGAAGGCGGATATTGTTGTTGTAAAAAACCTCTTCCCTTTCAGATATAACTACCTCCTTTACAACAGGAAGACAGTCAATGTGATGTCTCCCGGACTGAGCAACACAGACCCTTTCGCATTGAACTATGTCAATATTCCGAGGCCGATTTACCCTCTTGATCAGATTGACTCCTGGAGGTAATATGCCGGTCTTCTGATCTAATTACCTGAAAGAAGTGATTTGACGGCTTCCAGCCCTTGTCTGGCGAGTCTCCTGATTTCCTTCCTGTCAGCATTCATCATTGAATGATATTGAATGGGATTATTGAAAAGGGTAATCAATTATTCACCGGGTGCTATTGCAGCGGCAACAACCACCAATCCTAATAATCCTACCCAACTCATTGTCGAGCCGACACCGGTGGCTTTCCTTATATAAATCTTGTTGGACGTCCTTTCAGGCACTGCAGACGGGCCGAGTACCGTCTCGTCAATATCAGACACCCAGAATGAATAATCAAAGATTGTGGGGTATGAAAAGTCACTTTCAGGACAAACCGCAAGCACGCATCTTAAAAACAGCGGGGTTGTGGCCACATTGAACGAATAGGAGGGTATCCCCGCCTCAGGATTCATGTTGTTTTTTGCGAAGGCCAGGGTGTCCGTTGAAATAAACTGATTACGTAACGGATTGCTGGCGACTGTTACCTTTGCCAGGGGTGCAATAAAACCGGGCTGATTCCCCGTATAAAATGCATCACTTACCTGGTAGTCATTTATGATGACGGCAGATCTCTCCGCATCGAAATAAATGGGCTGCTGCAGTTTATTGAAAAGGGTTGCCCTCACCTGCAGATTCTCTCCGGAAAAGGAATATCTGATGAGTACGGTATCGTTCTCAATTATGAATTCATTGTTTTCATCCCGGGGCAGATTGCTTGATATTGAAATGTACTGGTAACGTGAGCATCCTGACAGAATAATAATAGCTGCAAGAGTAAATACAAGCCGGAGAATTCCATGCCCGTCCTGTTCATTCCAGCCAGTTGTTTTTCCGGAAAAGGGAAATTCCCTTTTTGATTATCACGTCAAGATCTTCCGGTGGCCTGTTGAACAGTCCGACATACAGGATATCCTTTTCCGGGATCACAAGATAAAATGCCCTGAATCCTCCCTGATCACCAAGATGATAAATGAACCTGACACCAAAACTGTTCTCTTCATCAAGGAAACGGTCCTCACCCACAAACCAGCTGTAACCTATGAACGGGTTTATGCTGTCAGACCAGTTTTCCGGGTGAAAAACAGTTCTTGATTCATCTGTCAGCTCTTTTCCCAGAAATTTATTCCTTTCAATCGCCCGTTCATAAGCGGCTAGTTCCCTGACAGAACTCCAGACACCTCCGTTCCCGGCGGCCGCAAAGGTCGGGAACTCACCGTAGTCATCCTCGGTAAACTCCCCGTTGCTTAGACTGTATGCATGAGCTACACCTTCCTGCGGATAGGGACCGTCGGTTATCTTGCTGTTAAACATCCCGGAAGGTTCAAAAATGCTGTCTGAAATGAACTTCTGCCACTTCTGACCTGACACTTTCTCAATAATAAGCGCAAGGCCGTTAAAGGCAGGATTTGAATACTCATATTTTTCTCCCGGCTCAAAATTCAGGCTGTCAGCAAGCTTAACCGGCGCAAAGTTTTCTTCATCCTTTGCAGTCAGGAAGAAATCCAGGTTGTCAGAAACGCTACGTATGTCAGGCAACCCCGAGGTATGGGACAGAAGGTGCTTTATCTTTACCTTCCGCGCTATATCACTGCTTTTAATGTCATCAAAATACTGCGTGAGACTGTCGTCAAGTGAAAGCTGACCCTGTTCGTCCAGGATAAGTATCCCGTTTGATACGAAGGTCTTTGATACCGAGCCAAGGTTAAACAGGGTGTTTTCTGTAATCTTCTCTCTGGTCTCCAGGTCCGCCAGGCCGTAGTTTCCTGAGAAGACAGTCGTGTCACCCTTCATTACAAGAACGGAACCGCCGGGCTGATCTGCCTTAAATTCTGCAGAGAGCATCAGGTCAAGCTCTTTCAGGGCCTCTCTGTCGTTTCTCATTGTGCAGCCGGCCATCAGCAGACAAACAGATAGCAGTACGTAAATTTTCATCTACCTGTCGTTGCTGTCAAACACTTTTTTGCCCCCTACATATGTCTGAAGCACCCGTGTTTCACGGATCTTAATGGGGTCGATACTTGTAATATCTTCGCTCAGCACCGTAAAGTCAGCCAGTTTGCCGGGTTCAAGCGTTCCCTTGATTTTTTCCTCGAAAGAGGCATAAGCCCCGTTGATTGTATAACCCTGAAGGGCCTGCTCCACGGTGATCTTCTGTTCCGGCACCCAGCCTTCAGGATTCCTGTCATCGAACGTTCTTCTGGTGACAGCGGCATAAATGCCCTCCAGTGGTGTGGCCGGTGCTACCGGCCAGTCGCTCCCGAAAGCCACCTTTGCTCCGGCATCAAATAACGACTTAAAGGCGTATGTAGTTTTGATGCGCTCCGGCCCTATCACCCCCTCAGCCCACCTGCCGTCGTCAATGGCGTGATAAGGTTGCATCGAGGCAATTACATTCAGTTTTGCAAACCTTTCAATATCGGCAGGCACAATATGCTGTGCATGCTCAATCCTGAACCTCCTGTCTCTTGGCCCGTTTTCCTGTTCTGTCCGTTCATAGGTGTTCAGAAGGAAGTTGATTGCCTTGTCGCCTATCGCATGAATCCCAACCTGCAATCCTGCCTTATCGGAGTTTGATATCCAGTTGTACAGATCCTCTTCAGAATTGACGAAAAACCCGGAATCGGAGGGCATGTCAGTATAGGGTTCAATGAATGCAGCGGTATGCGAGCCCAGTGAACCGTCTATAAAACCTTTTACGCCGTCATATTTTATCCAATTGTCTCCCTTGCCTTCACGCTCGATTTTATTCTTCAGGGATTCCCATGCGCTGACAGGCGTCATTGCGTAGACGCGGACTATCAGCCTGTCATTATTCCGCAGTCTTACAATTGCGTCTGCATAGCTTCCTGCATCAACTGCATGCACTGAGGTCACCCCGTTGGAAGCCAGGTAATTCATGCCGGCCATCAGGGCAATGTCTGTCTGTTCATCTGAAAAAGAGGGTATATTATTGAAAATGAGATCCATGGCATTGTCTTTAAAAACACCTATCAACTCACCTATCTCGTCGCGCACAATGGTACCACCCTCTGTATTCTTTACCCCCCGGTCTATCCCTGCCAGCTTCAGCGCCAGTGAATTGGCAACTCCCATATGTCCGTCCAGCCTGCTGACAAACACGGGATTTTCACCCGTTACAGAGTCTATCCAGCTTCTCCCGGGCAGTGTCTCCCATCCCTTTCCGTCCCAGTCGCCTCCGGTGATCCATGTGCCGGGCTTTTGTGTTTTTGCAAAATCAGCCAGTCGCCTTATAAATTCTTCGGGAGTGCCTGCATCCCTGAGCTGCACGGATGCCAGATTTGAACTGCCCATGAGAAAGTGTATGTGTGAATCGATGAAACCGGGTGTTACAAATTTCCCGTCCAGATCTGAGATTACGGTGCCGGTGCTCCTGAATTTCATGATCTCCTTTGCCGAACCCACCGCCATGACGGTGTCACCGCTGACAGCCATGGCTTCGGCATAAGGCTGTGCAGGATTGCCTGTCCAGATTCTTGCATTGGTTATTATCATATCTGCAGGTTGAGTTTTGTTCTGACAGGAAATCAATGACAATAGCATTGCCATCGGAACCAGAAAGTGTAATAAGTTTCTCATCTTTTATTGTTTTAGGGCGTTCTTTGTCACTTTTGAATTTTAAATCCTGAAGTTCTTAATTCCGTTGGCGTCGAAGCTGCAGTTCAGCCACTCGTCATCAATTTCAGCTCCGCTCTTCCTGTACATTTCAATGGCCGACCGGTTCCAGTTAAGTACCTGCCACCTGACCCTCTGGCATCCTTCAGCACTGGCAACTTCAAAAATCCTGCGCAGCAGGGCAGTCCCGACCTTGTTCTTTCTGTACTGTTCCTTAACATATAAGTCATCGAGATACAGCGATTTGCCTACCCAGGTATAATATGCAAAAAACCAGAGAGCCATCCCGATTATTTCTTTCTTCCCGGTCTCTGCAATGAAGCAACGGAACAAATCTTTTTCACGGTTCATCTGTTCAACTGAGTTGGTCACTTTTTGCGGTGCTTTTTCAAAATCAGCCAATTCCTTAATCATCGAAAGGATTGCCGGGAAATCATCTTCAGTCGCTACTCGGATACTAATTTTCATTCAGGGGTTTTTAAGTCAGGTAAAATATAACGTAAATTTTTTCTCCTGAAAAATCAGGCTTTAACATTTTCAACCTGGCGGATGTTCCTTTTAATCGGACTGATGTTGTAAAAAGCTCTTGCCAGCGCAAATATTCCGTAAGCTGCAGAGAAAAAAGCAAACAGATCCCATATCGGATTCATTTCCAGATACTGGGCAAATGCTCCTATAAAAATGATCATTGAGGGAACCCCCAGAATACCGATCCGTTCGGATTTTGAACTTATTCTTGAAACGGTATCCTGCAAATCGGTATTCAGATTCTCATCGAAATCAAAGGCCAGGCTTTGAATTTTTCGTCGGTGTGATTTAAGTATTTTTTCAATGTACAGAAATTGAGATATAAGAGACCCACTCACAAGCAAAAGAACGAGTAAACCCGCATTTCCCCAGCGTAAATCCCAGACGCCAATCTTAAACATTTTCATTATTGAAATAAAGATCAACAGTATCAGCGAAAGGAGTCCGATTACAAATTCAATGGATCCAACCCACCTGATATATCTGTATTGCTGGTCCGGAGTCTTGTCATCATATCTTATAAGTGACTTGTAATTATCAATTATCGATATCCTTTCTGCAACGTGTTCTTTCATTTTAATCAAGTGTTAATACTACGAATTAGCTTGAGTTAAATGCCCGCCGAACATTAATACAAAAGGCAGTAGCAGGCCAATCCAGCCGACAGCCTTCCACAAGGCAAGGTAAGAATAGGTCTGGTCCTGATGATCACTGTTCACAACCATAAAATAATGTATACCCCGGATTGTCAGGGGTACAGTGTTCATTCTTTTTCGGGGTTATCTTTTTCTACATGCAAGATATGCAATAATCTGTGAATTATCGGGGCGAAAAATACTGCTGTGATGCTCAGAAATGCAACACCGCTATACAGTGCATAAAGCGATGAAAAGATTTTGGCACCATTGGCCGTCATCACGGCAACTGGCCCCATGCCGGTTAATATCATGGATGACATGTGAAAACTGTCCAGCCAGTTTAACCTTCCGAAAAAATGGTACCCTGTGACCCCTATTCCGAGCGAAAAAATTATAAGTGCCAGTGCAAACAACCCATACCTGCCAAGTCTTAACAGGAATTGAGGTAAGGGCACTACTTCCTGCCTGCGATGCTCCATCTTCATTTTTATCTTTGGTATTAGAAAACGAACCCTAATATAAACAAATTCAGTCAGCTGTAGCTGCACGGGCTTTGCATCCGGTTTTCATTTTGGGACTTTAAGTTTTCCTTTTTTCCGGTTTTCATCCGCCCTGAATCTGACAATCCTTGTGATCAGGTCCAGGGGAAGCGGATCTGAAATCGGGAACTGCACTGAACCTTTCCCGCCTTTGTATACCGATAATTCTTTCCTGAACCCTTCTATGCCGGTGGAGCAGGGTAAAGCCCGATATGGTTCTTAAATGCCGCAAAATGGACCAGGTTGCCGTTTAGCCTGAATGTGGGCATCTGGTAGCTTATTGCCTCCGTGGCTTCCGGAGCAGCATTCCTTATTGTCTTTCTGATCTCTTCAAGCAGAACCCGGATCTCATCCGGAAATCCGGAGATGTATTCATCAATGCTTTTTGGCAGTGTTTTCTCTGATTTCATGTTTTATAACTTTGTCATTCTCAAAATTCTCGTTATACTCCACCTTGCCATCTTTATCATAACAAATCCAGGAACTGCATGGTCCCTGTGGCATAATCTCTGTTTTTAGTTGCGTGGTAATTCAGAAATTCAATGTTCGGATTCAGACCCTCAGGGAGCCACGAAACCCCCTGCCGGCGTAGTAAGATTCTGCACCGTTGTGATAAACGAATACACGATCATACCTGCGGTCACAAAACAGTGCACCTCCGAGCTTTCTGACCGCCGGAGGTGTCTTCACCCAGCTCGACGTTTTCAAATCGAAATGTCCAAGCTTTTGTAGCTCCCGGTACTGTTCCTCCGTTAATATCTCAATGCCCATATCGGCTGCCACATCTTTGGCGCTGTTTTCCGGTTTATGTTCTTTCCTAGATTCCAGCCCTTCGCGGTCGTAACATAAACTTCTGCGGTCTTTAGGGCTTTCCGGTGAACAGTCATAAAAAATGAATTCGCAAGTCTTTTGATCAAGACCAATAACATCCGGTTCACCCCCTGTTCTTTCCATTTCATTGAGTGACCACATTTTTTCAATGCCGGCTGGCTGATTCAGCTTTGCCTGTACCTTGGCCCATTCAAGATCTTTATGGCGGTTAATGTTCTTCTCAAAGCGTGATTTCAGCGTTGTGAGCAGTTCATCACGCTCTTCCGGTGGCAGCTCCTTTATTGTTACAGGTTTTGCCATGGTTTGCCTTGCCCTGTCCATATCATTTAATTATTTATTGAACTTCGATTGCAGAAAATCAATAGTTGCTTTCATTAGTTGCCTGAGAACATCCTGATTGATGTCAGATAACTTCTTGATGTAGATGCAGGCTGTTCCCATTTTAAACTTACCTAACCCTTCCAACAGGTGCTCATGCTCTTTAGCTCCGGTGTACACATGCAGAGAAATAGCCGCCTTGCGCGGTGAAAAACCTATCAGGGGCCAGTCTCCTTCCTGGCGACTTCTCTCTGATTTGTAATGGTAACTGCCAAATCCTATGATGGATGACCCCCACATTCTTGGCTCATGCCCTGTAAAATCCCGCATCAGTTTTATTAATTCAAAACTGTCTTTGCGCTTTTCCTCCGTATCAGCGAACGAGTTGACAAATTCATTAATGTCAGCATTGTTTTGTTTCGTTTTTAATTCTGCCATGGTCAGGTATTTCTGTTATTAAGGATTTACATTCCAAATTGTTCAATTGAGGGCCTGACCAAAGTCTTATTTTAACATGGGCTTCGGAATTGTCAGAAAATAGACCAGAACTAATACAGTTACTCCGGCTGTTATCATAAATGCGATTTTAGCTCCCAGCCAAAACCAGATAAGCCCTGTTAAGGAGCTTGCTATCATTGTGCAAATACTCTGTAACCCCGTAAATGTTCCTATTGCGGTTGCTGTATCTTTTCTGTCGGAGATATTGGAAATCCAGGCTTTCGAAATTCCTTCCGTTGCTGCAGCATAAACACCGTAAAGAAAAAAAAGTCCAAAAAAGAAATACAGGTTTTTATTTACTGACATCCCTAAATATACCAGTGCAAACAGGGCAAGGCCTGTAATGAGGATTTTTTTAAGCCCGACTCTGTCAGCAAGGATTCCTATGGGAAACGCAAATAATGCGTAAATCAGATTGTAGAAAATATAAACGCCTATGACCATTGTGTCATTAAGACCCGATTGTTTTGCCTGCAGTAAGAGAAAAACATCCGAACTGTTAAACAATGAAAATGCCAATAGCCCGATTACCAGCTTTCTGTATTCTGATGGACTTACTTTCCAGTATTTTAAAAATGAGAAAAACGGAGT